>JBOFKD010000318.1:0-1374 GCA_051657165.1 Bacteroidales bacterium | reverse complement strand
TGGATGCCTATGTGCAGGATACAAAAGAAGGCTTAGTACTGGATCAGTTTACGACTTCCTTTATTGAAGACCTGACAATGCAGGGCATTAATTTGCAAGCTGACAAACAATATTACGAGTTCCGCGAAAAACTGAAAGTTCAGGAAACAACCGAATACCAGGTTCCTTGTAATCTTCAGGCAGAACTGAGAGATTATCAGGCAGAAGGTTTCCGTTGGATGGCTAGACTGGATGGTTGGGGTGCCGGGGCATGTCTGGCAGACGACATGGGTCTTGGTAAAACAATTCAGACTATATCAATGCTGCTTTATAAAGCAAAAGAAGGTCCTTCTTTAGTTGTGGCACCGGCTTCGGTTTTACCAAACTGGATTCGTGAGATCAGCAATTTTGCACCATCTCTGAATATTGTCAATCTTTCTCCCTCAGCCGATCGATTAGAGAAAATCAGACTGGCTCAGGCCAATGATGTATGTATTGTCACTTACGGAGTTCTGGTAACAGAGGAAGAACGTTTGACTCAGAAAGAATGGAGTATGATTGCTTTGGATGAAGCTCATACAATCAAGAATAAAGAGACAAAGATGTCGAAGGCAGCGATGAAGTTAAAAGCTGACTTCCGGTTAATTCTTACAGGTACACCGATTCAGAATCACTTAGGTGAGATCTGGAACTTATTTAATTTCATCAATCCGGGATTGTTGGGTACATTTGAGCGATTCAAAGACCGATTTGTATTCCCGATAATCGAAATGCGTGATAAAGAACAGCAGAAGAGATTGAAGAAACTGATATCACCATTCTTGTTGCGAAGAACCAAAAATGCCGTTCTGGATGAGCTACCTCCAAAAACAGAAATCGTTAAGGAGATTCAGCTATCGGAAGAAGAAACCGCTGCTTATGAATTAATTCGCAGAGAGGCCGAAACGAAATTGACCGAAGATGGTGCATTAACTCAGATACAAGCGTTAGCCGAAATCACACGATTGCGTATGGCTGCATGTAATATTAATCTGGTGAATAAAGGCATTAATATGTCTTCATCAAAAATTAATACGTTCCTGGATATCGTCGATGAGTTGAAAGAAAATAATCACCGGGCCCTTGTTTTCAGCCAATTTACGAGTCATTTGGCACTTATTCGTAAAGCGTTGGATGAAAAAGGAATTTCTTACTTATATTTGGACGGTTCAACATCAATACCGGAAAGAGAGAAATTGGTTCGCCAATATCAGACCGGAGATGAACTTCTGTTTCTTATCAGTTTGAAAGCCGGAGGATTAGGGTTAAATCTGACAGCTGCCGATTTTGTAATACATATGGATCCATGGTGGAATCCTGCTATTGAAGATCAGGCATCGGACAGAGCTTATCGTA
>JBOFKD010000317.1:0-27816 GCA_051657165.1 Bacteroidales bacterium | reverse complement strand
ACTTTTCCGATGCGCATCGGAAATACATCCCATGCGCATCGGATTATATTCGCATGCGCATCGGAATTGCAACGCATGCGCATGCGATTTCTAAAGCATACGGATAAACGAACTAAAGCTCTTATATACAGCAATTAATTGCCGGTTTACTCTTACGAATATATACGGTTAAGAAAGCAAAGATTTACGGTTGTTGTTTTTGAAAGAATGGAGATATCAGACAATATTTATTGCTCCTTGCAAATGAAAGTTTGCTCCTTGCAAAACTTATTTTGCTACTTGCTAATTTCAGTTTGCTACTTGCAAACGGGCCTGATCATGCCGTTGGAAATTTGCTTAAGAGAAATTCGAAATTCTCTTAAGAGAAAATGGAAAACCTCTTAAGAGAATTTCCGGAAGCTCTATAATTGATTAAAAAACTATACACAGAGTTTTACGTTTTGAATTGCAACCAATTGCAACCGTACAGCCAAAGGGGGTGTAAGTGTCTGATATGTAGTGTTTTGATGGGTGTTAAAAAGGTTGCAATTGAGGTTGCAATTGAATTTCTTGAATTGCAACCTGTATTGTGTTGTTTAACAGTGTATTATGTAGGGTTGCAAATGGTTGCAATTGAAATCAGGAAAATTTGTGTGCAGATGTTTTTCCGATGAACCATTTGCATAAGAATTCTAATCACGGAGACGCTTATTCTTTATTTTCTACACAGAGTTTTGAGTTTTGAATCGACACAATCAGCACTTTTGGATTAAATAGATGATTAACAACTGTATAAGTGTGCTGATTCACCTCAAACGAATCAGCACTGAGAGCTTCAATCAGCACACTTATCAGCACACTTAATGTTAATGTATACATCTGATTATCAATTATTAGCAGTGTCACGATGCTGATAGTGCTGATAGTGCTGATTGAAAATCAAACTTTATGTGCGTTATAAGGGATCCCTAAATAGCATTAGTTTCAGGAATTATAACCTGTCAGCTTAACTTTGTTATAAAAAGAAGGGTGTGTCAAAATCATATTGATTTGACACACCCTTTTTTCATATGCAGATTATTTTTTTTCCTTTTTTTCTTTTACATCCTTTTTGTCAAGAGGACAGTTCTTTTTGTCATGTTTGCAATCTTCTTTCTTTGCAGGGCATTCTTTGCCTTTTAACTCTTCTTTACCTTGTTTTACTTGTTCTTTAGTCTCTTTTTTTACATCCTGTTTTACGGGAGTTTGAGCAGAAAGAGGTACAGCTACCAGAAAAGCGCCTGCAAGCATGCAGATTCCGATTAATTTTTTCATTGTTAAGCAGGTTTTAATTAGATAGACAATTGTTTAATTGTTTGTATAATAAAACATTCGGGAGCTGATTTCTGTTCAGTGTAATGAAAAATTAAGTATCTTATTGTCAGAGTGATGCGTCTATATGGGTTGTTGTGGAAAAAATAGGGGTTTGTTTCTGGTTTTTATCTTTGAATATGTGGGATATTCTGACAAAATGATATATTTGAAGGGGGTAATGTCTTGAAAATGAATTGAAAAATATTGCATTTAGATATAGGTAAATTCAAAAAATGTACTTTCTTTGCGATACAATCAATGCAACTGATGGGCTGTTTTGGTAAACAGAATGCCGGTTGTATTATGACTGTGGAAAACGAATGAAATAAATTATATAAATCGAATCTAATATCTTTTTGTTATGGCAAAAATTAAACCTTTCAAAGGAGTAAGACCTCCGAAAGATCTTGTAGAAAAGGTTTCAAGTCGTCCGTATGATGTGCTGAATTCTGAAGAGGCACGTGAGGAAGCGAAAGGAAACGATCAGTCACTGTACCACATTATTAAACCGGAGATTGACTTTCCTGCCGGTAAGGATGAACATGCTCCTGAGGTATACGAAAAAGCAGTAGAGAATTTTAAGAAGTTTCAGGAAAAAGGCTGGCTTCAGCAAGATGATAAAGAGCTTTATTATGTATATGCACAGACAATGGACGGACGTACTCAGTATGGTTTGGTTGTCGGAGCAAATGTGGATGATTATTTGTCGGGCGTTATTAAAAAACATGAGCTGACCCGCAGAGATAAGGAAGAAGACCGTATGAAGCATGTGCGGGTGAATAATGCTAATCTTGAGCCTGTATTCTTTGCTTATCCGTTCCGTGAAGAGCTGGATGTCATAATAAAAGATGTAACTTCCGGAAAACCTGAGTATGACTTTACTTCGCAGGAAGGTTTTGGTCACCATTTCTGGGTGATTGAAAAACCTGAATATATTCAGCGAATTACTGAGATATTTGGTGAAATGCCGTACTTGTACATTGCTGATGGACACCATCGTACAGCCGCCGCAGCACTGGTTGGTGCAGAAAAGGCTAAAAATAATCCGAATCATACAGGTGAAGAGGAATATAACTACTTCCTGGCTGTTTGCTTTCCTGATACACAGCTTAAAATTATAGATTACAACAGACTGGTTACGGATCTGAATGGTTTGACTTCAGATGAGTTTCTGAACAAGCTTAAAGAGAATTTTGAAGTGAAAGAAATGGGTGCGGATATTTATGCTCCGGATAAACTTCATAATTTTTCGCTTTATCTTGATGGAAAATGGTATTCGCTGACAGCCAAAGTCGGAACATATAATGATAATGATCCGATCGGGGTGCTGGATGTTACGATTTCTTCAGATCTTATCCTGCGCGATATATTAGGAATTGATGATTTGCGATCCTCAAAACGTGTGGATTTCGTAGGTGGAATCAGAGGACTGGGTGAATTGAAACGAAGAGTGGATAGTGGTGAAATGAAAGCTGCTCTGGCTCTTTATCCGGTTTCGATGAAGCAATTGATGGATATTGCCGATACTGGTAACATTATGCCTCCTAAAACAACCTGGTTTGAACCGAAACTCCGTTCAGGATTAGTAGTGCATAAACTTGATTAAAACGATACGTTTCTTTTTTGGATTTTAAGCGGTGATGCCTGATTCGTCAGGGCATTGCCGCTTTTTTTAATATCTGAGATGCCGTATATACTTCACTTCAATTGCCTTGAATGAATCGGAGCTGATGTCTTCGCGATCTATTATGTAAATAGTTTTATCTCTGAGCTTCAGACAAAAGTTACGAAAGTTCTTTCCGTCAGACTCCTTTAGTATCTGGTATAAGTCAATTGTCTTTAACTCTGAAAGTAAAGGTATGGCTATTGTACGGATACTCATTCCCGTTTCTTCTCCGATATAGTCAGAGTGGATAAAATTTTCACTGATCTGCTTTTCAGCTGACCTTATTCTGAAGATAATGGTCGGTGATTTATGGACCGAATCAGTATATACTGTACTTCTTGTTATCTGAATCTGGTTATTATCAAGACGTGGTTTTGTGTCAAGAATCAGATATACGGGAGCTTTCCTGCTTTTTTCGCCTGCTGTGGCAGATAAAGTCAGAAGAGTATATAGTAGAATATAAAGCAGCTTTTTCATAATGTCCTGAAAATTAATAATAGATCTTGTTTCTGTGAAAAAAATCAATCAGTTCATCCTGTTTATTAAGAGGTAGTTCCTCAAAAACAGGTGATCCCATCGTTCCTGCGTATGCCATCAGGTCATAGAAGGATAGTGTTTTGTCAGGAAAGAGCTTTTCAAGCGCATGTAAATATACAGGATCTTTTGTCATCTCCTCGTGGTCGTGATCATTATCTGTATTCTGTCCCTTAAATATATGGTACATCTCGTGAATAATTATTGCTTTACGTGCCCCGGCCGATAAATAAGGATATTCATATATGTCATAGCGGAATTTATACTTCAATGGGTCAGATTTGTAGATCATCATGTCAACAATCCGGTCAGGATCGCGCTGTGGAACGAAATAGATGCGTTTGTCCTGGTAGGCCTTCAGGAAACAAGAAGCCAGAGAATCTGCCGGTCCAAGTTCATTGATAACCGTTGAGATATCTTTAGAAAGTGAGTCATTTCCTGTTTGTATGAGCATAGTGTCATCATGCTTACTCTCTTTCCCGCCGAAAAAGAACAAACTGACCAGAAGAAACGGAAATGATATGAGAAATGACAGCTTCATTTTGAATAAACCATTTGTATCTATGTATCATAAAAACATACTGGTTTAATTTCTGTTCGGATAAGGCTGTTAAAAATAAGAGAGATAGCCGATTAATACGAACTAAATGAGATAATATGTTGTTAAATGTTAAGTATTTAAATTTATCTATTATGTTTACCGAAGCACATATTCATCCGATGTTTGTCCATTTTCCCATAGCACTGGGAATGACTGGATATTTGTTTTACTGCATTTACTTCTTTTTTAAGAAAGAAAGTAAGTGCTATGAGTTTTTCAGCTTCTTTACATTACTGTTTGCTTCAGTTGCAGCAGTTTGTACCGTAATTACCGGAAGCTATTTTACATTTGATCTGACCGGAGAGTTAGGTCAGTTAAAGAATGTCCATTCCAGTTTTGCTTCGGCAGCAACGACCTGTTTTTGTATAGGATCAGGGATTCAGATTTTGTCATGGTTGATTAAAAGGAATTTAAATCAGTATAAGTGGATCGTATTCGCTGTATACACAGCTGCATTTATATTGATTATGATAACCGGATTCTATGGCGGCTCAATTGTATATGATCATTTGCTGATACCGGGATTGAAATAAAATAAAAAAAAGCCGTTGAATATTCAACGGCTTTTTTTATTGTTGTCTCACAAGGATTCGAACCCAGACTAACAGAACCAAAATCTGCTGTGCTACCATTACACAATGAGACAAACTTCAAACATCGGGTTTTTCCCGAATGCGATGCAAAGATATAGCTTAATTATGAAATACACAAACCTGAAATTATAAATTGTTTTAAAATGTAGATGAAATTCATTGCAGGATATACATACTTTCAATTAACACATAAAAATTGAACAAAGCTAAAGCTGAGTAGTTCTTATAAAAGAAAGATTAAAACGGAACCATGTTATGAGTGATAAAACATTGGAAAAAGGAATTCCTCTGTCGATAGGCACGATGCTTATTACTTTAGGAATTGTATACGGAGATATCGGAACATCGCCTTTATATGTGATGCAATCTATGTTCTCTTATAAAGGATTTTTACAGGATCCGTATATGATTATGGGAGGAATCTCAGCTGTATTCTGGACCTTAACATTACAAACTACTATAAAATATGTGCTGATAACACTTCGTGCGGATAATAATGGAGAGGGAGGTATTTTCTCTCTTTATGCATTATTAAAAGGTATGAAATATAAATGGCTCTATCTGATAGCTATTGTTGGGGGTAGTTCACTGGTTGCAGATGGTGTGATCACCTGTTCTATTACAGTGACATCAGCGATTGAAGGCTTACAAAACGTAGATCCCTCTATTCCGGTGATACCTATTGTTGTTATCATTATATCTACATTATATGCATTTCAGCGACAGGGAACACAGAAGATCGGAAAATACTTCGGGCCGGTAATGTCTGTATGGTTTCTCATGCTCGGAGTACTGGGTGTGGCACAAATCTTTACTCATCCCCGAATTCTGGAAGCTTTAAGTCCGGTATATGCATACCGTATGCTGTTTGATTATCCTCATACGTTTATCTTATTGGGAGCAGTATTCTTATGTACAACCGGAGCAGAGGCTTTATATGCAGACCTCGGACATTGTGGTATCCGTAATATCCGGATGACGTGGATCTATGTGAAATCAATGCTTATGCTGAATTATCTGGGACAGGGAGCGTGGTTGCTTAAAAATATACAAACGACGAAAGTATCAGATAACCCATTTTATACAATGATGCCGGACTGGTTCCTGATTCCGGGTGTTATCATGGCTACTGCGGCAGCTATCATTGCGAGTCAGGCACTGATATCAGGAACATTTACTTTAGTGAGTGAATCTATATCACTGAATTTCTTTCCACAGTTGAAAATCAAATATCCGACGATTGTCAAAGGACAGATGTACATACCTAAGATTAATATGTTCTTATGGCTGGGTAGTATGTTTGTGGTCTTCTACTTCAGAGAATCAAGTCGTATGCAGGCTGCTTATGGATTGGCTATTTCAATAACCATGCTAATGACAACAGTGCTAATGACGTTTTATCTGATTAAGAATAAAGCAGCAATCTGGAAAATTTGTCTCTTTACGGGTACTTTCTCTATTGTAGAGACAGCTTTCTTTTTGTCAAATATGCAGAAGTTTACGCATGGAGGATGGTTTACTCTTTCTCTGGCCGCATTCTTCTCATTGTCCATGTATGCATGGACAAGAGGTAGTGAGATACGGAACAGGTTTATCAAATTTGTTCCTTTAAAACAATATTTACCGGTTGTTGAGGCTGTATCAGCTGATACAGAGATTACTAAAACAGCTACACATCTTATTTATATGGTAAATACTCCGGATAAGAATCTGGTAGATGATGATATTGTGTTTTCTCTGATAAATCACTCTCCTAAAAGAGCAGATGTCTATTGGTTGATTTATCTGAACGTGGCAGAAGCACCATACACCTGTAACTATTCAATAACTCCGGTTGAGGATCAGAAGATATTCAGGGTAGATATTAATCTTGGGTTCCGGATGGATCCGAAGATCAATATGTATTTTATTCAGATTCTCAATGAGCAGGCTGTAAACGGGAATGTGGATAAACTCAGTGAATATAAGTCATTGAGAGCATATAACTACAGGGCAGATTATCGCTTTGTTGTCATTGACCGGATTAAGAATCTGGAACTACCACTTTCTAATACTCAGGACTATATATTGTCTTATTATTACTTTATGAAAAAAATCGGGACAAATGAAATTGAACGATATGGTCTGAATTCTTCAAATACAATCTCTGAGTATGTGCCTTTGGGATTAGCTATGAGTATGGAAGATAAAATTGTATGGATTAATAAACCAGCAGCAGACTCATCTAAAGTGTCCTGAGAAATAGAATAATAGATATAGAGTCGGGATAAATAATTATCTTTGTCATTGAAATATAGGCGTTAAGTTAATACTTAACGCCTTCTTAATGAAAGACTGTTATGAAATTATATAATGATGAGACGATTCGTTTCATTCAGGAGAATTTAACGAAGGATGTAAATCAGTTGCTGCTTTCTGCAAAAAAATATGCGGGAACAGATGTGGCGTTTTGCGCAGATCAGATATTGTCCAGAAGACAGATAAAGGATAAGCTGCCCGGATGGTATTCTAATTTTAATCTCTGGTTCCCTGCGAGAATAACAACAGAGCAATGTTCATCAGAGCAGACGGCAACATATAAGCAACGTTTGTTTGGTGGAGGAACGGGATGTGATATGACCGGAGGATTAGGGATTGATACCTATTATATATCCCGGAATTTTGAGCGATATATATATATGGAACGGTTTGAGGAATATTGTGAAGCGGCAATCCATAATTTTAAACAGTTAGATGCGACTAATATTGAAGTCCTTCAGGGCGATTCGATGCTTCTGATTAATCAGCTTCCGGATTTAGATTTTATTTATCTTGATCCTGCGCGCAGATCAGATTGCAATAAACGATTATATGACCTGACAGAATGTGAGCCGAATATCGTCGAACTGGCTCCTGAATTATTGAAAAAATCTCCGGTTGTTGTTGTAAAAGTCTCTCCGATGGCTGATATAAACCGATGTATCGAGTTGCTTCCGCAGACCAAGGAAGTACATGTCGTATCGGTAAAGAATGGATGCAAAGAATTATTGCTAATTCTGAATCGGGAGGAATGCAGTGAAGATGTGAAGATTCATTGTGTTAACTTTTCAACGGATGGAGAACAACGGTATTCGTTTACAACAAAAGAAGAACGAAACAGCGGATTGCGTGTTGTGAATATCGTAGACAGGTACTTGTATGAACCAAATTCATCAGTCATGAAAGGCGGAGCTTTTAAATCGGTAGCAGATCATTACGGTTTAAAGAAACTTCATCAGCATAGTCATCTTTATACATCAGATAAATGCGTTGAAGACTTTCCGGGTCGGAAATTTGAAGTGCTGAAGACAGAAGATTTTACAAAGAAATGGCTTCAGAATAGTGCGAAAGAGGATCCGAAAGCAAATCTGGCAACGCGTAATTTTCCTTTGTCTGTAGCAGATATTCGTAAAAGGAGTAAGATAGCAGAGGGAGGATCATTGTACTTATTTGCCACAACCTTAGGCGATGACAGAAAGGTTATCGTATATTGCGAGAAAATATAATCAGATTTAAAAGAGAGAAGTATCCACTATCAGGCGGATACTTCTCTCTTTTATCTTTGAAAATGAATTATTCACAGTTGAAAACGCAAAAACTGCTCAGAGTTTTCTTATTTTTGTCCATTCCTATTTTTATCCAATTTATATATGCAAAATTATTTCAATTATAAAAGAAGAATATCTGCACCGGTGCAGATTGGTTCTTTGATTATGGGAGGAGATAATCCGATCCGTATTCAGTCGATGACGAATACATCAACAATGGATACAGAAGCTTCGGTTGAGCAAAGTATCCGGATTATTGAAAACGGCGGAGAATTAGTGCGTCTGACTGCTCAGGGAGTAAGAGAAGCTCAGAATCTTTTGCATATCAGAGCCGGGTTAAGAGATCGCGGATATAAGACACCTTTAGTCGCAGATATCCATTTTAATCCGAAGGCTGCTGATGCAGCTGCAAAAGTAGTTGAGAAAGTTCGCATTAATCCCGGAAACTATGTGGATAGCGTAAAGCGCTTTTCACTCATTGAATATACAGAAGACGAATATCAGCAGGAGCTTGAAAAAATACGCGAAAGATTTCTTCCTTTCCTTTCCATCTGTCGTAAGAATAATACAGCAATCCGTATTGGGGTAAATCACGGTTCTCTTTCTGACAGAATCATGAGCCGTTATGGCGATACCCCCGAAGGGATGGTTGAGTCATGTATGGAATTTTTACGTATCTGTGTAGAGGATGATTTCAAAGATGTAGTGATATCGATGAAAGCTTCAAATACTCTGGTTATGGTTCAAAGTGTACGTTTACTTGTAGAACGTATGGAGAGTGAAAATATTTATTTTCCGTTACATCTGGGAGTGACCGAGGCAGGAGATGGAGAAGATGGACGTGTGAAATCCGCAGTAGGTATCGGAGCTCTCCTGGCTGATGGTATCGGAGATACTATCCGGGTATCGTTGAGCGAAGATCCTGAGCTGGAAATCCCGGTAGCAAAACAACTGGCTGAATATTATAATATCCGGAAAGATCATAAGTTTATTGAAGGTCAGATGTGTGATGGCTTTAACTGGGCTAAACCAGCGAAACGAATTACGAACAAAGTCATGGATACAGGAGGAGACTCATTGCCGGTCGTACTGGCCGGAGGCTCCGGAAATATATCTTTGAAGCCTGACTGGTGTATCTCAGAGGATAATGACCGGATGACAACAGCATCAGGTACAATAGTTGGCATCGTAAATGCCGATACCTATCTGAGTGAAGAATGTTCGACCCTTGACCCGGTCGCACTTTATGTGTATGCGGATGAATTGACGGAGTCATTATCAGAGTTGTTGGAAATCAGACAAGAGCACACTATCATTATACTCTCTTCACGTCATCAGAATGCAGTGGGAGAGATGCGTGCATTTATTCATAAGCTTATGTCTTATGGGATTAATAGCCCTGTGATTTTAAAATTGAACTATCAGGATTCAGATATCGAATCTGTTCAGCTAAAAGCAGGCGCTGATGCCGGAGCTTTCTTCCTGGGAGGATTAGGCGATGGTATCTGGATTGATGCTCCGGGCATAAATACGGATAGCTTAATATCATTATCATTTGGTATCTTGCAGGCTTCCAGATTACGGGTGACAAAGACTGAATACATTTCTTGTCCGAGTTGTGGCAGAACTTTATTTGATCTGCAGAAAACAATCGCACGAATAAAAGAAAAAACATCCCACCTTAAAGGTCTGAAGATAGGTATTATGGGCTGTATTGTAAACGGACCGGGAGAGATGGCTGATGCTGACTATGGCTATGTAGGTGCCGGAAGAGGGATGGTGAGTCTGTATAAAAAGAAAGAGTGTATCGAAAAGAATATACCGGCAGAGGAAGCTGTCGATCGTCTTATTGACTTGATTAAGGATAATGGTGACTGGAAAGAAAACAATTAATAGATGATAGAAAAAAGAACTGACTCTTTAGGACATGAAGCTATAGGAAAGCTTTTACTGGCATATTCATTGCCTGCAATTGTAGCAACGCTGATTAATTCCCTTTATAATATTGTAGACCGGATTTTTATCGGTCACGGAGTCGGCTCTGTTGCGATATCGGGTTTGGCATTAACGCTCCCGATTTCAGCTTTACAAACAGCATGCGGAATGCTGATCGGTGCCGGGGCTGCTGCTCGTATAAGTATTGTGCTCGGTCAGAATGATAAAGACTGGGCCGAAAAGATTCTGGCGAATGCCCTGGTCCTGTCTATTGCTGTATCGGCTGTATTTATAGGGTTGTCGATGATATATCTGGATGAGTTATTACATCTGTTTGGAGGTAGTGATCAGACAATCCCTTATGCAAAGGACTATCTTCAGATTGTTATTCCCGGGAGTGTATTTGCTACACTGACCTTTAGCTTCTGTAATATGATCCGGGCATCGGGCTATCCCACAAAGTCAATGATGATTATCGTAGCCGGAGCATTGATTAATACGGTCCTTGATCCGATATTTATCTTTGGTCTGGGCCTTGGGATAAAAGGAGGAGCAATTGCAACCGTTATCTCAATGATGACAACGGCAGTTCTTGCTTTGATGCATTTTCTGAAAGAGGGAAAAACAATAAACTTCCATAAGCGGAATTTTCAACTGAAGACTTATATTATCCGTAATATTCTGGCTATCGGTATCTCTCCATTCCTGATTAATCTTACAGCAGCTGTTGTTTCAGCTATTATCAGTTTTTCGCTGATGAAATACGGAGGAGATCTTGCGATCGGAGCTTATGGCATTGTGAATAGCTTTGCTGTGCTCATTGTGATGGTGATTATCGGACTTTGTCAGGGTATGCAGCCTATTGTCGGGTATAATTATGGAGCCGGGAAAAGAGATCGTATGAAAGAGTGTCTGATTCTGGGTATTAAAATTGCATCTGTCGTGTCTGTATGTTGTTTTATTATTGCAGAGTTTTTTCCAGAGCTTGTAGCAAAAGCTTTTACAACAGATAGTGAACTGGTTGATCTTTCTGTAAATGCGTTGAGATTGGTGCTTATGGCATCTCCGTTGATTGGGTTTCAGATTGTTATTACAAACTTCTTCCAATCTATCGGAAAAGTAAAGATATCAATTCTGTTAAGTCTTTCACGTCAGGTGCTTTTCCTGATTCCTATGTTGTTTATCCTTCCTCCGCTATTTCATCTGAACGGAGTATGGATGTCAATGCCGGTTGCAGATAGTATTTCTGTGTTAGTTGCCGCAATGATATTATATAGAAATCGTTTTATTTTCCGTACGAATCTCGGATCTCTGGAAGGTCGTGATTAGTCTGCAAAAACAAAATAATGAGACAGCCGCTCAAGGTCAGTCTCTGTGAATTCAGTTAAGAGGGATAATTCGTTGATATGGCGGATTGTTCCTCTTTTTTTACGGATCTCATATATAGCTTTAGCCTGATGAAAATTAATATACGGATGGCTATATAACTTCTCCATAGATGCTCTGTTTATTTGTAGCTTTTGTTCCGGTGATGAGGTGATTGTAAGCCAGTCTTTGAGCATAGACTTCACCGAATCTGGCATATGCTCAATTTCGTTTAATTGTGAACAAGAGTAGAATCCACCCAGGCGGTTGCGGTAAGATATAATCATTTGAGCATAACCTGCTCCTATTCCGGGAATCTTTCTTAATACGGATGTGTCAGTTTTATTTATCTCAATCTTTTGTACTTCTTTGAATTTAGTCGATTTAAACTGCGGTCGTTTTATGGAGTCTTTCGGTAAGATAAAAGCAGATGAATCAATATGGATATACGAATGCAGTAAGGCATATTTCGCGGAGTCGATTCCATAAATTCGGGAAAAGTCTTTTCTGCGTTTAAATACACCACCTTTGTTTCTGTATTTAATGATGTTTCCTGCAATAAAAGGTGGAAGTCCAAGACGGATGAAAGTTGAAGAATCAGCTATATTCGGATCGAACGGGAATAACTCAGCCGGTTTTTGAGTTTCAGACTCATAGGTCTTACGTGGATATTCCTGATAAGACATAGTCGCAATGTAATCTTCAACTCTCTGATGAAAAGCAGAATCAATAAAAAAAGACTCTTCAGAATGATTATTCCACGATTGGGGAGAGTTACATAAGATAACTAATCCGATCAGCAGAAGTAATATCAGAGAGCCAATTCTCTCTCCGAAAGTCATTCTAAAGAGTCTTTTCATGTTTTGCAGATTTAATGTTTCTACAAAACTATACTTATTTTTTGTTTTCCGGTTATCCGATGATTCCTAATTGAGATAACAGGATAATAATCAGTCCTACAGGTGCAACATATTTAAGTGTGTAATAATACATTGCAAAAACAGAACGGCGAAGTTTTGAGCCTTCTTTCATTTCCTGATATATAATCTCTTTGTTCACAAACCATCCGACAAATACAACAATTGCAGCACCACCGACAGGCATTAATACATTTGATGCCGTGAAATCGATCAATGAAAATATATCTTTTCCAAAGAATTTAATGTGATTCAGCGCTCCAAGAGATAATGAACAGAAAGAACCGAGAACTCCGCAGATCAGAAGTAAGAAGAATAAGATTTTCTTACGGCTGATTTTATATTCTTCCATCATATATGTTACCACAATCTCACTCATAGAAATTGTAGAAGTTAATGCGGCAACCGCTAAAAGGAAGAAGAACATCGTTGCCCATATTTGTCCGCCTGTCATCTGATTAAATACATTCGGCAAAGTAATAAATACGAGTTCCGGTCCCTGCGACGGGCTGATTCCGAAAGTGAATACTGCCGGAAATATAATTACACCGGCAAGAATTGCAACAAGCGTATCCAGAACAGCAACTATCATTGCTGTTTGCGGCATATTAGTATCCTTTTTAAAATAGGAAGCATACGTGATTAAGGCTCCCATTCCTACACTTAGTGAAAAGAATGCCTGACCCATTGCATCCAGTACAACTTTCGGAGTTATTTTCGAAAAGTCCGGTTTGAACATAAACTTAAGTCCTTCGGCAGCTCCTTCCAGCATTAAAGCTCTTCCTGCCAGTAATAGCAGAATCAGGAATAATACAGGCATTAAAATATTAGAAACCCGCTCGATACCGTTTTTGATACCTCCGAGAGTAACAACTACTGTTAGTCCAAGAAATACAAACATCCATATGATTGGTCTTACAGGATCCTGAGAGAATGTCTGAAATAGCAAGCTTAACTCCTGTGTATTTTTACCGGCTAGCTCACCACTCACAGACTGCCAGAAATATTCAGCAGTCCATCCGGCAACAACCGAGTAAAAACTAAGTATAAGCACCGGGCATATCAGACATAAAATTCCAAATATCTGCCAGTTTTTATTCTTACTTAAAGATCTGAAAGCTCCTTTCGGATTTTGTCCGGTTTTACGGCCTAAAAAGAACTCAGATAAGATGATCGGTAATCCCAGTAGCAGTACACAGACCAAATAAACAATGATAAATGCACCGCCTCCGTTAACTCCGGCAGTATATGGGAACTTCCATATATTACCTAATCCGACCGCAGCACCTACTGTTGCTGCTATAACGCCTAGTTTTGTGGTAAAATTTCCTCTTTCTGTATTATTAGTACTCATGTTAAGTTTAGGTATTTAACGCAAAAGTAGAGGAGTTTTTTTAGTTTAAAAAGTTAAATAACACCTAGTTGCGTTAATAATACAATGATGATTCCGATTGGTGCAATAAATCTGAGTGCAAACATATATAGATTAAATAGTACAGCACCGAATTTTGCACCGGTTGTTAATTCGTCATGAACAACTTTTTTAGGTAGCTTCCAGCCCACGAAAATTGCAATAAAGAATCCGGCTATTGGTAACAATAGGTTTGATGCAATATATTCGATCAGAGAAAAAGCATTTTTCCCGAATAAAGTATATTCTGAGAAGATTCCCAATGAAAGAGAACTTACAACACCGATGACACCACAAACAGCCATTAGCATAAGAACAGCCTTTTTGCGTGTAAGTTTATATTCTTCTACTAAAAAAGTAACAATTACCTCACTTAGTGAGATGGTAGAGGTTAATGCTGCCACCGCAAGAAGTAAAAAGAACATTGTGCCCCAGAATTGTCCGGCTACCATTTGGTTAAATACACTCGGAAGTGTGATAAACACTAATTCAGGACCTTGTCCCGGGTTAATACCGAATGTAAATACGGCTGGGAATATAATAATACCGGCCAGAATCGCCACCATTGTATCAAGGAATGCAATGATCACGCTTGTCTGTGGCATATTAGTCTCTTTCTTAAAATAAGATGCATATGTAATAGAGATCCCAAGACCGATGCTTAGAGAAAAGAATGCTTGTCCGAGAGCTTCCAGCACCACCATAGGTGATATTTTGGAGAAGTCAGGTTTGAAAAGGAACTTAAGTCCTTCCGATGCACCTTCCAGAGTAAGAGACTTGATTCCTAAAACAATCAGCAGGAAGAATAATATTGGCATGAGAATGTTTGAAACTCGTTCGATTCCATTTTTTATTCCACCTAAAGAGACAGCAATTGTCAATCCAAGAAATACAAACAGCCACATGATTGGCTTTAAAGGGTCCTGAGAAAATGTTGTAAAGATTTCGCCCAGTTCAGCGGCATTCTTTCCGGCAAGATTTCCTGTTATTGACTGTAAAAAATATTCAGCAGTCCATCCGGCAACAACCGAATAGAATCCCAGTACCATTGTTGGACTTAAAAGACATAAGATTCCGACCCATTGCCATTTCTTATTTTTGCTCAGAGCTCTGAAGGCTCCTTTCGGGTTTTGTCCGGTATTGCGGCCTAAGAATAACTCAGACATTAACAGAGGTAAGCCAACCAGAAGCACACAGACTAAATAGATGACAAGAAATGCTCCGCCACCATTGACACCTGCCGTATAAGGGAAGCGCCAGATATTACCTAGCCCAACAGCTGCTCCAACTGTTGCGGCTATCACACCTAGTTTAGTTGTGAAATTTGCTCTTTGTGTTGTACTCATAAAGATTAATTATAATGATAGTTATTTTTATTTTTAAGTTTGATTATTGCAAATATAAAGAATTTGCGCGTGTTTTATGTTAGTTTGAAAGGTGTTTGGTGTAAAAATAGGATAAATTAATAGAAAGAAGGAAAGTATAAAAGGAACCTATATATGCATTAAAATTTCCAATTTGACAGGAGTTTTTATTTTTATTTGCTTTGCATCGTCAACTGATTGTTGATTGTGATAAATAAGAAAAATAAAACGATAAAATATAGTATAATTATGGCAACAAAATCTATTAAAGGCACTAAGACCGAACAAAACTTACTGAAATCATTTGCCGGAGAATCACAGGCAAGATCCCGCTATACTTATTTTGCATCAGTAGCAAAAAAAGAGGGATATGAGCAAATCGCTGCAATTTTCATGGAAACAGCAGAGCAGGAGAAGGAACATGCTAAGCGTTTCTTTAAATTTCTTGAAGGTGGAATGGTTGAAATAACAGCTTGCTACCCTGCAGGTGTAATTGGAACTACTGCTGAAAATCTGGCTGAAGCAGCAAATGGTGAAAATGAAGAATGGGAAGATTTATATCCTGAATTTGCAAGAATTGCCGAAGAGGAAGGTTTTCCTCAGATAGCTTCGGCTTTTAAAATGATTGCAAAAGTTGAAGCGGAGCACGAGAAACGTTATCGTACGCTTTTGGAGAGAGTGATTTCAGAAAAGGTGTTCGAACGTGAAGATGCTATTGAATGGCAGTGTCGTAATTGCGGATATGTCCATTCAGGAAAAAAAGCTCCGGAAACTTGTCCGGCCTGTGTTCATCCGAAGGCTTACTTTGAACCTAAAAAAAATAACTATTGATTTTTCAATAGCCCTTATATAGTGTTATTTTAATCTGTAACACTGTATTGTTTCTTTTTACTCAACGAAAGGCACTCCTTTAACCGGGAGTGCCTTTTTATAATTTACAGGCAAAACAATCCTCTGTTTTTATCTTCTTTTTTAACAATAATGACCGTGTGGACGCCTTAATAAATGAACTAATATTCATGTTCTATGTTCTAAAAATTAGACTATTGGTGTTCATGTAGTTAATGCTTTCTTTTAAATTTTTAATTGAAACTATTTGTATTTATTAATCTTTTTATCACTACATTTGCGCCCGAAACTTTTAAAATTATCATCAATGAAAAAAATCTTTTCATTAGTAGCATGTTCTTTGGTATCTCTTTCCATGTTTGCAGAAGGATACCAGGTTAATTTACAAAGTGCACGCCAGGCTGGTATGGGTCATGTCGGAGCAGGAATGAAGCTTGGTGCAGAAAGTATGCACTTCAATCCGGCTGGTTTGACTTCTATTCAAAATACAGTAGATCTTTCTGCCGGAGTTTCCGGAGTTTTTACAAACGCAGAATATCGTAATGGAGATTATAAGCATAAAGCAGATAACGGAGTAAGTACTCCTATGTATGTATATGCCGGATTTAAAATATACGATAATCTTGCAGCTGGTATCAGTGTGACAACTCCTTACGGTAGTGGTCTTAACTGGGGTAAAGACTGGGCCGGAGCACATTTAGTTCAGGATATTAGTCTGAAATCATTTAATTTTCAGCCAACAATTGCATGGAAACCAATTGATAAATTAAGCATTGGTGCAGGTCTGATGATTATGACTGGTGATGTGGAGATATCAAGAGCATTGTTGCCAAAAGGATATTTAGGAATTCTTGATCCTAAGTTGAAAGACGTTATTCCGGTATCGGCTACACTTTCGGGTAAATCTAAAATTGGATTAGGTTTTAATATTGGAGCACAGTACGATATTACAGACCAGATTACTGTAGGTGTATCATACCGTTCAAGAGTTAAGATGAAAGTAAACGAAGGTAAAGGTGAATTGACTTATGCGAGTGAAACCATTAAGAAATTGCTTTCTAGCATTCCGGGACTTCCATTGCCAATTCTGGAGCAGGGTTCTTTTGATGCTTCTATGCCAATGCCTTCAAATCTGAACGTAGGAGTTAGTTATAAACCAACAGAAAGAATCACATTAGCAGCTGAGCTTCAATTTGTAGGTTGGGCAGCTTATGATTCATTGAATATTAAATTTACTGAGAGCGCTCTTGGTGAATATAATATCAATGCAGAAAAAAACTATCGCAATACATTTATCTACCGTATAGGGGCTGAATTTAAAACAACGGATCGTCTTGATCTTCGTGTAGGTGCTTATTATGATGAAACACCTGTTCGTTCTTACTTATATAACCCGGAAACTCCGGGAATGAATAAGCTGGGTCTGACATTTGGTTTTACATTCTCACCAGTTCGTAATCTGTTTATTGACGGAGCATTTACATATACTCATGGTTTTGAGAGATTCGGATCATATCCGGATGATGCTTCAAAAGATAAAGTTTTCACAGGAGATTATAAAGTGTCAGCTTTTACACCGACACTTGGTCTTAGATATAGCTTCTAATATCACAAGCACATATTGTATTCAAGGCAGGGCGGAATGTTTTCGGACATTCCGCCCTGCTGATTTCTAGAATATTGAGTGATAAACAATAGAATTTTGTACATTTGGAACCGAAATAACGAAAGATTATCTAAATGAAAGCAAGAATAATATTTCTGTCAACTCTGCTGGCAGCATTGGTAGCATGTGGATCCTCTCACTCAAAAGCAGACAGTGAGGGCATGCAGGAGAAAGAGGTTATTAACGTTCCTGAATTTAATGCAGACAGTGCTTACAGCTATGTGAAAATGCAAACAGATATGGGACCACGTGTTCCGGGGACTGATATTCATAAGAAGGCTGCCGGAGCTTTGGCTGAAGAGTTGAAACGGCATGGAGCTCAGACTACAGTACAGGAGTTTGTAGCGAAATCTTTTGACAATCAGTTGCTCAAAGGATATAATATTGCAGGAAGTTATAACCCTCAGGCTAAAAGTCGTATCCTGCTATTTGCTCATTGGGATACACGTCCGTTTGCTGATACTGATCCGGATAAAGCGAACCACAGAAAACCCATTGATGGGGCGAATGACGGAGCAAGCGGGGTAGGTGTTCTTCTGGAAATTGCACGTCAGTTACAGACTCAACAACCTCTGTTGGGTATTGATATCTTATTTTTCGATCTGGAAGATTACGGAGCACCATATTTTGCGGAAGAACAGTCAGAGGGTGTTTCGTATTGCTTAGGTTCACAGTATTGGGCTAAAACTCCTCATCAGCCGGGATACAGAGCCCGCTATGGAATTTTGCTGGATATGGTAGGAGATAAGAATGCCCGTTTTTCGAGAGATCTGATCTCTATGCGCTTTGCTCCTTCTATCGTTGATAAAGTGTGGAATACCGCTCAAAAGCTTGGGTATGGAAACTACTTTGTTAATCAGGACGGAAGCTATCTGACAGATGATCATATCTATGTCAATCAATATGGTATTCCATCTATCGATATAGTTGATTATGATTCAAATCGTGAGAAAGGTTTTGCCGATAGCTGGCATACTCAGGACGATACGATTGATAATATAGATCCGGCTACATTAAAAGCCGTGGGGCAGACATTGTTAGAGGTAATTTACAACGAGAAATAAGATAATTTATTCATCTATCGCAGTTTGTAAATTAAATAACCTTTATAATTAACGAAAGTTTGTATATTTGCTCAGTTTATAAAAGGAGGTAAGTATAACTATCTCCTTTTTTTATATCATGTTTCTGTGCCTTGAATTAGGTAGTAAATCAGTTTAATGAACAATGAATAAAATTGTTAGTAAAGAGTATTTCTCAGATCGCGTTGTGAAAATAGAGGTGGAAGCCCCTCTGATTGCCCGCTCCCGTAAGGCAGGACACTTCGTGATTGTACGCGTAGGCGAAAAAGGCGAAAGAATTCCTTTGACAATCGCAGCTGCTGATGTCGAAAAAGGAACCATTACGCTGGTCATCCAGAATGTGGGTAAATCTTCTGCTAAAATCTGTGATCTTAATGCCGGAGATTACCTGACAAATGTTGTTGGACCGTTAGGTAAGGCAACTCATATCGAGAAGGTCGGTACGGTTGTTTGTGCAGGTGGAGGAGTAGGTGTTGCACCTCTTTTACCAATTGTAGAAGCGTTTAAAAATGCAGGTAACCGTGTTATCACTGTCCTGGCAGCAAGAACGAAAGACCTGGTAATTCTTGAAGAGCAAATGCGTGCAAATTCCGATGAACTTATCATTATGACAGATGACGGTTCATACGGAACAAAAGGATTAGTTACGAATGGTGTTGAGAGCATTATTAACAGAGAGCAGGTTGATATGTGTGTTACTATCGGACCGGCTGTTATGATGAAGTTCGTTTCTCTTCTTACTAAGAAATACAATGTGCCTACAATTGCCTCATTAAACACAATCATGGTTGACGGAACAGGCATGTGCGGAGCTTGTCGTATCACCGTTGGAGGAAAAACAAAATTTGTATGCGTAGACGGACCTGAGTTTGATGCTCACGAAGTTGATTTCGACGAAATGCTTATGCGTCTTAACTCATATAAAGAAGTAGAATAATTCGATTACCAGAAACACAACTTATTCCGATGGATCAAAAAGAATATATCAAAGCGCTGCGTAGTGAGCCCTGGAGAGAGGAGCTGCGCAAAGCGAAAAAAAATAAAGAAAGAGGAGATATCCCTCGTGTTCACATGAACGAGCTTGATGCAGCTTACCGTATCACAAATAACGAAGAGGTAAATCTTGGACTAAGAGAGGAACAGGCCGTAATTGAGGCATCGCGTTGTCTGGACTGTCCTGATCCTTCTTGTATGCAGGGTTGTCCGGTAAGTATCAATATTCCTACTTTTGTGAAAAATATTGAGCGTCACGAATTTCTGGAAGCAGCTAAAACATTAAAACAGACGAGTGCTTTGCCGGCAGTTTGTGGTCGGGTTTGTCCTCAGGAGAAACAGTGTGAGTCGAAATGTATTTACCATAAAATGGGCAAAGAGCCTGTTGCAATTGGTTATCTGGAAAGATTTGCTGCGGACTATGAAAGAGAAAGCGGACAAATTGCGATTCCGGTTATTGAGCATAAAAATGGCCGCAAAATAGCCGTAATTGGCTCAGGTCCTGCCGGTCTTGCTTTTGCGGGAGATATGGCTAAGCTTGGATATGATGTTACTGTGTTTGAAGCCCTGCATGAGATTGGCGGAGTATTGAAATACGGTATTCCGGAGTTTCGTCTTCCAAATAGCATCGTTGATGTTGAAATCAATGTGTTGCGTGAAATGGGTGTTAAGTTTGAGTCGGACTGTATTGTTGGAAAAACAATTTCATACGATGATATTCACCATATGGGATTTGAAGGGATCTTTGCAGCCAGTGGTGCAGGATTGCCTCGCTTTATGAATATTGAAGGAGAGAATCTTATTGGTGTAATGTCGGCGAATGAATACCTGACACGTATCAATCTTATGGATGCTGCAAACCCTGAATCAGACACACCAATTTTGTTTGGTAAAAATGTAGCTACTATCGGAGGTGGTAATACCGCAATGGACTCTGTTCGTACAGCCCGTCGTTTAGGTGCTGAGAGAGCTATGATTGTTTATCGTCGTTCAGAAGATGAGATGCCGGCACGTCTGGAAGAGATTAAGCATGCAAAAGAAGAAGGAATTGAATTCCTGACACTGCATAATCCGGTTTCCTATGTCGGAAATGAAAAAGGACGCGTAGTAGCTATGCGTCTTCAGAAAATGGAGCTGGGCGAACCTGATGCTTCAGGGCGTCGTTCTCCTGTACCAGTAGAGGGAGCTATCGAAGATGTTCCGGTAGATGTGGTCGTAGTGAGTGTAGGAGTTTCTCCGAATCCGCTTGTGCCAAGTTCAATTAGCGGACTGAATGTCTCTAAATGGGGAACAATTATCGTTAATCAGGAAACTATGCAGTCGGATATTGCTGATGTGTTTGCCGGAGGAGATATTGTTCGCGGAGGTGCAACCGTAATTCTTGCAATGGGAGACGGGCGCAGGGCTGCTGCTGCAATGGATGAATATCTTAGAAATAAGTAATATAAGTGAAAAGAGAGTTGTTTTCGGACAACTCTCTTTTTTTTCGTGCAAAAAATCCCATTTTCTTACTAAAGTCTGTTATCTTGCTCTGAATCATCTGTAAAATAATTATATTTGCACCCGAAAACATTGTGGAAGGATTTGAGATGCTTGCAACCACATAAAAAAATGCTAAAAGGAGATTATTCCTCTTTCCATTCTTTTATCTGCCAAGGCACTCCTGTCTATCCTGTTTTATCCAGAATAATAAATAAACAGAAAGATAATATGAACTATTTATTCACATCTGAGTCAGTGTCTGAAGGACATCCTGACAAAGTATCGGATCAGATTTCTGACGCGATTCTTGATGAATTTTTAGCGCAGGATACAACTTCTAAAGTTGCTTGCGAAACATTAGTAACAACTGGTCAGGTTGTGATTGCCGGAGAAGTAAAGTCTAGTGCTTATGTCGATCTTCCGGAAGTTACACGTTCAGTTATTAACCGTATCGGTTATACAAAAAGTGATTATAAATTTGATGGTGATTCTTGTGGTGTATTCTCTGCAATTCACGAGCAATCGGCAGATATCAACCGTGGTGTAGAGCGTGCTGATGAAATGAATCAGGGAGCCGGAGATCAGGGTATGATGTTTGGTTATGCTTCAAACGAGACTGATAATTACATGCCATTGGCATTGGACTTGTCTCACCTTCTGCTGGTTGAACTTGCGGCAATCCGTCGTGAAGAAAAACAAATGACCTACCTGCGTCCTGATGCTAAATCTCAGGTAACAGTAGAGTATGCTCCTGATGGAACACCGGTTCGTATTCATACAATTGTTGTTTCTACTCAGCATGATGATTTCATCCAGCCGGAGAATGATTCACAAGAAGCTGTTCTTGCAGCAGACGAAGAGATGTTGCAGATAATTTACAATGACGTACAGAATATTCTTATTCCGAGAGTAAAAGCTCTTCTGCCTGAACGTGTTCAGAATCTGTTTGACGATCAGCTTATCCTTCACGTTAATCCGACAGGGAAATTTGTGATCGGAGGTCCTCACGGTGATACAGGTCTTACAGGTCGTAAGATTATTGTAGATACGTACGGAGGTAAAGGTGCTCACGGTGGAGGTGCATTCTCAGGAAAAGATCCTTCAAAAGTAGACCGTTCAGCTGCTTATGCTGCACGCCATATTGCAAAAAATCTGGTTGCCGCAGGTGTGGCTAACGAAGTTCTTGTTCAGGTTGCTTATGCAATTGGTGTGGCTGAGCCTGTGAGTGTGTTTGTTGATACATTCGGAACAGCAAAAGTTGACTTCTCTGATGCGCAGATTGCAATCAAAGTGAAAGAATTATTCGATATGCGTCCGAAAGCAATCGAAGAGCGTCTGAAACTTCGTAATCCGATTTATCAGGAGACAGCAGCTTACGGACATATGGGAAGAACTCCGGAGACAGTAACTAAGGTTTTCACAAACCGCTATCTGAGCGAGCCTATCGTGAAGGAAGTTGAACTGTTTACATGGGAGAAACTAGACTATGTGGATAAAGTAAAAGAAGCCTTTGGGATTTCTAAATAAGAAATTGTGATTGACGGACGGCATTTCCCTTTTAAAAGGAGATGTTGTCCGTTATCCTCATTATAAAACAAGCTATATGATTAAATCTGTTTGTGTGTACAGTGCTTCCAGCACAAAAATACATGATAAATATTTTGATGCGGCTTATCGCTTGGGTAAAGTTTTGGGCCAGGCCGGTATTACATGCGTAAACGGTGGAAGCAATAAAGGTTTAATGAAGACTGTATCTGAGTCAACTATGGAGCATGGAGGAAAAACCATCGGTGTAATTCCTGCATTCATGATCGACGAAGGATGGGAGAATCGTGAGTTAAACGAACTTATTATAACGGATTCTATGCACGACCGGAAAGAAAAGATGGCTGAACTTGCAGATGCGGTAGTGGCTCTTCCGGGAGGTTGCGGAACATTAGAGGAGTTGTTAGAGATTATAACCTGGAAACAACTCGGTCTTTTTGAGAACCCCGTTATTATTCTTAATTTTGAAGGCTTTTATAATCCACTGATCGAAATGTTGGATAAAGCTGTTTCAGAAAACTTTATGCGTGAGGTTCATCGCGAGATGTTCTCTGTAGTCAATACACCAGAAGAGGTGCTTGAAGCTATAAAGAATGCACCGCGCTGGGATACTCCTCCACGTAAGTTTGCAGCCATTTAATGGCTGGATTAATAAGATGGATCCTCAGACGGAATGAAAATGACAGACCAATCTGTCGGAAAGGCAGATACAATAACAATGCAGCGTTTTATATTTACGCAGCCTGAAGATACAACACGGGTAAAAGATTCGCTTGATCTGGCTAATCCTCCTTTCTTTTTAGCGAAAAAAGAAGAAGGACTCGTTGCGTGTGTCGAAACGGCACCTACTCAGGGGCATCGTTTTAAAGGTATTCAACGGGATAAAGATACAAAAGAGCTGGATGGATTTGGTTTCATATTCATCCTTTGTATATTTCTCGCAGGTATTGGTGTTTTCTCCGGCCGCTCTATTCTTATTGAATCGGTTAAGGCATTCTTTCAGCCAAAAGACCGAACCAATCTGTTCACGGAAAGTAATGATTTTACGAATAAAATCAAGAATATACTGGTGTTGCAGACCATTTTTCAGGTCGCGTATGTGATTTTCCTTTATTTTGATACAGAAGGCGGAAGAGTTCTTTCCGATAAGCAGTCTTATACACTGTATGGGATAATACTTGCTGTATTCTTTGTTTTTATTCTTTTCAAGTTTCTTTTAAATAAGGCATTAATTCTGACTTTTTCGTCCATAAAGTCATTTACCGTATGGAAAAACGGGCAAGAAACCGCTTTATCTGTATTTGGTCTCATCCTGTTACCATTTACTCTGACGGTTACATATCTGGATATTCCGTTCGAACATATCGAAAATGTATTAATTTCGCTGTTTATAGGCTATTATTCATTCATTTTGTTACGAGGATTAAAAATTTTTTTCCATACAATTACCTCTTATTTTTACGTGATTTTGTATCTTTGCACCGTGATTTTGGCACCCTTGTTCGGGTTATTCGAGATCCTTAAATTTGTTTATGATTTTATTTAGTCAATTATATTTGTTTGCATCGTGAAGAAAATCCTAGTATCGCAACCAAAGCCTACTTCAGATAAGTCACCTTATTTTGACATATCAAAAAGATATGGAGTAGATATCGTTTTCCGCCCTTTCATCAAAGTTGAAGGGTTAACTCCGAAGGAGTTCAGACAGCAACGTATTTCTATTACGGACTACACAGCTGTTGTCTTTACGGCAAAAACTGCTATTGATCATTTCTTTACGCTTTGTGAAGGACTGAGAATTGCTATTCCTGAAACAATGAAATATTTCTGTACAACAGAGTCTATTGCTCTGTATCTTCAGAAATACATCGTATATAGAAAACGTAAAATTTTCTTCGGAAACACAGGGAAATTAGATGATTTAGCGCCAAGTTTTACGAAACATTCCGGCGAAAAGTTTTTAGTGCCTTGTTCGGATGTGCACAATGACGAAGTTACTCAGATTCTCGATAAAGTGAAAGTGAATTATACGAAAGCGGTTATGTATCGTACCGTAAGTAATGACTTTACTCCGGAAGAGAAGTTTGATTACAATATGTTATTGTTCTTTAGTCCTTCCGGAATTACTTCATTGCTGAAGAATTTCCCGAATTTTGAACAAGGTGATATTGAAATCGGAGCATTCGGAGCAGCAACAGCCAAAGCAGTAGCTGATGCCGGATTGAAGTTGTCATTTCAGGCACCGACACCGGAAGCCCCATCAATGACAGCAGCGCTTGATTTGTATTTAAAAAACAATAAGTAAGAATAACACAACCTGTTATTCTGATTATATTCGTCCCTTAAACCGATATATCTGCAAAGATTGTACTATTTTTGTAGCTATATTGATTTAAGGGATTTTTTTATGACGAAATTATATACACTATCTAAAGACGAACGTATCCACAGCAAAAAAACGATTGAAACTCTGTTTAACAGAGGCAGTGAATCTTTTGTTGTCTATCCGTTCCGGTTGGTTTACCGCTTTGATCCGGAAGGTGAACAGGCGCGCGCAGCTATACTTTGTAGTGTGTCGAAGAAAAAATTCAAAAGAGCCAATAAGCGGAATCACGTGAAAAGACAGATAAAGGAAGCTTATCGTCTGAATAAGCTACCCTTACTGAAGGCTCTCGAAGAGGCGGATAAGTCGATTGCGATTGCTTTCCTCTATCTGCCCGGAAGTCTGAAAGACTCTGAAGATATTCATCGCAAAATGCACGAGGCGCTGGATCAACTGGCAGAGAAAATCCGCTAACTAAACTATCCGAAAGTATAAACAGTATCAAAATTCGTTTCTTATGAAAAAGTTTCGTCTTATGATCCGCAAATTATATGTGCTCCCGATTCTATTCTACCGGGGAGCCATATCACCGCTTAAACCGCCTACATGCAGGTTTACGCCTACCTGCTCTGAATATACACTTCAGGCAATCATGAAACATGGAGTATTCAAGGGAACGTGGCTTGGTACAAAAAGATTGCTTCGCTGTCACCCATGGGGCGGTAGCGGCTATGATCCGGTGCCATAATTCAGTCTATGTTTATTGATATACATACGCATTATAAAGCAGAGGCTCCTGATACACTTGCCCTGCTTCAGATTCCCACAGGTCAAGCAATTCCGGATACCGGCATTTTCTCCTGTGGAATTCATCCCTGGGATACATCCCGGCTTACAGAAACAGAACTCACTTCTCTCTTCTCTCTATTGTCCCGTTCTGCATCTGATTCTAAAAATCCATTGTTTGCCGTTGGCGAATGCGGACTGGATAAACTCAGAGGAGCGGCACTTTCTGTTCAGCAAGTCTGGTTTAAACGTCAGATCTTATTGAGCGAACAGTCCCGTAGACCATTGATTGTTCATTGTGTGAAGGCCTGGAGTGAACTCATTGCGCTTCACAATGAGCTAAAGCCAGCGATGCCGTGGATTATTCATGGCTTCAGAGGAAAGCCGGAACTCGCGCATCAGTTATTATCAAAAACAAACATTTTCCTTTCATTTGGTATTAAGTTTAATACCGAAACTCTCCTTTCAACTCCACTTAGTAAGCTATTTCTGGAAACAGATGATATTCAGTACGATATTCGTCGGCTTTATTATTCAGTTGCTAATGAAAGAAATATATCCATAGATGAGTTAATCTCACAAATAGAATGTAACTTTGCATCTTTGAACAGATGAAAGTTTTATTTAAACTATTAGAGATATGAATTTCGTTGAAGAATTGAAATGGCGCGGCATGATCCATGATATGATGCCGGGTACAGAAGAACAATTACAGAAAGAACTTACCTCTGCATATGTTGGGATTGACCCTACTGCTGATTCATTACACATTGGCCACCTGGTGAGTGTAATGATGCTTAAACATTTCCAACGTGCAGGACACCGTCCGGTTGCTTTAGTCGGTGGTGCGACAGGTATGATTGGTGACCCGTCTATGAAGTCACAAGAAAGAAATCTGCTGGATGAAGCAACGCTTCGTCACAATCAGGATTCTATCAAAAAACAGTTGAGCAAATTCTTAGATTTTGACTCAGATGCACCAAACGCGGCTGTTTTAGTGAATAACTATGACTGGATGAAAAACTTCACATTTCTGGATTTCATCCGCGATGTGGGTAAATACATTACAGTTAACTATATGATGGCGAAAGATTCTGTAAAACGTCGTATCAGCGGCGAGAATGCTACAGGATTATCTTTCACTGAGTTTACATATCAATTGGTTCAGGGTTACGATTATCTTCATCTGTACAACGAATTAAACTGTCGCCTTCAAATGGGTGGTTCTGATCAGTGGGGAAATATCACTACAGGTACAGAATTGATCCGTCGTGTGAGTGGGGGAGAAGCTTTTGCGCTTACTTGTCCGTTGATCACGAAAGCTGATGGTGGTAAATTCGGTAAAACTGAATCAGGAAATGTATGGCTGGATCGTCGTTACACATCTCCTTACAAATTCTACCAGTTCTGGTTGAATGTAAGCGATGCTGATGCTGAAAAATATATCAAGATCTTTACAGCTCTTTCAAAAGAAGAAATTGATGCAATCGTTGCTGAGCAAGCAGAAGCACCTCACTTACGTCCGCTTCAGAAACGTCTGGCGAAAGAAATTACTGTAATGGTTCACTCAATAGAAGATTATGAAGCAGCTGTCGAAGCTTCTAATATTCTTTTCGGAAATGCAACATCTGAAGCTCTTCACCGTCTGGATGAAGAAACTCTTTTGTCTGTATTTGAAGGTGTACCTCAGTTTGAGGTTTCACGCTCTCTGATTGAAGAAGGCGTAAAAGCAATCGACCTGTTAACTGAGCATGCTGCGATCTTCCCTTCTAAAGGAGAAATGCGTAAAATGACTCAGGGTGGTGG
>JBOFKD010000316.1:0-11022 GCA_051657165.1 Bacteroidales bacterium | reverse complement strand
AAAACTATACACAGAGTTTTGCGATTTGAATTGCAACCAATTGCAACCGCACAGCTGAAGAATTTGTAAATACTTATTATATAGCGATTTGTGAGGTATTTAAAAGGTTGCAATTGAGGTTGCAAATGGTTGCAATTGATGATGATTGGTTGCAATTGAATTTCTTGAATTGCAACCTGTATCGTATTGTTTAACAGTGTGTTATATGGGGGTTGCAAATGGTTGCAATTGAAATCAGAAAAATTTGTGTGCAGATGTTTTTCCGATGAAGCATTTGCATAAGAACTCTAATCGCGGAGACGCTTATTCTTTATTTTCTACACAGAGTTTTGAGTTTTAAATCGACACAATCAGCACTTTTAGATTAAATGGATGATAAACAGGTGTATAAGTGTGCTGATTCACCTCAAATGAATCAGCACTGAGAACTTCAATCAGCACACTTATCAGCACACTTAATATTAACGTATATATCTGATTATCATTCATTAGTAATATCACGATGCTGATAGTGCTGATAGTGCTGATAGTGCTGATTGAAAATCAAACTTTATGTGCGTTATAAGGAATCCCTAAATAGCATTAGTTTCAGGAATTATAACCTGTCAGCTTAACTTTGTTATAAAAAGACGGGTGTGTCAAAATCATATTGATTATACGTATCCGGAAGCTGAATATTCCATATATTATAGGATAAACAAACTAAACCTGAGATCTGACCTGACGCGAAACAGCTACATAACAAAGCATATCTGCAAACTACATTCCTGTTTATTCTTGTAAATTAGATTTAAAATCAGCTCTTTACTTGGAATTTCAAAATATAATCCCCTATTTTGCATCAAACAAACAGAAATAATGAAACAAAACATCCTACATATGCATCATCATCATACTTCAGAAAGTGAGGTAGGATGCGTTGTATGTATATGCAGGTTTATTAAGAATAAATAGAGAACTAATCTGCTTTTTTTTGTGTTATACATATAAAGACCTACCGAATAATCGGTGGGTCTTTTTTTTTACCACAAAAAACGCACTTAAACCTTTTATATTATGTTACGTATTGCAATTCAGGCCAAAGGCCGGCTAAACGAGAAAAGCAGTCAATTACTTATTGACGCTGACATTGAAGTAAAAAACCCAAAACGCAAGTTACTGGTTTGTGCTGAAAACTTTCCGGCAGAGATATTATATCTCCGCGATGATGATATTCCAACTGCTGTTGCTCAGGGAGTAGCAGATATAGGAATTGTCGGGATGAATGAAGTAACAGAGAAAGGAGTTACAGTAAATATTGAGAAAGACCTTGGTTTCGGAAAATGCCGTATTTCACTGGCCATACCTAAAGATCATGAATACACCGGAATCAACTATTTCGAAGGGAAACAGATTGCAACGTCTTACCCCCGGATACTAAAGAACTATTTCGAAGAACAAGGTGTTAAAGCTAAAATAATTGAGATAGCCGGCTCTGTTGAAATAGCTCCGGCAGCAGGAATGGCAGATGCCATATTTGATATTGTAAGTAGCGGAGGAACTCTTATTAGTAACGGTCTGAAAGAAGTAGAATCTGTGATGACATCATCAGCGGTATTAATTAGCAATCCGGAATTAAGCGACGAGAAAAAAGAAATAGTTTCGCAGCTGTTGTTCCGCTTTGAATCAATTCTAAGAAGCGTCGGACAAAAATATGTTCTATTCAATATTCCGGACGATAAAATTGAACTGGCAATAAAGGTTCTCCCAAGTTTAAAAAGCCCGACACTACTACCGCTTGCTCAGAAAGGATGGAGTTCTATACATACTGTTATATCTGAAGACAAATTATGGACCATCATCAATGAGTTAAAAAGTATGGGTGCTGAAGATATACTGGTGCTATCTCTGGACAAAATTATCCCTTAACAAACAAAAGAAAGACATCTTATGAAACTTATTATAAACCCTAAACGTGAAGAATGGAAATCATTAATTAAACGCCCGAATATTTCATTAAAAAAGGAAATGCTTGACACCGTTTCCGAGATTATCCGAAATGTTGAAAAAAACGGAGACTCTGCTGTCAGAGAGTATATTCAGCGTTTTGACAATATACAGATTGATTCTTTTGAAGTTTCTCTTCAGGAGATCGATAGCTCTGAATTTGAAATCGACGAATCTCTTCAGGCTGCAATTCTGGCAGCAGCAGCAAATATCAGACGATTTCATGCTGCTCAGCTATCAGAAACAATAGAACTTGAAACGGTTCCGGGAGTAAAATGTTATCAGAAAGTGCTACCGATTCATTCTGTCGGACTTTATATACCGGGAGGGACAGCACCTCTGTTCTCAACCGTTCTGATGCTGGCTATTCCTGCTCAGATCGCGGGATGTAAAGAAATTATATTATGCACACCAACGGATAAAAACGGCAAAGTCGCTCCTGCGGTTCTTTTTGCAGCCAGAATCTGCGGTGTTCATAAAATATACAAGGTCGGAGGTGCACAAGCTATTGCTGCAATGGCCTGCGGAACTGAAACTATACCTAAAGTAAACAAGATATTCGGTCCCGGAAACAGCTATGTCACATTAGCTAAACAACTCGTTGCTACTGAGAATGTAGCAATTGATATGCCAGCCGGTCCATCAGAAGTCTTAATTCTGGCCGATGAAAGCGCAGACACAGAGTTTATAGCAGCAGATCTGCTCTCTCAGGCTGAGCATGGATATGACAGCCAGACTATTCTGGTATGTAATTCACGAAAAATTGCTGCGGACGTTTTATCTCAGATATATCTACAACTGGAAAAGCTCTCGCGTGCTGAGTTTGCTAAAATATCTCTGACAAACAGCAGAGCTTTTGTATTTGACAGTACCGATGATATGATTGAGTTCTCAAATTGCTATGCCCCTGAGCATTTGATTATATCAATGACTGATTATGATAAAATTGCAGAGAAAATAGAATCAGCCGGATCTGTATTCTTAGGTAACTGGACTCCTGAAAGTGCCGGAGACTATGCCTCAGGAACAAATCATACACTTCCGACAAATGGCTGGGCAGAATCCTACAGTGGTGTTAATCTGGATAGCTTTACTAAGAAAATAACGTTCCAGGAGATTACTCCGAACGGACTGGAAAACATTGGTCCGATCGTTGAGACTATGGCTTTGGCAGAAGGGTTAGATGCACACTCCAATGCTGTTACTATACGTTTGAATAAAATAAGAAATGATCAGAATGATTTATGAGAACAATAGAAAGCTTACTCAGACCCAATATTGCCCGGTTAAAACCTTATTCAACAGCAAGAGATGAATATAGAGGCAGTTTAGGTCAGTTTATGGATGCAAATGAGAATCCGTTTCAGAATGGAATCAACAGATATCCCGATCCATATCAGAAGATATTGAAAGAAAGAATATCAGAATTGAAAAGAGTTTCTGCTGATTCGGTTTTTATAGGCAACGGAAGTGATGAAGCCATTGATATTCTGTACCGGATATTTTGTATTCCTGCTACAGATAATGTGATCAGCATCTCTCCTAGCTATGGTATGTATAAAGTTGCGGCTGACATTAATGATACTGAGTTTAGAGAATTTTTACTCGACGATGCGTTTCAGCTGAATGCGGCAGAACTGATTAAACTGGCCGACGACAAAACGAAATTAATATTCCTATGTTCTCCGAATAACCCAAGCGGGAATCTTTTAGACTTTGGAGAAATAGAATATTTACTAAAGAATTTCGACGGGATTGTGATTGTAGACGAAGCTTATATTGATTTTGCAAACACTAAATCACTGACTTCCCAAATAGAAAAATATCCGAATCTGGTTGTATTACAAACACTCTCTAAAGCCTGGGGTGCTGCTGCAATACGTTTAGGGATTGCCCTGGCAAATCCGGATATAATCAAGTATATGACACGGGTAAAATATCCGTATAACATAAATATATTGAGCCAGAAAGCTGCTTTGGAAGCATTGGACGGAGTTGAGGATGTAGAAGAAATGATAAAGATGATCAAACAGGAACGGGATCAGCTCAGACAGAGGTTAAGCTCTTTTCCGTTTATTGAATATGTATATCCTTCTGACGCCAATTTCCTTCTTATAAAATGCTTCAATTCCAGAAAATTATATGATTACTTACTTAAGAAAGGAATAATCGTAAGAGACAGATCCTCTGTGCCCGGATGTAACTCCTGTTTGCGTATTTCTATTGGTACACCGGGAGAGAATCAGAGACTCATAGAGCAACTACTGGCGTACGAATTTCTATTATAAAATAAAGATTATGAGTAAAAAAGTGCTATTCATAGACAGAGACGGTACAATCATCCAGGAACCTCCTGTTGATTTTCAGGTGGATTCACTCGAAAAGTTAGCGTTCATTCCCGGAGCGATCAGTAATCTGGCTAAAATATCATTATTAGATTATGAAATAGCCATGGTTACGAATCAGGATGGTTTGGGAACCAGTAGCTTTCCGGAAGCTGACTTTCGTGCCCCTCATGATAAAATGATGGGGATACTAACTGGCGAGGATGTCCGGTTCGACGAGATATTCATTGACAAATCATTTCCTGAAGAACAGCTGCCAACCCGCAAACCGGGAACTGCAATGCTAAATAAATATATAAATAATCCGAATTATGATCTGACGAACTCTTACGTAATTGGCGATCGGATAACGGATATACAATTAGCTAAAAATCTGAATTGCAAAGGGATTCTGTTTCAGGAAAAGGAGCGTGGTTATGAAATGATTGAAGAAGCGGGACTTTCTGAGTCTTGTTGTCTTGTAAGCAATTCATGGAAAGATATATATTGTTTTTTGCGCAAAGATGATCGCACTGCCGAAATCCATCGAATCACCAGAGAAACGGATATCCGTGTACTGATTGATCTGGATGAAGGCTTAATGAGCCATATCAATACCGGCTTGCGATTCTTTGATCATATGCTGGATCAGATTGTACATCATGCCAATATATCTCTGGATATAGAAGCTAAAGGAGACCTGGATGTAGACGAGCATCATTTAATTGAAGATATAGGAATTGTATTGGGTCAGAGTGTTAAACAAGCCTTAGGCAATAAGCTCGGACTGGAGAGATATGGTTTTGTATTGCCAATGGATGAATCAAGAGCTCAGGTATTAATTGATTTCGGAGGACGTATTTCATTCGAATGGGAAGCCAGCTTCAAACGCGAAAAAATTGGCGATATGCCGTGTGAAATGTTTAAACACTTTTTCAAGTCTTTCTGTGAAGGTGCAACCTGCAATTTACACATCATTGCTTCCGGTGAAAATGAACACCATAAGATAGAAGCCATATTTAAAGCTTTTGCAAGAGCCCTGAAAATGGCGGTAAAACGTGATCCGCTATTAAATTATTTACCTAGCAGTAAAGGAGCATTATGAATAAAAGACCGGATATTACAATCATTGATTATGGAATAGGTAATCTGAAATCTATCTGCTTTTCTCTGGACAGAATCGGAGCTACCTATGAACTGACGAACGACAGGAACAGAATAATGAATGCTCAGAGAATACTGTTACCTGGTGTGGGAGAAGCAAGCACAGCTATGGCGGAACTTAAGAGACTTAATCTTACAGAGACCATAAAATCCCTGAAAGTGCCTGTTCTTGGCATATGTTTGGGTATGCAACTGCTTTGCGAATCATCCGAAGAAGGTGATACGGCTTGTCTGGGAATTATTCCGGTTAAAGTAAAAAAATTTACTCCCGAAGATCAGATTAAAGTTCCACATACAGGCTGGAATACAATAAGCCGCCTGAAATCGCCATTATTTCTGGATATTCAGGAGAATGATTATCTCTATTTTGTTCATTCTTTCTACGCTGAAGATTCAGCATATACGATTGCAGAGTGTGAGTACAGCTTGTATTTTGGTGCGGCCATTGCTCTTGACAACTTCTACGGATGTCAGTTTCATCCTGAAAAAAGCGGTGAAACAGGTGAGCAGATTCTAAGAAACTTTATTCAGTTATCTTAATTTTAAAAGCATGAATATAAATATAATACCGGCCATTGATTTGCTGGACGGAAAATGTGTAAGACTTACACAAGGCGATTATCAAAAGAAAACTGTTTACAGGAAAGATCCGGTAGACATGGCTAAATACTTTGAAGATCTGGGAATACGCCGGCTTCATCTGGTAGATCTGGACGGAGCAAAAAATAATATGCCTGTTAACCTGAACATACTGGAGAAAATAGCAAACGCTACTTTACTGGATATCGAATACGGAGGAGGGATTAAAACCAGCACTTCCCTATCGGACGTTTTCTCAGCCGGAGCAAAATATGCTATTGCCGGAAGTATCGCCGTAAAAGAGCCGGATTTGTTTATCGAATGGCTAACAAAGTATAATGAGAGAATCATTCTGGGAGCTGACATCAAGGATCACAAGATAGCGATTAACGGATGGCTTCAGACTGAAGATATTACGATTAATCAGCTTATTGAAAAATATATTCATCATGGATTAACTCAGGTAATCTGCACAGAGATATCTCGCGACGGAATGCTCGAAGGTCCGGATTTTGAATTATACAAAACGCTGCAACTGGAATTTCCAAAAATTGAAATTATTGTAAGCGGCGGAATCGGTTCGGATAAAGATATTGAAACTCTTGATTCGATGGGACTAAAAGCTGTTATCGTAGGTAAAGCCATCTATGAAAATAAAGTCGATCTAAAATCATTGTTATGCTAGCAAAACGTATTATTCCTTGTCTGGATATCAAAGACGGTCAGACAGTAAAAGGTATAAACTTTGAAGGTCTGAAAGAAATAGGTAATCCCATAGCATTAGCTAAAAAGTATTCAGCAGAGGGCGCTGACGAATTAGTGTTTCTGGATATTACCGCGTCAAGCGAAGAACGGAAAACTTTTGCTGTACTGGTTGAGAAAATAGCCCGCGAAATAAATATACCGTTTACTGTTGGCGGAGGAATATCTTCAGTAGATGATGCAGCCAGATTGCTGGATGCGGGTGCTGACAAAATTACAATCAACTCAGCCGCTGTACAAAATCCGCGCTTAATTACTGAAATTGCATCCAGATACGGAGACCAGTTTGTTGTTGTAGCAATTGATGCAATTATGAATGATAATCTGTGGACTGTCACAACGCATGGTGGTAATAATATTACAGACCGGGAATTATATAGCTGGGCAATAGAGGTACAGGAAAGAGGTGCCGGCGAAATTCTGTTTACATCTATGAATCACGATGGAACAAAAAAAGGATATCCTCTTGATACTTTTGCTGAATTAAACCGGATTCTGCAAATACCGGTGATTGCGTCCGGTGGTGCCGGTTCCATAAAAGATATTGAAGATGTTTTTAAAACAGGGAAAGCCGATGCAGCATTAGCAGCCAGCATATTTCACTACAACGAGATTCCAATTCCTGTTTTAAAAAGAGAATTAAAAGAAAAAGGAATTACAGTAAGAATATAAGTAATAGCAATAATTTACTGATACATTTTAAAAAGGTATTAAACCTAATATTCCGAAATATTTCAGATCCGGTTTTCCTTTTTTAGAGCTTGATTTGGGTCGCTAAACCGGTGTTTTGAAAATAAAACAGACTCTAAATGATCTCTGAGAATGTACATAAAATTATTTCTATCACATAAAACTAAATGTCATGATACAATTTACAGACTTAGATGTAAACAAATCTCCCGAAGGTTTAATTCCTGCAATTATTCAGGATGAAAGAACGTTACAGGTGCTTATGCTTGGCTATATGAATGAAGAGGCATTTATTAAAACACAGAAAGAAGGTGTCGTTACATTTTATAGCCGTAGCCGTCAGAAGTTATGGACAAAGGGTGAAACAAGCGGAAACTTTCTGAAAGTAATAACTATAGCCAAAGACTGTGACAATGACACACTCTTAATACGGGTAATCCCATCCGGACCTGTATGCCATACAGGATCGGAGAATTGTTTTGATACCAGAGTAGATGAAGGCTTTGTAAAACGCCTCGAATATCTGATACAGGAACGTTTTCAACTACGACCTCAGGATTCATATACGACTAAATTATTCGAAAAAGGCATTCATAAAATCGCACAAAAAGTAGGCGAAGAGGCTGTGGAGACGGTTATTGAAGCGATTGCCGGAAATGATGAAAGACTCATATATGAAGCCTCTGATTTATTATATCATTTAATAGTATTACTAACAGCTAAAGGATATTCTTTAAAAGATATCGAAGAAGAACTCTATAAAAGACATCGGTAATGTATTCCTTAATTGTTTTAAATTAAAGAGCCTAATACGGAAATTAGGCTCTTTTTTTTATTTTCTTTATTACCTTCGCAAGTATAAGTGATATCTATAATTTACTTATTTGACTCAAAATTCATTTAAATGGAAAGCTCAAAAATTAAATTCAAAGTACAGAGAGTAATTGTATCTGTTTCTGTTCTTCTGCTTGTCGGTAAGTTTCTGGCATTCTTTATTACTAATTCAGTAGGTATTCTGACTGATGCTATGGAAAGTATCGTAAATGTAGCAGCAGGATTTATAAGCCTGTACAGTCTTCATATATCCGGGAAGCCTAAAGACAAAGGACATCCGTTCGGACACGGTAAAATAGAACTTATATCAGCATCTATAGAGGGATTGCTAATTATGCTTGCCGGAGGATTGATTATATACGAAGGGATAAAAAGACTCTTCGAACCATCAATGATCGAAAAGCTCGATATTGGTATATATATAGTAGCGGTAGCCGGTCTTATAAACTACTTATTAGGCTGGTATAGCATATATATCGGAAAGAAATATGATTCAATAGCTCTCATTGCAGGTGGTAAACACTTACAATCAGACACTTATTCAACCATCGGATTAGTTGCCGGTCTGTTACTGCTATATTTTACAAAAATTGCATGGATTGATAGTGCTCTGGCGCTGATCTTTGGTTCAATTATTATGGGAACCGGAATAGGTATCCTGCGTAAAACCACAGAAAACCTGATGGATAAAGCTGATGAGGAGATTCTTCAGAATATCCATAAAACGATTGTAGCAAACAGAAAAGAGCCATGGGTAGATGTACACAACATGAAGGTTTTGAAGTATGGAAGTAACTATTTTATGGATTGTGATTTAACATTGCCATATTTTTTCAATATCAAAGACGGACATGATTGCTGCGTTGATTTTGCAAACCTGATTAAAAGCAAGTATCCTGACCGGATAAGATTATCAATACATACAGATCCATGTATCGTCACAAAAGATTGTCCGGGATGTCTAATGCAGAACTGTCAGTACAGAACATTAGAAAGAAATGAAAATATCGCTCTGACTATTGATTTAATGACCCAGGATGATGATTCTCTGGTTTAAAAAGCGGAAAGAGTAAAAAAATACAGTGAAGGTAATTATTTCAGCGTATCACTACGACAAAATAAGCCTTCACTGCTCTCACTTACATCTATCAAAAAAACCTTATATTATTCAGGAAAATTTTATTCTCATTTAATTATAGTTATATCCTACAACTATAAATCTGTCTGGAATCAGCTGTATTATTTCTGATTTCCTACATTGCAAAGATAAGGGATCATAAGAATATACTCAAAAAAAAGCGTTAGAATATGGTATGCACAACACTCGCACACCAGCACAACACAACACTATAAATCAGACACTTAAATAAACTACTTGAAATAAATAGAGTATGCATACTTATTTCAGAGCTAAAAAAACAACTAAAAATCTACCTAAAACTCATTTTTCTTAATAAGTTTTCTGAAAGATCCCCTCCTGTTCAGATACACAGACAATACTTGTTATGACATAAAAAAAGCCATATATAAATTATATATGACTGAAACAATATTCTATAAGTCCACTTTATTATATATATAAATAAAGAAGGCTGTAATATAGACAAAAAAATACAGTGAAGGTTTCTATTTCAGCGTAATCACTACGTCAAAATAAGACCTCCACTGCTCTCACTTACATCTATCAAAAAAACCTTTTATATTATTCAGGAAAATTCTATTCTTAAGAGATACTGTTTTACATCTGTATCCCAGTCTGCAAGCCTTTGGTTTCCCTTATTCTTACATTGCAAAGATAGAGGTATATACATACCTGTGCAAATAAAAGCGGAAAATAGAGGTATGCATTAAATCGCACACCAACATCAATATACATCTATAAATCAATAAGATAGTATATTTATATATATTTTATTAGGTATGCATAGCATAAAAAGGAATAATATTCAGCTAAATATCGACTCGAAATTGGAATATAAGATGATTTATAATACGAAAAGAAACAGACTCTAAAGTCCGGCGGAATAATGATCACCAGAAACGAGTATATGTAATATAAATAAAGGAATATCAGGAAACAGGAAAAGATAGAAAACAGAGAACTTATACTTAAGTGTAACATATGGACAAAAAAATACAGTGAAGGTTACTATTTCAGCGTACTCACTACGTCAAAATAAGACCTCCACTGCTCTCACTTACATCTATCAAAAAAACCTTTTATATTATTCAGGAAAATTCTATTCTTAAGAGATACTGTTTTATCTCTGTATCTCATTCTGTAAGCCTTTGGTTTCCCTTATTCTTACATTACAAAGATAGAGCTAACAGCGTAATCGTGCAAATTAAATTGCATATATATAGTATGCAAACAAATATGCACACAAATCAGCACAACCCTAATAATAAGAGATTTACAAGAGCTATATCTAAAAAAACAGGTATGCAGGCTTATTATTATGATATATTTATGAATCAATTTACCTTATTTCTCATGCATTTATCAGTATTATAATATCCGGGATAAAAAAAAGGGTCAGATAATTCGAGGGCACTGAAAAACCCTCTATCTTGAATAAGCAAATAAAAAGGTGTAAAAAAGGAATGTATTGTGTTTCTTTTTTGCGCCTTTTTTCGTATCTTAGAGGTGATAAAAAAAGGATATATTTATGTTATCTCAGCA
>JBOFKD010000315.1:0-92353 GCA_051657165.1 Bacteroidales bacterium | reverse complement strand
CGGGACTTTGCCGCCGACTTCCTTCAGATTCGCCTCGCGGTCGACACCCTTGTCTTGAGCTAATGGTTGGTAACTACCGACCCCCATAGTGGACTTGCACCACCAAGTTATATACCATGCACGGCACACTAAATAAAAGAGGCTGATTCCTTTAGTAAGAATCAGCCTCTTTTTCGTATAAACTATTTAAATAACGAACAGATCGTCCGGAGAATCAACCAAAGCATAACACCTTGCTACAAAAGGATGCCATGCTTTAGTCTGGGTATATTACACAAGAAAACAGGAATTTAAAACTATTCACCCATCTTATTTAAAAGATTGTATGATGGAGCGAAAAAGAGAGTGCCTGTTACAGCAGTACTGAAATCAAGCAACCGGTCTGTATTACCTTTCGGTGTTCCGACAAACATATTTTCAAGCATTTTTCGCGTAGTCGTAAACGTAGAAGCATATCCGATGAAGTATGTACCATATTCGCCACGTGATGTATTTGAGAATGGCATATTTCCACGAATGATTTTCAGGTCGTTACCTTCATCATCCTGAATATTGGTTACTGCATTATGTGCATTTGCCGGCTTTTCTTCGTCAGAAAGTTCAACATCATTAAATTTATGACGACCTATCACTTTTTCCTGCTCGTAGATAGAAGTAGCATTCCAGCTTACCATATCATGAATATATTTTTGAACAAACACATAACTTCCTCCTGCAAACTGATGATCTTCTTCACCAATTACACCAAAAAAGTATGGATCCAAATCAATAGCCGGATTTTCTGTTCCATCAACAAACCCTATAATTGCTTTACCATCGAGGTAACGGAATCCATGAGTTTCGTCGATTGATTCAACTACGCCCGTCAGTTTATCATCAATGATTGAAGCAAATTCATGACAAAGTCCCATATCATTAGCCCGTATGTGGAAGAACAAATCACCCGGAGTTGAAACAGCAGTGAATTTATCGCCTTTTATTTCTTCGAACGGAGATAATTCCCGGGGTGTACCCAAATCCGAAAAGTATATTTTCCAGGCTTCAGCTCCAAAGCCAACTACGGCACTAAATCCACCTTCAGGAAAACGATTTTGCATACTGCGGATTAATCCGGTAAAATTACCGCAAACATCTTTTATTCGATCTGTTGTATCGGGTTTACTTAGAATCTTATATACAATAAAAATTGCATTTTTACCTGCTTTGCCTACTACATCCTGAGGCATCGCCCCTGCAACAGTTTTAGGAGTTTGAAAATCCATAATAGTAAGAATTATAAATTATAATAACATAATGATTTATCAGAATAAGAGTACTGATAAATCAAATGTGCTCTGAGTTGTTTCTATTATTTCCGATAGCAGATTCATTGCGATATTTCTGTAGGTTAACAGTAAGCGTAATTTACATAAAAAACCAATACCGTTATTTTTTTGCCTCTTTCTGTCTCAATATTTACTTTTTTTGATCCAATCAGCAAATCCGCGTTATATTACCGGATAATTTAGCAAACAAAACAACTGATAAAGGCAAATAGTTTTTTAATAAATCATTTTTATACGAATAAAAAAGAGAGTCCCGTATTAAAGCAGATACGGGACTCTCTTTTTTCAGTATTCAATTATTTTATCTATTACCAGACTTCTGCAGGATTCACCATCCTTCAGTTTATACTGGATCTGGCGTGTTCCACCTGTAGGAGAAGAATTGGCATCACCCTCTTTATATATAGGGAATCGCCGGCATAACACAGATTCGACTATTGCCATTTCATCATGCCCCATATAACCTTTCGAGGCTTCTGTATTATCTGTTAGTTCAGGAATACATATCTGGCTTATTGATTGTCCATTATTCACAGAATAACCTATAAGTTTTCCATAACTACCACTTCCATCAGATGTCAGATAAACCAATACTTCGGGATAACCATCAGCATTGAGATCTCCTGCTTCCGAATTTGTCACCGTGTAACCATTAATATCTTGTTTTAGCGGCTCGTTTACTGCAAGCAAACCATAAGGGATTATTATCAAAGTATCATTTATTACTTCAACATTGAAACTTATATTTTTATCATTAATCACATGTGCATAACTTCGCGGATCAAGCAATGAATGATCTAACGGCGTCTTAAGTCGGATGTATTCCTGATCCAGAGAAGCTCCGCCTGAACAATAATAATAAAGACCATTCGGATTAGATGATGTCACACGCAATGTATCTGATTGAAGTATAAAATAAATAGTTTCTCCGTCGCTTTGCACAACAAGAGAATCGACACCGATCAATCGACCTATTCCATCAAAACGACAAGTGGGTTTCTTTATATCTGCACGGGATCGTACAGCAACTCTTGCCATACTGTCATTTACCTGAGTAACAGATACAGCTACAAAGTCGTACCCTTCATTTCGCTGATTATATTCCGACGTAGCATAATCTCCGAAAATAGTTACAACAGAATCAGAAACTAACTCCATTTTATTTTCTTTTGAAGCTTGCTTGCATGATGATAACGAAACTATCATTGCAATAATAATAAACAGACATGATTTCTTTTTCATAAACTAAATCTTTTCAGTTATAGAGAAATAAGTATAAGATCTTTCATATAGAAACAATTTAGATCCTCATTAGTTTCAAGGATATACCTAATATAAAAAAAAGAGGAAGATCAGCCATATAGCCAATCTTCCTCTTTTCTTTTATTCCAGATGAGATTCCGGATACAAATTATTCCACCAATCCGGCTGATCTTTCAGATAACGATCAAACCAGGCAAGAATTGTTTTTGTCCATTTTATCTTCTTATCGAAATTAGCAATACCATGATTCTCTCCATTAACCTGAATCATTTCGACAGGCTTATTCAATAACTTCAATGCGGTATACATCTGAATACTCTCCCCTACCGGCACATTCGTATCTACCGAACCATGTAATAATAAAAGAGGTGTATTTATTTTATCAGCTGCAAACAACGGACTTTGTTTCGTATAAAGCTCTGCATTGTTCCATGGATAACTATCTGCACTGGCTGCCGTACTATAAGAATAGCCCCAGTAACCTTCTCCCCAGTAACTGGACAGGGCACTGATACCAGCGTGAGAGATTGCAGCAGCAAATAAGTCGGTACGTGTTTGCAGGTATTGTGTCATGAAACCACCGTAAGAAGCTCCGATACATCCGATTTTTTTAGTATTAACAAAAGAATGTTCCTGTACAAACTTCTCTGTACCTTCAATAATATCTTCTGCTGTACGTTGTCCCCATGCATTAACGTGACGAGCCGACATTTTTTGTCCATATCCGGTTGTTCCACTCGGATTCAGAACCAGAACCACATATCCCTTAGCTGCATATAAGTGAGCCGGATAAGGATGCTCCAATGTACGGGATGTAGGTGAAGTTCCTCCGTAGTAGTATACAATCATCGGATATTTCTTATTTGCATCAAAATCTGAAGGCAAATAATAGCGTCCATCAATGGTTGTCCCGTCAGATGCTTTGAAATCCCAGCTCTCTACTTTTCCTAGTTCAACGTCAGCCAGACGATCACTTGAAGTATCTTTTATACGCATTGACTTATTATTTTTCAGATCAATTACGTAAGCTGAATTAAAACTGGATGCACTCTGCCCGAAGTAAACTGCTTCTTTCCCTGTTTTAGAAACATGAAAGGATCTGAGTACATCTTCAGCTACCGGAATAGCCGTATAGGTATCTGTACTGATTGTATAGAAATAAGGAAGTACACGATCTTTATCTTCACTTAAAACAACCAGTTTATTATTATCGATCCACTGAACACCCTGAACAGAAGGATTGAATTCTTTCGTAATAGGTTTTACATTTTTCGTAGCAAGATCCAGAAGATACAACTGACCATCATACGTATTGGCTTTCTGATCTTCGTCTACATTACGTCCTAAATCACCGAAAGCTTCAGGACTACCGGATACGAGAAGCGTTTTTCCATCAGGAGAATACATCGCATATCCGCCGAAACGTTTTTCAAACCAGATAGTATCCAGTTTATTCGTTTCCAGATTCAGTTCGTAAAGCGAAGAAACACTAAACGGACGTGCCTCAAAGTCTTCGCGAGAAGAACTGAATACAATACGTTTACCATCTTTGCTGATATCATTTAAACGTGCAGAATGAGCTCCGAATGTCAAACGTTCAAATGCACCTGTACTAATATTGTACTTATACAGAGAGCTACGATCACGCCATCCCGGTTGTCTGTCATTCGGAGTAATGAAGCGTCTGAAGTCTTTATCTTTATCCGCATCTCCTTTCTCTACCTGCGTGAATATCAGAAAATCTTCAGCCGGAGCTATTCGGTATCCACCTTCCGGAATATTATCGGCATATAAAGACTCCTCGCCCGTAGCCGGATTAATGGTCCACAACTGACGTCCTTTTATCCCTTTTTTCTCAAAAACAATACGTTCAGATTCAGGCATCCAGTATCCTCCTGCTCTTACTCCATCAAGTACGCGAACAAGTTTACCTGTTTTTGTATCCAGAAGCTGCACTTCAGACTGAGATTTACCATCAGGTAAAACTGCCGAAACTCTCACCAATGCATATTTCCCTGTTGGGGAGATTGATGCCGATGAAACACGTTCTCCAATCATCAGATCGTAGATGGATAGTTTTCTTTTATCCGAAACAGTTGTCTCTATTTGAGCATCTGCATACTTATTATCAGGAGTAAATGTAGTGCTCAATACAGAGCTTTGCATTTCAGGCGATGTGATTGTACGGATAACAACTTCATTCGGACGACCTTCCAATGTTACAGGAAGAGATACGATAGCTGTTGAATCCGCACTTTTCTCTTCTGTTGTTTTCGATTTTACCTTTTTTCCGTTTAAATAAACATCCAGAATTGATGCTGATTTAATTTTCAGGTTACCAGAAGCGTAACGATCGGGAGTTATATAGAAGACATATTCTTCAATGGTGTAATTCTGAGGATCTACAGATACGGCTACTTTGCCCGAATCATCGGCTACTTTAAGCACAGACTCTGCCATAGCATTCTTCAACGAATGACTTTTCTCTAACAATCCTGTCGTTGAGAAGGACTTATTTTTTACATCTTTCTGATCAATCATGACTGGTTTTTGAATCTTCACCGGTCCATAATAACCATACTCTTTAATAACTAAATCTTTCTGAGCCATCAGACTCATACAAAAACCGGACATAACACATCCGGTAATCATTAATTTCCTCATTGTTCTGTTTGTTTGTGATTTTCATTTATAGAGGTCAGCCCTTTTGCCGGGTATTAATCACGATGACCTCCACATATTATCTCTGGGATTAATAAAAAACGCAGGAAAAAGCAAAACTCTTTCCTGCGCTAATATATACTTTTATTCAGATATATAAATATATAATCAGAATAAAAAAATCCTATACGTATTATTTTGTCTCGTGATAAGGCTGTCCCATTTTAGAACCCCATATATATTCTGCCATATCGGGACAGTCAATGAAAGGATTCCGATTTCCCTGAATTTTATATATAGCCTCATTACGCTTAACCTCTTTATCACTTACAGGATCCTGACGATGCCACTTTAGAAGAATAGCAGACTGCCATCCCGAAAGAAACGGGTATTTAGATTTTGTAATCGCTTTTGAACCCGCCCATGCATTAAGATTTTCATTTTCGTAACGCGTTGCAAAATAGAAATAAGTACGCGCCAAATCACCTTTTATCTCATCATTCGGCTCAAAAACAGTTTCTTGTCCGTTCCCGGGAATAACCGCTGTACCTAATTTACAATAACCATTAGACCAAGAGGATTTTTGAACTTCGTAAAAATAATTATTGCTTCGTTTTGTATTCGCGTAAGAATCTGTCGGATAAAGATGAAAAAGGTCTGTATACATAGGAGTATTCTGATAGTCATTATTTCCTCCTGTGCGAAACCAGCTTTTCGGAAAAGAGTGTTCTCTGTTGTATGAGTTTGCATCACCTCCTCCTTTATCCTGATCAATTCCAAACTGATATCGTGTTGAGTTATTATACAAGTCCCATACTCTTCCGTCTGGTCTGGCATCCGTTGAACGAAAATCAGTCCAGAGATTCGAATAAGTACGTACACGATGTCCTTTAATAACATTATAAAGAGCTGTCTTTAATTCAGCATTTGTTTTACCTTCAGACGTTTTATAATAGCCGGCCGGATAATTCGTTGGCAAGTGATTACCATAATCAAAATCATCAGTAGTATCATCTTTACTACATGATGTAAATGCAAATGATAAAATTAATAAGCCTAACAGAAGATTTTTTATTTTAATCATAGTCACTGTTTAGTTGATTATTGAGTTAAGTTCTTTATCAAAGGTAATAATTAAAATGAAAACAGGCGTTTAAACGCTGTTAAACAGGTTTAAACGCCTTAAAATTAATTCTTAGGAAAATTAGAGATTAGTTATAACCTTATTTCAATTCGTAACCTGTAATATCACGAAGACCTTTTAGATTAGTAAACATTGCCTTCAAGTTCCCCTCAATAAGTAAAATCTTACCTTTATTTGCAGGATTATCTAATAAGTTCACAGCACTTCTCATTCCTGAAGGAGCAGTCTTATCATTCAGTTTCACCGACAAACATTTTGTATAATCTGTTTCTGTTGGAGAATCCGCTATAAATACATTTGTACTTGAATCAAAATTGTCGAATAAAGCCTGATCTGGAGAATCAAAAGTTGCAGTTCCATTCTTAATACATCCCACAAGATATCCTGACACCCATTTTGCATTCTGCCCTTGTGCAGCTAATGCTTCTGCAACGTTATAAGGATTATCTTTTGTTCCCTTATCACCACCTGGTTCAGCTTCTTTTACTACGGCCAAAGTATATGCTTGCTCTGCAACAACATTATTATTAGTAGCTGTAATAACAATATTTGAAACTTCTTCTGCAGCAGGAGCTGTTCCTGAAATAGTAGCTGTTCCATCATTATTATCTTTCAATGATGCCCATGCAGGAAGTCCGGAGGCTGTGATAACCGTATTACCTTTTCCATTTACAACATTTGTTTTTACATCGTAAGTATATGCCGCTTCAGTCATTACTGAAGTTACCGCTGAAGACGTAAAAGTTACAATTGTTTCCGTAGGCACCGCACCACCTTCAAGCTCATAGGCTGTAATATCGCGAAGACCTTTCAAGTTAGTAAACATCGCTTTGAGATTCCCTTCAATCAGAAGAATCTTACCTTTATTACCCGGATTTGTCATCAAACCTACAGCGTCGCGCATTCCTTCTGGTGCTGTCTTATCATTTAGTTTTACAGATAAACATTTTGTATAATCTGTTTCTTCTGGTGAGTCAGCAATAAAGACATTTGTATTTGAATCAAAGTTTTCAAACAAAGCCTGATCAGGAGTGTCAAAAGAACCAGTTCCGTTTTTCACACAACCTACAATATACCCTTTAACCCATTTTGCATTTTGTCCTTGTGCAGTAAAAGCTTCTGCTACAGTAAACGGATCTTCTTTTGTTCCACCTTCTACTACAGGAGGTTCTGGTTTATCAAAATCAGTTCCAAAAACAAAGTTATCAACACGGTATGTAGTTGAATTACTAGCACCACCTTTAGCGATATAACGAATACCAATGAATACAACATCACCTTTATCCGACAAATCAATATCACCGGTAGACATAAATACTCTGTTAGGGTCTTCCTGTGTAGGCAATTTCGGAGAAAGAAGAGTTCTTTCAGCACTTAAAGTATTATTTTTCATTACATATACTTCAAGCAAAGACGTTTCGTTCCAATAATCGTATTGCACATCAAAAGATACTGACTTTTTAGTAGCATCCTTCACGTTCAATGCCGGCGAAATAACCCAATACTCATAATCAGAATCTTTCCCGTTGTGAGCTGATGCCTGAATATATTTATTCTGATCAGTCTGGAAGATAGCTCCCTGCCAGTTACGATCACCTCTCGGATTAGCTAAAGTCCATCCTTCAAGGGATAAATCTTTCTTATCTTCAACCGAATCAAAAGTCTCAATAAGTTCTGTAACCCCTTTCTCTGTAGTAACATCTCCTTCTGTTGACCCAAAATCGTAATCATCCAGATTGTTACATGCTGTGAAAGACAACAAAGTCATCAGAACGAACCATGTAAGATTTTTTAATTTGTTCATTTTTATGATTTTATAGTTTTATGTTTATCTCAGGGTAATCCCTGAGATAAACAAGGATTACTATTTTTTTACAATAACATTATTAATTTCCCAAGATGCAGATTCTGTATCTGAGCTCAAATATTTGAAGGCAAATTTAATTCCGGACTTTCCAAGAAATTTTGCAGGAATAGCAATATCACCTGAGTTTACAAACGTCCAGTTTGTACCTGTCGGATAAGTCGTAATTGCTACTTGTTCCCATGTTGTTCCATTATCTGCAGAGAATTGCAATGTATGATTTGTTTTCATATTCGCTACATCCCCTTTATTGATTGTATGATCAAATGAGATTGTTGCCGCAGTAACACCTGTCAGATCAATTGCAGGAGAGATCAACCAGTCTTCATTTGCATGAGAAGCTCCATCAGCAAAGCCCGACATTTTCATATATCCTTTACCACCATAGATCTCATGGATCCAAACCTGAGCTCCTAAAACATTATTTGTAGTAAATGTACCCTGGCTTGTAGCAAAAGATTCTTCAAATATATTATCACCTACAGGAGGAACAGGAGGTTCTGTGGCCCCTTGCAACTCATAAGCAGTTATATCTCGCAGACCCTTAAGGCTAGAAAACATTGTCTTAAGATTACCTTCAATAAGAAGTACCTTACCTTTATTTCCCGGATTAGCCATTAAGCCTACCGCTTCACGCATACCTGCAGGTGCAGTTGGATCATTTAGTTTAACAGACAAACATTTTGTATAATCTGTTTCTTCCGGAGAATCAGCTATTAAGACATTCGTGTTAGAATCAAAGTTATCAAAAATAGCCTGATCCGGATTATCAAATGCTGTTGTTCCGTTTTTCACACATCCAACAATATATCCTTTAACCCATTTTGCATTTTCATTTTGCGCGATCATAGCTTTAGCCACATTATAAGGACTAGCCTGAGTCCCTTCTCCTGTTGCATCACCATTACCATCACCGCCCTCATCAGAACTGGATTTAACGATATCTTTTCGTTGCTGTACACTTAACTGATAATTACCCTGACGTCCTGCATTATCATGATACCAACCAACAATACCTGTCACATCAAACAGACCTTCAGGTAAAGTATCATTTGCAAATTTAGCATATTGCGAAGTTGTCAAAGGGAAGATATTTCCCTGCTCATCCTGTATCAAGCGCGAAACCGGTGCTCCTGAAGAAGTCTCAAAAGAGAATGTTACTCCTTTTTTAGCTTCCGGTGAACCAATAATCACATACTTATCTGATGAAAATTCGCTTTCAGAACCATCATTTTTTACATAATAGCCAAATCTTACTTTCTTAACGGTTACAAGCTGACTAAAATCTTTTTTTCCCGCATTCTTAATATCAGTGATAGTTCTCAGGAATGGTCTTGCCCAACTTTTGTCCGGCATACCATATGCTTTAATGATAGTCTTTGCCAGAGGCCATGACATACGTCCCACTTCTACTCTGGCAGATTTACCTTCATTAATATACTCTCTACCCAAAGTAGGTAGGCCAGCATATAAACCAATCTGAATTTTATTACAAGTAACCTGAACCGGCTGTCCGTAAGGGTATACAGCAGAAATACCAGATACATCTATTGATATATCAATACATGAGCTATCTTTTACATCACGAATAACGAGCTTTTTATAAGTATTTCCTCCTTCATCCGTAGAAATAACGACACCATTAATGGTCACTTGTTCCGGAGTTACAAAGTTATAAACCGTATACAAATCTTTATATCTTCCATTATCAATATCGGGATTATTAGAAATTAGCCCACTTTCATTACCAATAAAGATATCCTTTATCTGCGAAATTGTATAATTTGCAGTTGGCAATACACTATCATTCGGTTTCGGTGCATCGAAATCAGGCGTACAGCTGGTAACTCCTAAGACTGTAGCCAAGATAGCACTAAATATATTTCTAACTTGTTTCATTGTAGTTAATAATATTAAGGAGTTCTATAAATTAAAATTTATATCCCATATTTAAGAAGAAGTTAAAGCCTTGAGCATAATAGTACTTAGAAGGGAATTTTGTTGGATTAGCTAAATCCACACGTCCCTGCTGATAACCACCGGTAATCATTTTTGTATTATTAGTAATGTTGCTCAAGCTCAAGTTAATGCTCAATGAACGTCTGTGAGGAAGATAAATCAATTTACCAACAGAAGCATCCAGCATCAAACCATCCTTCAGTTTTTGTTGTGAACCTAAAATAGCTTTTTGTTCCGGAGTGTAGATATCATACAATGATTTCACGTATGCACTTGGCGCAAAGTCCAGATAGTTACGTCCGAAGTAACTCAATGTTACATCTGCAAACCACATTTTAGGGTGGAAGTAATCCACTTTAATACTACCTACAGTCTGAGGACCAGTCGAAAGATGCAAGTCTTTTGTCATAACAGTTTCAACTACATCAGTGAATGATCCGTTCTCAGGACTCATAATACCCGTTGCATTGTTTGTATACTTATAATCAGCATAAGTACCCGCTAGCGTAACAGAGAAATTTGTATTCAATTTGAAAGTTGCACCAAACTCAACTCCCTGATACAATCTGTCAAGATCAGTCATCATATGATTAATGAATGTCTGATAATCTTCGTGGTAATATCCGTTGATTTCAGTTGATCCCAGCACGTGAGTACGGAATGCACTTACACGACCTTTAACAACAGGGAAAGAGAAGTTATAACTTAAATCATAGTTCAATACTTTCTCTTGTTTCAGATTCGGAACCAAAGTTGATTTAATTCTCGGTGAAACATATGCATTGTTAGCCCACGGTGCTCTTGTTTCAGCAAGCACATTCGCAGTAAACCAGTTACGACCGTCAAGTTTGTAAGTAATACCTGCTTTGAATGACGGATCAACAAACCAGTAAGTTTTGCTTTTCCCGTACGAATTCATCGGTGCACGACCATTCATCATATGACCGAAACGATAAAATGATGTATATGACAAACGTGCTGCATAGTAAATATCGAATTTACGAAGATTCCACTCGTTCTGAGCAAATGCAGAAAGACGGGTTACGTTGATATCGTAGTTATATCCGAACTTATCACCTTCTTTGATCACACGATTCGGATTTCTCATATCATTCTGAATGATATTCGGATTATCCGGGAAATCTCTTTCTGCGAACTGGTCAATATCAATCCACTGGTTACCACCAAGAAGGTCATTCATTGTTTTATAGTGCATTCCTTTCGAATACTGAGCCTCAACTCCGGCTGTAAATTTCAGCTTTTTAGTAAGTAATGAGTTGAAAGTCGAATTGAAGGAAACTTCCATCAGGTTGTTATGACGTTGCTCAACCATATATTTAGCAATCCCGTTCGGGTTATTCACATTGTTACGGTAGTTAGCCTGATACAATGCATCCCAGTCAATCTGGCTGATATCTTTATTATTTCTCCACAATTCAGCAACCTCATCCTGTTTCTCCTTTGTAGTCTGATAACTTGGAAGATTGCGGTAATAGTCCGGACGAGGGTCCGGAGCGTTGTAGAAACCTAAAGCTGTAGAGCTATAGTTGTTATAGTGAAAACCGACACCTGTTTTCAGGTTCGTTACATTGTCAACTTTCCAGATATGGTTAACAATAACTGTTGGGTCATACGAATTTACTACGCGTGAGTTGCGTTTTTTACCATTTTGGTATCCCCAGTAAGGGTTATAATAAATACTTCCTGCAAGATCATAAACTTCTTGCGTAACTGCTCCCTGCTGTCCGCGTTCTGTAGGAGCTCCAAATGTGGTTAATGATAAACTGTGACGATCATTGAATACTTTTTCTGCACCAAAATAGTATCCCCATGAATTATAGAATGTTCCATCCCATGCACCTTCTTTAGACCAGCGATAGATCAGACCACCCGTAAACGCCCAACCGTTTTGCATCAGACCAGTTGAGTAAGTAGCCAATCCGCGAAGAACATACGAACGGTTTGTAGCACCTAAGCTAACAGTCCCCCCCGGTGCATATTGAGATGCATTAGTAAGGATATTAGTAGAACCACCTACAGCTCCAAAACCATAAGATGATGCATCCGAATAGTTCACAACATCTTTCTGTTTGAACAATGGATTCATACCTCCAAGCATTGAATAATTAAAGCGTCCTCTTTCTCCGTCATTGAAAGACACACCATTAATATAAGTAGATGAGTATTCCGGGCTATATCCGCGTACATTGAAACGCATCGGGCTATAGCTGAAACTTGACGTACGCAGATAAATATCATCCGAAGCGCCCATCAGATTAGCTGTAGAGTTAGACTGATTTTCATCCTCATCAATCTGATTTTCCGAGAAAACAAAAACTGCACTTTCATCAACACCAAGATTTGACTGATAACGCACTTTAATTTCCCCCATGTCATTAGATCCTTTGTGAAGAGTTACATTCTTCTGAACCGGAAAGATATCCGGAGAACTTACTTCCACAATCTCCAATCCTGAAGATAAATGTTCAAAGCGGAAATTTCCGTTTGAACCGGTCATCGTTGATTTTTGGCTTTCTTTCAAGAGTACGGCAACTCCCTGAATAGGCTTTCCGGTTTCTACATCAACTACTTTTCCTCTTAAAGTAGCATTTTGAGCATACGCCGAAACACTAAATAGGGCGAAGAACAACACCCATAATTTTAGTTTCATAATGAATCGTTTTTATTGGTTTTAAGTTTCTTTTTTTTGATGCAAATAGTTTGCAAACATAACAAAAAAAAGCTTCTGAACCCTAATGTTTAATACATAGTATAGATTTTAACACAAAAAACCGATTAGAGAGGCTTTCGCTATCTATTTTTTGATATATTTGCTGACTTTTGAAAGAATAATCAATACAACACTTCTTGATATGAAAAAAATCTTAGTTTGTACACTTTTGCTTTGCCTTAACGTCGTACTTTTTGCTCAGGACAAGAAACTTGCTGTTTACAGTATTGCTTTCTACAACTTAGAAAACATTTTTGATACAATTCCCGGACCGAATGATAAAGAATATACTCCGGAAGGTCCTACTAAATGGAATACAATGAAGTATCAGAGTAAACTAAAAAATATGTCGTACGCTCTTAGCCAGCTGGCTGTAGAGAAATGTCCGATAGGACCGGCTGTTATTGGTCTTGCCGAAGTTGAAAACCGTACAGTACTTGAAGATCTTGTAAAAACAGGTAATTTAGCGAAGAGAGATATGCAGATCGTGCATTATGACGGGCCTGATAAACGCGGTGTAGACGTAGCTTTGCTTTACAATCCTAAGCTGTTTGCTTACGAAGGCTCTGTAGCACGTGCGTTTGTTGACAAAAACGATCCTAATTTTACGACTCGTGATCAATTAGTGGTGCGCGGGCGTATTGCCGGAGATCTTTTCCATATCATTGTTTGTCACTGGCCTTCACGATACGGAGGAGAGGAACGCTCCCGTCCGAAACGTGCTTTAGCTGCCGAACTTACAAAAAGCATCGTTGACTCCATCCATCAGGTAGCTCCTGAAAGCAAAATCGTTATTATGGGTGACTTAAATGATGATCCGTATAACTATAGTGTAAAAGATGTGCTTGACGCTAAAAAGAAACAATCGGAAGTTAAACCGGGTGGATTATACAACCCATTCTGGAGCATCCTTGATAAAGGAATCGGTACTCTGGCTTACAAAGGACAATGGAATCTTTTTGATCAGATCATCGTATCCTACAACCTTTTAGGCAAAGACAGATCAAACCTAAAATACTGGCAGGCTGAAGTTTTCAACCGCGATTTCCTTAAAAATCAGGAAGGTCAGTATAAAGGTTATCCGAAACGTACACATGCCGGAGGCGTATGGTTAAACGGATACAGCGACCACTTCCCAACTATCATTTACATGTTGAAAGAAGTTAACTAATCGCATAGAAATTAATCATATAGAAATAAGCAATGCTCTTTACCCTGCAATCAGAAAGCTAAAGAACATTGCTTATTTCATTTTTGTTATATCTAAATCAAAAAAAGTTGCTTTAATTTTCAGGGGCAACTTTCATTTGATTATATTTGCACGACTTTTTAACTATTATAGATTTATTGTTATGGTAAGCTACAAAGAATTAGGCTTGGTAAACACCAAGGAACTTTTCAAGAAAGCTATTGAAGGCGGATATGCTATTCCTGCTTTTAACTTCAATAACTTAGAGCAAATGCAAGCTATCGTTTCAGCTGCTGTTGAAACTAAGTCACCAGTGATCCTTCAGGTATCTAGCGGTGCACGTAAATATGCTAATCAAACACTTCTTCGCTACTTAGCACAAGGAGCTGTTGAATACGCAAAAGAACTAGGAGCTGAAGTGCCTATCGTTCTTCACCTTGACCACGGTGATACTTTCGAATTGTGTAAATCTTGTATCGATATGGGATTCTCATCAGTAATGATCGACGGTTCTCACCACTCATACGAAGAAAATATCGCTTTAACTAAAAAAGTAGTAGACTATGCTCACGCTCACGGTGTAACTGTAGAAGGTGAACTAGGTGTACTTGCTGGTGTTGAAGATGATGTTGTGGCTGAACACCACACTTACACTCGTCCGGAAGAAGTAGAAGACTTCGTAAAAAGAACAGGTGTTGATTCACTTGCTATCTCTATCGGAACTTCTCACGGTGCGAACAAATTCAAACCTGAACAATGTACTAAAAATGCAGAAGGTGTTCTTGTACCACCTCCATTGCGTTTTGACATCCTTGAAGAAATCGAAAAATTGATCCCTGGATTCCCTATCGTTCTTCACGGTGCTTCTTCAGTTCCACAAGACAAAGTTGAGCTAATCAACAAATATGGTGGAGCTTTGAAAGATGCTATCGGTATCCCTGAATCAGAACTTCGTCGCGCAGCTTCTTCTGCAGTATGTAAAATCAACATCGACTCTGACGGTCGTTTGGCTATGACTGCTGCTATCCGTGAAGTATTCGCTACTCAACCAGCTGAGTTTGACCCACGTAAATACTTAGGTCCTGCTCGTGAATCGTTGAAGGAACTTTACAAACACAAAATCACTGATGTATTAGGTTCTGCTAACAGAATGTAATTCATTAAAGGATAACAAAAAAGAGGATATTCCAAACGGAGTATCCTCTTTCTTTTTTACTAATATCCTGTATTAAATAATCTATTGTTTCTTCTTAATAGAATCTTTATTCAATTTCACAGCTGCGGTCATTCCCAACTGCTCAATATGCAATATCAGATATTCTTTGCCCACTTTTACAATCTTGCCGGAAGTATCCTTAAACGGACCTACTGCCACCAACACCTCTTCATCTATATCAAAAGTAACCGTTAGTGCTTTACTTTTTTCAACGAATGACTGAATAGCCTTTATTTCTGATTCCCGTATCTTAGCCGGAGCACCATTATAATAGACTATTTTAATAATGCCATATATATTCAACAAATCCCGCAATTTATATTCCGGGACATACACAAACACGTAACTGGTAAACAAAGGCATCTCTACAATCTTAACCCTGTCAGACCATACACGAGGTGTGGCATGAAGTGGCAGATATGCCTCCACCCCCTGATCAACCAGCCGGTCGTAAACTTTCTTTTCCGAGCGGGGTGCTGTATACAATACAAACCAGTTGGACTTTCTGCTTACTCGTATATCCATATTATTTCTAATTATTTACTTAACCTTTAACAAATTTAGTTTTAAAATTTGGATTTAAAGACATACAGCTCTAAAATATACACCTTCAGATCAAAAAAGATAATGCCGGTACTTCCCGTTATTCCTGAAAGAAGAGACAGAATATCATGTAAAGTGAGAAATTCGTTTATTTAATCATTCTCCGCTTCAACTATTCCATTAAAATAGTTGTTGTTTTAGTATAATATTAAACCAAACAATATCAGGACTATGTATACATTAATATTAGTAAGACATGGCGAAAGCGTATGGAATAAAGAAAATCGCTTTACCGGATGGACAGATGTTGATTTATCCGAAAAAGGAGCACATGAAGCTTATACAGCCGGACGCAAAATTAAAGAATCAGGACTACAGGTCAACGTGATATATACTTCTGTTTTAAAACGAGCAATTAAAACGGCTTTCTATATCGCAGATGAATGCGATATTTTATGGGTTAAAATGAAAAAACACTGGAGGCTAAACGAAAGACATTACGGAGCTCTTCAAGGATTAAACAAAGCCGATACAACAGAAAAATACGGAGAAGAGCAAGTGAAAATCTGGCGCCGGAGCTATAATATACTACCACCTCTGTTATCTCCGGATGATAAGCGTTGCGCAACAAATGATCCGCAATATAAAAATCTGGATCCGGGTATCATCCCTTTAGGAGAGTCACTTGAACTTACAATCAAACGTGTCCTTCCTTTTTGGGAAGATCATATTGTCCCGTCACTTAAGAAAAGAAAAGTCGTATTAGTCGTAGCTCACGGAAATAGTTTAAGAGGTCTGATCAAGCATCTTGACGGAGTTAGCGATCAGGATATTGTCAATCTGGAAATTCCAACCGGAAAACCATTGGTTTACGAACTGGATAAAAATCTGAAGCCAACAAAACATTATTACTTATAATACAACGGACAGAATCAGATGAGCTCATCCCCGGCAGAGCTTAATTGCTCACAGCTATATACGCATTAACGCAAGCAAATATACGTACAGACTAGCCGGAACAAAGGAGTAATTATTTTTTATATACGGTTGGTTTAGTTACGGGATACGGTTCATTTACCTTTCCCATGCGCATCGGAAATACAGCCCATGCGCATCGGAATATATTCGCATGCGCATCGGAAATACAGCCGGTGCGCATGCGATTTTTAATGCGTACGTATAAATAAACTAATGCGCTTATATACAACAATTAATTACCGGTTTATTCTGAGGAGTATATACGTATAGGAAACTAATAATATACATTTATACTTTTGAAGGGATGAAGATTAATCTGAAACTATTTATTAGTTACCTGCAAACGAAAGTTTGCTACTTGCAAAACTTATTTTGCTACTTGCAAAGTTCAGTTTGCTACTTGCAAACCGGAATGATCATGCAGTTAGAAATTTGCTTAAGAGAAATTCGAAATTCTCTTAAGAGAAAATGAGAAACCACTTAAGAGAATTTCCGGAAGCTCTTAAGTGGTTTCAAAAAACTATACACAGAGTTTTGCAGTTTGAATTGCAACCATTTGCAACCGTAGAGGTTGGATGAAAGTAATATATTGTTTTACAGCGTTTTACAAACGATTAAAAAGGTGACAATTGAGGTTGCAATTGGTTGCAATTGATGACGATTGGTTGCAATTAAATTACTTGATTTGCAACCTGTATCGTATTGTTTAACAACGCATTACATCGGGTTGCAATTGGTTGCAATTAAAATCAGGAAAATATGTGCGCAGATGTTTTTCGGGCTGATCACACTTATATAAGATATCGCGGAGATGCTTATTCTTTATTTTATACACAGAGTTTTGAGTTTTGAATCGACACAATCAGCACTTTTAGACTAAATATATGATTTACAACTATATAAGTGTGCTGATTCACCTCAATTGAATCAGCACTGAGAGGTCCAATCAGCACACGTATCAGCACACATACCATTGACGTATAAACCTGATTATCAAACACTAGCAACAGACCGGTGCTGATAGTGCTGATAGTGCTGATTGAAAATCAAACTTTATGTGCGGTATAAGAAATCCGGGATCAGTGTATAAAGTATCAAATAAAACAACAAACATATATATTCGTCAGAATAAACAAGCAAATCGATACGATATACATATGTTTTATTTCATTCAAACGTATGCTTTAGAAATCCGCTCCGGAGGGGTTATAATTCCGCTCCGGAGCGGATTGTATTCCGGTCCGGAGCGGAAATATATATCAAACGTATTTCGTAACTAAATCAACCGTATATAAAAAATAATACCTCCTTTATTCCGGCTAATCTATACGTATATTCATTTGCGTTCATCCCTTCTTTGTCTCTAACGTACATATAATATCACAGTAATTTATTGATATCACTTATGTATATCCCAGTAATATATTATCACCTTTAAGTTTAGAGGAGTTTCGTCTTCTGTCTAATTTATCCGGATCAAAACCGGCCTTGTATCTCTTAATTATCTCCACAAAACGAGCATCGTCTTTCAATGGCTTTAAATCCGGATCATTCTCAATCGCATTTATATGAACGAATCCTAATTTCAAGGCTTCTTCAATGTAATAAATTGCTTTATCCTGATCTCCGGTCTCCACATAAAAACAGGCCTTATTATAAGCAAATACAGCTTGACGCTCTTTGCTGTTTGTTATCCGGGACACCGAATCCGACATATTATCGAGCCATTTAAAAGCTTCATCCTTCCTGTCGAAATAGAATAATGCCCGATGACGATAAGACTGATCACTTGCGATTGTATCAATTTTAAGAATTTGCTGATACAAACTATCCGCCTTGTCCTTATTCCCGAATTCCCGGTTTAAATCTGCCAGTTTAAAAACAACGGTCCGCTGATCAGGATATTTTTCATAAAGCTTTTCAAGCGAAAATTTCACCTTATCTTTCTCGCCCAGATTGCTGTATATAGACATTAATCCAAAATTATAGTTTAGATTATAAGAGTCCATTTTAACCGCTTTTTCCGCATCCATAATCGAAGCACCATAATTCATCCGGCTATAATTGATATCAGCACGCAAACTATATGACAACGGATGCTCTCTGAACTTCATCGCATCCTCTACATCAATCATAGCATCGGCATAAGCTCCTGTCTTATAGTAGCAATTCGCGCGATGATATTTTATATAAAACTTATCACTATCATCTTTCGTTAGTTTTTCCAGTTCATAAAAATCATCAATGGCGGCATCATAATTTTCAGCAAGACGATGACAGGCAGAACGATACAAAAGATTATTTTTAGTACGCTTTCCGGCTGCAATACAACTATCCAGTTCATTTTTTATCTGCATGCCTATATAGGGATATACATCGACAAACTCCTCTTCATAGACTTTATCTTGCCGCAATGCAATTAAAGTATACTTCAACATATTAGCCGTATCTTTAAGACCTGCATAGACCTGCATACAAAGAGGCTCCCACTTTACATCTGATTTCATCTTCAGAGATGAGCCTCTGCCAATATACGCCAGGGCCTCAGGATACTTCTTCGCTTCTATTGCATTTATCCCTAACATACGGTAACACCAGTCTGTCCGATATTTTAGCTGTACCAGATGCTGCAAGTCACCGTTTGACATATCATACTTCTTCAAATTGGATAATACAGCTGCTCTGAAGTAATAATACTCAGGTAAACGATCAATCTTCAATGCCTCATTTATATCAGCAAGAGCCTGATCATAATTCTGCATATTATAATATATTTCTGCGCGCGTAGCCGTAGCCAGTGTTTCATTTCTCAGTAGATAATCTCTCTTCGATTTAATCGCCATATCAATGTAATAAAGAGCTGAGTCCAGCTTATTTTCCTTTATGCAAACATGTGACATGATAAAATTTCCTACGCAATCTTTCGGCTTTTTGAGAATAACACGCGTAGCATATTCACGGGCAGCTTTAAAGTTCCCGTTATCCAGTGCAAATATAGCTTTCTCTTTATTTGTTTGCTGTGCGAAAAGCGATTCCGAAATGCAAGGCATCAACATACAGAGTAGCAGAACCCAATGCTTCATAAAACAGTTATAATTTTAATTTATATTACTTAAATACAAAATTAAATATTATTCTTGAATTACATTCTTAAAACAAACAAAAAAGAGGATACCTCTGAAAGGCATCCTCTTATATTTCTGGACCAAGTATAAATTACTTTTGTCTGTTTTGCATGTGTTTTGAGTAACGGTTCATGAACTTGTCTACACGTCCTGCTGTATCTACCAAAGTTTGTTTACCTGTGTAGAATGGGTGAGAAGTGTTAGAGATATCCAATTTAACCAATGGGTATTCTACGCCATCAACTTCGATTGTTTCTCTTGTATTCGCTGTAGAACGAGAGATGAATACATCACCGTTAGACATATCTTTGAATGCAACTGGACGATAATTCGCCGGATGAAGATCTTTTTTCATATCTGACTTTTACTTTTTAATTTATAATTTCTCGGTCGAGTGATAAATGGCTTGCAAATGTATCTATTTTTCAGCAAACAACAAAGAAAAAAAGAGCAAAAGAAAGATATTCACTTTCTTTTGCTCTTTATACTCAGAAGTTACGCTTTACCGTGGCAGTTTTTGTATTTCAAACCACTTCCACACGGACAAAGATCATTTCTACCTATTTTATTTTCCGAACGAACTGGCTCTTGCTTACGAGTTTGCTCCTCTACTTCAGAACCGGCATGTTCAGTTTTATATTTGCTGTAATCCTGTGCTTTTTCAGGAGCTGCTTCCTGAACTGCGTCCTGTTCGCGAACAGGAATATGTCCTCTCATCAGAACTGATACAGTTTTACGGTTCATAGAATCTACCATTTTAGCAAACAAGCCATAAGACTCATGTTTGTAAATTAACAGCGGATCTTTTTGTTCGTAGCTCGCATTCTGAACTGACTGACGAAGATCATCCATTTCACGCAAATGTTCTTTCCATGCTTCATCCAGCACATGCAACAAGATTGTTTTATGGAATGCTTTCACCACCGATTTAGAGTGCGACTCAGCAGCTTCCTTCAGGTTACAGGAGATATTGTACATACGCTTATCATCCGTAATCGGGATAAGGATATTTTCGTACATCGCTCCCTGATTTTCGAACACCTGCTGAATAACCGGATCTGCAACATCAGCCATACGATCTGAACGACGTTTGAACGCTTTCAGTACAAGATCAAACAGTTCATCGATCAGTTTCTGATTTTTCATTCCTTTAATATCCTCTGCTGAATAAGGGAACTCAATAGAGAACACGCGGAATATTTCCAGTTTCAATCCATCGTAGTCAGCCATATCCATATGATCTGTTACGATTGCCTCGGCAGCATCATACATCATATTCAGAATATCAAGACCGATACGCTCACCCATCAAAGCATGGCGACGTTTTGCGTAAATAACGTTACGCTGTGCATTCATTACGTCATCATATTCAAGCAAACGTTTACGGATACCGAAGTTATTTTCTTCCACTTTCTTCTGTGCACGTTCGATTGATTTAGTGATCAGACCATTTTCGATCATTTCACCCTCTTCATACCCTACAGAGTCCATTACTTTAATAATACGCTCAGAGCTGAACAGACGCATCAAATCATCTTCCAGTGACACATAGAATACAGAAGATCCCGGATCACCCTGACGACCGGCACGACCACGTAACTGACGGTCTACACGACGAGAGTCGTGACGTTCAGTACCAATAATAGCCAAACCTCCTGCTGCTTTCACTTCCGGAGAAAGCTTAATATCTGTACCACGACCGGCCATATTAGTTGCAATCGTTACAGTTCCCGGCTGACCTGCATTTGCTACAATTTCAGCCTCACGCTGGTGCAATTTCGCATTCAGTACATTATGCTTAATCTTACGCATTGTAAGAGCCTTACCTAATAACTCAGAGATCTCTACAGAAGTAGTACCCACCAATACCGGACGACCTTCTCCTACAAGTTTTTCGATCTCAAGAATTACGGCATTATATTTTTCGCGTTTTGTTTTGAATACGCGGTCATTCATATCTTTACGCGAAATCGGACGATTTGTCGGGATAGTTACCACATCCAGTTTATAGATATCCCAGAACTCACCTGCTTCCGTTTCCGCTGTACCTGTCATACCTGACAGTTTGTTATACATACGGAAGTAGTTTTGCAGCGTAATTGTTGCGAAAGTCTGAGTAGCCGCTTCAACAGTTACATTTTCTTTTGCTTCAATCGCCTGGTGTAACCCGTCCGAATAGCGGCGGCCTTCCATAATACGACCTGTTTGTTCATCAACGATTTTCACCTTATTGTCCATAACAACGTATTCAACGTCTTTTTCGAACAATGCATAAGCTTTCAAAAGCTGATTCACAGTATGAACACGCTCACTTTTCACTGAATAATTTTCAAGCAAAGCATCTTTCTGAGCCTGACGATCGTCATCCGATAATTCAGTACGACCTTCCAGTTCTGACAGCTGAGCTGAAATATCCGGAAGAACAAAGAACTTAGGATCTTCCGAGTTGCCTGTCAATACATCAATCCCTTTATCAGTAAGCTCAATACTGTTGTGCTTTTCATCAATCACGAACAATAAATCATCCGTAACCTCAGGCATACGACGATTATTTTCCGCAATATATATCTCTTCGGTTTTAAGCATTGCAGCTTTTACTCCCTGCTCACTTAAAAACTTGATTAATGGTTTATTTTTAGGGAAACCTTTAAATGAACGGAACAAAAGCAATGCCCCCTCTTCGCGTTCTTTCGAATCGCTTGAAGCCATTTTTTGTTTAGCCTCAGCTAAAAGCTTCGTACATGCAGCTTTCTGTGTATTTACAAGTTTCTCTACACGCGGACAGAACTGTTCAAACATTTGTTCTTCACCACGCGGAACCGGTCCTGAAATAATCAACGGTGTACGCGCATCATCGATCAATACTGAATCGACCTCATCGACAATTGCATAGTTATGTTTACGCTGTACAAGATCAGCAGGACTCATAGCCATATTATCACGCAGGTAGTCAAAACCAAACTCATTGTTTGTTCCGAAAGTAATATCTGCTTCGTATGCTTTACGACGTGCATCAGAGTTTGGCTGATGTTTATCGATACAATCTACGCTCAAACCATGAATCATATATAATGGGCCCATCCATTCCGAGTCACGTTTTGAAAGATAGTCATTCACAGTTACCACGTGAACACCTCTGCGGGTAAGTGCATTCAGGAATACAGGAAGCGTTGCCACCAAAGTTTTACCTTCACCCGTAGCCATCTCTGCAATTTTACCTTTATGAAGAACAATACCTCCGAATAACTGACAGTCATAGTGAGTCATATCCCACTTGATTGTATTACCTCCGGCAGTCCATTGATTTTTAAAGTATGATTTATCACCGTCAATACGAACGAAATCATATTTTGCAGCCAGATTGCGGTCGAAATCAGTTGCAGTAAACTCCAACTCTTCATTCTGACTCAAACGACGCGCAGTATCACGCACAATTGCGAATACCTCAGCAACAACCTGCTCTAATACTTCTTCGTATTTCTCAGTAATTCCTTTTTCAATTTTATCAACCTCTACCCAAACTTTTTCGCGTTCATCAAGATCCAGATCGTCAATTCCTTTTTTCAAATCATCGATTTGTTTCTGATCGTCCGCCACGTGAAGCTGGATACGCTCTTTTATAGTATCGATACGAGCACGTAGTGCATCATTATCTAATTTCTCAATTTCACCAGTTAACGCATTAATCTGATCAATGTATGGATTAATTTCCTTCAGGTCACGTTGTGACTTCGTTCCAAACAGCTTAGCTAAAATCTCTACAAATCCCATACTTTTATTTTAGTTTTTCGATTTTTTTATAATTCAATGTTATTTCGCAAATATAATAAAATTGTTAAACGAATCTTAGAAGCTGTTTTGAATTTTTCGAATATTAATTTTATAAACTCAATCATGCCGTCTTTTGTCCTTTTTTGCGCCTTTGAATCTTCTTTTTTTGTTAATAGCCCGCTATTAACAAAAAAATAAAGATTCAAATTCATCAAAAAAATGACTAAAACACATGTCATGAAAAAATTCAAAACAGCTTCTTATATTATCAGATTATATGCTTAATTCTTTTTTTGAAAAAGCACTTCGTTCAACGGAGTTTCGGAACATGCGTTTGGAGCTCGAATCCGTAAGAAAGAGCAAATAGTCGGAGCTATTTTTGTTGCTTTAACCGGATATTCTATCTTTTGCGGAACTGTATTTGCACCCAGAATAAAGAGCGGAGACATGACAGCATTATTACGGATCTGTTCATCTCTTGAATCAGACGAATCATGTTTGACCGTCCATCCGGGCTGAATTTCTATAAATAAATCACCTGATAATTTGCGATGATATCCATTACGCATACGTCTGTTCATGTCACTTGTTGTGCCATGCTGAAGCGTATGAGCCGTTACCACATCCTGCACTCCCGTCATCTGAACAAGAAACTCAGCAGATTTCGTCTGAATTTCTTTTAAATCGATTTGTTTATCTTCGATCAGTCTACGATTCAGGAACACCTGATTATTGTGATATCCGTTTACCCATTCACCCTGACCATAAATAGCCATCAGGTACATATTAAGCAATGAAACGCATCTTTTTGGATAGAACTCGCCACCCGGAATTCTCATTCTCTCAGGTGTATAGTATTCTGCATCAAAATAACCTGTGGAGGCTACAACGATCAGTGCATTATTCAATCCGACTTTTTGATCAATTACTGAAATAAGATTCCCAAGCTGCGTATCCAGACGTAAATAGGTATCCTGAATTTCCAGAGAGTTATCCGTCAGACTTTTCTCATTAAAAGAGCCTGCGTAATAAGTCACATTAATCAGATCAGGATAATTACGTTTTCCAACCGGTGCGTTTTTTATCAGCGTTGAAGCAAACTGCGTGATCTCTTCATTAACCAGTGCACTGTTTTTAAACTGCTTTACATTATCCGGTTTTGATTTAGGAAAAGAATACTTAAAGCCGAAATCGCGGGTTTGAAAAGGCAGGAATTTATAAAATGATGGTGCATTAAGAGGCATCCAGCTTGCAGTTTCAATTTTCGTATTCAGAGGAAACGATATATTATACTGCTCAAAGAATGACGGTGCATCTTTGTAATAAGTAGATGTGGCCCACCGGCCTGTTGTATTATCAATCCAGAATGCAGCATTGGCAGCATGCCCGGCTGAAAGAAGAGCCTGTTCATAACCCGGAGCAATTGAATATACGTCTGAGAGGTTTTCTGTTGCCACTTTCAGCTCATCTCCGATTGTAGAAGTAAGCAAAGCCCGCGGCGAAACAGTTTCAGGAGAATAATTCCCCATAAACTCTTTATCATAAAGAATTGGCTGTGCCGCTTTATGATGTTTTACATATATATCATTGGAGATTACACCATGGTAAAACGGAGTTGTGCCGGTAAAAATCGTTGCTACCGAATTTGATTTATCCACATTCGGATAATCATAATCCAGGTCGAAACATACCGTTCCTTCTTTCATCAGCTTTTTGAAGCCCGACTCGCCAAATGCTTCATAAAACAAGTGCAGAAGATCAGAGCGCAGTTGATCTACCGTTATGGTAACCACCAGCTTTGGTCTTTCCGGCAATTGCTGAGCAACCAGCTGAACGGCAGAAAGAATTGTTACTATGGATGCGACAAATCTGCGCATATTGATTGTTTAATTTAAAAGTTTATTTTTTCTTACTACAAATATCGTGCTAATCTCTACTTCTCACAACAAATTCTTGTGATTTTTATCCACATCACGGAACGAATCAACGAAATAACTGCCAAAAACAGTACTTCGAACGGATATATCTGTGTCACAAATGGTGCTGTCAGTATAAAACCAAATGCCATAAATGCATTTAAATAGTGAAATTTCAGCACAAATCTTCGCCATGGCTTAATGAGTAATCCCAAAGCAAAAACCAGCTGTAAAGGTTCAAAAAGCAACATCACTCCATTTGGAAACATCCCCGGATGAGTTGAAATCAGAGCCAGAAAATAAATAATACATCCGGCGATACCGGACAGACCATAAAAGAGAATATCCGGAACTACAGACAACTTTCGCTTACGGAATCCATTTCTGAACGTAAATATAAGAAGTAATAACCCTATCGGATAGACAAACCATCCGGGCGCCGGCAAAACTGAATCATTTTCAATTAATTCCGGATCCTGCTTTAAAAGTAAAACGGAGCTATCCACTAATGGTCGTTTTGTCCCATCCGGGTCGAGCACATATGCTTCGTTGTATGCATTCTTCAGATATGTAGGCTGAAAAAACTGCTCTCTGAATGTAACAGGCTGGTCAAAACGACTACCAAAAATCATATTTACTCCAAAACGCAACCATGGAAAATCGCCTGTCGTTTCATGCACAATATCGCGTAATGATCCGCCTGTTGCAGTACTGTCAGCGAACATCAGACGCCCGTCCAGATTACTTTCAATCATATTAGCCGGACGTGTTGCACAATTATCAAACACAAAACTATAACGATATGTACGATTCTGCGGCATTGCATTTACAAGCAACGCATCCCACAGGCGCTGTTTTTCTGACTGAGTAAGATTCAGATGTTGTTCTGTCAGATTCAGATTACGGGCAATAGCTTCCATATACACATCGTGCATAGAATTGACTCCCAGAATATAATCTGTCTCCCCTTTCACGAAGCGCCCTGCAAAGTTAGGACTGGAAAAGTCAAACATTCCATAATTAAATATATCATCTATTCCGAGGCTATCATCCTGTATCCGGATAGCTGTATGTCCCCATAATGCATAAATCTCTTTACCACCTTCCTGAGTAAGTAAGCTTACTCTGGCGCCGGATGATAGTGCCGGCCCGGCAAAAACAAATCCGGAAAACAAAAACAAAGCTATAACCGAAAGAAGAATCTTGCTTATTTTCATAGAATTAATCCATTCATCATATTAATAAGCTGCAAAGATACGATTTGAATTTAAGAGTTAGCTATTTTAGCAAACTTAAACATCAAAGATACTAAGTATAACTATGAGAGTCTATATACATATTCAGAGGTCGGGCTGATCCCTAAACAAAAAAGGTTATCCCGCTCTCGCGAAATAACCTTTTTATATATCTGAATAAAATATACGGATAACCGATTATTCTCCAATTACTTTACGGTAATCAGCTACTGCCATTTTGTGAGACAGATTTGCCTGAATCAAACTACTGCTTGCCTGAATCCATGAAAGCTGAGACTGAAGCACATCCAGGATTGTCAAACGACCTTCATTATAGCTAAAAGTATTGATATCCAAACTTTGTTTTGCTATACTCTGGTTTTCCTGAGCAATACGAATAGCTTCAGTTGACATCTCTACATTTGTAATTGCATTGCTCAATTGCTGAGAAATAGCATCTTCCGTTTGTTGCAAAGATAGTTCCTGAATTACAGCATTTGCTTTGGCTGCACGCGTTGAATACACACGGCTACCTCCCTGAAAAATAGGAATTTTCACACCTGCAAAAACACCAGTCTGCCATCCTTCACCGATAAGCATATTCTGATTTCCGTAACCAGCCTGAGCACCTACGTATAATTTAGGATTTGTTTTAGATTTCGCAAGAGATACAGACTGCTTAGCCAGTTCCACTTGTTTTTCAGCTATTGCAAATTCCGGACGATTTTCAAGAGCCTGTTCAAGTGTTACCACCGGAGGAACCTGAATTTCTGTCATTATCGGCTCACCTGCTTCATTAGCTGCTGCTGGTTCTGCACCCATCAGAATATTCAGATTCTGGTTTGCAATCATATATGATTTCTGAGCATTAACCAATGCACTTTCAGCTTCTTTCAAACGCGTTTGCACCATCAAAAGATCTGTACGGGCAATCAAACCATCGTCAAAACGTTTGCTGATCACATCAAACAAATTTTTCACGATACCATGGTATTGCTGCATAGTCTGATACATATCCTTGTTCGCTGAAGCTGTCCAGTAAATAAGGTCTGCCTGATAAATTATATTATTTACCGTTTGGTCTTCTGCCAGCACCGCAATATCGCGCTCAATTTTGCCTTGTTGATTAGAAGCCCATGTATATCCCCCGTCCCATAGATTCTGGGTCAGAGTAGCTTTCGCATTATACATATTCCGGGGCATTCCTTTATAGGCATAATCTTTAATATTAAAATTATAATCACCCTGTAATTCTACAGAAGGAAGAAATCCGGCACGAACACTTTTCTGGGACGCAGAAGCAGCAACAACACCCTCCTGAGATTTCTTCACATCCTGATTATAATTAAGCACCATTTCTCTGTAAGAGTTCAGCGACAATTCATTCTGAGCATTTACAGAAAGAATCGAACAAAGAAAGGCAACCGATAAAATATATTTTAACTTCATAGGTTTTACTATTTTATTAAGTAAAGCTGTGAGGTGATTAATCCATCAACCTCACAACTTTGAATATTTATTTAATGCGCAGGATTATACAATATGCAACCGGAAGAATGAACAACGTCAATACAGACGCAATAAGCAAACCACCCATAATAGTTGCCGCCATACCACCAAACATTGCATCAAACAATAGCGGAGACATACCCAGAATTGTTGTTCCCGATGCCATAACCACCGGCACAATTCTTGATTTTGTTGCAGCCACTACTGCATCCAGAGGATCCAGTCCGGCATCTGTTTCAATTCCGATCTGATCCACGAGTACAATTGCATTCTTAATATTCATACCCACAAGACCAAGAAGTCCAAGTGTAGCAAAGAAGTCAAGACTCTTACCGGTAACGACAAGCCCTAGTACTACCCCGATAAAAATCAGAGGTAACATCAGAAGAATTACTATCGGCTTACGATATGTTTTAAACAACAACAACAATGTGATAAAGATCAGCATCGCAGTCAGCGGCATATTAGCTGCCAAAGCCTCGTTAGACTCATCCTGACTTTCACGCTCACCGTAATATTTCATTTTATAACCTTCCGGTACAGAAATCTCACTTTGTACTTTTTCCCACAGAGCAGACTGAACGGCAATCGCATTCTCTCCTCTTCTAGGGTCACATTGAGCCATCATCAGACGATCACGATTGTAACGTCTGATCATCCAATATTTAAAGTCGTAATCCACGCCACTTGTCACCTGCTCCAAAGGAGTTGTAGTTCCCATATTTGTAAATACAGGGAAAGTGCGCATATTATTTAAAGAAAGATTATCTACCTCTTTATCTTTAATAAGAATCGGCATGAAACGGTCACGCTCACGATACTCACCTACAGCGAAACCATCCGTTGCGATTTTCACAGATTGAGCCAAAGACTGACGTGTTACACCCAGACGCTGACCTTTCTCCTGAGAGTAAACAGGTGTCCATGTTCCCGCTTTATTATGCCAGCTGTTACGAATATTGGCAACTTCAGGAGTAGCTCGCATAATATCCATCACCTGATTTGTCAACATCTCAAGCGTATCAATATTCGGCCCTGTGAAGCCGAACTCAATCGTACTTTCCGGAAGCGGTGATAATTTGAAAAGAGATGAGCGTACAATTACATTCGGGTAATTTGCACGTATATACTTCTCAAACTCCTCTTCATAAGGAATCGTATATTTTGAATCATCAAGTTCAATCAGAATATTTGCAAAGTTATCAGCAGGACCCATTGAAGAACTTGCCAGATAATAACGCAACGGACTACCACCCATTGTGATAGAAACAGTTTTCACATGAGGTTTATTCATCAAATCTGCTTCGATCTTCTTCATATCACGCTCTACTTCGCGAATATTATATCCTTCCGGCCAGAATAAATCTGAACGATAATAAGGTTTATCCATACTCGGGAAGAAGTTCTGAGGCATGATCCCCATTACGAATAAAGCAAGGAACAGCGCAGCAACCATCGTACCGATAGTCAGCCAGCGACGTTTGATCAACTTACGAAGCAGTGCTTCAAACTTCTGATAGAATTTAGACCCATAAGGATCGCCACTATCTTTATCGTCTTTTTTCAGAATAAAGTTACCAAATGTAGTTGTTTGAGACAACGCCAGCACCCAGCTCAAAAGCAGAGAAATTGCCAATACAATAAATAAAGGCTTCACAATTTCAGCTACTGAAGAAGGAGCAAGATACAAAGGAAGGAATGAGAATACAGCAATAAGTGTAGCTCCCAGTAGTCCCCATTGCGGAATTGTAGCTCCGTCAATCAGTGCTTTCGTTTTTTCAACACCACGCTTCATGGCAATCTGAGCATTATCCGTGACTACAATGGCATTATCCACCAACATACCCATCGCGATAATAAACCCTGCCAGAGACGTACGGTTCAGACCTACACCCATAAACTGCATTATCAGCAATGTACCACTAATACAGAAGATCAGCGAACTACCAATAAGAATACCGGCTCTGAGTCCCATCACTAACATGATGATTACAATAACGATAACCAATGATTCAATCAGGTTAATAATAAAACCATTATTCGCCTCTTTAGCAATAATATCTTCCGGATAAAGAGATACAACCTGGATTCCTTCCGGAATCTGAGGAGCCAGTTGAGCCAAACGGGCACGCACAAGCTCACCTGTTCTTACAACGTCACGTTCAGGGTCTGTAGAAACACCGATAGCCACAGCCTGAGTACCATTTACACGCATCAGGTTTTTAGGAGGATCCAGATAACCCATCTCAACCTCTGCAATATCACCTAAACGGATAAATTGCCCTGTACTAGACTGGATTAATTGTTCGCGGATATCATCCAGTGTTTTGTATGTACCATCAGCAACAATCTTCATTTCCAGCGGACCAGCCTGTTTCATTCCAGTACTGATCACCTGATTCTGAGCACCAATAGTTTGAGCAACAGCTTGCGGAGTTACACCCATATTCGCCAGTTTCGATGACGACACATATACGTTAACTACCTCATACTGATCTCCAAACAAACCAACTTTCTGAACACCATCAACAGTCACAACAGCTTTCTTAATCTCTTCTGCCCAATATCTTAGTTCAGAAGAAGTAAAGCCCGGTCCTGCTGACAAGCCAAAGTAAATTCCAAACACATCTCCGAAGTCATCGGACACAGTAATTGCCGAAGCTCCTGTTGGAAGTTTTGGTTGAATATTTAAAACCTTACGACGTAATTCATCCCACATTTGCGGTATCTCACCGGCGGGTGTAGAAGGAATTAACTCTAAAGTAATTTTAGACATACCAAAATATGAATCGGATTTAATCTTATAAACACGACGCATACTCTGAATCTCTCTCTCAATAGGCTCTGTGATAAGTTGCTCCACCTCTTCAGGTGTAGCTCCCGGGTATTGAGTAAGAATCACACATTGTTTAATAACGAAAGGCGAGTCTTCTTTTTTCCCCAATTTATCGAAAGCCAATACTCCCCCTATCAACAGGATAGCAAGGAAGAAATATATGATCTTCGAATTTTTAATCGAAAAACTGGCTAAATTCATTTGTTTATTTTTTAATGTACGAGTTAAAAATGAAAAGATTCTCTGTTTTTAATCTTCAGAAAAAATCTGACTGAAAAAGAATTACTTCAAAACTTTTAGTTTCTGACCAGCTTCGATATCGTAAACTCCGGCAGAAACAACGACTTCGCCCGGTTTAAGACCTTCTGTAATCACTACACGGTCTGTACCCAGCAATTCGCCCCTTTTCACATAACGAAGAGTTGCAACAGACTGACCTGCCTCAACTACCCAAACAGCATCTTTCGAATTATTAGGATCCGCAAACAGTGCAGTAAGAGGTACTGATACTTCGTTGTTTGCATTTAACTCAACATTAAAAATCACACGACAAGAAAAACCAGGTTTAATTTGTTTACGTACTTCTGCAAAAGCAGGGTCTGTCACGTTCAACGTCACAGGGATACCTGATCCGTCAGGAGACATATCCAGAATTTCTTTTACAGATGCACTGAATCTTTTACCCGGCAATACATCAAACTCTACGAAAAACTCTTTTTTATCTTCCAATAATCTCCAGCTGTTATCTGATACAGTAAACCAGATAAACAAATCGCTTGCATCTACCAGACGAACAACAGGTTCACCCGCTTGTACCTTCTGATAATTCTCTACAAATTTCTTTTCGATAGATCCGTCAAACGGTGCATACAATTTTGTATCCTGCATTTTGTAAACAGAATTCTCATAGGTAGCTTTTGCTTTTTCGAAGTTTGTTCCGGCAATTTCCAGATCTTGTTTAGAAATAGCCTCCTGCTCCATCAGACGCTTGTATCGCTGAAGCTGAATTTGAGATGTTTCATACGCATATTTGTCCACATCTAACTGCAATAAAAAGTCACGGGGATCCAATTCTGCGATAAGTTCTCCCTTTTTCACACGTTGTCCTGCAACAACGTTCAATTTAATCAATTGTCCCGGAACGCGAAAAGCCAGATTACTGAACTTATCACTCTGAACAACCCCTGCATAATCTTTGTTGATTTGCGACAATGACTGCACAACCGAGGTCTTAACCGTAGGAGTGTAATCCACAGGCTCTTGATTAGCTTTCTTTCCACATGATGCCAGTATTAACATCATTGCAAGAACTGGGAAAATTCGAAATTTCATAATCTCAATTTTTGGTTTTAGTTATTTAATTTTTCTGTTATCTCTTATTTGTGTTTCTGCTTCGTTTCTAAGCATTTACAAAAGTTTCTCTTCTGCATAGAAAAACTTATACTTATTAACGGGCAACAAATTTACTCTTTAGACTTAGATATCAAAAGCAGTCATTCCTATTTTTAACGATATTAAAAGCCGTTACATTGCATATACCCCTAAACTTAATCTTATTTAACTATTCGAAGATAAAAACGTAAAAATCAAATTACACTACATTTGCTATCATCCATTTAAAACAAATGAAGCTTGTAAATTGATTTACAAACAGAAAAAAATTTTCCTTACAGCATTTTAGTCTGAATAAACATTCGTTAAACCGGTTACAAAAATTGAGAAATGATTTCATTTACGCTATCTGAAAGGTTGTACAGCCAGATAATTTGTAACAGCAAAGCATTTTTTGTTTCTTTGTAAAAACACTACCCACTGAATTCGTCCGGACTGAAGAATAATTAGTCGGGATGACCTCTTAAAAAAAGAATTTAAAGAACACTATGAATCTTATCGGACTCCTCATCTCGCTACTCGTTATCTCAGGCGTAGCATTTCTATTATTTCGGAATTATTATGCTCAGGCCGTATTGCTGATTGGCGGATTAATACTTCTGGGGTTTGCATTGTTGTTTGAAGGTGAAGAAGTTGTTTTTGCATCAATTGGAAAAAGCGAAACAAATTCATTACCATTCAATCTGATTTCATTATTTACTCAAATTGCGGCTTCAAAACTTGCAGGTATTGGCTTACTGATCATGTCTATCGGAGGGTTTGTCAACTATATGAAGCATATTGGAGCCAGTAATGCACTCGTTGCAATTGCCGTAAAACCTCTTCGGCTGTTCCGCAGGTTTCCTTATCTTACAGCGGCTATGCTCATACCTATCGGCCAGTTTCTGTTTATGGCCACTCCTTCTGCTGCAGGATTGTCGCTTTTGCTTATGGTGGCTGTTTACCCGCTACTGATTCAGCTTGGCATCAGTCGTGTCAGCGCAGTCTCAGTTATAACAGCCTGCACGATTTTTGACATGGGACCGGCATCAGGAAATGTACATCAGGCAGCGGCACTTTCAGGAATGAGCGGAATGGATTATTTCGTGGGGTATCAGCTGCCGCTCACAATCCCCGCAGTGTGCTTTATGGTTATCATGTACTTAATCGTAAACCGGTATTTTGATAAGAAAACTTCATTCGTCGTTGAGTCCGTTCAGTCAGAAGAGCTTAAATCGGATATCCCTTCTTTCTATGCATTACTTCCAGTTCTGCCTATAGTTATGCTTTTTGCATTTTCTGATTTATTCGGCTCCAGAATACATATAAATGCCCCGATTGCTATGATAAGCTCCATGCTCATCACGATGCTGATAGAGTTAATTCGTTTACGCGATTTAAAGAAAGTTACTGCCGGCACAAAAACATTCTGGGATGGAGCTGCTGATGTTTTTGCATCAGTTGTTTCACTGATCATATGCGCTGAATTCTTCGCTGAAGGAGTAAAACTTATGGGATTAATAGATTCACTTGTCTACATATCTCAGCACCTGGGATTCGGATTCACCGGACTTTCGGGAATTATGACATCCATGATTTTTGGATCATCTGTATTATTAGGAAGCGGAAATGCCTCATTCTTTGCATTCGGCCCTCTCGTACCTGATATAGTACAGCAGCTTTCAGCCTCAACACAGGCTGAAACCCTTGATACCGGGCGAATGATCGTCACTATGCAACTGGCGGCAAGTACCGGCCGGGCACTCTCACCGATTGCCGGATTAATTATAGCCACTTCTGCTATCGCTAAGATTTCACCATTTGAAGTCGTAAAACGAAACGCTATTCCATTAATAGCAACGACTCTGTTTATATTTATCCTGAACACAATTCTGGCATAAGAAACTGACATTAAAGAGAAGGGACAGAAGTTTTATTATATCTTCTGCCCCCTTCTCTTTTTAATATTTACGGAATACTTCCGTTTCATTCATTACTGATATTTCAACCAATATAACAAGCTCATCACTACTTGTTCTGGATTGAATAGCATATTTACGCGAACTGCTTACCGGACCCGAAAGCATATTCTGAGCTCCCTGAATAATGCGTCCGCGCGAAGGAGAAACTTCCCCTGTCACAAAGTTATCGGACATCTCCCTATACACGAGTGCTTCCGAAATAATACAATCAACAGTGATTGAGTTACGCCACTTCACATTTCCGTACACTTGTAACTCCCGGAGTAAAACATCAGGCGTTATCTCATTTTTAGTACAGTAAATACTATAATTTGCATTTCCGGTTGTAAACTCGCCTCTCAGATCTGTTTTTATCAGTGACGATTCAAAGTCCCAGAATACAGCATCTCTGTTTATGGCTTTCCATGAAGTATTCTTGGATAAAGAAAAAGCTCTTATATCAGTTAAGACCCATTCTGAATCAGCCAGTGACAAGGAACGATTTCCTGTTTCAAGACGATACACAGGTCTTTTATCACGATAAAGTCCGTATACTCCTTCTCCAAGATCTTTCACAGTCAGACGGTTCATATGTGGCCCATAAATTTTATCCCGGGCTGCTTCATCCTCACAGTTCAGATATCCGTCAATCGTAAGCAGCAATGAGAATTTATCTATATTTCCGGTTATCAACCATTCATTCTGTAGATAAATTTCATAACCTGCATGCGGTCCGCTGGTTACATTTCCATGCTCAGAGCTTTCAATCACACAACTATTTAATGTAAATATTGTAAGGAAGGAAAATAATATATGTAGCTTATTCATAGTTCTATTTATTTTTCAGTAAAACGATATCCGATTCCAGCATTAATAACACCGCGATTGCCGACTCCAAACTCCACTATCCCGTAAATATTTTTACCAAATGTCATACCCAGATAAGTGAGATGAATCTCGTAATTTGCTTCATTATAAGATTGAGTATCCTTACCTCTTTCCATATAGAGTCCAACTCCCATCGAAAGCTGTGAGTAGAGTTGAATATTTCTGCGTCTCAGATAAGTAAAGCGACACATGGGAGAGAGTGCAATTTTATTTTGATTCAATGAAGAAATACGTTCATGTGTAAAAGTATTATAGTAGCTCTGATACATACCTATATATGTAGCCTCCAATCCCAATGAGAACCATTTTCTCACTTCAAACGAATAACTCAGCGAAATAGCACCGGTCGTTCGTTTAGCCCCTCTATAACTAAAAATATCCGACAGTTCGGGAAGACGCAAATCATAAGTAGTACCCCATTCATCAAAAAATAAATTTTCAGAGAACGGCATCATACCGACTGTTAGTCGAAAATCATGGTTATGTTTAAATGTCGAACTTTGGGCTGAAAGTTGTGAGGAGGACCAAAGACCACAAGACAGAGAAAAGAAAATAAATAAGATTTGAATTCGTAATAACATAAGGTTTGTGTTTGTATTAAATTTATTTTTTTGATTCACAGAGAGGTGACAAAGGTAAAACATATCTGCAAATAAGCAAATAAATGTATTATCCGACAAGTAAAATGTGGTGCCATAGAATATCGACACGAATATATCCGCATAAAAAAAGAGCTGCACTAAACGTTCACAAACGCTTGCGCAGCTCTCTCCGAATATTCAAAAATTAAACCAAATTCTAAAGTTTAACACTTTTCTTTTTCCCTTTTTTACTTTCAAAATTATAACGATTCATAGTCGAAATCACATATGTGTATTTCTCGTTGCCTTTTTCGTAAGGAAGAAAGAATTGAGTTTCACCCGTTACACCCACAATTTTGTCCGGATTATTTAAATCCACCTTTTCTCCGTCATTAAAACAATAGATCACATATCGTGAAATACCATTGTTCTGATCTTTTTGTTTAGGGGCTTTCCAGGTCAGATAATATCCGTCAGGTTTCCATTCAGCTTTTAAGCCCGATATTCCTTTGGGATATTTATTGTACATAGCTTCAAATGCAGGAACCAGAGCAGTAGTTGAATGATAGTTATTTCTCAAACTATCAGCAATTCCTCCAAAGTTTTGCAATAAGTCGTATCCGTTCCACCAGCAGTTGCCCGACACGTTTGTATTTTGGCCAGCCAGCTGCATCTTTCGCGTCAGCTGGTTGCTTCCCGGATTAATCTTGTCGCTATTATTAATTGTACGTACAATACTTTGTCCGATATACAAATGCTCAGGGCCTTTCTGATTATTCCACCACTTGATCAATGTTTCATAATCAGCAGCTTTGTGACCTATCTCCCAATAAAGCTGCGGTACAATATAATCAGCCCATCCTTTTTGCGACCACAACTGAATATCAGCATAAAGATCTCCGTAGTTTTCAAGTCCGTTTGTTGCACTTCCGGCAGGATGATTCTTCTGATTGCGGTAAATGCCAAAAGGACTAATACCGAAACGGACCCATGGCTTAGCCGAAACGATCGTTGATTTTAGCTCTGAAATTAATGTATTCACATTATTACGGCGCCAGTCATCACGCTGATTTGGTCCAAATCCCTGAGAAGCGCCCAAGGCCTTGAATGTATCTCCGTCAGGATACTCTTTTCCGGCAATCGGGTATGGATAGAAGTAATCATCCATATGAATTGCATCCACATCATAACGCGTTACAATATCTTTTACGACATTTACGATATGCTTACGACACTGTGGTAGTCCGGCATCAAAATAAATCTGATTTCCGTATTTCAAAAACCATGTCGGATGTTTGAAGTAAAGATGATCCGGAGCCAGTTTCTCACGATCACTCGAAGTGACACGATAAGGATTCAACCAGGCATGGAACTCCATCCCTCTTTTGTGACACTCCTCAATAAGGAAAGCCATCGGATCCCACTTTTCAGAGGGCTGTTTCCCCTGAGTACCTGTCCAGAAACGACTGACAGGTTCTAGTTCAGAGAGATAAAATGCATCTGCCTGCGGACGAACCTGAAAAATAAAAGCATTGATACCCATTTGCTGATAAGAATCCAGCATATTAATGAAGTAGCGCTGCATTTGTTCTTTATTCATCGTAGCATACTGATTCTGATGTACTGTATGTACCCATACCCCGCGAAACTCCTGCTTCGGACGTGCATAAACAGCAGTATGAACGGTAATAAGCGAAATCAGTATTAACAAGAAAGATTTCAACGAAAGATTCATTCTTTTCATATAATTATCTGTCGGCTTATTTAATTACTTCAACAAGATAAACCGGCAGATAGAAAGCTTTGTGATTCTCAGCTTCTGTGTAACCTGCAATTGTAGTCGTAGCATCTCCTTTTTTCTGAAGCGGCATACGTTTACCGTTCAAATAATAGAAATCTTTGAATGCTTCTACTTTAATTGTTTTCCCGTTTTTAGGATTAGTCACTGTCAATTCCGGATATTTCGGATTCGCTCCACCAATCTGATAGTCATATCCTTTGAAAAGCTGATCGTGACGCGCAAAATACTCATCCGATTTCTTATCCAGACCTTTAATATCCGAAACACGTTGCAAATAGTGATTTACCTCGCTATTTTTCACCACTCCGCGCAATTGCTCTGCCGGTGAATAATTCGCAAGGAATACATCTTCACCTTCATGTCCTGAAGTTGTCCATCCGATGTAATTATCACGATTTACTACAGATATAAGAATTGAGCCTACTTTGCCCAGAGCTTTAGAGATCTGACGCTCGTATTTCAGTTCATTCTTAGCATAATCGGCAGCATCACGAAGAGCAAGTGCCTTTTGAGCAGCATTAAAAGGTTCATACAATCCTTCATCTCCGCGAAGAGTTATTCCATATTCATCCTGAAGCAATGCTACATAATCAGCATACTTCATTGTACGGTTAATGGCAGAAGCCATTGCCTGACTCACACGAATCTTTCTGAAAGGTTCGAAGATTGTGTTATAAGGAGTTTTAGAGTAAGATCCATTAGAATTTTTATTACCAAGACTAATACCACCGTTACCGTGGTCAGGCATAACAACAACTACTGTATTTCCGTTTTTCTCTGCAAAATCCATTGCCACTTTCACAGCATCGTCAAAAGCCAGATACTCTGTAATCACACCCTTTGTATCATTCGCATGCGCTGCCCAGTCGACTTTACTTCCTTCTACCATCAGGAAGAAACCATCTTTATCCTGGCTCAGAATATCAATTGCTTTAGCTGTCATAGCTGCAATTGAAGGAACAGAATCCACACGTTCATCTTCAAACGGAAGAGCATCCGGAGCAAAAAGACCCCAAATTTTATTATCTTTTTTCGTTACTTTCTCAAACTGAGTTTTATTGGTAATCATACCGATTCCTTTATCCTGAAGCACATTGTAAAGATTTTCACCATCTTCGCGTACCTTTGGATCAAGGTATTGCCATCCGCCACCAAACACAACATCTACACCATTATAAACCATTTGTTTAGCCAGACGATCTGATTCGCCACGCTTCACACCATGAGAAGCGAAATCAGCCGGAGTTGCATGAGGCAACTGACAGGTAAATACCAATCCTGTAGCTTTACCTTTGATTTTAGCAGCTTCCAGCAGAGTGAATGCCGGTTGATAAGATTTAGCCGGATCTACCGGAACAAGATCGTTTGGCGTTGCTTCCGGATGAATTGCAATATTTCCGGTGCGAGCCAGAATACCTGTTGCGTATGTCGCACCCGTAGGCGCTGAATCTCCGATAGGAGCATCCGAGCAGTGAGTCGTTACAAGTCCTGATAAGTATTTATCTACAGCCAGAGGGGCTTGTTTATACCAACGGGAAATAGATAACACACTCGTGCTGGTTCCGTCGGGAATCATCACAATCACATTTTTCACTTCTTTCGGCTTTGCATACACAAAAGCCGAGCCTACTAAACCGAAGCCTAGTACCAAACTAAGTAAAGCGCGTTTATTCATAATAGCTTATGGGTTATTTTCCTGATATTTTCCGAATAACATAAGATGCCAGAAAGCATCCGAAAATAGCAGGCAGATAGGAAATCGTTCCTACCGTTGATTTTTTATTTTGTTCTGTGTCTGATTCGAAGATAGCATCCCGATCGGCCTGTTCTGTTGTAAACACAACCGGAAGACCACGACGGATTCCCATTTTCTGTAAACGTTTACGTACAGCTTTAGCCAGCGCACAATGGTATGTATCGGAGATATCACCATAACGAACCTGAGTAGGATCTACCTTTGCTCCTGCACCCATGGATGATACAATTTTAATTTTACGACGCATCGCATGTGCTATCAGATAGCATTTCGGACTTAACGTATCAATAGCATCCACTATATAAGTATATGTATCACTGTCCAGTAATGCCTCAATAGATTCATCTTTCAGGAATTCATGCTTTGCGATAAGCTCAAGATCTGGATTTATATCCATCAAACGTTTTGAAAGCACTTCAACTTTAGATTCTCCGATGGTAGAATGTAAAGCTACCAACTGACGGTTAATATTTGATATATTTACCGTATCCCCATCGATTATTGTCATTTTACCTACTCCGGCACGACAAATCATCTCGGCAGCATAAGCCCCGACGCCTCCTACACCCACTACTAATACGTGAGCATCACGAAGTTTTTCTAACTTCTCATCTCCGAGTAGTAACCCGGTTCTTGAATACCATTTATTTAATTCCATCATAACGCACAAATTTAGAAACATTCTCTATTAAATGCACAATACTGAGCTTTTAAAAAAGATAAAAACTTGAATAAGTTCTTTTTATCTTTTCCGAATCAGACTGATATCCCCTAAAAAGTTCTTTTTTCAGTCCGAGACAAATCTTTTTTAAATTGTTATATGTTAGTTTCTTGAGAGTAATGAAGTTTCCGATTAACTTTGCAAACAAATAATTTTTCATGGATATAAGATTAAACAAAGTAATAAGCGACTCGGGGCTATGTTCTCGCCGTGAGGCTGATAATTTTATTGAGACTGGTCGTGTAACTGTCAACGGTAAGCAAGCCGAAGTTGGTATGCGTATCGGTCCGGGTGACGTGGTACGTGTTGACGGTCATATTGTTAAACAACAGGAAGAAGCTGTTTATATCGCATTGAATAAACCTGTCGGAATTACCTGTACAACGGACCCTAATGATCCGGATAACATCATTGACTTTGTAAATTATCCGACACGTATATTCAATATCGGACGTCTGGATAAAGATTCTGAAGGTTTGATTCTTTTGACAAACGATGGTGGTATTGTAAATAAGATCCTTCGCGCATCAAACAATCACGAAAAAGAATACGAAGTAATGGTAAACAAATCCATTACGGAAGATTTCATCAATCAGATGGCGAGCGGTGTTCCGATCCTTGGCACTAAAACTAAAAAATGTAAAGTAGAGAAAGAAGCGGACAATCGTTTCAGAATTACACTTACACAAGGATTAAACAGACAAATCCGACGTATGTGTGAAGCTTTGGATTACGAAGTCGTAAAGCTAAAACGCGTACGTATCATGAACATCAGTATTGCAAAATTGCCACTGGGTCAATGGAGATTCCTGACAGAAAGTGAATTGCGCGAACTTATGGAACTGACTAAAGATTCAGACGAAGGACCTAAGAATCCTAAGAAAAAAGAAGGAGGCCACAGCAAACCGAAAACTTCGACCAGACCATCCAAAACACTGGAAAGTCGTAGCTCGTCTAAATCATCATCAGGCAGTAAACGTATTGGCAAAAGCAGACCAAAACCAGCTGAGGCTCCAGTAAAGGCTTATGGTGCTGCCGGACCAAGAGATGGTAAAAGCAAGCCAAAATCAGCAGGACGCGGCACAAGAGGTGCTTCACGTCCGGGTAATGGCAGAAGAGGCAGATGAACCTAAAATAAAAGAGGGTTTCAGATTCTATCGATCTGAAACCCTCTTGTTTTTACCAAACAACTTTTTACACCTAAAAACCAATAATTTACCAAACCAATACCCAAACAGGGAACCTAAAATATCTGCCGCAAAGTCGGCCCATTCAGCCGAACGCGGCGGGAAATAATATTGTTGTAATAATTCAATGACACCTCCGAAAATAATCGGTACAAGTAACACCATCAGATAAATCCGATACGCCGGATATGATTTCCTGTGAATCGATATATAACTCAGAAAACTAATACCAAAATAAAAACAGAAATGTACGATCTTGTCTATATTCGGTATATCTGACAATGCTCCGCCCGAAACACTGGGAGCCAGTGAAAAATAAGTAACAAACAAATAGGAAATAATTACCAGCAAATATCTTTTCATTCTTTACGTCATGTTTAGAGAGAAGTGAATGCACTCATTTAGTAAAGTACAATCATTCATACACTTAGAAATAGTAATTTCTCTCCAAAAGTAACGGCAAAGTTTTAACTCCACAAACAATTGAGGCAATTAATGCGATACACCACAAAATAAAAAGTGTCCAGCGTAAAGCTTTCGGTATCGATGGGAGCTTAAATGCTTTCTGAATAACCACGTAACACAAGACCAATAAAGGAATTGATATTACAGCAAGTAAACTGGTTATAAAGAAAGGAGTTTCTGCAAGACTAGAAAAACCAATACCAGCACTTGTGAAAGATATCGGATATATATCTCCTAAATTAAAAATCAAAGTCGTTAATGCGATCAGCAAAGGGATGATAATCAATACACCCAAACAGCCGAATCCCGCTCCCAGCAAAAGAACGATAAACTTAACCATGGCACGAATACCTTCCAGAAAAAGGTCGCGTAGAGAAACCAGGAAGTTTTTATTTTTTGGAGAACGAACCGCTTCTCTCGCCTCATTCGCTACTTTCTCGGTGTTCTCCTTAACGAAAGATGATATATTTTCAATCGTCGGATCTATTCCGCGCATCTCCAGCTTCTGAGCCGAACTATCTGCTGCAGGAGTAATAATCCATAATATCAGATAAATGAAAAGCATCGAACCTGAAGTAAGGAACATAAGGATCAGAATCAGAATACGAATCCATGTAACATCTACATTCAGATAAGCAGCCAGTCCGGCAGCAACACCACCGATCATTCCGTTTTCTTTATCACGGTATAAGCGTTTGCGTCCGCGATAAACTTTTTCTTCAGTCTGAACTGTGTCTGCACCTTCGGTTTCTTCAGCAAAGGTCTCTGCTCTCTCTGTTTCTTCAGCTTCATCCACACAACCATAATCCGAAGGCTGTCCCATCATCTGGATAATCTCTTCTACATTAGGTAATGTAATAACCTGCAATCCGAAACGAATCCGCTCATTGAACAATTCGCAAATACGGGCTTCCACATCTTTCAATATTTCATCTCCGTCTGTCTCGCCTGCAAAATGAGTTTTCAGTGCCTCCAGATATTGCTGCAATACATCGTATGCATCCTCATCAATATGGAAGACTGTATTATTTAAGTTTACTGTCAAAGTCTTTTTCATCTTGTTTTAGTTTAAGACAATTAGTATTAATTCTGCTGGCGCAAGTGTTCAATAGCACCACTAATTTCATTCCATGAACTTTCAAGTTCATTCAGGATTTCTGTACCCTTGTCTGTTAATTCGTAATATTTACGCGGAGGTCCCTGATTGGATTCTACCCAATTGTAAGAAAGTAACTCTGCATTTTTCAAACGAGTTAGCAATGGATATAAGGTTCCTTCGACCACAATAAGCCGAGCATCTTTCAACTGTTGGATAATGTCGGAAACATAAGCCGGACCTCTGCTTATAATAAGCAGGATACAATATTCCAACATACCCTTTCGCATCTGCGACTTAACGTTCTCAATATTCATTACTGATCGGATTTACTCTCCGGGAGTATGAAATCAAAGAGCTAAATCTCCATTCTCTTTGATTTCTTCCCGTAGATTTTTTATGTTTACGGTACAAATGTAGCAGAAAGAAGGTACTATGCAATACAAACTACTTACAACATACATCATTTTTGTATTATTTAACACAAACACTACTCTTAAGTAGGTATATACCCACTTAAAATACCTAATTCATGGTATTTCTTATCTATATAAAAGAGAGTAGTTTTGCAGTGTAAAGTCATAATTCTCAAAGCTACTGATATGTTACGGGTATGTGTTGGATGAAAATCATGCAGCACATACTCTTTTTTTATCGAGATGTAATCTCTTTTCTAATTATATTTGTTTCTTTAGAAGCTAATATTCAGAATATATGAACCGACAAAAACAATTTAAAAGGAATGATCGTATGGGTGATTTAATCTGTAGTCATTCCGAGCTTATCCCTGTATTAAGCCGCTTTAATATCCCACTTGGATTTGGAGACAAAAGCGTGAAAGAGGTTTGCGAGTCTAATCAGATTGATTGTGACACGTTTCTTTCTGTAGCCAATTTTCTGGTGGATGAAAATATAGACAGTACTGATAGTATATCGAAATTATCACTTCGTAATCTCATTCTCTTTCTGACAAATGCACACAGTTACTTTCACGAGTATAAATTCCCCATCATACGGAATAAACTGAATGAGATAATATCGAAAGATGAACCGGCTATTCTTCAGCTTGTACTGAACTTCTTTGACAAATATGTGCTGGAAGTCATGAAACATATGAACTACGAAGAAAAAGTGGTATTCGGTTATGTTGATGAGTTACTGGCAGGAGATATAACAAATAACTACAGCATCGGCACTTTTAAAGACAGACATAATGAAATAGACTCAAAACTGGCTGATTTAAAAAATATGCTAATCAAATACATTCCCGTAGCTAAAGGGGAAAACAACAGGTTATCCGATGTATTGATAGACATCTTTAATTGCGAGAAGGAGCTGGAAATGCATACCCGCATTGAAGATTTCCTGTTTATTCCGGCCATTGCAAAATTAGAAAAAGAGTTAACTGAATATGGAAGTAAGTAAACATCCGAAAATAGCGATTGCTGAACATTCTCTGATCATACGATTGGGTGTTATTCAGTCTATCCGCAGATATATTTCAGCAAAAGCCCAGCTGATAGAGATATCCAATCTGGATACTCTCTACGATTCATTGCGTATATACACACCGGATATACTTATTGTAAGCCCGGCCAATATCGGAGAATTTGAAATAGCAAAACTAAGAGAGCAATCAGGTAAAACCAAACTGGTTGCACTGCTATACAATGTAATATCGCCCGAAACGCTGAAGCATTATCACGAAACGATCACAATTTACGATGAGGGTGATAAGATTAAAGATAAGTTAGAAAAACTTCTCCGTATATCATCCGCTACACCAGAACCCGAAGAAGCTCTCCAACTGAGCGGAAGAGAGAAGGAAATCGTAGTATGTATTGTTAAAGGGCTATCAAACAAAGAGATTGCAGAAGAGCTCTCCATTTCTACGCATACTGTAATCACCCATCGTAAGAATATAACCCGTAAACTTCAGATTCATAGCCCGGCAGCCCTAACGATTTATGCTATCGTTAACAAACTGGTATCACTGGACGAAGTAAAGATTAGCTAAAAACAAAATGAGATGCGGTTTGTTCTTATAGGAAAGATACAGATAATATGGGAACCGACCAGAATTCAAAAGCATATCTCGGACACCTGATGGCGCTTGCGACCATCGTTATATATAGCTTCAATACAAATTTTATGAAGACACTGATGCCAGACTGGATTAATCCGTTTGCACTGGTGTTATTACGTACGTCTTCCTGCGCTATCGGGTATTGGGTTATTTGTCTTTTCATAAAATCGGCACGCGAACAGAAACCTTCAGGAAAAGACAAAGTCATGATGATGCTTGGCGGAGTATTGGGCATGGGTGCAAATATGTTGCTTTATATAAACGGAGTTGCTCAGACCGGACCTGTTGATGCTTTTATCATCCGTACATTCCAGCCTACAATTGTCTTTGTTCTTTCCGTTATTTTCCTTCACAAGGTTTTCAATTTCACCAAATTCACAGGTATTATCATCGGATTACTCGGTGCGGTATATGTCTCAATAGTTCCGCATGGAGGCGTTACCGATTCTTTTTGGGGAGATGTTCAGGTATTGTTTTCCTCTGTGGCTTATGCCTTCTTCCTTGTTTTAATAAAACCGTATACTCAGAGATTCAATCCTTTTCTGGTGATGAAATGGATGTCACTCAGTGCCTTTGTATTTACATTTCCATTTGGTATCAAGGAACTGATTGAAGCTCCTGTATTCCATCATTCTTTCGAATGGATCGTTTGGGGTAAAATAGCCTTTACGCTGATTTTCTCAACCATGGGAGCTTATATACTTGCGCTGGGAGCATTACATTATATTTCAGCATTTAAAGATAGTCTCTATATTTACCTGCTTCCGGTATTTGGTACTGCTGTTGCCATGTGGATCGGAACAGACAAGTTTTCGTGGCATGACCCGATCGGATTATTACTGATCCTTATCGGTTTCTATCTGATCAACCGCGAAACGTTTAATCAGATGTTTTCAAAGAATAAACTCAATAAACAAAATAGTAATAAACCTAATCCTTAAGACTATGAATGATTATAATGTAGTAATTGAGATTGATGATAACAACAAATGGCATCATCTTTTAGAAATGGTAGCGAATTTGAAAAAATTCCCGAATGTAAGTGAGAATATTAATATCATAGCTCATGACACAGCCGTTTTAAGCTATCTGAACAACACTGAATTACAATGTTTGCGCGAGCAAATGGAAAAATTGAGTGAAAAGAATGTGCATTTCTATATTTGCGCAAATACACTGAAAAAATATGGAATTGCCCGCGAACGCATGCTTCCTTACGTAAAAGTAGCAGAGAGCGGAGCTATCGTTGAAATCCTGAAACTTCAGGATGATGGGTATAAATACCTGCGGGTTTAATCTGTTGAATATAAAAAGGAGCTACTGAAAAGGACATCAGTAACTCCTTTTTATTTATTCAGACAGACTCTGAGCTAAAGCCGCACATTCTTTTCGTTTTACCTTCCCACTCTCTGTCAGAGGGATTGACGAAACGCAGAAGATCTGTTTTGGCTGCTCATATCCTGATAAAACTGATTGAAGAAAAACAACTATATCTTCTTTATTCCGGTTTCCTTCATAAAGTAACACAACTTTTTCTCCCAGTTTCATATCCTGCACAGAGGTTATCGCAAAGTGCGATGTAAATCCAGAAGCTATCTTAGATTCAATCTCTTCAATCTGAAGTTTAACTCCTCCGCTGTTGATTACATTATCAACCCGTCCGATAATACGGAAAGCACCCTGATCATTAAACTCTACACAATCATTGGTCTCTAGCCTTTCGACACAAACGCGTGGTGCATATATTTCAAGAGTTCCTTTATCGCTCAATGAAAGATTCACCTCATCAAGAGGCTCATAATACAAAGAACGTTCTGTCCCGGACACACGGCGCATTGCTATGTGTGAAAGAGTTTCTGTCATTCCGTAAGTTGAATATACAGCATTGGACAAAGCACTGAGTTGCTTTTCCAGCTCCGGATCAATAGCCGCTCCGCCAATAATCACATTCTTTACTGCTTCCAGCCGCTTTTTTTCCTGCTGATTACTCAGACTATTCACCGCCTGAAGAGGAATAAGAGCCACAAAATCGTAATGTTGATCTGCCGTGGCAAACGGATGTCCGTTTACTTCAATTGCCTCAATACGTAAACCACTTACCAAAGCACGAACCAGCATCATTTTCCCCGCAATATAATTAACAGGAAGACAAAGCAATGCACATGAGCCGGCAGTTAGCCCCAGATATTTACAGGTAAATGCTGCACTTGCCTGCATCCGGTCCTTCTCTACCTCCATCGGTTTAGGCTTGCCCGTAGATCCGGAAGTATGAACTGTGATGAAAGAAGAGTCATTAAACCAATCTTTCAGAAACAAATAAATATCCCGCAGTATTCCTTCGGAAGGCAAAATCAGCTTTTCCTGACGAAACATCTTAGCCGTCAGAACAGTTCCGTTCAGATTTAATGTTTGCTTTGAACGATCTGTCACATAATCAATCATAACTTCATAAATTCAGGTTTCCGGTAATCGTCCGGCGAGAACCAGAGCTGATCACCTTTTATGGATAACGGAAAATCAATATTATTTGTATAAAGCATCCCTGTACCCAATCCTTGTGGCAAATGCAATTCATGATTTGCAGTCCATTGAGCAATCGCATTTAGTCCGATATTAGATTCCAGAGCAGAAGTTATCCACCATGGAACTGAGAAAGACTCTGCTATTTCTGTCCATTCCGAGCAACCGGATAAACCTCCATGCAATGAAGGTTTCAGTATTATATACTGAGGAGCAATCGCACAAAGTAACTTCTGTTTCATATCACGCTCATTCACTCCAATAAGCTCTTCATCTAATGCTATCGCCACAGGTGTATCTCTGCATAACTCGGCCATTGCTTTCCATTGTCCTGCACGAATTGGCTGTTCAATCGAATGAATCTCAAATTCCGAAAGCTGCTTCAACTTCTCTTTAGCCTCGGATACATCAAATGCTCCGTTTGCATCCACACGCAGCTCAATATCACGAATACTGAATTGCTCACGGATGAATTTTAACAGAGAAATCTCTTCCTCAAAATTGATAGCTCCAATCTTTAGTTTTATACAATGAAAGCCCTGTTCCAGTTTTGCCACAATCTGATCATACATCTCCTGCCGGGATCCCATCCAGATCAATCCGTTAATGGTAATTCCCCTTTCTCCGTTTGAGAATGAATTATCCCACAAACGGACAGAGCCTTTCTGTTCGTATTGTCTGAAAGCAGTCTCGAAGCCGAAAAGCATCGACGGATAGTTGCGTAACAGCTCTGTATCCAGATATCCCTGAGCTTCTATGCGGGAGGCAAATCCACGCAAGACCTCTTCGTAATCCGGCAAGTTATCACAACTCAGATCCAGTAATGGCGCACACTCGCCTATTCCGTAAACGGCAGAATCTTCTAACGACCGAACAACCACATACCAGACCTCCCGGGAATGGTAAACCCCACGGGAAGTTCCCGCGGGGTTCTTAAAATGCAGTAAGTAAGGATGAATCTCTATTTTGAACTTCATACCCTCTTTGTTTTATATTTTTAATCAAGGAAATTTCGGATATTTCTTAAAGTCAGGTTTACGTTTTTCAAGAAATGCATGCTTTCCTTCCTGTGCTTCTTCAGTCAGATAATAAAGCAATGTTGCATTTCCGGCAAACTCCTGAAGACCTGCCTGACCATCCAGCTCGGCATTCATTCCTAATTTAAGCATACGCAAAGCCATCGGGCTGTGTTGCATCATCGTCTGTGCCCATTCAACCACTTCATCTTCGAGTTGATCGAAAGGCACCACTTTATTTACTAATCCCATATCCAATGCTTCCTGAGCCGAATACTGACGACAAAGGAACCATATTTCGCGAGCTTTTTTCTGACCCACGATTCTGGCCAGGTAAGACGATCCGAATCCGGCATCAAAACTACCTACTTTAGGACCGGTCTGACCAAAAATTGCATTCTCTGATGCAATAGAAAGGTCACACATCACATGAAGTACATGTCCGCCTCCGATTGCGAAACCGTTAACCATCGCAATCACGGGTTTCGGCATAGAACGGATTTGTTTCTGAACATCCAGAATATTCAAACGCGGAACACCGTCTTTACCTACATAACCACCAACCCCTTTTACATTCTGATCTCCACCCGAACAAAAAGCTTTATCGCCTGCTCCGGTAAGCACAATCACCCAGATATCCTGATCTTCACGACAAATACGCAAAGCATCGCTGATCTCCATTGATGTTGTCGGAGTAAACGCATTACGGTAACGTGGTCTGTTTATAGTAATTTTGGCAATCCCTTCAAAATATTCGAAAAGAATTTCTTCATACTCTTTAATCGTTTGCCACTCTCTCTTAGTTGCCATATTCTGTAGATTTTAATTGATGATAATATGCTTTAAATACTATTGGATTTACTTCATGAGAAGTAAACACTTCTAGAAACAAAGGCTTATCTGATCCGGATTTCGTAAAAATATCCAGAGCTTCCCCCAGCTCTGTTTTATTCCGGGCAGATAAATAAGTAAAGCCACGGCTTTCTGCCCATGCCTTTGCTTCGGTCTGATGATGACAGGCTATATAATCATTTAGCGCAGCTGATTGATCTGCCCCGGGAAGAAGATGGAATATACCTCCACTTCCGTTGTTCATCATCATTATATGTAAATGCGGACTCACATGACGATTCCACAATGCGTTCATATCGTAAAAGAAACTCAAGTCTCCGGCTATCAGATAAGTTTCCTGATTATTGGAGGCAGCAAAACCAACTGCCGTTGAAATAACTCCGTCTATTCCGCTAACACCCCTGTTACTATATACATTTGTCTCAGGAGGTAATGGAAATAGTTGAGCATTACGTATAGAAGAGCTATTCCCCAGATGTAATGCCACTCCTTCGGGCAAACGGTTCAAGAATTCACCCACAACTGTCAGGTCAGCATAATCAGCCTTACGAGCCCAGGATTCTCCACGAACAGCAATCTCCGCAGCACGGGATTTCCAGTAACCCGCATAATTTCCGGTTTCAGGAGTTTCATCACATTCAGCACACAATGCCTGAAAGTAAACAACCGGATCAACAGATATTAAATCTGTCAGACATTCGAAAGGATCTACAACATCCTCCGACTCATCAATGCGCCAGTGCGCAGTGATAGATTGATTCCGTAAATATTGTTTGATACGTTTAGAGACCAGATGTCCTCCCAGTGTTATCAATAAATCAGGAGCCAGCTCCTTTTGCTCTTCGTCCGTCAGCGTATACAGAAGGGCATCCATATTGCGGATAGCCTCTACCGAATGGATATTTCCAGGATGTTCGCAAACGATCAATGCATCGTATTTACGTGCAACCTGTGATAACAGATTACTTAAATGGTTATCCGGAGGCATCTGTCCTACCAGTATCCAGCATTTAGAAACAGATCTTAATTGCTGCAATCCTGATTCTACATCAGCCACAACCGAAGGTTTATGTCTATGTATAACACGAGGCACAGGTAAGGGTTCATCCGTAAATTTATAGAGCGGTTCTGATATCGGTATATTAATATGGGAAGGACCTTTGCCGTTTTTATCCAAAGCAAGGATTGCTTCATTAATCAGGCGATTGCAATACCAGGCATCTTCCTGTATACGAATCTCCGGCAACTGAACAGATCCGTTTGTAATTCCAGCCAGAGCATTTTGCTGAGGAATCATCTGACCGTCATGTTGTCCGAGCCATTGCACCGGACGGTCTGCCGATATAACCAATAGCGGTATTTTCTGATAGTATGCTTCGGATATAGCTGGAGCATAATTAAGTAAAGCACTACCGGAAGTACAACACAGCGCTACAGGACGTTGCAGATTTTGTGCCAGTCCCAATGCAAAGAACGCAGCACTTCTTTCGTCCACCACCGTATAGCATGTAAAACCCGGATGCTGCGAGAAAGTATGCAGCAACGGCGCATTACGGGATCCGGGCGATAATACAATATGATCTATTCCATGTTCCGGAAGCAGCGTAACTAACTCCCGTATATTTTTCTTATCCGAATACATACACAATGATTGAAGTAGTTTTAATGAATTAGCAACGATAACATCGTTTGCATTTTATCCTCAGTCTCATTCCATTCCGAATCTGATTCAGAGGAAGTAAGCAGTCCTCCGCCGGCATACAACCGGACAAAGGAAGGAGTAATTCGCATACAACGCAGATTCACATATAAATGAGTCTCTTCATCCTTATTCAAAGGCCCCAGAAAACCCGAATAATAAGTCCGGTCGTATCCTTCATTTGCACAAATAAAGCGGTATGCACTCTCCTTTGGTAAACCACATACAGCCGGCGTTGGATGCAACATAGTTATCACATCCCCCAAACGGGCATGATCCGTAAAGGAAAAATGGAAAATGGTTTTCAAATGAATCAGAGCACCAGCTTTAGCTGTTACCGGACCGGATTCATGAGGAATAATCCCGAGTGAACGTAATTTCTCACGAACATATCGGGCCACATAATCCTGTTCCAGTTTATTCTTTTCGCTCCATAAGGGCTTTTCAGTAGCCTTCATAGTTCCTGCCAGGGCAACCGTGGCATAATCGTTTGCTTTACCATCCAGCAGTATTTCGGGTGTACTCCCCATCCATAAACCTGCCTGAGGTGTATAAGCCAGATAAACAAAAGCATTCGGATATCTCTCCGAAGCACTCTCAAAAAGACGGATCAGATCCAGAGAAGAATCTAATTTCAAATCCTTGAAACGGGACAGAACTAACTTATCAAATTGTCCGTTTCGCAAGGCTGAAATAAACGTATGGAATACCTCATCGTATCCTTTCTCAGGTTCTTCTGCTAAACATGAAATAATATTTGCGTCACACTCTTTTCCGGAAACAGAAAAAGAGTTTATACACTCTTCTATATTCTGCCATCCGTTTAGCCTGCGGTCTTCTTTAATCAACAGCAACGGATTATTATCCGATATCACAAAAGGAGCAAATACAAATCCGCTTTTATCGTTCAATTCTCTATAATCATTCATCTCCAAAGGCTTGCCATGGGTCTGAATAATCAAAGACGGTTCTTCGGCATGAGGCAAACGAAACAAAGCAAAAGCATATTGATTACGTATCAAATCTTTCACCCAATCTCTTTTTATATCTACCTCTTGCTTCACTTTTTCTTAATTATACTATTTGTAATACGAACACTGGATACCAGTCGTTCATCTTCTGTAAACACATCTATATTCCACACATGAGTACTATGCCCTTTGTGTAATAGCGTAGCCACACCCTTCACCTTTCCCGAACGTGCCGAATAGACATGATTGGCACTAACCTGCATACCTCTGCTTTGCTCATCTTCCGCACAAAGGAATACTGAGCCGACTCCGCAAATAGTTTCCGCCAGAGCAATTGTAGCTCCGCCATGAAGTATCCCGAATGGCTGCATTGTACGCTCATCAACAGGCATCGTTGCCTCCACTCTACCCTCGCTAATATGTGTGTATTCGATACCCAGACTCTCCATCAGAGTACCTTTATTCTTTTCGTTTATTTCTTCTAATGTTATTCCTTCAGGTAAAACCATGATTAAAAATTTACATGAACACGCAAAAATACTGAATCCTTTTTTCTTACTCAGGCATTTTACAGATAGATTTCCATTCTATGAATCGCCTGAAACAATACGGAAGGATTATTCCGGTAAGATAAGCCCATCTTTCATATGGATGGTGCGATCAGACAACGAAGCCAGATGTTCGTCATGACTTACAATAACGAATGTCTGATTCAGTTGTTCACGCAACTTAAAAAACAAAGCGTGCAACTCTTCTTTATTCTTTGTATCGAGACTTCCTGAAGGTTCATCTGCAAAAATAACTGCCGGCTCGTTCATCAGTGCACGGGCTATAGCCACACGCTGCTTCTCTCCCCCTGACAATTCATTTGGCTTATGCTCCAGACGAGCATTCAGACCCAAAAAGTCAAGCAGTTCTCCAGCTCTCTTCTTACATTCAGACTCACCTCTATGTGCTATAAGTCCGGGAATCATAACATTTTCTAATGCCGTAAATTCAGGAAGTAACTGATGAAACTGAAATACAAAGCCGATATTCTGATTTCTGAATCTGGACAACTCTTTGTCTGAAAGAGATGTAACCAGTGTATTGTTTATCCAGACTTCTCCTTCGTTGGCTTTATCCAGCGTACCAAGAATCTGAAGTAAAGTTGTTTTACCTGCCCCGCTAGCTCCCACAATCGAAACGATTTCTCCTCTTCCGATCGTAAGATCTATTCCTTTCAAGACCTCTAATGAGCCAAAACTCTTCTTTATATGGATTGCTTTTATCATACCCTCTCTTTTATAACAAAACAAAGTAACAATAAAGTTTTTAAATAAGCTGTTTTGCTGCTTTGAAACTTTCATTTGCTACTTGCAAAGTTAAGTTTGCTACTTGCTAAATTACTTTTGCAAGTAGCAAAAAACTAGACAGTAATTACGATGGCAATTGATGTAGATTGGTGTAGATTCTTTTCAATCAAACAACCACACACAACAAGCTATTTATCAATAACATACACAATCTATAGCAATTGAAAATAATTCAAATTATAAAACTCTGTGCATTGTTTTCTCAATTGGCTTAAGAGGCAGAAAAAATTCTCTTAAGTGATTCTTGAAATTCTCTTAAGTGATTTTGAGATTTCTCTTAAGAGAATTTTCAAGTGCCCTTATACCACAAAAAGCGAAACGTTATATCTCTTATACAATATATAAACTTCATCCCGATGATATATATATTTTGTTGTCACGATATATATATTTCATATCGCCGAAATATATATATCGTAAAAACAAAAAAGACTACAATCAGCTGGAATGTCCCGTTCCAGACTGATTGTAGTCAAAAAAACTGTGGTTGTTAATACAATAAGTCCCACGCATTCGCTGCCATACGCGTATAACTATGAGCTACGCCAGGCACTTCATGCTTCATCCAGTTAAACACTCCATGGGTTTGAGAAGACATCTTACTTCTGTCCCAAAAATATAATCCGCGCGCATAGCGATGTGGACCCTGAAGTTCAGCTCCCGGTGAATGGTTCAGATTTGAATCATTCGGATCTGTATCAGCCGTCCCGAGCTGAATAATCAGACGCTTACCAAAAGCTTGCTTCAAAGAAACAGCGCTAGCCGGTGAATTTTTAAGTCCGTACGGATACGCAACAGTTAAGTCCGGAACCGTATACCAACCTGCATTTGCCGATACAGCCGAACGTACCGGTGCAGAAGGTTTAAACAACAAATAACGATGAACGAACTGAGCTCCGGCTGAATGCCCCCACATATCAAAAGTAGATTGAGAGTTATTTAACTCCTTCTTAATATGTTGAAACAAAGGTTCAATCAATGAAAAGGTCCAGTCCTTTTCTGACTTTAATGAACTTCCGTCGAACATACCTCCTTCAATATACTCATCCGTTGAGTAAGTTGATTTCGGAAATTCCAGTGAGAAAATCATTACACCCTTTTTATCCGCTCCTTCTTTCCATGCATCCAGATATTCATCTGCATTTCTATTTACTCCCGGTAAAACAAAAAGTACAGGCATACGGCTCATATCTCCTTTCGGAATATAGAAATGAGCCGTAACGGGCTTATGGCTGAGAGGTGCATAACCGTTGTAGATGATAGCGCCACGCCCTGTGCCTAAACTTCCGTTTTCAGGATTAGCCGGATTCTCTCCGCCCCAGCAACCAGTTAAAAGGAGCATAAGCAGAAAGATCCATGTATATTTCAAGTTCATATCAGAATACGATATGTGCATTTAATTCCACTGATACCATACGATCATTTTTTAACAACTGATTGTATTGCTCGTATGATCCTGCTAATTGAAGTTTCAGACGGTTATCAATAAAATATTTCGCAACACCTACACGATAAGCATTTGTTTTCTGAATCAGCGTACTCTTCTCACTCCATTCAGGGAAAATATAGCTATATCTGAAATCTACAGCCCAGTTCTTTTTAAATAAATAACCTGCCTGTGCAGATACACCACTACCTAAAACCAGATAATCAGCAATTTGTTTAGGCTGAAGATTTGCACCAGGCGTTGCTGCCGTATAAAGTCCGTTCAGATTACGTGCCCATGAATCAACATACTCTCCCAGGAAAGTGAATCCCTGATATTTAAGCATTACATCAAAAGACATCTTGATATAATCCGGATAAGCCCCTTTTCCGGTCTTATCGAACAGCTGGAAATTACCATGCCCTTCACCGATTGCATCGCTGGCTCCCTGATTGTAGCTATAAGCACCCCCGATTAAAAGCTTAGGTGATTTCTCACGTGCGAAATCTGTATCTGTCAATTCATTACCCGGAGCAAAGAATCCCATCGGATAGAATGTACCTCTTGCTGAATACTTCAAACCTCCAAGATCAAAATCCGAAGCCGAACTTCCGAATGAGTTTATTCCGTCACCACTTGTTACAGCAGCACCTAAATCAAAACCTACACCTCTTACCGGAATACGTGATTCTATGAATACTCCAAGCTCACGCCCCGATCCAAAAAAAGTACGGTCAACAAGACTTCTGTTACCAAGCGCCAGAGCTTCATCATTAAACATCATTGAACGCGTACCTGAGATTGACTGTTTTTGTCCGGCCGAAATACTCAGGTATTTAGTTGGATTATATGCCATCCAGGCATCCAGCAAAGGATAGTTTTTTGCAAAATCCATCTGTAGAAGGAAAGTAAACTTATCGTTCTGCAAGCCTCCGCTAAAGTTCAGATATGCTTTCTTCACATCAAATTTCCATTCAGGATCCAGATCCTTTACTTCATTGTAAGAACCTCCGGTCTGAATATATCCACCGATCTTAAAATGATGTTTGTTATTATTCAAACTTATATTTAAACCATTCCCTAAAGCGAAATCCACTTTATGGCTATTTTGTGCAAAACCCGTCGCAACGCCTGACATCAGGAGTATGCCTGCTATATATTTTTTCATATTAAATTGATCATTAATCAGAGAAATTATTTACTCATAACCCGATACACAGGAAGCTCTTTTCCTTCGATGGCTTCTATTAAACGATAGTTTACAAAACCATTCGACGATTCTGGCTCCAGCATCAGAGACAAAAGTCTCACTTTATCCTGATGGGTATCAATCACAATTGTACCTTCAGGAAACGTCACTTCTTTGGTTCGTATCTGAGTTTTCACACGCACAGGCGTAAATGTTTTAAATGACTGAGATTCATTTTCTGTCGATTTAATAAGATAGCTTTCCACCTTCATCGTGCGCGTTTCTGGCATTATCTCATACCCGATACCCATATTGTCCAAAGCTTTTCGTGCTTCTGTTTCTCCGGGCAATATCAGATATTGCTCAGGCAGCTCTCGTGCTTTTTCGACTGTCGCATTCATAGCATCCGTTACTCGCAACGGAACGATATCTATGCGATTTTTCAACTGATTAATAAATTGCAATGGTTCTGATTCATGCTTCTTTGAAGAGAAATCAATAGCCACAGGCTTACGGTCGGTCTTACTCAGAGCAAGCGTCTGAAGTAATTCTTCTTTATTCTGATAGCAAGTATTAGCAAAACTTCCGGCAAGCACATATACGGACTTCAAGCGTCTGCTGATTGTTTTTCTGCTTAATCCGATTCCCCTTCCTTCAATCAGAATGGAATAGGTATTGCTTAATGACAATGCATTACTCGTTGAACGGGGAGAGCTACCTCCCATATTCATCGTTACCCCCTGAGATGTTTTCTTAGGTGTATAATACGTATGGCTTGAGAAGTCATTTTCAATCAAATCCATTTTTGCATTCGGCAGAAAGAGGCTTTCGATTTTATGGCGTACCCCATTCGGCACATTCGGGTTTCCGCTTGTAAGAAACATCACATCCCACGGCACTGTAAGAATCTCTTCAGACACCATAGAATAAGCACTCTTCAAAGGCTGATATTCATGAAAGTCAATCGTCACATGAGGCTCGATGCGATTAATCATAGTACGCAATGCCACCGCTTCGGGCGACTCCATACGTACCTGATCTCTGTTTAAGTCAATCCCGTTTGCTGTTTGACGGATCATTCGTTCTCCTCCATCCGCATTTACCATCGGAACAATATAAAAATCCATTTTATCCAGCAGATAACGTAATGAATCATCAGCTGTCATTCGCTCTATAAAATGAAGTAATCCCTCTGTTCCACCCGGTTCGTCACCATGGATACGTCCGAAGTAAAGGACACGCATTTTCTCTTCGTCCTGCTTACCTCCTGCTATCTTTACCATCAGTATATCACGTCCTTTCTGGGTTTTCCCAATAGACTCCAATGATATTAATTCAGGATTATTTTTTTCGATCTGCGATAAAAAGCGTTTCATCTCTTTATAGCTTGTATATCCGGTACGCTTACCTGCCAGAGGTGTATTGAGATTCAGATTTTCAGGTTGAGGAAAAAACTTCTCCTGCACTTTCCCTAAATCCTGAGCCGACACAGAAAGTGACATCATACAGGCTAGTGCTATATTTATATATCTTTTCATTGATTCCTTCGGTTTTAAAAAGCAAGTTGAAACAATAACGTAAAACTTTTCTCCCATCCGCTGCACGTTTCGCCATTCGGTTTACGTATAGTTCCGTTTGTTTTAGCCAGCCCTACGTTTGCCTGAATCTTTGTAGAGTATGACTTCGTAAGATATTTTGTTACGCTTAAATCATAATAATCACTACGGTTAAAATACAGGTCATTATTCATAAATGAATATTTGTCAGGCATGATATGTGTGTAACGAGCATCAACTGACCAGAACTTACGGAAGAAATAACCTCCCTGAATATTGAACGCTGAACCAATCATCATCCGGTTTAGAATATAATTTACTTTATTATTCTCTCCGTCAATGGTAAAGTCCGAGCTTACTGTGCCATCGTTTCTTACACGATATTTAATCGCATCCGACACATGTCCCCATGTTTTCACATACTCTCCCAGCAAACTGAATCCACGATATTTAAAAAGAAAATCTGCTGTAAACTTACTCATATCAGGAAGTTCAGTACGACGGTCAGCATTCTGATACATCAAAGCTCCGCTTTCGCGTCCGCCTCTTCTGTCACTAACTCCGTCATTATAACTGTATGCCATCCCTACCGATAGTTTTGGTTTGATTTCGTATGCCAAATCTGCCTGACGGGTTTCACCTGCCAGACGGAACAATCCGAAAGGAAGATAATTAACACGGGCTCCATATTTCAGTCCGCCATATCTTGTTGCTCCGTTTATTGGACCGTCTCCGTCAGTAATTGCAACCGAAGGACGCAGATAAGATCCGGTTCCAACTTTATATGTTCCTGAAGCAAATACTCCGACCTCACGGATTGTACCGAAAATCGAACTAAGTTTACTACGGTCCACTAGCTGCAAAGTTGCTGAATTCATCTGCAATTCGCGGTTATCGGTCGGAGTTGAACGCTGACCAATGGATACTGACAATTTATTATTCCCCCATGGATGGTAAGCAATCCAGGCATCCGAAAGCATAGAACCTGCTCCTTCTGCATCCGTTTCGCTTCCTTTTACCATATCCAGTCCCAGACGATAGCGGATTTTGCTGTGCATCGCACTACCATTTAAACGGATACGTGCTCTGCGAACGCGAAACCGATTATACATCTGATCATCACCGGGGTACATCTGTGACTGAAATGTAGTCTGAACATATCCGCTCAGATTCAAACTGTAAGCTTCTGAATTCGACAGAAATGAGATACCATTTCCAAGACCGTAATATCCCAGCTGAAAAGGCTTCTTTTGTTTAATCACCTCATCTTCGCCATCCAGAGTATCCTCTGCTTCTATCTCTATATCCTCATCAGTCTGTGCCAGGACAACAACCGGGGAAAACAGAAACAACAGCATTCCTAATAAGAATGATATTTTATAGTGTTTCATCATGAATGTTTAATTGATTATGCTTCGAAATTCCCTTTTTTGACAATCTGACCTTCCTGCATAAACGTAACTCCGTTAGCGATTACAGTCTGAAGATTATACTCTGCATCGAAGAAACAGAAGTCTGCATCGTATCCGGCTGCTATATGACCTTTACCTTTCAGGTTCATCACTTTAGCAGGATTCTCTGTGATCAGTTTAAATGCATCTTTCGGATGCAGACCACCCTCACGGATCAGTTTTATAGTCTGTTCCAGATTCAGATGCAAAGGAGCAAGTGTATAAGTATCAAGACCTGTTTGAAGATCAATTCTTCGGACACCGGCATTCCCGTCACTACTAAATGTCATCTGCTCTACATTCACACCTTCTTCCAGAGCCATCAGAACTGCTTTATAAGGTTCTGTGAACTTCGTCCCCCCGGTTGAGATATCAATCATCCCGCGCAACTTGGCAAAATCAATAGCCTGGCGGAACAAACTCTCCGTACGGATTGTGTGAGTCGGTGAAATATAGCGAATCAGTGTAGGGTATTTTTTAGCGATATCCAGTAAAAGAGTCATACCATCTTCTAATGCGCCCAAATGAATGTGCATCACTCCGCCTTTCGCTGAAGTGAAGCCTCCCAGTCTGACCTGATTGATTATACGCAGCAACTCCTGTTCTGTCGGATGAGAACTCCGGTCGTCGCAAATCGCAATCTTACATCCGATAACCGGATCTATATAAATCAAATCTTCTGTAACAGAATCTGTAAGTGTGGGTGTAGGCAGTCCGTAGAAACCTGTAAGCATATAAGCAGACAGTCCATTCATACGTAAAGACATTGTTTTAGCATACAACTGAGGTAGTTGCTTCACAAAACCATCCGTACCCAGCATTCCGACTACGGTAGTTGTACCGCACTCAATAAGCTTTGTTACTCTTACTTCAGGAGCCAGCGAACTAAAACCTGTTTGTCCACCTCCTCCGATTACATGAACATGCAGATCAATCAAACCAGGTGTTACCAAAGATCCGGCTGCATCAATCGTTTCGATTTCCAGATTCCCTGTATCAATACGATCGGCCACTTCAACTATTTTATTTCCTGAAATAAGGATTTCTGATAATCCATTATTTTCTGCCGTATAAAGACGGGCATTTTTTATTAATCTCATCATCAATCCTATAGCATTAAATAGTTATAGATAATCATAAAAATCAATGCACCACCCAATGGTATCATGTTTCGTTTAGCCAGTTCGAATGGCGAAACACCTGCCACCTCGGCAACTGCAATAATAACTCCGGCAATTGGCGATGTTGCTCTACCCATACTAGCAGATAACTGCATAGGCAGTACCATATCAACAGGAGGAATACCTAATTTCTGAGCAATCGAAGGAATTAGCGGACCGAAAGAGAAGAATGATGCATTTCCACTTCCCATTAACATAGCGGCCAGGAAAATAAGAATCGTAATACAGATTCCGATAGCGATACCTGAAAGGCCAATATGCGTTGCACCGTCAACCAATGCATCAATCAGTCCTAGACGAATTAATCCCTGAGAGAAAACTTCTGCACAAACGATAAGTGTCACGACATCCGTAAACACTTTACCCATACCACCCCAGAAAGCCTTCACACTATTGAATGCTGCTCTAAAGCTACGTGTCCGTACCAATTCAAAAAGCATCGCAATAAACAGTGACACAACCATTGCCGTTGTCGTATCGAGTTCGATAGCCGGCTGGAACAATTGCAGGTATTTCGAGAATACAATAAGCATCATCAAAGGAAGTACCGGAAGGATCGCAAAGATCATCGGTACATCTACTTTCATCTCGCTCACATCCAATGGTTTTTCGGCAACAACTTTACCCTTCTCAAGATCCTTCTTATCAAAATATCGGTTTGAGAAATAATAAAGTACCATCAGAAGAATTGTCAACGGAATTGTCATTGGCAACTGATGCTCGATAAAGTACATAACGTTATTCATCTCCAGCAATTCAGATGCTTTAGCTGTATTCGCCGACCCCGGTCCCATATCAAATACAGTACAAGCAGAGATCACAGAAACTGCGGTAAGTCTGCTTACTCCCAGATTCACTAATACCGGAAGAATAGATGCAACCAGAAGAAGTCCCAGGCCTGCCGCACTTGGCGTACAGATAAAGAGCATCTGACCGATTGGAATAATAGAGATAGCTGCTATGTACGGATATTTACGAAACAGCGAAAGAGGTTGCATAGATACATACACCAATGCATCACTTGCTTTAATTTGTTTCATGTAAGCTACATAACCACCAATAGACATGATCATAAGTCCCACACGCAGCATATTTGTTGAGAAAGTCTCAACGACAATCTTGAAAAGATCAAAGAAAGCTCCTCCTGTTGATTTTACAGGATCCAGCGTATTACCCAGTAATGCCGAGATAGCAAGCATCGAAATACCTGTCACCATAAGCACAACCTGCGGATTGTATTTTTTTAAAAGCCAGTATGCCGTCAGTATAATAAACTGAATGGCAATTATTACCCCCAAATAAACCATAGTCTTATATTATTCTCCTTTTTTCAGGCCTGCCTTATCTGTACTTTCATTCCCCAATTGATCGTACAAAGCAGCCGGAACTGTGTAAGTTACTGTTGTATTATTTACTTTATTATTACCCATATTCAGTGTACGCAATGACGCATACGATACTGGCAGAATGAACTTTGCCGGATCTATTGCATTTGCACTCAGATTAACTGAAATAAGGTTTATATTTTTGCTCAGATCAGCTTCTGCCAGTTTAGTAAGTTTGGCTGACCCCTGTATATCCAGATATCGAAGAGATGTATTCCCTGATAAATCAATAGCATCCACACCAGCTGTACGTACAACCAGAGAGTCAAGTTTTGTAAGTGTAGTAAGAGGTAACTGAGCTGTAAATGCATTAGATGTTGCTATTAGCTGAGTAACACTTGTAAAGAACTGTAAACCGTCAGCATCCCCAATCTTCACATCAGCCGTAGCTACTCCGGCTTCCTGCAATGATGAGATATAGCTGGCTGCTTTGCTGATATTTAGCATACCTGAATAAGTAGCAGCGATTTTCTTGTCTATAAAAACCACATTATCCTTCTTGTAAGCCGTCCCTTCCGGCAATCTCAATGACAAATCCGCTACTGTCTCTGTCAGATATACCAAATAATCACCAAAAGCCATATCTCTGATCTGGTATTCATTTTCTGACGGTTCACCCGGTTCTGATCCGTTATCGTCCTTTACTACAACTCCATTCTTTGTTGTAAGCTGATTGAATAAGTCTTCCGGAATTTCAAAAGGAGCTTCCGGATTTCCACTCAGGTCAAGTTCTTTTAATTTTGTATAAGACAAAGGCAATTTCAGACTTGCTTTTGTCAGCATATGATTCGTTAGCGAAATATGATGCAATTTTGATGCCTGGCTCAAATCAATAGAAGTCAGACGTTGTGATTCTGTTGCATTACTACTCGCATTAAAACGTAAACGTGTCACCGATGAAGGTAATACCAGCTGGTCTGCATAATTGGCATTCATCTCCAGTGTATCGAGTTTTGACAATACTGATAAATCCAGCTTTCCTGTTACCGTATTCGACGTAATTTTCAGATTTGAACATTCAGTGAAATGCTGAATACCATCCAGATTTTCAATCTTTACAGATGCTGATGCTACACCGGCTGCCTGTAAAGCTTCGATACGTTTTGCATCTTTCACCAGATACACAGCTTTTACTTTAGCTGCTTTATCTACATCCAGAAAGAAAGTATCATTACGCATGATACAGATACCATAAGGCAGTGCATTTGCATTGGATGCCGGCAAAGTTGCATTATACATTAAGTATTCTGCAAAAGCTACATCTGTCAATGCATAAAGATTATTGCTTCCTGACTCTTCTACTATAAAATCAACATCTTCTGTTGAGCAACTTATAGCCGAAACCAGGCATAACAATACCATCCATAGGAATTTAAGATTTTTCATCATGTCTCGATTTGTTGTTTAATTCATTTTTGATTCAGACTCCAAATAACGAATCAGAAGCTTAATAAACAAGTAAATAGAAGCATTAACAGAACATTAACGCGACGCTTTTTTTCGTATTTTTCTGATTAATGAAGGATAAACAGTCCTGAAACAGAGTTTTTTTCTCTGCGAATAACAGTATCTGTTCTTTTAGATTGCAAACGGGACCCGGAGAAACGGATCTTCAGACGAGAGCTAAAAAAGCGTACTGTTTAGATTAAACAGTACGCGCATGTATTTCATTTTGCGAGGATTTCAGAATCTCAGCGAAGGATATCGGAAACTCTTCATCATAAACGGCACGATATTCATCGCAGAATTTATCATAGAATATTTTTGCAGCTGAATGTCTCCCCGAACGGGAATAAGCTCGGCATTTCAAAGCAAGAGCCTGCTCATTGATGCTTTCGAATTTAAACATAACATCTGCTATCCCGATATAGAGATCGGCAGCATGATCTTCGTCAAGAGTCTCGGCAAAGCCCAGAAACTTATCAAATATATCATCCGAAATAGTACCTTTTAATGTATCCAGCCATTCATATTGCTGTTCAGGCAAAATATTACCTTCACTGGCTATTACGCAAAGCATTTCTACTTCTTCTTTGGACAGGATGCCCGGATTCTTCAGAATAGAACGATATGTCAGATAATCAATAAAAATATCACTGGTATCTATCCGCCAGTAGCCATCATCACTTTTTATTTCAAAGTCTCCGACTTCAGCTAATAAGTTGCGGAGCTTACCCAAATTTACAGCTCTGTTATTACGTGCACTCGCGATTGTTTTATCCTGCCACAGATATGACTTCATTTTATCTCCTGAAATCCCTTTTTTATCAGAATGAACAATAAGCAAAGCCAGCAATTCTTTTAGAATCGGAGAAAAGCGTTTGGATATATCTTCACCGTCTCTGTTGTAGATCCGCATCCCTCCGAAGAGATAAATCGCACTTTTATGAGGTAGTACAGGACGGCATAGTGTCATAGACGAATCTTTCGAAAGAGTCTCTTCAGGCTCTTCCTGTCCCCGACGCTTCTTATTCCGTCTGCGGTAATACATGAATGCAAAAATCACAATATCTATCGCAACAATCAATATAAACCAGTAGACGGATGTCCCTTTTGTATCATTATAGTCTGCTACAATCTTCAGATCACGATACGCAATCCCCTTTTCCGGATAAGCTCCCTGCTTTATATTCAACGGATTCATTACCATCGAAAATTGATATCCGTCATCCACAGAAAGTCCGACATTCGAGAATACAGATGTATCACCCGGAGTCAAACTGCAACGTAGCAAGTCTTTGCGCATATCCATTTCTATATATACGGGTACAGAGCGACTCTGAAGCAGAGATGAATCGATTTCAGCTATCTCTTTTCGGATAATCATATTACGACCTAAAAAGAGAGACAACTTTCGTTCGGATACATTTCCGTCCATCATTAAAAAGAAGGAATTATGTTTAGAGGATTCCGACTGAAGTAGTACAGAACTAAACGAATTGACTGTTTTGGCAAAACGTATATCATACGTAACAAATAGTTTATCTTCAAAATAAGTAAACTTATCTGCTGATAAAAACTCATCCGTTCGTATACTCATTTTCGTCTTGCCTGTTTCTCCTGCCAGGCAGAACGAGGCTGCCGATAAACTAAAAAGTGTGGTTAAACTAACTATTATTCTTCTCACAATCATCCTATGTGACAAATATTTAAACTCATTTTCAAAGACAGAATCTGTCTTTATATTTTCAGCGTATGAAATTAAAGTAATCTGTTCACTCTCTCAAATATCCGCTTTTCTTTTATTGTATTTTGGGAAGTTGCGCTTTCTCTTAACAGTTTGCTGATTTTATTTTATCTGAGAGTAAATAAGAAGTAAATCTATTTCATCACTCTTGTTTATAGAATAAGAAACAGCGAAAAGTAGCTATTCTGAAGAAGCTACTTTTCGCTGTTTCACTTGTACGTCTATCTGTTTAACATCAGACGAACAGCTACCCCAAAACTGGAATTCGACACAGGAAATGCGGTCGAAGAAACCAGTGGTGTATTGATTTGTTTATCATAAAAAGCTCGAAGATTTACAGCTCTGCTTAAAGTATAGTCTGCCGATAAGCGAAGTGTAAATGAACTATTCCCGTTGGTAGGCTGAGTATATCCTTCTTCGATTTTACGAATCATGACCTCGGAGCGGCGATAGGCAATATCTGCCAGAAACTTCATTTCGTTTTTAAATGAACTTTGTTTTCCGCCTTTTCCTTTATAGAATATCCGCAAATCAGGAATTGTATATCCACCACCAACAACATATTCTGTACTCAGTTGCTCCACAAGCTGGATTGATCCGATATTCAGAGATAATGAACGGTTATTTTTGATTTCAGCTTTCGCAGAAATATTATTTTTCATCGTCACATTTACTCCTATCAGCGGATTAAAGCTCTCTGTTATTACTACCGATCCAATGTCGTACATCGAAGATGGAAGTGGTTGTTTAGTCAACTGATCCTGAACGTATCCGAAACCATCCGTATTCTCTGCATAATTCAGAAATGTTGAGAATGATCCGACTCCATAGGTACAACGATATCCGTGGGTCAGATTAAAACTCTTAAAGTGCTTCTTAAACAACGGTATATTCATCAGTCCATCATAGGTCGCACGCCAGTTTGGCAAAATACTAAGCAGACCCGGGAAGAAAGACAATCCTACCTTATCAGGGTCTCTGCCTGTATAAGCCGCCATAAATGCAGGTATCAGCACATCAGGTGAATTCGGATTTATTGGTGTTAATGCCGGATCAAACGGTTGTCCTGCCAACGCATTCCCATTCATAAAACCTCCTGTCGGATATGACGTTCCCTGATATTTATTGGCCAGCCTGGCTGCAATATTATCCCGATACGAGACAAACCGGTCAAACAAATCTGATTTATAACCATTCTTCGCGTTTGATGAGCGCAGAGAGGTACGGATAGCCACCATACTCATTGTAAGACTTCCTCCCTGAACCATCGGACGACCTTCGTACATAAAGTTGATCTGATTGCTTTTCACATGAGAGCGATGCCCTGTAAGTGCAATCTTCAATCCCTTAATTGGCTCCAGTTGCGCCTGTATCTGCAACTCTTCGTTGAATGTTGACATTGCAGGAGTTACAACAGAATCGTTCACAATCATCCAGCCCCGATCAATTGCTTTATCGATATAAGTTTCATCTGTCAGACCAAAAGCAAAATCAAGTCCCGGTGACAGGAAACCGTTGTTTTTACGCTGTCCAAACATATCTCCGACACCCGGATTAAAGGATGGCAGATGAAGTCCGGAGTTTCGCTGATAACTAACAGATACACTTCGTGGCGACATCAGAAAGCGAGTTGTATACTGCGCCGCTTTATACCACCATGCATCTTCCGGATTTGGTCCCGGCATAATCTTCACATTAAATTCACCATCCTGATCTGCCAGAATCTGAATCGAATTCTGATCGCGAACCGTATATTTCAGCTTCACATTTGTACTGTCTTTATCTTTCGCCATCAGATTCAGATAGCGCGTATTCAGATTATGTCTTACCAGACGCTTATCTCCGCTTTTTAATGTCACTTTCTGTACATGTAATTTCTTCGGATTTCTTACCGGTGAACGGGTTGGTCTCCGGGAATTCGAAAACTTCTGATTCACCTCTTTCAGGAAACGGGATTTATTATAAAGCCCTTCCAGATTTAAGCGCAAGTCGCCTGACAGATTTCCGTTATTACGAATGATATTACCCAGATTGGTTTCACCCTCAATAACAGCTCCTCTCTCCCAATTATAGGTAGAGGTATATTTTACATCCAGATTTGTCCAGTCCAGCACCGGTATCTTATGAATAGGTATCGTATACTGAATATTTGCAGTCTGCGCATAATTCATTGGCGTTCCCAATTCTGCAATACTTTGCATAACTGAATCTTTCCAGAGTTTATACTCATCCGGCATATCATGACGGTTTACACGTCCGTACGGTTCATCAATCCGTGCATTCGTTCCCGTACGTATATTGAATTTCAGGTTACGCGTCAGATCCCAGCGAAGAGAGAATTCCCTATCCCACAGGAAATCCTTACGCACCGATACTATGCCGTTATTCACATCCGACGGACTAGCCAGATCCCGGTATAACGACTCAAAATAATAGCGAATCATTGAGGTTGAGAACGTAATACTCTGAGGCAGATAGTTTAGCTGTAAATCTTTTGCCAGATCCCAGCTTTTCTTTTTACTCTGAACTTTCCCAAATGGTTCCCAGCCTTTGTACATCGGACTGTAAGTATAAGACAAATTACCTCTGTAATCCCTGGAGCGTTCAAATGCCACTGAGGGCGATTGCTTATCCAGTCCGTTATACCCATAACTGATCGTAAAATTCGCAGGGTCATAAGGCATCGGTTTCTTACTCTGAACATCCACCTTAAAGTTCGTTATGCTAAAACTTTTGTTTACAACCACATCCTGAGCAAAACTCTTAATAGAATCTCTTTCAGCCCTGTCTACAGCTTCACGCATAGCATCAGACATCTCAATATCCTGATCCAGCGGATTATATTTCGGCGTACTCACCTGCTCTGAATAAGAATAATAAATCGGCGCCTTCACTTTAATCTTTTCCGGAAGAAAACGACCGGCATCCACATTCGTAGCTATATTATACTGATAGAAGTCATCGAGTCTCCGCTCCGTCACAGACTGTTCCACAGAACCGAATCCTACGGTTTCTTTTCTTCCGCTTACATTAATATTTGCAATATCCGAAAGAGAAAGATTCAAACTTCCCTGAAATGCCCATCCGCCTTCTTCATTAAATTGAGCCAGACGAAGTTCATTTACCCACACCTCACATGCTTTGATTGCCCGTGCATTATTGCGTACACCAATCATGATTGTTTTTACATCTGAGAGAGATGGATTTCCTACAACAGTCACCCGATTGCGCGGTTTATCCGGATCAGACGCCGTATAGGGAGTGGCAAACGTTATCGTAGAACCACTTATTCGTTTCTCCCGGTTACGCTGTAACTTCAGATCTGTCAGTACAGAGAACGGAAAATCAAACATATTCTGTTCCGGCCATACCGTCTCGCGATCTGTTGTACTGTTATTACTATATATTCCCGGAGGAGTCAGTCTTAACGGAATCTCATATTCATAATAATTACTCTTATAATCCGTACCCAGACGTATAAAAATACTTGTTTCTCCGTTCCGCAGATCTGACGGATCTTCAATCAGCTTTTCAGCATGCACAAACATCTGTAAACGTTTATACTGACGCATATCCAGCGCCGTATTTTTGTATACAGCTCTGGCATCTGCCGGAGCAAGATTCTGAACCTTTAATACCAGAGACTGCTCATTCAGCTGACGAAGCTGAGGCTGACCCGGATCAATGATACGTGTTACACCCGGAGGCAAAACATAGTTTACAGGCTCACGGAATGCATTCTCTTCAATGTTTACAGCCGACACTTCCAGAGTTCCGTCTGATACCGGAGTCACATTGGTTGCGTGCAAAGGTTGCTGATACTGACGCCAGTCTCCCCGAACCAGCTCTAGCGAGCCAAAACGTAATACGGTTGAATCCTGGAAACCAGTCATAAACATACGAATAAAACGTATCGTCTTAAAGTCCCGGATATTACCTATTTTCTTTTCATACTCACGTACCGGGATTTTAAACTGATACCAGTTTACCAGTTCTTCGCTTCCATTACGGAGCTTCACCAACGTTTCCCGACGATCAACAATATAGTTATAGCCGACCTTCATCGACTCACGTTTGATTGCCACTTTATACTGATAGTAACGTTCGTACTCACTCAGCGTATTATCCTGATTAATATCTTCTACATCGGGGACAATTTTAGAAGACGTATCATACGTTTCAGGCGAGTCCGATGAAGCAGGAGAGTTCCCTTCAGTTCCGTTATAGCGTTTATAACGTTCCAGAATAGTTTTATTCTCTCTGTCCCAGTCAGATCCCCGATAGTAATGATAGTTATCTCCGCCCGGGTCATTCAAAGGCGAAAACTTATCAGCTTCCCATTTCGCACGGGTCTGTCCGGATATTTTCGTTTTAAGCTCCTCTACATAATTCTTATACGTAGGGAAAACATGCTCTGTTTCTGTATTGATCCCGTTTAGTCCGACATCCTGCATTTTGCGTGCTCCGGGAGTATTATCGAAAGCATAAGTCAGAGACTGACGTTTAGGAACACGTCCCCAGTATGTTTCCTCAACCAGAGACAGATCTCCGTCAATAGGAAGTCCATTCTCATAGAACTTACGACCATCTTTTACGATATCTTCCGAGATTTCTCCCAGATTGAAGTAAAGATCTCCTCCTTTAAACAATCCGTCTTTATCCTTGATAAAAGGATCCATCATCCAGAATTCGATGTATTCAATATTTGCAGCTTCGAAGTCTGTATTCTCCATTTTGCGCATCATACCCCCCCAGCGTCTCTCCGGGAACTGAAGCAATCCATCCGGTCCCATATAAAGAGCATCCACATTATACGGTCCACGTTCCTGCGGATAATAAGCCAGATTCAGCACCTGCAATGTAGGATTCTCATTGTATCCTTTCTCCCGGTTCGGGAATACCTCCTGTTCCAGAATTTCACGTACCCAGTGGTCTGACAGCTGATCTTTATCATTCTTGATATGCGTAGGTGTCAGTGACGAACTTTTGCGCGTGAATAATCCATCTACGTAAAACCAGTTAAACAAACTCCGGTTTTTACCATAATAATCTACTCCTCCGTTAGACTGACGATCCCCCCAAAGCGGATCAATCAGCTCCAGTGGTGTACTTGCCAGTGTCCAGGAATATGGATTCTTAAGATCTGTTGTAATCTTTGCCGCTTCAAAATCGTCTATATAGGCATGTCCTTGTTTTGATAACTCTTTCGGATGTCCTGGCAACAACTGTGCAAACTCAGCATTTACTGTTAGATTTGACGGAACCGTTGCATTCACAAACGGAATTTTATCAATCATATTTGTCAGCCATTGCGATTCGGTACGGTATTGCATATTTAATCCCCAGATGGTATTACTGATGGATTCACTTCCCATATTCACCTTCTGTGTCATCGGCTTTTCACTCAGGTGCATAATTGTAGCACCCATGTTAAAGTTCTCACTAAACGAGTATACCGCATCCAGTCCGAGTAATGTTTTACGTTGCATACTGAACATAGACTGGTTCTCCAGTGACACACTGATAGGTGTACCCGAATCAATAAGACTCTGGTTAAGAATTGTAACCACTCCCATCATATAATCAACGGAGTAATCCACATTCTCTTTCAACTCTTTTCCTCCTGCAAGCACTTTGACAGAACCACGGGGGACGTTTGCAGCATTCAGACGAATCTCCGCACTGTTCGTAGCACGATATTCCCCTTTTATGCGGTATTTGTTCTTCTCGGCAATCTGCGCAGCCTCTACTTTCGTTGAATCATAAAGTTCCTGGAACACAAACCGGTCTGCTATCGCATCATTCCCGATTTTCTTTCTCAGGTGCGACCCGAAAGGTTCTACTACCGGAAAGATAAGCCTACCGGAGGATGATTGCATAGTAAACCCTTCCACATAGTCAAAGAAACCATCCGGACGAGGTTCCTGACGAGCATCCAGACGATCCAGATTCATTACACTCAACAGAGTCTGATTCTTTATCTGACCATCAGGCAGATAATTCAGATAAGCCCCTGTTGTATCACTCTGATACTGAATATCCAATCTGAAGCGATCTTTTTCTATTTGTATTGCATTCAGTGAGTAGACATTCTTCATCATCAGCTTCCACATCGGCAGATTAGGAGTTAAGCCTGTTGAGCGTAGAAGTTTCAGATAAAGACACTGATTCCCGGTTGTATTATCTGTCGAGAACTCTCCGACCTGATAAGTCTTCCCTTCATAAGTATATTCAAAAGCTATAGCCAGAATCTCATCCGACTGAAGCGATGATTTTAACGAAATATATCCCAGTTGTTTATTCAGAGTATACTCATTCTGTTCCAGACGACGCGCACTCTCTATCTTATCGTAATCACGTCCGCCATAGATACCGAATGCTTCCAGAGGCTCCAGTGTTGGATTTACCTGACTGATATTCCGGATTGCATTATACGTTGTTGTTATATCTCCGTACAGAGTATTGGCTCCATTCTGAGGTAAATCACCGGGAGTCAGCGGCTTCCAGAAAGAGTTGCCAATAACCTTCGGCTCACCTAAGTCCATAAAGGCAACCACATTACGGGCCTGATCGAAATATCCACGGGTATTTGTCACCCATACCTCCACTTTATTGATAATAAATCCCGAAGAGATATAAGGAAGTTTACTCATGGATTTATCATACGTATCATGGAAATACTGAGCCAGGAAATAGTGACGGTTATCATCGTAGTTTTCAATGGAGAACTCAAAAGGTGTCGTCTGCACACCACCCTGAGTATTAATCACTTTTGTTTCAGATTCCTGCTGTGCCACAACTCCGGTCAGCTTTAGCTTACCAAATTGGAGTCCTGCTTTCACCCCGAATAAAGACTGAGTACCACGGATTAGTCCACCCGAAGAAGTCATGCTTACATTCCCGGCTTCCAGATGTTTAATAATCTCATCCTCTTTCCCCTGATAAGCGAGTTTTATCTTCTGGGCATCAAAATCAAAAGTAGCATTGGTATTGTAGTTCATGTTGAAATCCATCTTATCGCCGACTTTGGCGTTCATATTCAGCTGGATTTCCTGATTAAAATCAAGAGAAGTTCTTTTCCGCGCCTTTTCCGAAAGCTGCGGATTTTTCATTTCATTGGTTTGAAGACCGATAGAGAGCTCGGCAAAACCCTGTGTTTTTATCTGTACGCCACCCGGTCCGAATATTTTCTCGGCCGGCCCCAGGCTAAAGCGCATATCGAAAGGATCAAATCCTTTCTTCGGAGCCTCCTCAGGATTTATGGCATTTTTCTGCCGAAAATAAGACTGCATTGACCGATCCATATCATACTGCATATACTCATCATTGGTCAGATTAAAAGCAGTACCCAGTTCGGTATCACCTAACATAGTACGGAAAACATACGAACGTAAGGCAGGATCGTACTCTATCACAGTTCGCAGATTTTCCGGATTCTTTAAATCTACCGGAGAACTCTTACCAAATTCCTGTTCATCAGCAGGGATTGTTTTACTTACCGGATATTTGGTAACTACACTATCCCTGGATGCAGATGCAGGCCGGGATGGAGTCTGATTCTGGAAAACATCTGTTATATTTTCGGCTAAGACATGGGTATACGAAGCGTATCCTGCTCCCAAAGCCAGGAAGCAGAACACGAAAATGAAAAAGAATAAGTATTTACTATTGCGTCCCAATGTCTGTTTTTATTTTTTTACAGCAACTTCAAAGCAGCTTTAATAAGCTCTTCCACTGTAGCAGAAGGATTGCCTGAAAGAATTTTCGTCACAACCTTTTCTGACTGAGCTTTCACAAATCCAAGCATCACAAGAGCAGTCACAGCTTCTGTCTGAACCTGTGAATTTGTAGCCACCTCCACTAATAACGTAGAATCTGTTGTTTTTATTTTATCTTTCAGGTCAACACAAATGCGTTCTGCAGTTTTTTGTCCTACACCTTTCACTTTTTTCAATGCTGCACTATTACCTCCGGCAATAGCTCCGCCTATTTCACTCACGCTCATAGATGATAAAATCATGCGACCGATAGAGGCTCCTACTCCTGAGACACTCGTCAGAAGCAGAAACATTTCACGTTCCTGTTTATCCAAAAATCCGTATAGCAGATGAGCATCCTCACGAATTACCTCGTGCACAAAAAGTTTAATCTCTTTTTTATTCTGGATAGCAGCATAAGTGTTCAGTGTAATATGCAACAAATAACCTAGTCCGTTGCAATCTATAACAGCATAAGTCGGTGTAGCCTCAGCCAGTTTCCCGCTCACATATTCAATCATATTATCTAGTCAAATTAATAATCAATAGATATTTATTCCGTAAAATATCGAAAAAGAACAAATGAGCTCAAAGATACAATATTACCAGAAAAGAGAGCTCATTAAAATTAAGAAAAACAGACATTATAGCTCAAAATAGCCTGATCTTATTTCTGACAAATTAGAGTCAGAAGAAAAAGGACAGAAGTTTTTAATATTCACCGGCAAACAGACCTGCTCTCTTAATCTTCAATTATAATATTCTACACAGAAAGAGAGCAGAATGCAGGTAAAAATTTTCACCGGCATTCTGCTCTCTGTTTCTTCACCTTTCAAACGATATTTCTTAAAACAATATCAATCCAACCGGGTGACAACTATTTATTTCTTTGGAGTATTCATCAAAAATCCAATAAGGCGCGCCATCAAAACATCGCGTTCTTCCTGTGACTTCAAAGACTCAACAGGGAATCCAAGGACTACACTCCGGTAATCTATACCCGGATAAGCAACAGCAGCACTTACATTTGTATCATTATATCGCATGAATGTAAATGATTTAGCTCCCGATGGCTCAATGCCATCTGCACTCTCTACCGAATATGATTCACTATTTGGCTCTGTAAAGAAAGTAAACGAATCTGCTCCAAACGGATAAGGAGACGCAACAAAGCGTGTCACTCCCTTACTGGAAGCATGATTAGTACGCCACTTATATTTCAGAATATTCTCGGCAAACTTCTTACGATCCGAATCATCTGTCAATCCATCCCACAGATCCGTACCCACGTAAGCACCACTAATCAGCAACTTTCCTCCGGTTTTAGTATACGCCGTTAGTGCATGCTGCATACCCGGGGAGAAAACCCTGAATTCAGGCATTACCACACCGCGCCCTGCATTCGTTTCCCGCTCTTTTCCTAAAATCAGATCAACGATCTGGTATTTCCGGGAGCTGACATTCTCTGTTTCAAAAGCCTCATCACTCATTGAGACATAAGAGTATCCCAATTTTGCTAATGATTTTCCGTGAATAGATGGATAATCAAATGTATTTCCGGCAATAACCTTGCCCGAATAATCATTATACGACGCTCCGAAACCTGGATTATCATCATCTACCCAAGGTTTTGAACGACGGAATTCATATTGCTTACCAATATAATCTATACTTTGCTTATCCGGCACTCCGAAATCAAGCAGCTCAGAGAAACCACCCATCGTTGAATCTGCTGTAGCAAAATTTCCCGGAGCAGAGATACGATTAAAGCCATTAACTATCAAGACAGTACCTTTTGAGTGCGGTGCCTGGTATACACTTAATATTTCGGACGGGAATCCCACGCCTCCTTTATTCAGTGCTGCGACTTTGAAACTATATCGTTTACCTGTTTCAACCGGCATTGAATAGTGATTACTCTCCACAACCGTACCATTATCAAAAGCCCCGTCATCTACCCGTTTGTAGACTATATATTTTTCAGCAACGGCTGACGGTGCTGTCGGATCGGGCGTTGGTTCCCATGTTAATCGGACCTTATGAGGCGACACAAACTCTGTAGCAAAACTATTTACTGGAAGTGGCTGTACCTGATACTCTCTGTTTTCGCGCGCAGCTATGAATTTAAGCATACCTTTATATATGGCACGACTTACCACAAAGCGAAACCGGGGGTCCAGTCCATAACGCATATCCGCAAAGTTCTGATGTGACAAAAGTTCCAGCAACATCGTCGGAACTTCCGGCACCCGTGCTTCGCTGTAAGATTTATCCCACATAGCACGACGTGTAAAGTTCGGTTCGAAATTCAACCGTACATCCTGAATAATCTCACTCTGAATTAAATCGGTCAGATCACGCGAAGCCATACGGGATGTGCCGTCCGCAAATTTACCTTTATTGAATTTCGAATAATAAATACCCAGCGTACCTACAATTGAATCTGTCAGAAAAGTACCGGCATCCGAATGAAAAGCAAATGCCAGATCCACAGGAATATTTAATCCTGCGGAATCGGGTAAAACTGCCGAACCACCCGCCAGATAATTTACCCATTCTCCTCGTGATGAATAGTCATCCACATAATCATTTGTTCCCTCTTTTGGAGAATATACTTTATACGGAACACCTGCCCATTGCATCCAGTAGCGGGCTGCCTCTGTAAAACGCGGCATACCACTTACCTCAGGCTCCACCACATAGTTCAGATTACTCGCTTTTGCCTGTGCCTGTTTATCCGAACTTTTCACATTCGGAACTGATCCACCCTGAGATGAGCGGGCAATATTCCCCATCCCTCCTCCGAATTTCACGGCATCTGCTGTCACAACCATGCCTTTTTCTTTTGATCGGTTAGTCAGTGTTACCATCGACTCTTCCGAACGACCTTTATCGAAAGTAAAAGTCCCCAGATACACCCAGGTTCCTCCCCCCATCTTCTGATTAATCCTGAAGCGGGTTTCTCCTCCGGCATGATTGACTATATATTCGGCATCCGTTGCACTGTTTGGCAATGATTTATACGAAACATAAACCGCATATTCGCCTTTTTCCGGAACATCCGGCATCCACATCGCTTTGGATTTATCTTCTTTCTTAGTTACGGTCGGAATCGTCCGGTAAGTACCCATCGTAAAAGGATTTTCACCATCCAGATAGTTCGTTTTCAGGTGAGCAAATCCACCGGATTTACTTCCATTCCATTCATACTTCGCATTCTGCTCATTATAAAAAGATTTCCCCGAAGACTGATCTTCATCCACAATCACCTCATTCAAATTCCAGTCGCGTTCGCGCGGAAGAATAGTTACCGCACCTGCATTTTCAAGCATCGGAACCAGATAAGGCAACACAAAGCTTTGCGTAAACAAATCCTCAACTGTCTGAAAAACTTTAGCCCGTTGCCATTCCCAACGGCTCAGACTTTTCTCATAATACAAACCATGACTCTGCCACAATGCGATATGATTCCCTTCCAGTCCTTCTGTAATATGATAAGGGACTGAAGTGCGACGAATCAATCCCGGCACATCAGGCTTTTCAGCTGCCATTCTGGATTTATCTTTTGCCCGTACTTTACGCAAAGCATTGGGTACATAATAAGAAAGCTCTTGTCCGTCGGACATGAACTTCAAAGTCAGATTTTTTAAATCTGCGGGTAAAAATTCTTTTGTCTGCGCATAAAGCGAATCTATCATAGCCCTTCTGACAGGCGTATTGATAAAGGAAGGAGATACTGTAACAAGAAGTGTTTCATTTTTTCGGTCTACCCGATACGATTCGATCTTAGCTTTTCCTGACATGGGATATTTCTTCATTACCTCCATCAGGACCGAATCCGTCTGAGCTCTCCAGGGTTCAACTGTTCTTTTTTGTGCCGACACCCCTGTAGCCAGAGCCATCGCCAAAATCACACCATAGGTTTTCATCTATCTTTTTTCAATATTATGCAGGGACTTTCTATGAGCGAAAGCCCCTGTTAAGGTTATTAAAGTTGTATTTTAAGCCGGAATATCTGTTATTCTTTATTTTTCGCCCGAATAATCCGTAATATGGAAGTATATAATAAACCACTAACCACCACACTCAGAATAACAATCCATATAGATGGAGCTTCTGAGGGATTGTCAAATGTTTCAACGGGAATATCATTTTTCGTACAGTAATAATACATAAAGACCCCATAAGCATTATTCACCGCGTGTGCTGTGATTGGCAACAGAAGCGAACGGGACTGCACAACCATTACACCGAAAAGAATTCCCATAACTGCACGCGGAATAAATCCGTAAAACTGCATATGAATCGCACTAAAAAGAATCCCAATCAAAACAGCTGCCAGATAAGGCTTTTTCGTTGCATCGGAAAACATACGTTGCAATGCACCCCGGAAGAAAAACTCTTCTCCGATCGCAGTAAGCACAGCAATAATAAGAATATTCACAATCAATGAACCCACAGAGGTTGTAGCCAGAAGTGTCTGCATGGTTTCAAACATCTGATCTTCCATACTACGCATCCACACCTCCCAGCTATTCAGAGCTTCAGGCAGTTTCACCTGATTATTCCAGTAAACCAGCCAGGAAAGGAAAGGCTGCATAGTCAGGGCCATCACTCCGGCATAGATTATTTTATCAATCCGCACGGGGTTATCCAGATAAATATAATGCTTCCAATTGTCTGAAAACACATACGCCGACGATACCGCCGGAAATACAAACAGGAATATCGCAGAGAAAACCTGTGTCAGTTTCAACAGCAAACTACCCTGTAGTTGCATCAACTGCATGACTAAAGCCAATCCGGAGACAAACACCGAACCAACAAAGAACATAGCCACGAAAAATAATAGTTTCCGAAAAATCGAAAAATGTTTAAATATGCCCTGTTTCATTTTCTTCTAAATTATAATATCAAATCTTCCGGCTTTCTTTTAGGCACATGATGTGTACCATCTGAACTTCGCCAGTATTTTACATCTCCGTCAACCATATCTTCCAGCACTACTTCCTCAGCAGGTTTACCCAAAGCAAGCACATAAAGTAATTCGTATCTTTCATCAATCTTTAATGCTTCCTGTATCTCCTTGCGTTTGAAAGATCCGACAATACAACCACCCAATCCCATTTCAACAGCACCAAGTAGCATAGCCTGCATGGCCAGACCATCATCACAGAATATCTGATCACTCAATGTCGTATCGCGGGTCACAACGATATAAGCAGTCGGACGCTCAGACTCTTCAGGACCATTCCAGTCCTTCAGATACCCCGCCCATGCCAGATGAGGAAAAACAAGGTCACATTCACTTTTTGAATAAACCAACCGAAAACGTAATGGTTGCATATTTCGGGCTGATGGAGCCAGACGAGCTAAGTTTACTAATTGTAAAAGCTCATTTCTATAAATATCATACGATGCATCAAAACGACGATAACTTCTGCACCTGCGCATCAAATCCAAAACATTCATATCTTATTATTTTCTAATTCCATTACTCGAGATTGGGGTCATCATGACTTTTCGAAAAGCAAAAAATGGATTAATGCCCAAAAGTCGTGATGAGCTCAACACTTCTAAATATCTTTTGAAGCACAAACCTAAATAAAAGTGGAGAGGTAGGCAATAATGTGTTTATTTATTTTATCGGAATAAACGATTATCTTTATGACATTAAACCAATCCACTTTATGAATCAGATTATACACGAAGAAGAGGCTTATATTTCTGAAAGCGAAAAAGCGCTTGGCTCTCAAAGTATCGGCAGATTATTTGCCCATTATTCTATACCGGGAGTCATTGGACTTTTGTTTATTGGCATACAATCTATTGTAGACGGGCTGATGGTAGGCAATCTGCTGGGGGCTGATGCTCTGGCTGCGGTCAGTCTTGTTTTGCCTCTATTCAGTCTGATTATTGCTTTATCTGTAATTATAGGTATCGGAAGCCAGACTATTGTCAGTATCAATCTGGGTAAAAAGAACTATAGCGAAGCCAATGACGCAATGACCACAGGATTTATTGCTATTCTAGCGTCAAGTACGTTTCTCGCTGCATTTACGCTTGGATTACTCGATCCTCTGGCACGTCTGCTTGGGGCGAATGAATTATTACTTCCATTAGCCAAAGGTTATATGGCAGGACTTTTCCCTTTTGTCCCGTTTCTGGGTCCGGTATATTATTCAGACTTCATGATCAAGGCAATCGGACATCCGCGTTATGCGATGTCGATCATCTCCGGAGCCGTTCTGCTCAATGTTATATTCAACTGGGTTTTCATACAAATCTTTGGCTGGGGAACAATGGGAACCGGACTGGCTACAGGATTCGCCTTTTGTTCGGGAGGTATATTCTCGTTTCTGATTGTTTTCAATAAAAAGAATATTATCTCTGTACAATCCGGACGATTCCGTATGCGGTTATTGAAAGAGATGTTTTATAACGGATCATCCGAAGGACTTACCGAACTGGCGGCAGGAATCAGTACGTTTTTGTTTAACATTACCCTTATGAAATATCTGGGAGAGAGTGGCGTAGCTGCTTTTACGGTGATTAATTATGTCTTTTTCGTCGGCACAACTGTTTTCCTGGGCATTTCGGATGGGATTATACCGATTATCAGCTATAACTATGGCGCGAATCTGATAAAGCGCGTCAAGAAAGTTTTGTTTCTCGGCTACCGTACAAATATTATCATTGGATTGATCCTCTTTTCAATCCTTTTCTTTTTTAGCCAGACGATTATTTCTTTCTTTTTTCGCGAAAATGACGGAACGATTATTACCATTGCTTCACATGGTGCAGCAATCTATGCTTTTGCATTTCTGACAAGCGGGTTCAACATTCTCTCGTCCAGCTTTTTCACAGGCATGGCTAATGCAAAAATATCTGTGATTATAGCATCTCTCAGAGGATTGATCTTTACGATAGCCGGCATCCTCCTTCTACCTCATTTCATAGGGATAGAAGGTATATGGCTCACTATCCCGATTGCCGAAAGTCTGACTTTTCTGATCTCCGTTATACTTGTTTACAGAAAACTAAAGTCAATGCCCATACAACAATGATATACCATTAAAATTCTAATTTTTGTACCGTCATCCGTCACCTTTAGTAAATAATCACTGATTACCAACCGCTTAAGGGTGACGGCAGCCTGAATTTGCCGTCACCCTCTACCGTCACCCATATCCCACTATTAATCAGTCACTTGCAAGAGGAGGTGACGGGTGACGGTAAAATTTAGCAAAATATTGAGTTTGTAAAGAATAAAAAGAAAGGATACATAATCTCACTATTATTTGTCTATTATTATCTGCTCAGTGCTATATTCGCTTAAACGCAAGCGAATATACGTATAGATTAGCCGGAACAAAGGAGGAATTATTTTTTATATACGGATGGTTTAGTTACAAGATACGGTTGATTTCTATTTCCGCTCCGGACCGGAATACAATCCGCTCCGGAGCGGAAATAGAACCGGTCCGGGGCGGAATCAGAACCGCTCCGGACCGGATTTCTAAAGGATACGGTCAATGCAACTAAATCATACAGATATAGCTACTAATTGGCGGTTTATTCTGACAAATATATACGGTTGGAAAAGCAAAGATTTACAATTCTTGTTTTGAAGCGGAACAGAAGTTTATCCGACTGGATTCATTTGCTGCCGGCAAATGAAAGTTTGCTACTTGCAAAATTTATTTTGCTACTTGCTAATTTCAATTTGCTACTTGCAAAGTAAAGCTTATCATACTCCCTCCTGCATTCAGGTATTTCGTGTCCTAAACTTTAAAGTCCAGTGAAAGCCGAAGCAAACCCACAGGGTGCACTTTGTCGGTTACAATCAAATGCAATGCCGGCTGAATCTGTAAATATTTTAAAGGGCGATATATCCAGTTTATTTCCAGATCAAATTCATTCCCGGATTCATAGCCCGCATAGAATATTTGAGAAATAATTATACTCTTTCCTTTTTTCCCAATCAGGCCATCACCCACAAAACCGAATGACCCAAAAGAACGACAGGTCGGATTACGCATAAATGCACAGGACCCTTCCATTATCACTCCTAACTCCATTGACGATGTTTCAATAATTGGTTTTTCAAGAACTCCCCAAATGACACCACCTCTTTTGTATGCATTTGCTGAAAGATGTGTCATTCCTCCTATATTAACACGGAAATCCCATTTTTCAAATAACATATCCTGTAATATGAATATCCCATGTGGGTTATAACTAAAGTGAAACGGATGTGGAGCTAATACGGACAATGCTCCTGAGGCTCCATTATAAAGAGACGTACGCAAGCGGATATAAGGTTGAGGAAGATACTCTACAAATAGTCCGGGAGCCGTGAATGGATAGTTCGGCATTTCGAAATTTCCGGATAATGTAGGATGTATTCCTGCTGAACTCTGTGTGAAAAGAACTGTATAATCAGTTGTAAAATAATCTTCATTTACATTTCGCAATCCGGCAAAAACAAGTCCTTTTTTAAAATACTGCGTATAACCAAAAAGAAAAGGAGTAAAAAAATGATTGCCGGCTTCGATATTAGAGAATCCCTGTAAGTCATTGCAAACAGTGATATCTGATGTTCTGAGGGGTGTTATAAGTTGTACGGACAGATTGCCTCCTTTGTATGAATTTTTCGGAGCAAAATGAATGCTTCCGTTACATTGCAGGAGATTTACACCTTTGACAAAAGAGCCAAAACCGGTCTGAACTTCCGAGGTTAACAGAAGTTCAGCCGTAATTTTAGTTTGTGCTTTCAGTCCGTCGCTCAATAACAGTGTTAATCCGGATACTAATCCGCTTAACAATAGGATTAAATATTTCATACCTGATTCCTGAGCGTGGAAGTTAATAATTTGATTTTACAACCAGCGTGTAAAACGTTTAATGTACCATTGTTTTACGAGCTGAGTCATCGTACAATACCCTAATAATGTAACGATTAACCATGGATAGTAGTTCATCGGAAGAGGTACAAGCCCGATGGATGCTCCGAATGATGTATACGGAATCAGAATGCCTACTCCTGAAATCAGCAACGTCAGCGAAAGAACCGACCAGGATGCACGACTCTGGATAAACGGAATGCGGCGTGTACGTATCATATGCACGATTAATGTCTGAGATAATAATCCTTCTACGAACCAACCTGTCTGAAACAGACTCTGGTGCTCCGGTGACTGACACTTAAAGACATACCACATCAGCAAATAAGTAGTTATATCAAATATCGAACTAATCGGTCCGATATAAATCATAAAACGACTCAGATCCGAAGCATCCCATTTACGAGGTTTCAACAGATATTCTTTATCCATACGATCAAACGGAATAGTTGTTTGAGATATATCATACAAAAGATTCTGAATGAGCAAGTGAATAGGCATCATAGGCAGAAATGGCAAAAAAGCACTGGCTGCCATCACGCTGAACATATTTCCAAAATTTGAACTCGCGGTCATCTTGATATATTTCATAATGTTTCCGAAAGTTTTACGCCCTTCAATAACGCCTTCTTCGAGTACCATCAGATCTTTATCCAGTAATATAATATCTGCACTCTCTTTTGCGATATCCACGGCTGTATCTACCGATATCCCGATATCGGACTGACGCAGTGCGGAAGCATCATTGATTCCATCGCCCAAAAAGCCTACGGTATTTCCCATATTCTGAAGAAGGGAAATAATACGTGTTTTCTGAAGAGGTGTTAGTTTTGCAAAAACATGTACCTTAGGCAGAAGAGCCTCTAGTTCAGCATCGGGCATATTTTCAATATCAGGTCCGATAAGCGCATACGATGTATCAACTCCTACCTGACGACAAATCGTTTTCACTACAGCCATATTATCTCCTGAGAGTACTTTCACTTCAACCCCTTTTTCATGAAGGGACGTAATAGCTTCGCGCGCAGATGATTTCGGAGGATCCAGGAAAGCCAGGAATCCGATCAGAACCATCTCGTTTTCATCCTCTATGTTAAACTCTCCGGCTTTTTCGACAAAGCTTTTATGAGCGATTGCCAGCACACGCATTCCTTCGCGGTTGAGACTATTGCTCAGATTAAGGGCCTGCTGCAGAGACTCTCCATTTAACGGAGATACCGTTCCGTTCATTTCGACATGCGTACAAATAGCAAGCATTTCTTCAACTGCTCCTTTCGTTATGATCTGTCGTTTCCCCTGCGAATCTTCGACTACCACAGACATTCGGCGACGATTGAAGTCAAACGGAATTTCATCAATCTTTTTATAAGACTCACGCAAATGTTCCAGCTCCAGCTCTTTCACATGTGAAAGAATAGCCCGGTCTATCAGATTTTTTAATCCGGTCTGGAAGTAACTATTAAAATAGGCATGACGAAGCACTCTTTTATCTTCCTCATTTCCATGCGTATCCATATATTTCTCAAGAATAACCTGATCTCTGGTCAGTGTACCTGTTTTATCCGTACACAGAATATTCATTGCTCCGAAATTCTGAATAGAGTTCAGATTCTTCACAATACATTTTTTACGGGACATCATGATTGCCCCTTTAGCCAGATTCGTAGTTACAATCATTGGCAGCATTTCGGGAGTCAGTCCGACAGCTATAGATACAGCAAATATAAATGCTTCAAACCAGTCTCCTTTTGTCACTCCGTTTATCAGGAAAACAAAAGGAACCATTACAAGCATAAAACGGATCAGCAGAAGACTAACATTATTAATTCCTTTATCAAAGCTGGTTTGCGCTCTGACACCTACCAGACTTTTGGCAATACTTCCCAGATAAGTGGTACGGCCGGTTTCGAAAACAATCCCGATCGCAGAACCGCTAATTACGTTCGAACCCATAAAACAAATATTATCCAGCTCGATAACACTGCCTGTTTTATGCGATTTAGAGAGTAACTCCGGTTGTTTTTCTACCGCATCGGATTCTCCTGTAAGTGATGACTGACTGATGAATAAGTCTTTCGACTCCACGAGTCTGATATCTGCCGGTATCATATCCCCTGCCGAGAGATAAACCAAATCACCGGGTACCAGCTCCGAGATATTCACCTCAACACCATGATTATCACTATTACGAATAACGGTTGCTGTGTTTTTCACCATTCGCTGCAATGCCTGAGATGCTTTCCCGGATTTAACTTCCTGAACGAAACGAATAATCGCACTCAGCATCACCATGGATACAATCACACTGACACTTGTCCACTCCCGCTCTGCCGGCTCAGCCATTAAAACATCAATAACCAGGGATATAACAGCCAGCGCCATCAGAACTCCTATAAAGGGGTTTATAAATGTCTTACAAAACAGAACAAGGCGATTTACCTGTTGCTCTTTTGCTATCTCATTCGTACCATAACGCGTTAACCGTTTAAGAGCTTCGGCTTCGGTCAGACCTCCGCGGGAAGTCTCAAGGTAACCAAAGATTGATTTCAAAGGTTGCGAGGCTACGAGGAATATTTTTTCGGTGTTGAAACGAAATGTGTTGTTTCCTTTTTTCTTTTTTCTGAATTTCCACATAATATCATACTCGTTTATAACGTTTATACCGGAAGCAACTAAGTGTGCTTCAATAACGGGTACAAAAGTAAAACGGCCTCCGTCGGGAGGCCGTTAGAACATTATTAGAGTGTTATTAGAAATTCATTAGAAAAAGCTACACATGAGGAAATTCAAGTGTAAATACGGTTCCTTCATTCTTATGAGAATGGATATAAATATCTCCTTTATGCAGTAAAACGATTTTGCGGACTAAAGCGAGCCCGATACCTTTTCCTTTGGCGTAAGACTGATTCGCTCCTCTATAGAAGGGTTTAAATATTTTATCTATCTCGGATTCATCAATCCCGATTCCATTATCAGAAAACCGAATAATCGACTTTGTATCAAAGAAAGAGATTTGAACAGAAGAGCTATGATTCTCTGAGAATTTGGCATTATTATCCATCAGATTAGCAAATGCAACCTTAAGCAAATAAGCATTGCCATCAATCGTAATCAGATGATCGTCTTCAGCGTCCTGTTCAAAAATCAGATCAATATGATATTCAGGATGAGATTTCAGCACCATTTCTCTGGCATCCAGAAGAACTTCATCCAGACGTACATGACTGAAACGAATCTGTTCAGGCTGATAACTTGCCTTCGCCAGATTAAGCAATCCATCCAGAAGCTCTGTAATATTGCGCGCATCGGAAAGCGTATTTTCAAGCAACAGACGATAAGACTCGCTTGTACGTTCTTTATGCAAGGCCAGTTCGATTTCTCCTATAATAACAGACATCGGAGTCCGGATTTCATGAGACACATTGCTCATAAAAAGACGTTGAGCGTTAAACGACTCTTCTAATTTATCAAGTACCTGATTAAATGTTATTGCCAGCTCATCCAGCTCATCCGGATGCGTATGGACAGACAAGCGTGTATCAAGTTTATTAGCTGTAATATCCCGTATATTGCGAATCATAATCATAACCGGGTTCAAAGCACTTTTAGCCAGAAAATAGCCCACCACAAAAAGAATAATCAGGCCTGCCGACAATAAGATAAGCAACACATGCCTTAATGCGTCCAGTTTAGCAAATCCATACCCATCATAAGCTACAGCTGTAATGATATAAGGCTTACCTTTAAACTCATAAAGCATCCCCGCAACCTGATATTTACCCTGATAGAAATCAACCGTCTTCTTACGGAGAATCTCTTCCATCATCTGAGGAGTTTCTTTCACTAGATCTATTTGCTTTGCGTCATGATACAAAAGATGAAATGAGGTATCATAGACAGCAACTTCAACCTCATTGATGAATTCGCGGTTATTCATATAGATCGATTGCATCGTCTCCGGATTCACTTTGTTTTCAAGAAACAGATTTGCTTTTGTAATACCTTCTTTCTTTAAATCCCGGAAGAACTCACTTTCACGGTTACTACTCGAAAAGAGATAGACCAGAATAGCAAATATGCAAAAGATAGCAGCTGTAATAATTGTGTACCGGAGAGTAAGTTTAGTCCTGATCTTCATTTGCAGTTCGTAATATAAACCCCATACCCGGTTTGGTATGTATAAGCTTTGGTTCGAAATTCTTATCTATTTTTTTACGCAGATAATTGATATAAACATCAATAAAGTTTGTGCCTGTATCAAAATGAGTATTCCATACATTTTCTGCAATCTCTATCCGCGTCAATACACGCCCCGCATTCTGGAGCATATAAGAAAGCAGATTAAATTCTTTAGGTGTAAGATGAATCTTCACATCATTGCGAAAGACCTCTTTGGTTGAAAGATTCATTCTCAGATCGGCATAACTTAATTCATTCACATCATCGGCGGGAGCCTGAACGCTTCCGTTTCGTTTTAATAATACTTTTATTCGGCCGATCAGTTCGCGGAAGTCAAAAGGCTTGACCATATAATCATCTGCACCCGAATCAAAACCTTCCAGTTTATCATCTGTAGTACCCAATGCGGTAAGCATAAGAATAGGCACGGAGGTATTAACAGCTCTGATGTCTTTACATAAATCGAAACCACTTTTCTTAGGTAAAATAACATCCGAGATAACGAAATCAAACTGAGCCGAACGAAACAGACGCAACCCCATTTCGGCATCATAAGCCAGCGAAACAGAGTAACCCGATTCTTCTAGTCCCCTTTTTAATAAATCAGCTACCCGCTGCTCATCCTCAATAACAAGTATATGCACCATGCTTTGATTATTTATATTATGCTTTTACGGCACAAATATAAGAGATTCAGGATAACGTGGTGAATCCGGATACAATTAAAATTGCAGAGATCACGGCTGCCAGTGCAATAATTAATGCCATCATCTTCTCGTTGGACGTAAATATCTCTTTTGAATAACCGACCACTTCATGCCGGGCCTTAATATAGAAAAGGATACCTATCAGATAAAACAAAGAAGTCAGAAAGAACAGTTCTAGTCCTCCGGCATAAATCAACCACATACAATAAATAGTTGTAAGCAAACCAATTACTCTGTAACGCTTGAGATGATGCTGATTACTATCATGTAATTCGCCATCATAAGATGCTTTTACCAGATAAATACCACTGAATAAATAGGAAGGAAGAATCATAACTCCGGCAATTTCGATTGCTGATAAATAAACGGATTCAGCCATCACTACAATAAAAATAAAAATCTGCATCAGAATACTGGAAGCCAGTAGCGCATAAACCGGTGATCCATGCTTATTCTCATGGGCAAATATCCTTGGCAGTATATTCACCTGTGCTGCTGTGAACGGGACTTGCGCGCAAAGAATTGTCCAGGCAATCCATCCACCTATAATAGAAAAGATAATGCTCACCAATACAAATATAGCTCCCCATTTACCGACAGCTGCTTCGAGAACATATGCTACGGAAGGATTGGATAATTTAGCCAGCTCCGGCTGATGAAGAATACCAAATGACAAAACACTGATAAGAAGATATAGTAATAACGCCAGAATAAAGCCTATAACTCCGGCTTTACCGACATCACTGCTGCGTTTAGCTCTTCCTGAAACGACAACTGCTCCCTCCACACCAATAAAGCACCAAAGAGTTATCAGCATTGTACTTCGTATTTGTCCGGCCAGTGAACCCAGATTCTCAGCTCTTCCCCAAAAATCTGAAGATAAAGCTCCGACCTTTGCATAAATGATCATTACAACCACAATAAAACTAATAGCCAAAAACTTAACCAGCGAAACAATAAAGTTTATTACTGAGGCTTCTTTTATTCCGGATGCTACTAAAAGAAACATTCCCCATATAAAGACCGATCCCAAAAGAACCGTCTGCCAGCTATAATTCAGAAAAAAAGGAAAGAAATAACCAAGAGCATCATTCAGCATTACAGCAAATGCAACGTTTCCCATCGCAGCGCAAAGCCAATACCCCCATGCAATATTAAAACCTACATAATTGCCGCATGTTTCTTTCGCATATTGATAAATACCGGCATTCAGATCCGGACGTAAATCTGCCAGTATTTTAAAGGTCAGAACAAGACATAAAACCCCAAAGCCGGATATAACCCAGGATATTATTGTAGCTCCAAGGCCCGCACCCTCAGCCATATTCTGAGGAATGGCAAATATACCGCCTCCGACCATTGAACTAAAAACGATAGCAGTCAATCCCGCTAAACCCAACTTCTGTGATTGCTTTTCCATACTCACTGTTCCTCTTTATTTTCACGAAATCTTTGTTTTGATAAAACATCAGCCCGAAATCTTTTGTTTTTCAGCACACACAAAACATACTCATTTTTTGTAAGTCTAAACACAATCCCGTACATTTGTAACATATAGTGATACAGATATAAAGACCTATGCAAAATTATCCCTCTCATTTACTTGAGAAAGCCGTTAATGAATTTTCTAAACTTCCGGGAATCGGACGTAAAACAGCTCTGAGATTAGTATTATTTTTACTAAGACAGGATCCGGAAATGGTTTACAATTTCGGAAATACATTAATTGAACTTCGCCGGGATATTAAATATTGCCGGATATGTCATACAATATCAGACACAGAGGTCTGTTCTATATGTGGAGATGAACAACGCGAAAGAGGCGTTATTTGTGTGGTTGAAAACATCAAAGAGGTTATGGCTATCGAAAATACCCGCCAATACAAAGGATATTATCACGTATTGGGTGGAGTAATCTCTCCGATGGATGGAATAGGTCCTTCGAATCTTCAGATCGAAAGTCTGGTAAAGCGTGTGGAAAATGGTGAGATCAAAGAAGTTATTCTGGCATTAAGCACTACTATGGAAGGTGACACAACTAACTTTTACATCTACCGCAAACTAGCTAATTACGATGTAAAAATAAGCACCATTGCACGGGGAGTTTCTATTGGCGATGAAATTGAATATACAGATGAAGTAACTCTCGGAAGATCCATAACGAACCGTATCTCATTCTCTGATACATTTAAATTATAGGGGATTAACTAACAAATAAGCTTACGAAAACAATAAACAACTTCTGTTTTGCGTTAAAAGTAATTGAACAAAGAAAGAACACATCTATGAAACTGTCTGTCGTGATAGTAAATTACAATGTAAAAGATTTACTGGAACAGTGTTTAATATCAGTATACAGAGCTTGCGAAAGAATCGAAAGTTATGAAATCTTCGTGGTTGACAATGACTCATCCGATGGCTCTGTCGAATACTTACGCCCTCGTTTTCCTGCCGTCCATTTTATTGCCAATAAAGATAATGTAGGATATTCCCGCGCAAACAATCAGGCTATTCGTCTGTCTGAGGGAGAATATATTCTTCTGCTCAATCCGGACACGCTGGTCGGAGAAAATGTTTTTTATAATGTACTCCGCTTTATGGACACACATCCGGATGCGGGATGTTCCGGTGTAAAAATGATTGACACTTACGGAAGATTCCATCCCGAATCAAAACGTTCTTTTCCGACACCATGGAACTCATTGTGCAAAATGACGGGGCTATCTAAACTATTCCCTATGTCATCCGTTTTTGCTAAATATCATTTGCTTTATCTTGATAAAGATGCAATCCATGAGATTGACGTAATCAGTGGTGCATTCATGATGTTCCGGAAGGAAACGCTTGACCGGATCGGATTGCTGGACGAGAAATTCTTTATGTATGGTGAAGATATTGATATTTCATACCGGGTTTTGAAAGCTAATTATAAAAACTATTATCTTCCATTTCCTATTTTGCACTACAAAGGAGAATCTACCAAGAAAGATTCATTCAAGTACGTTCAGATATTCTATGGGGCAATGCTGATTTTTTTCAGAAAACATTATCCTCACTATAATTTCTTTTTCACATTCATGATTAAGCTGGCTATATTCTCCAGAGCAGGTGTTGCGTGTATAAAACGAATATTTAAAAATGCTTTCAGATTTAAAAGAGAGCAGAATAGCCAAATACAGGAATTTACATTAAACGTTCATGAATATGATATAGAGGAAATGTTTCAATTAATGACTGAGCGTATTGGTGTAAATTACAAAATAGACTTACGCTCACATAAAATTAATATAAAACAATAATTCTATGATGAATGGCATTTTTGCTGATGGGAAGATACGGCTCCGGGCTGTAGAAGCTGACGACATCACACATTTCATTCGCTGGGAAAATGATACTGATTTATGGTCTTTTGGAGGGCAGATACAACCCCTCTCTAAATATGCGATCAGCCAGTATCTGGAACAATCTCTCTGCAATGATGTCTTTTCGATGCATCAGGTACGTCTGATTATTGAGTTCAACAACTCTGTTGCTGGTTCTATTGATCTTTTTGATGTCGATCCATTAACAATGAAAGCATCAGTCGGTCTGGTCATTGACAAAAAATACCGTGGTAACGGATTCGGGGAAGAATCGCTTCGTAAACTAATTGCATACAGCTTTGAGATGCTAAACCTGCACCAGTTATATGCACATGTTCCTGTTTCTAATGAAGCCTCAGTAGCATTATTTACGAAAGCTGGATTTAAGAATGTAGCCCGGTTGAAAGACTGGACCCGCCGGAATGGAATCTACGAAGACGTATTTTTCTTTCAGCTCATACGCGACAATAAGGCTGCAATTTAAGCATCAACGGGATTAAATTATCTTAAAATACCCGCTAACAATCCAAATTAATTATTTTTGCAATATATATGAAGTGATTAGAAATCCAGATATGAAAAATAGGAACGTACAAATTATTATCGGCGTATTAGTAGCACTACTTTTAGTAGGAGCATTTTTTATCTTCAGACAACAAAATACTATTTCTGAGATGTCACAGCAATTTGATATCCAGAAAGAAGAACTGGAACAAGAATATGAACAACTTGCTGTTCAATATGAAGGTTATAATCATTTAAGTGTAAAAAATGACTCACTTATTGATCTTCTTGACAATGAAAAAATCAAAGTTCAGCGTCTATTAGAAGAATTAAGAACAGTAAAGTCTTCAAATGCACGCAGAATATCTGAACTTAAAAAAGAGCTAAGTACATTACGCGCGATTATGAAGAGTTATATTCTTCAGATCGATTCTTTAAATCAGGCTAATGCTCAACTCAGAAAAGAAAATGCAGAAGTAAAATCAAAATACTCGGCAGCTACACAAACTGTAAGTCAGCTATCTAAGGACAAAGAAAAGCTTACAGAAAAGGTCGATCTTGCATCTCAACTCAATGCTGTCAATATTAAAGCTGAAGCTATTGATAAACGAGGCCGGGAAACATCAAAAATAAGCAGAGCAACCGATCTCAAAATAACTTTTACTCTTGCACGTAATATTACAGCAAAAGTAGGTGAAAAATATGTGTATGCCCGTATTATGAAACCGGATGGCGATATACTTGTTAAAAACAGAAATGATGTATTTGCCTACGAAAACAAAGATATTGCATACTCTTGCAGAAAGTCCATCGAATTTGATGGTGAGGAACAAACAGTAACACTCTACTGGAATATTGAAGAATTTCTATATCCGGGTGATTACAGAGTAGATCTTTTCTGCGATGGAAACATGATTGGAAATCGTTCTTTTACATTAAAAAAATAACGCTAATAAATAAACTGCTAAACGGATTCATAATTTATATGAATCCGTTTGTTTTTTTAACACCTGCTAAACATTGGCTTTTGTTAATAAAACATTGCACAGTTATATCTTTTTGCTATTTTTGCGATAGATTTAAATGACTATTTATTTTTCTTTTATTTAAATTATTATGGCAAAAGTAACCGTTGTAGGTGCAGGTAACGTAGGTGCTACTTGTGCAAACGTATTAGCAGTTAGAGAAATCGCAAGTGAAGTAGTTCTTCTTGACATCAAAGAAGGATTTGCAGAAGGTAAAGTATTGGATATTTTCCAAACTTCAACTTTGTTGGATTTCGATACAAAAATTACAGGTGTAACAAATGACTATGCTGCAACAGCAGGATCTGATGTAGTAGTCGTTACTTCTGGTCTTCCACGTAAACCGGGTATGACTCGTGAAGAGTTGATCGGTGTTAATGCAGGAATCGTAAAAAGCGTAGTTGAGCAAATCCTTGTTCACTCTCCAAAAGCGATCATCCTTATCGTTTCTAACCCAATGGATCCAATGACATATTTGGCTCTTAAATCTACAGGTCTTCCTAAAAACCAAGTATTTGGTATGGGTGGTGCTCTAGACAGCTCTCGTTTCAAATGTTACTTAAGCAAAGCGCTTAACGCAAACATCAACGAAATCGAAGGTATGGTTATCGGTGGTCATGGTGATACTACTATGATTCCTTTGACTCGTCTTGCTACATACAAAGGTATTCCTGTATCAGAATTCGCTGATGCTGAAACATTAAATAAAGTAGCAGCTGACACTATGGTTGGTGGTGCAACTCTTACTGGTCTTCTTGGTACTTCTGCATGGATGGCACCGGGAGCAGCTTCAGCAGCTGTAGTTGAGTCTATCCTTCGCGATCAGAAAAAAGTTATCACTTCTTGTGTTCTTTTGGAAGGCGAATACGGACAAAACGATATCTGTATCGGAGTTCCTGCTGTTATCGGCCGTAATGGTGTTGAGAAAGTATTGGAAATCGCATTGA
>JBOFKD010000314.1:0-28323 GCA_051657165.1 Bacteroidales bacterium | reverse complement strand
AGCCACGCTTTGAATCCTTCATCCGTTCCGATTCAGGATTCAAAACGCGGTTACAGACAAATTACACCTTCGGCGTAAAAGAATAAACAATGAACAGGAAATATCCGGTAGAGACGATTATATACATAGAAGAAATAGGAATAATAATCGTTCTGGTCGGGATTTTTGAACAAAACGTGTTATCCGAAAGAGCAATGCTGGTTGTATATATTAGTGCTGGCATTGGACTTGTCATTGGTTTAATCGTTAACAAACTATACAACAATATATTAAACTCTTTAATTTACGAAATAACTGAAGCTTCAAAATAAAAATACACGCATGAACAATATTCCAAGAGATACTGTTTTAAGTTAAGTGAGTTATCGTGTTATTATTTAGCAATTACCCATTTCTGATTCAAGAATAAAAACAGTATTAGAATATCAGTTGAGTGATTTTTATTTAGTATTGACTACTGAGTCAATCCCGATAAACCAAGCTTATAAGGGATTATGGCATGAAAATAATACAGGAAGAGAATATTAATCTATAAAAAAAGCAGCTATGTGGAAAAGTATTGGTGACAAGTATGAGATCAGAACATGTAATAATGATGATTCTCCCCGAAAAATGAGAACAAATGGTTATACAATCATTCTGTTAATTCTTATGCTCATAGTTTCACGCTACTCATTTGACAGTTACATTATAAACGGATGGGAAAGCATAGATGCTTTACGCATTATCAAAATCTGCATATACAGCATAACAGCAATAACAAGTTTAGCTCTTCTTATTCTGAAATATGTTAAAAATCATAAGGAGCTAGACCTCCTTCTATCGGCTACATTAATACTGAGTGCATATATGCTACTTTCGGTGAATACTGACATGATTAATTACGCCAATTATATGCTTAAATAATTAGAAAAGAGGTTATCTGCAAAGCTTTTTACTTCGCAGATAACCTCTTCTTTTTATTTATGAAAGTCTTTTTACAGACTATATCCCCAGCGCTCCAAAGCAAACGCCCAGTTTTTGTTTACCAACTCTACTGTGCGTGTATCGTAGCTGTATTTATTTTTCTTATATCCTTTTTTCTTCGAAAGATATTTCTCGATAGCCGGACGAGCTTCTTCCAGTCCCGGAAGAGAAAGCTCTTTGTAAATACGCTCAGTCATACCCATTGCATCAGCTTCGAAGTCTTCGAATTTTACCTCAATCAGGTTTCCTGCAGGGATAAGAGCTTTATCCTTTTCGTATTTATAGAAAAGATCCTTGTACACTGTAAGAATATTTTCTTCGATCTCGTCCTCTGAAATATCCTGAAGTTTCAATGGCTGAATCGTATTCGTAAAGAAGCTACGTGTAGATTCGAATACAGTATACGGATTACGTGCCAGATAAATAAACTTCGCATTCGGAAACATCTCAAGCAATTGAGGTATACGTCCCGTATGAGGAGGATTTTTCGACAGGAACTGAGTACCTCCTGTGTTCCACAAAGAGACTTTGATCAGTTTCATGAAAGCATCTTTAAATACTTTATTCTCTTCCTGAGTCAGGTCTTCGAACAACAAAAAGCGCTTGCTGTACTCCTGCGTATATTTCGGTAAAAACCAGAAATTGTAATACGTATAAGGAATCATATTAGCCAAAGCAAACTCTTCCTCCTGAGGAAGATCCACTTTAAGCTCCATATTATCCGTAGGACGTTTATCAGGCATTAACCAGGCCATCTGCTTTTTGAAGAAATCCTGTCCCCAAAGAACCAGATTCGGGAATACTGTCTGATAAGTCGTGTTATATCCGAAATGTTTATCGCAAGACAGCACATTGTGAACGAAAGTCGTTCCACTGCGCCAGTGTCCCAGAATGAAAACCGGTTCCATTTCCAGCTCCTTATTTGCCAGCAGCTTTTTGTATTTACGTTCTTCGAACGGAGCCAGCAAACTAAGTATACGACAAATTCCTTTTGTCAGATAATACTTTCCTTTATATGATTTATCGATCTGACGATTTTTCATAATCTCGTTGAAGGTTTTCCAGTTGGCACCTACAAGGGGAGTAATCGGCAGATCCTGAAATTCTAATTTACCCATTCAATTTGTTTTTAGTTAACCTGAACCAACTCTCCGACAGCATTTGTAAGTTCAGTCATATAAGCCGTAAAGTCTGAGCCGATTAATTCAGCATCAACTACCAGCGGATGCATACGATCCACATTGCTCATATCTTTAATCATATTCTCTTTCTCTTCGGTCAAAGCTTCCGATGTACAAACAACGATAATACCCTGCTCATTAAGGATATTGAAAAGAATCGTTGATTCAATTACGTTTCCTGATGCAGGTAATACAACAACCGTTTTACCCATATCAAACAAACGGCGCTCAATCGTATAGGCAACTTCGTTTACTAATGCACGATCCGACCCGTTGAACCAGAATGTACAAGCTTTTTGTCCCAGACGGCTTTCTCTTTCTCCGGCAGAAACAGAAGAGAATCCTTTACGCATCTCATCAATCACCGATTCTGTAAGAACTGTTTTCTTCGCATTATCGATTTTATCGATAATCATACCTACAGCACAAGTATTGTTTGTGATCGGATCAATCAGGATAAACGAACCACAACTCTTGTTATCCTTATACGGATCAAAGAACAATGGTTTGTTTGATGTAAACGACACACGACCGATTTCATTCAGCGACAAACAGTCTGCCGATGATTTCTCCATTGTATTTACATCTACCTTATATTGAATATCGCTGATGCGTACACGACTCAGATTCGTTGTATGCTTAATAAAGAATTGCTGATTCGGATCCATAGCCGTTTCATCCATCCACACAAGCATAGCTTCGAAGTCTCGCTCTACGCGTGGCAGATTATCCGGACGCACAAGCATCTCTCCGCGTGAAATATCGATTTCATCTTCCAGCGTAATCGTTACCGACTGAGGCGGGAATGCTTTCTCGATCTCTCCTTCATACGTATGAATACCTTTAACGCGGGATATTTTACCTGAAGGTAAAGCCATCACCTCATCGCCTTTATGGATTACACCCGAAGCAACTTTCCCGCAAAAACCACGGAAATCCAGATTCGGACGCAACACATACTGTACAGGATAACGGAAATCCGTATAGTTATGATCTGCATCAATCTTAATCGTTTCGATGTATTCCAGAATAGGAGTACCCTCATACCAAGGCATATTGTCGGATTTCTCCACCACATTATCCCCATTTAAAGCAGACAACGGAATGCATTGAATATCAGGAATACCAAGAGGTTCGGCAAACTTACGGTATTCGGCAACGATATTATCAAAAACCTCCTGACTATAGTCAACAAGGTCCATTTTGTTTACAGCCAGCACTACGTGTTTGATCCCAAGTAAAGAGATCAGATAAGAGTGGCGACGAGTCTGAGTAATCACACCCGTACGTGCATCAACCAGAATAATAGCCAGATTGGCAGTAGATCCGCCTGTAATCATATTACGGGTATACTGCTCGTGACCCGGAGTATCGGCAATAATAAACTTACGACGGTTTGTGGAGAAATAACGATATGCCACATCAATGGTTATACCTTGTTCTCTTTCAGCTTTCAATCCGTCCAGCAGTAATGCATAGTCAATATTTTCACCGGCATTACCTACACGTTTACTGTCACGCTCCAATGCATCCAGCTGATCTTCGTATAGTTTCTTACTATCGTAAAGAAGACGACCGATAAGTGTTGATTTACCATCATCCACCGAACCGGCAGTCAGAAGGCGCAACAGGTCCTTCTTTTCATCCTGATTAAGGAATTCTGTAATATTTAATTTTGTGCTCATTGAGATTCAGTTCTTAGAAGTAACCTTCGCGTTTCTTTTGCTCCATACTAGCTTCCTGATCAAAGTCGATCACACGGGTAGTACGTTCTGATTTAGTCGTTGTCATCATTTCTTCAACAATGCTTTCGATATCCTGAGCCTCTGATTCAATAGCTCCTGTCAACGGATAACAACCCAATGTTCTGAAACGAACCATTTTCATTTCGGCTTTATCTCGCAATTCTTGCGGCATGCGCTCGTCATCAGCCATAATCAGATTTCCTTCCATATTTACAACCGGACGTTCTTTCGCATAATAAAGAGGTACGATCGGAATATTCTCTAAACGGATATATTGCCAGATATCCAGCTCCGTCCAGTTTGAAAGAGGGAACACACGGATTGATTCTCCTTTGTGAACTTTCGCATTGTAGATATCCCACAATTCCGGACGCTGATTTTTAGGATCCCATTGATGGAACTTATCACGGAAAGAGTAGATACGTTCTTTTGCACGGGACTTCTCCTCGTCACGGCGTGCTCCTCCGAAGGCTGCATCAAACTTATGTTTATCCAGTGCAGCCAGAAGTGCTTTTGTTTTCATCAGATCGGTATGCACTTTACTACCATGCGTAAAAGGACCTACTCCTGCTTTGAAAGCCTCTTCGTTGTGCTCTACAATCAGATCCCATCCATGCTCTTTTGCGTAGCGGTCTCTGAATTCAATCATTTCTTTGAATTTCCATTTAGAATCAATGTGCATCAACGGAAAAGGGACTTTACCCGGAGCAAAAGCTTTCTCTGCCAGGCGAACCATAACAGAAGAGTCTTTACCGATCGAATAAAGCATCACCGGATTTTCAAATTCGGCTACTACTTCACGAATAATGTGAATAGATTCAGCTTCAAGCTGTCTTAAATGACTAAGATTATATTCTGACATTATCAATCTATATTATATCGTTTATCTATTATTTCTTATTTGATTTTAGGAAGAATAAAATCCAGTAACTGATTTACGGACTCTTCCAGTGTTTGTGCGGATGTATCAATACGCAAATCCGGATTTTCAGGAGCCTCAAACGGAGAAGATATTCCCGTAAACTCTTTTATTTCACCGGCTCTTGCTTTTTTATACAATCCTTTTACATCGCGCTCTTCACAAACCGACAGCGGAGTATCAATATATACTTCCACAAAATCGTCCTGCCCGATAATCTCAGATGCCAGCTTACGAATATCATTCGTAGGGCTGATAAATGCAGCAAGTGTGATGATGCCTGTTTCAACAAAAAGCTTTGACACCTCAGCTATACGGCGGATATTTTCGATACGGTCTTCGTTTGAGAAGCCCAGATTATTATTAATCCCGCTACGAATATTATCTCCGTCTAAGGTACGGCAAAGTAATCCTCGTCTGTGAAGCTCTCTTTCAAGAGCAATGGCCACAGTACTTTTCCCGGAACCTGAAAGTCCGGTGAACCAAATCATAATTCCTTTTTGATTCAAAAGATTTTCTCTATCCCCGCGTTGAAGCATACGGTCAAAGATGGGATAAATATGATTCTCATTCATATTATGTAGTTTTACATTAAGCTATTAAAATTCCCATATTAAAGGGATCAGGGTTATCGATAAAATAAAAACAATGAGATTCAGCGGTAATCCGATTTTCACATAATCCGAAAAGCGATAGTTACCGACACTCTGAACAATCAGATTTGTCTGATACCCGATAGGTGTCGCAAAGCTGGCTGATGCTGCCACACAGATAGTCACAAATAACGGCGTAGGGTCAATGCCCATCTGATTTGCTACCGATAATGATATCGGGAAAGCAAGTGCAGCAGCAGCATTATTCGTTATGACTTCCGTGAATATATTTGTAATCAGATACAAAGCTGCCAGAATTGCATATGGGCCGTAATCATCGGCAAAGCTAATAATATTATGAGCTATCGTATCGGCTATCCCGGAATTCATCATAGCCTTGCTGATCCCGAAGGCACAGGCAATCGTTATCAGAATATCCCAGTTGATGAATTTTGTATAGTTCTGAGTTGGTATAATGTTGGTCCATGCCATAATCACTACTGTAAAGGCAGCAAAAAAGAACATATCAAATTTCACTCCATCCAGAGCAGGTAACATCTCGCCCAACGTTGCCCCTATAATCATCAAAGTAACCAGTCCCACAGAAATGTAGCGTTTTGTTTTGTTGCCCGGGATAGAAAAATCGCCCATATCCGATAGTAAAAGGAATACGGATGAATCTCCCCAGGTAGGGATAAACGTACCATCTGTAAGTAAAACCAGATTATCACCCTCTTTCAGTACCAGATGATCCAGTCCGACTGAGATAGTCTCCCCGTTTCTATGAACAGCTGTTACTACAGCTCCATAGTGGCGAAAGAAATCAAACTCGCCCAATGTTTTATTAATACCCGGAAAACGGGGACCTAAAACGGCTTCGACCTGCTTGATTGCTTTCTTACGGACAAACTCTTTTTCGATCATAGAGATTCCGCAGAACTCTATTCCTTCCATACTGGCTAACTGAGTTACAGAGCCTGATTTTCCGCCCAGAACCAACTGATCGTACTCACAGATCACAATGCTGTCCCCTCTCAACGGAAGAGTTGTTCCATTTCGTAAAACGGATCTTACTTCAAACTGCGGAAGAGGTTTAATCTTTCCGTCTTTGATCATTTCACCCCGGAAGGAACTACCTGATGTCACAAGCATGTTATACGAATACTCCTTGTAGTCGTAATTTTTACTGAATGTTTCAATCTTGCCCGGCAAAAGCCATCTGGCAACAGATATTACATAAAGAATTCCGACAAAAGCAATCGGCAAGCCAATTTTCCCCAGCTCAAACATTCCGAAACCGGAATATCCTTGTGTCTGCATCATGCCGTTAACAACCAGATTGGTGGATGTACCGATTAATGTACATAAACCGCCCAGGATCGTTGCATAAGAAAGGGGAATAAGAAACTTGGTCGCCGGCACATTAAAATGTTCGGCCCAACGCTTTATTATCGGAGCAAAAATAACAACCACAGCCGTATTGTTCAAAAAAGCAGAAATGCCGGCAATCGGAGGAAGTATTTGTAACAAGGATGCACTGAGCTTCTTTTTCCGTGCAGGTAAGATTAATCGGATAATCTTATTTAATGCACCTGAACGGCGAACCCCTTCACTTACCAGAAAAAGAATAGCTACCGTAATCATTCCCTTATTACTAAAACCGGCCAGCGCCTCCTGAGGAGTAATTGTTCCGGTTAGCATAAAGAGAATGACAGCCGAGAAAAATAACATTCCCGGCTTCATTTTATCGAATGCTAATGCTATGATCAGCAAACATAGTACGATTAAGACAAATGTAGACTGAAACTCCATTTGGTAAATATTACTCGTCACCCGGTTTATTTAACAATAAACCAGGGATTTAATAGATCTTCTTTGTTATACTTCAGAGGCGTAATTCCGTCTGTATGATAAATTTCTTTCCCCGCAGCTTTTGCTATTGCGTGCCCTGCAGCTGTATCCCACTCCATTGTAGGAGCAAAACGTGGATAAACATCTGCAGCCCCTTCTGCAACCAGACAAATTTTAATAGAACTGCCTGTCGAAATCAGATCAACCGGCTTCCCTTCATTTTTAATCTGTTCAATATACGCTTCAGTTTCAGCACTAAGATGTGAGCGTGAAGCTACTACAATCACCTCATCTCTTTCCTGCGTTTGAGGAATTCTGACAGCTTTCTCAAAAACAGCATCAATAGCATGCGGATTCAGCGGATCTTCAACAAATGCTTTGAATGCACCTATCCCCGAAGCGCCAAAATAGATATCTTGTTTAGCAGGCACATAGATCACACCCAGAACAGGTACGCCATTCTCTACTAATGCTATATTTACAGTAAACTCTCCGTTTTGTTTAATAAATTCTTTTGTTCCATCTAACGGATCAACAATCCATAGTTTCTCCCAGTCTTTACGTTCTTCAAAAGGGATCGTTCTTCCCTCTTCACTAAGAATAGGTAGTTGTGTTCTTTGAAGCAAAGCCACAATACGCTCATTGGCATTTTTATCGGCAATCGTAAGCGGTGAATTGTCAGCTTTTCTTTCAATCTGGAAATCAGAATCCGGATTTGTGTAAATCGACATGATCTCATTTCCGGCTATTATAGATGCTCTTAGAGCAATCGATAGATTCTCAATCATTAGTATGCTATGTTTTATATTACGCTAGTTTCTAGCAAAATTACTTCTAAAAATCCACATTTCGATGCCAAATTAGTTATTCTAATTCATTCAATCACACTTATTGTATTTCTTAACAGACTAACATACTATCTGTTAAATAGATACAACACACAAAAATCATCTGGAAATATAATGCCTGAAGATGACTGATTAAAATAAAACTTATAATAAAAGGAGGATAATGTATCTTCAACATTATCCTCCTTTACATATCGGGTTGCAAGACCCGAATATAATCTGCAACTATTTCTTTTCGGTACTCTCAAACTGAGTCTGTTGCTCCTCTACCTGTCTGAGACCTTTATTTATTCTTTCCTGATCAATCTCTCTGACTTGTTTTGTATCATTACCCTCAGCAACTACTCCGTAATCAGGAACTTCGTTGTAAACAAGTTCTCTTTCATAAGGTTGTGATTCGAACTCAGCAAACACCACAGGATTAAATACTAATGCCGGACGTAATAACTTTGCCTTCACTTTAATTTTACCGGGTTTATGAGTCGTTCTTACCAGAACTACAGCCTGTCCCCATCTTGTTGGTGTTGGATTTACACCTATGGACGGACTACCGACAATCTCACCTTCCCCTTCGACTTCAAAAACAATATTCTCTTGTGTAAGTCTCTTTATATTTCCGTCCTTATCAGTTACCGAAGCAACAATCTGTACTATATCAGATCCGTTGGCCACAGGTACAATACCCTGCTCTACAGATAACACGATATTCTCTTTTCTTTTAGATGGTCTCACTTCTGCCGATGCAACAACCTCCCCATTCAGATAACCATAAGCCTGCAAACGACATTGATCTTGTTTTCTGGAACGATGAAGAGCTCTTACATCCAGGAATGAGTATGCATTTTTGAATACAACCGGAGGATGTTTAATACCCCTCTCTGACAACTCAGGAGCTTGCATCAGCGTATCTCTTTCATTTACAATCAGGCGAACACTGTCACAATTGGTATAAACGACAATATCTTCGGGTGAAAACGGAGTCATAGCATTGGCAATATATACCATCGGACCGCTGTCTGCCTGATCAAGTTTCAGATGAGGATCACGCTGACTCATCATCATATAATAGGAATATTTAGGCAAACGTGATGCATCCATCAAACCTCCCCAGAACGGATCCGGATGATAACCTCTCTGATGATCAAAAGAGTGCCACAGCGTACCACCAATATGCGCTTTTTCTGCTTTATAGAAATCATCCATGGCTAAAGATCCCGAATAATCTTTTTTTGCATAATGAGACGCTTGCCTGATCTGAGCAGACTCTCCCCACTCTCTGGCTGCGCGACTATAAGAGTTATGCGAATTCCAGTCATCCACATGGTCTCCGAACTCTCTTGTAAAACAAGATTTCCCTAATGATTTATAATAATCCGCATCCTTCGGGGCACAATATATTACATCAAAAAAATCAGCTCCTTTACTGTGATCATCGCAGGCAGTATAACATCCGGCATAAGGATACTCTGCATGTGTCGCATCGTAAGCTTTCTTTGCGAATGTCTCCGGAAAAGAAGTTTCATTCAGAATCGGCTCCCAGAGAAATACAGAAGGATGGTTCCTGTCACGACGTACCATATTGCGAATATCTGATAAAACTCTTTCCTCAAAAACAGGATCTGAATTCCAGAACTGCCATCCCGGAGTGGCTACAATAATAAACATACCCAACTCATCACAGGCATCCATAAATGCCGGGTCCTGCGGATAATGAGCCGATCGGATAATGCGGAATCCAAGATCACGCAATTTCTTCACATCCATCCAATGCAGATTATTCGGCACTGCATTCCCTATATATGCATAATCCTGATGACGATTAGCTCCCATAAGTTTATCTTCAAATGGTTTACCATTCAAATACAAGCCATCTGCTCCTTTAATAGCAACAGAGCGAATACCTATCTTATGCTGCATCCCGTCGATCACTTTTCCATTCTCTGTTATGATAGTCTCTAACCGGTAACGATCCGGTGAATCAGGATGCCACAAATCAGGATTACTTACAACAAATCGCTGCCCGACAGTCCCGGCAGAAGAAGCTGCAAGTTTTAATATCTGGCTCTTCTGAGCTACCTTTTTCCCGGCTTGATTATAAAGAGATTGTTGTACTTTCACAGAGACAGGAGTTTTCCTGTTATTTTGCAGATGAGTTTTAACAGTGACATCTGCTTGTTTTTCAGACACGTTGTCATATGATACAAAAACACCTCCTCCGGCTTCCACATTTACCACATTAGGATCTGTTATATGAACCGGATTCGTAGCAATCAACCAGCAATCCCTGTAGATACCACCGAAATAACAAAAATCCATTACATACTGAGGCTTACCCGGTGGATAAATCGGATCATCACTATTATCTGCATAGACTGCAATTAAGGCCTCCTCACCAGGCTTTACTCCGGCTTCGGTCAGATTAAGTGTTACAGGCAGAAAACCGCCAAATTGCTCTTTTACTTTCCGGCCGTTAATATAGTATACACTTCTTCCCATCACTCCCTCGAAATGAAGTGTAACATCTTTGCCTGTATAATCATTATTCAGTGTTATTTTCTTTCGGTACCAGGCCGGACCCTGATAATTAACAGACCCGCTTGCCTCAAAAGGAACGAGCTCAACAGAATGTGGCAGATTTACTACTTCCCAGTTATTATCCGGAAAGTTTATCTTTTCAGCATTTTCTATATTCCCCTTATAGAAACGCCATCCGACATTAAAATCTTTTACTGTTCTTCCGGAATTCTCAATTGTATAGTATCCCGCAGTAGAAAACTGCCCTTTTACCGGAATAGAGGAGAACAAACAAAATAGCAGAATCAGTGTGTGAATTTTATTTTTCATTGTAATCATAAAAGAGTTAATAACTATTGATTGTAAAGCTATCAAAAAAAAACCTTGTTGCAAAACGTCTAATGACATTCGCAACAAGGTTTATATTATTCATCAACAATTTCAAGCTTAATATCCGGCATTATTAAGCCAGCCAGCCATTTGAACCTGCTGGTCAGGAACTGGCATATAATAATGGTTATTTGCTTTAAACAAAGAATTATTATACTCCTCAGGTTTTGCTGTTGAAACTGTTTCACTTCTTACTAAATCAAACCATCTCTTCATCTCCGCAAAGAATTCCCAGCCTCGCTCATTCAGCACTGCATTAATAAAGTCTGTCTGATTCAACCCAAGCGGAGTCTGCGGTGCATTGGCTCTGATCTGAACCTGATGCAATGCCTCATAGGCTTTCGGATTTGCAACACCTTCAGCTCTGGCTGAGGCTTCAGCATACATCAGTAACACATCAGCATAACGATAAATCACTGTAAGTCCGTTTGCCTGTGCACTTTTACCGGGAGCACCTTCATCATAGTTATAATATTTTGAAATCGCCGGCAGTTTATCTTTACTATTTTGCCAGTCAACTTTACCCTCTTTTGTGTTCCATGACGTCATAAAGTTGAATGCTTTACGATCATCTTCAGGATACTTATTCATAAAATCCGGATTTGCATAATAGTCAGCCCATCCTGCATTTGGAGCAAAATCACTCGGATAATAAGATTTGCCGTAATTACTTGCATTGTATTTAGCCGTATGATGAATTGCAAACATATGCTCATTCGCTTCTGCTTTCTTCGCTTCCATAAACAGATCGCTATATTCAGGAGTCAGACTCAATCCCGAGTTATCGATGATTTCTTTAGTCAATTGCGCAGCTTTCGCATAAGAAGGAGCTCCCAGTTTTAAAGGCCATCCCCCCATTGTTAAGTGCACATCTGCCATCATCGCCATTGCTGCCCATTTCGAAGGAGTCGAGCTATTCGTTGTCCGGCTGAATTCAGGTAAATTAGTTATTGCATACTCTAAGTCAGGAAGTATAACTTTATTGTAGATTTCACTCACTGCAACTCTCGGAGCATCAGCCGGAGCTGCTGCAGTTGTCAGCACCATTGGAATATCTCCGAAAATCCTTACTAAATAGAAGTAAGCCAGTCCTCTCATAAAATGAGCTTCGCCTACAACAGCTTTATATTCTTTCGCTTTAACAGGATCTCCCGGTACAGGTGTCCCGTTAATAAGCTTATTTGAACTACTTACTACTTTCCACAAGATCTTCCAGGCTGTGCTCACATCCTTATCATTGGCCGAAACACTTGGAGTAAGTTCAATAAGATACTGAATCCGGTTATTTGGCTTAGGCGAAGTAACCAATTCATCAGCCGCACAGTTAAAAGCCTGCATACGACAATTAAATCCGTAATTCTCACCCCAGAGATCATTATAAAGTCCGGTAGCAGCTTTCTGTACCTGCTGTATATCCTGTGGCAAACCAATATAGTCTTCTTCCGTTATAAAAGACTTTGGACGCTGATTCAAGTCCACACAAGAAGTAAAGATTGAGCCAATAAGCATGGCTGATAATATTTTCGTTTTCATCTGTATATTCATTTTGAAAGGTTAGAGTTGACTCACCCGCCAGAAAACAGCGGGTGAGTTTCTGTTTTAATTTATCTGATTCCTCTTAAAGATTAGAATGAGAAGTTCAGACCAACAATAATGTTACGTCCGTTTGGATAGTATCCCCAGTCTACCCCCTGAGTCAGAGGATTCCCTAATGCTACTTCAGGATCGATACCTTTGTATTTGGTAATCTGGAATGGATTCTGAACTGACCCGTATACACGAAGACTGTTTATTCTCCATTTTGAACATACAACCTGAGGAACAGAGTAACCAAGTGTTATGCTTTTTACTTTTATAAAGTCACCTTTCTCTACATATCTTGAGCTAAAACCTGTTACCGGTTTTTTCACATAGACAAAGCCCGGAACATTGGTATTCTCATTTTCAGGAGTCCATCTGTTAAGCAACTCCGGATTTGGAGTGATATTATCTCCGGCAAAGAATTTACATCCGTTACGTGATTCGCGGGTAGCATTATAAATATCAAACCCATGATACCCGACTATAAATACTGATAAGTCGAAGTTTTTAAATGTCACATTATTATTCCATCCCCAGTTAAATGTTGGTTGCCCGTTTCCGATAATTCCCATATCATCATTATTAATAACACCATCACCATTTAAGTCACGGTATTTTGCCTGTCCGGGAACTACACCATAATAATCTCCGTTTGTTTTAACCGATCCGTCAGGTAAAGTAACATTCGCATTCACATCAGCAGTAGTCCATACTCCGTCATACTGATATCCCCAGAAGGTACCCAATTTCTGCCCTTCAATCATTTTGAAGATTTCATTTTCATACTTTCCTGCCTGATTCTGCATTTTATTCAGCGTTGGTATCTTCTCAAAAGTACCTTTGTTGTGAGAAAGAGTCAGATCTGTACGCCAAACCCATCCTCCGGCTTCAACCGGATTTCCACCTAAAGTAACCTCTATCCCGCGGTTACGAATCTCACCTGCATTTTTCAACAATGAAGGCCAGCCTGTATGATCAGGTTGCTGTACTTCCAGCAAAATATCTTTAGATAGTTTATCATATACATCAATGCTTGCTGTTGCTCTTCCGTTTAAGAATGACACATCCACACCTGCATTAATCTGATTATTTCTTTCCCATTTCAAATCCGGAGCTGCCGGACGGTCAATAACATAAGATGTTGTTCCATCAGGATTACGTACCGCTGTCATTTTTGAGAATGTACGATAAGCAGGCACTGACTGATTACCAACCGAACCATATCCTACTCTAAGTTTTAATTGATCGATATATGAAATATCTCTCATAAAACCTTCTTGTTTCATATCCCATGCCAATGCTACAGATGGAAAGTAAGCCCACTTATGCTCAAGATTAGACGAACCATCCGCACGGATAGAAGCTGTAAGCATGTATCTGTTTTTGAATACATAGTTTAAACGAAGCATTCCAGACATTAAAGCTGTCATAGTTCTTGCAGACTCTGATTGAAAATCATCAGCCCAGTCCAGAGCATCCGATCCCAGAATATCATCAAACATCAGATTGAATGATTTACTTCTGTGCCAGTAAGTATTAGACTGAGTTTGTTCAAATACTCCTGTCGCATTAATCCGGTGATCCTTATTAAACTCTTTTGTATAATTCAGAATGTTTGTATTCAGGAAACCAATATTAGAAGAGCTGTATGCAGAAGCCTGCGTCATTGAATTTTTAAAGTAATAATAACTTTTGCTATTATCCAGAGAAGTATTATTCTGATTAATAAATGTGATTCCCAGCTGTGATCTGAAAGTCAGTCCGTCAATAATATTGAAGTGAACATATCCTTGCAGACGATTTGTAAGCGCACGATTCTTTCCGTGAACTTCGCTTACCAGTCCCATCGGATTATAAGCAGCACCGCCGTTTACCGCAAATTTATTATTATAATTTCCTTCTTCATCATACGGATTCATTGTATTCGGAAAGTTTATGGCTGACATTAGCAATCCTTCATAAGCATTCATACGCGGACCATAATTCTCGGCATAATCACCCCAGAAGTTCAAACCAATCTGCATCCACTTCTTCACATCTGCATCCAGCTTCAAACGATAATTAAACTGTTCTGCTTTTGAATTTTTTATAACCCCTTCGCTACCTTCATAACGTAAAGAGGCCAGGAATGAAATCTTATCACTACCTCCGGATAAAGAGATCTCATGATTCTGAGAAATAGCCATATCACGGAACGTTCCTTTGATATAATCAAATCCCTGAGTTCCGTTGTCAAACGCAGCGATCTGTTCCGGTGTATAATACTGGATTGGATTTTTACCCTGTGAGGCGTTATATTCACGTCCGTAATCATTTGCAAGGCGTGCAAACTCTCCCGGAGATAACATATCAGGACGATTGTTTAATGTTTTGAAATTGACAAATGAGTTAACTGTCAATACCATTTTGTCTTTCTGTGGATTCTTAGTAGTTACAAGAATAACTCCATTTGCTCCTCTTGAGCCATAAACAGCTGTTGCAGAAGCATCTTTCAACACCTCTATAGACTGAATATCAGAAGGATTAAGTGATTTCAGAGAACCCCCGATAAAGCCATCAATTACTACAAGCGGACCTGTCTCTGCATTGATTGAGTTTACACCACGAACACGAATCGTCATATCACTATTCGGATCACCCGAACCGCTTACAACACTCACTCCGGCCATACGTCCCTGCAAAGCCTCACCCACATTTCCTGTTGGTGTTCCTTTAATCGCTTCACCGGCTTTAACTGTTCCGACAGCTCCTGTAAGGTCACTTTTACGCACTGTTCCATATCCGACAACCACAACTTCATCAAGTCCGACAGTGTTGTCATCTAAAGTTACATTCATGAGATTAGAGGTAACCGCTACTTCTTTTGGATCATATCCGATATATGAAAATACCAGGATATCTCCCTTTTGCGCCTCCATCAAATAGTTCCCGTCATAATCGGTGATTGTTCCCTGATCTGTTCCTTTAAGAACAACAGAAGCTCCGATCAATGGTTCTTTACTTTTATCTAACACCGATCCCTTAATTGTCATTTTCTGTGCATACAGCACAACCGGGATCATCAATAATAAAAGGGTTAATTCCAGAAATTTTTTCATAATGTATCAAATAGTTTTGGGTTTCATGGATAAAAAAACTTCATTTTACACAAAATGCAATCGGTTGCATTTTCTAACAAAGCTTTTGGTTTTTTCAGTCGCAAATATTGTTTGTTTTACATTATGAATGTAGAATAATCAATGCAAACAGGTTCCATAAAATAGGAAATGGGCCTTTATTATAATTTAATTAAAAGTTAGCTTCAGGTATCAAAAAAATGAAACAAAAGGGTAAAATACTATATAATAACTATTTAATACGACATAATTTATATAAAAAACAAGCAGATAAATATCTTTTTGATATTATCTGCTTGTTGTATTTATGAAAGTTCTATTACCTCCAGATCAGAGATATTACCCTGATTGAGAACGAAACGGACCAGTGTCCTTTTAACATGGAAACCATATTTTCCGGCAGCACCCGGATTTATATGAAGCAATCCCAGTTTCTTATCCGGCATCACCTTTAATATATGTGAATGCCCTGATATAAAGAGATTGGGTGTATTATAAAAAATATCTCTGCTTACAGAAGGATCATATTTTCCCGGATAACCTCCTATATGAGTCATCCAGACTTTTACACCTTCCATCGTAAACTTCTGATGCTGCGGAAACCGCAAACGCGTAGCATGAGAATCTATATTGCCATAAACAGCTCTTACCGGCTTAATTTTCTCCAGTTTGTCAATTAACGTTTCTGAGCCTATATCTCCGGCATGCCATATTTCATCACAATCTTTGAAATATTGCTCATAACGGTCATCCCAATATCCATGCGTATCAGAAAGGAGACCAATACGCATCATTATTTAAATGAATTAATTGTTTTGCGGATTGCAACCAGTCTCTCCATCAACCCTTCAAGCATATCCAGACGAAGCATATTTGCTCCATCAGATTTAGCTACTGCCGGATTCATGTGCGTCTCTATAAATAAGCCGTCTACACCAACAGCAACACCCGCTCTGGCAATTGTTTCAATAAGCTGAGGCAATCCACCAGTAACACCTGACGTCTGATTCGGCTGCTGCAAAGAATGCGTTACATCTAATATTACAGGACAATCAAACTGTTGCATTTGAGGAATACCACGGTAATCTACAATAAGATCATGATATCCGAAAGTTGTCCCGCGATCTGTAATCATAGCGTTTTCATTGCCGCAATCACGAATTTTCTGAACCGCAAACTGCATTGCTTCAGGAGACAGAAATTGTCCTTTCTTAATATTCACAACTTTACCTGTATTAGCAGCTGCAATCAACAAGTCAGTCTGACGGCACAAAAAGGCCGGAATCTGAAGAATATCGACATATTTAGCAGCCAAAACAGCTTCTTCAGCCGAATGAATATCTGTAACAGTCGGGATATCAAAATGATCTCCCACTTTTTTCAAAATCTCCAGAGCCTTTTCATCACCTATTCCTGTGAAGGAATCAATACGGGAACGATTCGCTTTGCGGTAAGATCCCTTAAACACGTAAGGAATACCTAATTTATTGGATATCTCAACTACTTTTCCGGCAATCTCAAAAGCCATCTCTTCACTTTCAATCACGCACGGTCCGGCCATAAGAAAGAAATTCCCTGTCCCGGTATGCTTTAATTTAGGTATATTCATTATTGTTCTATTATTTATTTAACCATAATTCCGGATTTAACTTAGTTGTCTCTTTCCATAACTGAAAATGGAGAACTGTCCTGTTACCCTGATCCGGATCAGAATATATTGCACCTACTGACTGACTGGTTTTAACCTTATCTCCGGCCTTCACATAAACCTGGCTCAGATTAGAGTAAACAGTCAGATAGTTACCATGACGTACAATTACTGTATTGTTAAATCCAGGCACGACAAACACACGGGAAACAACTCCGTCAAATACAGCTCTTGCATCTGTTCCTGTTGTTGTGAGAATATCAATACCTTTATTTTCAGTCTGTACAAACTTATGCTCTTTATGTTGTTGTATACCAAAACGCCCAATGATCATGTATTTACCTTTAATAGGCATTGGTAAGCGGCCTCTGTTAGCTCCAAAACCTGAAGACAATTGCTGTTCTTCTTTTGTCATAGCGTATCCACCTTTGGATTCCGAAACACGTTCCTGTGGTTGTGGCGCTTGCTGTCCGGACTGAGATTTCTTATTGGCCTCAGCACGGCGACGGGCTTCTTCTGCTTTGCGCGCAGCTTCAGCTGCACGACGAGCTTCTTCGGCGGCACGGCGGGCTTCTTCTTCGATAATTTGCTGAATTTTACGATTCAATGCATCTGACTGCTGTTTTTGCTTTTTCAGCTGAGCCTGCAATTCACGTCTTTTCTTATTGAGTTCTTTTGAGACCTCCTTAGCATCAGCTTCTTCCGATTCAAGCTTCCTCTGTTCTCCGGCCCGCTCAGACAATAAAAGTTCCTTATTTTTCTTTGTCCCTTCTAATTCCTTTCGTTTATTTTCCATCAGCTGAGTCTTTTCGATAATCTCCTCTGACTGAATTCTCCGCCATACGGCATATTCCCGCAAATAGCGAATCCGGCGATAACTCTGACTGAAATTATCCGCTGAGAAAATAAACATCAATTTATCGTAAGACGATTTACGCTTACTCATACCCTGCATGGCTTTGGCATAATTCTGCTTTTTCATAGACAGTTCATACTGCAAATCTTTTATTTCCTGATTCGTCTTACGCAATTGTCTGTCCAGAATATTTATTTCACCATTAAGCGCCTGCACATAGTTTCTCCTTACTTCAATCTGTTTCCCTAACAACTGAAGCCTGTTCAACGTACTTGTAACGTCTTTCTTATTTGTATTAAGCAGCTTACCTGTTATTTCTATTTGTTCCAAAGCAGCTTTTCTCTTATTCTCCAGTTCTTTTATTTGCTTTTGAGCCTGAGAAAAGAGTACCGGAACGAATAAAAACAAGCTAAGGAACAGACAAATCAGTTTTTTATTGACTGTATTCCCTTTTTGCGCAGAAGAACTGTGTGCATCCCTATTTTGAGACATATTTATAAAATCAATATTTGAGATAATTTAATTCTTCAGAAGCATTGACAGAATATCCTGTATTTGAAGCTTCTTATATTTATTTGGAATAGAAAAAGAAATATCAGTCTTTCTGTCCACATTTAAAGACTGATATACAATACCAGCTTTCACAGGCTTTCCTTTCAAAGAAAAGGATAAAGACATCTGAAACGGAAATATCTGACCATTCTCTATTCTTTTAAATTCATCGTATTTACATTCCAACAATTCAGAACCCGTTTTTGTTAAAACATTCGTTTGAATCAGATAAGCCTCCGGATTAAGGATAAAATCATAATCCACTCTTTTCCCACTCTCTGTACTAATAGCCAGCAGGCCATCCGCCGTTTTCTTTTGAGAAAAAAGAAGTGCATTTTTAGCTGTCAGGTCTTTCACCTGAACATCAAAAATCTGATTAGACAAAAGGCTCTGCAGAGCATTAAAATTTATTTCTTTTGGCAGTATAGACTGTACTGCTGTTATCTCTTCACAAACAAACTGTTTTCCCATACGGTCTATCAGCAGAAGAGTATCGGGAGAAATCGTCAGGCGGACCACCTCAATACCCAATAAAGGTTGTGCAGAAATCTGAATATATTTATCCTTAATCATTCTTATTTCAGCACGGGTATTAATTCTCTTACCATCTATCTGTAATGCCAGATCAGCTTTTCCTGTAAGCGATTCATACTTAATCTGTCTGGATAAAGTTGCCTCAACTCTTTCCAGGCCGTCTTTAGATATTTGTGAAGGTTTTACTTTCTTCGTCTTACATCCTGCCAGAGCAAGCATACAAATCAGACAAGAAAGTGAAACCCATTTATTGATATGCATTTTATGTTTAGTTTAGTTTAGTTATTAAATTCATCCGGATTATGAATATATTTCTTTTCCTTAATTTTACGCTCAAGGACTTTCGATTTATTTCCCATTTCCAGTGCTTTCTCCCATTGTTTGACAGCTCCTTCAATATCCCCGTTTTTAAAAAGAATATCGCCATAATGATCTATAAGCACATCACTTTCATCTCCACCATTACGCATAGCTGTTTCTATATAAACCTTTGCCAGGAAGTAGTTCTCCATCTGGAAATAGATCCATGCATAAGTATCCAGGAAGGTACTGTTTTCTGGTTCTATTTTCACACTTCGCGCACTCATCTTTTCTGCCTTTGACAAACTGTCTTTATCCATCGATAAAAAATAAGCATAGTTATTCAGGACTTGCGCATTATCCGGATAGATTTCTAATGCCTGATCATAAGCTTCGAAGCATTTCTTCTGATCTTTCAACTGATGATATATATCACCCATCTGACCATACATCCCGGATATAAAACGTGGATTATTCTTTTCCATTTTTGCCAGTCCATCCTTAATCACCCGTATAGCTTCGTGATATTTCTCCTCAACACCCAGAGCCATAGACTGATAGTAATAGAACTCGCCCTCTTTAGGGAAATATACTAATGCCTGCTTACAAGTATTCACAACTTCATTAAACTCCTGCAAACGCAAACAGACATCCAGCAGACTTAGCCATAAACCTTTGTCATCAGGATCCAGTCCGACAGCAATATTAAGACGATCCTGAGCCTCTTTAAACCTTTTTTCTGCAATCAGATAACTTGCCTGAAGCTTGAACAACTCTTTTTCCTGCGGATAAGACTCAAACAAGATATCAAAAAGAGCATCCCGTTCCTTTGTATCATCTTTTCTCATATAAAGAGTTTGAAGATAATCTTTCAGAATTTCAAGCTTGGCCCCAATTTCAAGATTCTTATTATATAATGCTCCTTTAATCTGAATTTCCGCCGAATCCTGATCGCCGGTTTTCGAATAATAATTAGCCAGAGATAACTGCAGGTATCCGTCATCCGGATCTATTTTCTTTGCTTTGTCATAATACTCCTTAGCACTTTGTCTGCGGTCATTCTCTATTAACATATCCCCCATTGACAATGGATATCTTATCTCATTCGGATAAGCTGCAATCAGTTTATCCATTTCTTTCTTTGCCTTCACCTCATCCTTCAATGACAGATAAAGCTTAAATTTCTGAAGAGAGACAACCTCATTAATACCCACTTTTTCCTCGAGGCTATCCAATGTCTGTATGGCCTCATCAATATTACCCAACTGAGTGTAAACTTCCGATAGCGAAAAAATAAGTTCCGGTTTATTTGGATTGGTTGCGATCAGTTTCTTATAATACTCAATCGATTCTTCATTCATATTTAATTGCTGAGCGAGATTAGCTACAGCATATAAGTACCAATAATTATCCGGTTCTATTAAGATTGCTTTCTGCAGGAGATTCAACGCTTTTATCGGATTTCTCAGACTCAGATAATAATTAGAAAGAGAATACAAAGAAGCAGCATTCACCGTATCAATTGCCGCAGCTCTTGAAAAAGCATCAAATGCAGCATCATGCTGACCTGTTGCTTTCAAACGCAATCCTTCATCGAAATAATAATCTGCCTTACGCTGATCTGATTCTGACAGATAAGGAGCATAAGAAGATCTTTGTGTCTGTACTTTCTGAGATTTCCGATTGGTCGAACAGCTGATAGCAGCTACGCAACAAATGAGTATGAATAACAGGTGAATATATACTTTCTTCATAAATATCTTTTAAAGGTTGACAGATAAGTCCACTCTATGCGAAGGACTTATCTGTTATTCATTCGAATTATTTTTTTCCTGTATGGCCAAAACCGCCATCCCCGCGATCCGTTTCGCCCAGTTCTTCCACTTCAATCCACTGAACTTGCTCGTGAGCAGCGATTACCATCTGACAAATACGCTCTCCATCTTCTATAACAAACGAATCCTTTGATAAGTTAATCAGGATAATACCTACCTCTCCGCGATAATCAGCATCAATTGTCCCCGGTGAATTCAAAACAGTAATACCTTTTTTTAAAGCCAGACCGCTTCTTGGACGAATCTGAGCCTCAAATCCCGCAGGCAATTCCAGATACAGGCCTGTAGGTATCAATATACGCTCCATTGGATTCAGTGTTACAGCTTCCGAAAGATTAGCTCTGATATCCATTCCGGCAGCATGAGCAGTAGCATAATCCGGCAATTCATGTTTTGATTTGTTTATAATCTTCACCTTCATCATATTATATTCTTTTTTTTATGTCATTCAACAATCCGTTACAAGTATCTTCAAGAAGATCCAGCACCAGTTCAAAACCATCTGCACCACCATAATACGGATCCGGAACATAATCATATTTAGTCTGATCTCCATACTCCGTCATTCTATGAATCTTTGCCTGTGACTCCAGGTCAGGAGCCATATCTCTGAGGTTTTGATAATTCTTATCATCCATTGCTATAATCAGATCAAAGTCTTCAAAGTCAGATGTCCTCACCTGTCTTGAGCGGCTCGTAAGGTTATAGCCTCTTTCAGATGCATGCTGTCTCATCCTGTGATCAGGCAATTCGCCGGCATGCCCGCCATAAGTTCCCGCTGAGTCAATCTCTATGTATTCAGCAAGGCCTGAGTTTTCAACATAATGTTTCATAACACCTTCAGCTGTCGGAGAACGGCAAATATTACCTAAACAAACAAATAATACTTTGTATTTCCCCGTAGTTTCCTTTCTGTTCATATTATAAAGATTGATTAATGTCAATGATATATTTCCACTAGTGACAAAAATAAATCAATTTGATTAGAAATACCCTCTCAGGATATGCAAAAAAATTAATTTCATCATATTCAGATAAAAAAATCATTTTTTTTGTCGTTTCAGCTCACACATAAACGTCTTAATAACAGAACGCAAAAATGAACTTTTAAAATCTAAGCTCGAAATCATGAAGTCAAAAAAAATTCTGATTATTCTTTTTCTTTTAATTATCACCGGAGTTAAGCTGAATGCAACGGATAAAAGAAATATGATTTTACCATTGCCATATCAGGCTGAATTTAAGTCCGACGAATTTAAAATATCCGAAAAAACACCCATCATTATCTCCGACGAGACGTTACGCCCCGCTGCTCAACTTCTTGCCGATCAATTAAACCAGGCCACTTCAGGAAAATTCACTGTTTCATCCGGCACTGACAATAAAGGAGCTATCTTTTTCTCAAAAAGTAATCCCCTTAATGTGCCGGACGAATCATACCGGTTAACGGTAAACAATGGAGGTGTTAAAATCTCCTCACCCAATCTTTCGGGTGCTTTTTACGGAGTACAGACATTACTTCAGCTGATGCCTGCTTCTGTTGAAGGAAATATAAGCATAAATGATCTGAAAGTCAGACATGCGTCTGTTTATGACTTCCCACGATTCCCATATCGCGGCATACACCTTGATGTAGCACGTCATTTCTTTCCTGTATCATTTATTAAAAAATTCATCGATGTCCTGGCTATGTACAAACTCAATCAGTTCCACTGGCATCTGACTGACGATCAGGGATGGCGCATTGAGATTAAGAAATACCCCAAACTTACTGAGGTCGGATCACAACGTACACAAACTTTAGTCGGAAGATATAAAACACCATTCAAATATGACGGAACTCCTTATGGAGGATACTATACCCAGGATGATGCGAAGGAAGTAATAGCTTATGCGGCTTCCCGTGGAGTACGCGTCATTCCGGAAATTGAGTTTCCGGGTCATGCGCTGGCTGCACTTACCGCTTATGAAGAACTGGGATGTAAAGATGCCGGACCTTATGATGTAGGTATGCGCTGGGGTATATACAACGATGTTTTCTGTGCCGGGAATGATAAAGTATATGAATTTATGCGCGGAGTACTTGATGAAATCTCTGATTTATTCCCAAGTGAATACATCCATGTCGGAGGTGATGAGTGCCCGAAAATAAGATGGAAAGGCTGTGATGTATGTCAGGCTAAAATCAAATCAGAAGGACTGAAAGATGAGCACGAACTTCAGAGTTATTTTATGCATCAGGTTGATAACTTTCTAACCACCAAAGGTAAAAAGATGATTGGCTGGGAAGAGATTCTGGAAGGAGGGATATCTCCTAATGCCACCCTTATGAGCTGGACCGGAGACAAAGGCGGGATTGAAGCGGCGAAACAAAAACATCATGTAATCATGACTCCTTCCACTCATGTGTACCTGGATTATTATCAGGAAAAACCAGAAAGCACACAGCCTCTTGCTATTGGCGGATATCTGAATCTGGAAAGAGTATACTCTTACAATCCTGTGCCGGATGCACTTACCAAAGAAGATGAAAAGTATGTACTGGGATGCCAGGGAAATATCTGGACCGAATATTTACAAAGTGAAGACAAAGTATTTTATATGGCTTTGCCCCGTATGGCAGCTATTGCAGAAATGGGCTGGAGTCAGCAGAACAAACGGGATTATCGCGACTTCGAAAGACGCGTTCTTGGCTTTTACCCCAGACTGGATGCTCTGAACGTAAATTACTTTGTGGTATCACCAACTTTACCGGATACAATTTCCATTGAAAACGGGACAGCTATCATTCCATTCAATCCAAATGAAGGAATGAATATTTATTACACAACAGATGGATCAGATCCTGACAATTCATCAAAAAAAGCAGAAGGAACAATTACAATAGACAGACCGGGACTCATAAAATACATAAATATACTCTCTAATGGTAAGAGTGGTGCACTGAAAGAGATTGTGGTTAAATAATGGATTAGATGTTTGGTTGTTAAAAAGGGAGGCGCTCAAGCGTCTCCCTTTCTCATTCTTTGCTAAAAAGTATATTCAACATAAAAACGCACATCATTGCTTTTCATTCGCGCTGACGACGTTAGCTTTTCCGGTATTTCTTTATACCGGTTATATCTCATAATCCAATTAATTTTAGCCCCGAATCTCAACTCGTCCACAATTCTGACTTTCGCATCAATACGATTCATCGTTATAAATCCGCTTCCTTTATCACCCGCTGAATTCAGATATAACTCATCAGATTCCTGATAGTTTTTCTGCCTGTAACCATCAACAGTATAAAGCTTATACCCCTGTGTTTCGCCGGAGACCTTTAATCTGTCCCCTATCGATAATCCGACAGAAGCCCTGTAACTAAATCCGCTTCCAAAGTTATAATCCCTTTTCCCGAAACGAAAATAATCTGTATAGTAGCCACCTAACATAATCCCGGTAACAAAACCTTTGCATTCAAGCATCAGATTATCAGGGAAAGTGATTCTACAGATTGCACCCGGACCAAAAGCCGCGGTCTCAGATATTCTGTACGGAACAACAGGTTTCCCCGTTTCCTTATCATTTATTGCATTTGAATCATGAAAACTATATTGCTGAAAAAGCCCTATCAGCATCTCACTCCTTCTAAAACCGAATGTTTCACCAAACAATAGTCCGGTAATGCGGATATCCCCCAGAAATGGCTGCTTATTACCGATATTCAGATCGCCGTACAATTCAAAATATTCAAATGGAGTACGACCATCAACCTCAAACGGATTATTATAGATATAATTCAATGTCAGATACATATTACCTGAATCCGGCAATCGGGGAATCATTAACGAGCGCCATCCTAAACCCAGCGAGAAAGAAACAGGAGTACCTCCGGTCTCATCAGCATAAGAAGAAAAACCATGCCTCCACATATCACCGGTTACCAAACGCTGAACCCCACGCATCGGATTTATTACAAATGCACTCAATTCACGGGCTGCCCGGTTCCAGCCTCTTGCCTGATTATTTAATATCCCTGAGCTAATCCTGTGCATCACTTCTCCATAAGCCATCCCGCCTATCGAAGTTGTTATAAGATCATTGATTGAAGGTGGCTCATTTTCGAGAAACATTTCCCATACAAAACTCCCTGCAAACGAATACGGGAATGACTCTAAATAACTCATACCCCATGCCCGCGATGTAGCAAAATTCAAACCTCCCTGATATGGGTGAGCTACCATATTAGTAGGAAATTCATCCACATCCCACACAAATCCGGTATCCATATTTCTCTTAATCGTAGCCAGGCTAATATCCGCAAATGGCTTCTTTGCCAAATATTTAGAAACGCTCCATGATAAACCATCCAGACCGGCAACCTGAAGCGCTGCTGCCCAGGGATTTTTTCTTACCGGATATATTGCATAATACTCTTTGCCAGAAAGATTCCGGCATATAGTATCTGACATATCCCGGTTTTGAGCATATCCCGGTAGAACAGTCATTAACAATATCGTCCAAATATATTTACGCATATCACTTACCTTTAGCCGTTTAAAGAACGAATTCCCCAAACCCTTTGTTTAAGATATGTTTGTTAAAAAAGAATATTTAAAACAACTCTGACATAGTGCAGAGACAGCAAACAGAGAGCTTTTATTATATTTGTACATAGCAACAATCATACAATGAATTATTTAGCACATATATACCTCTCCGGCAACTCATTACCTGTTCAGTTAGGAGGGTTTATTGCAGACGGCGTAAAAGGAAATAAATACAATACCTACCCATCTGAAATAAGCCGGGGGATTCTCAGACACCGGGAAATTGACAGCTTCACAGACACTCATCCGCTAATATCAGCGCAACTGGCGCATATGCGTCCGGTTCTGGGTAAATTTTCGGCTGTTATTTTAGATATTTTCCTGGATTATATCCTGGCATCAAATTTTAAACGTTATACAGGACTATCGCTGCGTTACTTTGCATTCCGGTTCAATCTGTATCTTTTATACAGCTATGCTAATTTACCGCCGAGATTCAAACGCTTTGCCTGGCATTTTGTAATATCCGGAAGACTTGTTAAATACAAAACACAGGATGGAATCCGCGAATCTCTGGAAATCATGAAATCTTACAGAGGTTTATCCGTAGATATACCACTTGCTATGCAGTATCTGAACAATCATTCTGACGATCTGACCACACTCCTGGATCAATTACTCCCGGAACTAAAAAAAATAACTCAAAACAATGGCTGAATTAAAAAAATACATAACCAACAAACGATTTAACGGAACAACTATTCATCAGCGCAAAAGAGCCAGAAACGGCGTTGTAGGATTCTTCAACTATTTTATTCTGTTCATTGCAGCTACCCGCTTTATTACAGGAAAAATTCGTCAGGGACTGCTTTTCTTTTTAGTCTTTCTCGGACTATATCTTTGGGACTGGAGCCGCAATGCTGTTTCTAAGGCTGTAATACGCATAAATGATCAGGGAATAGATTTTCGGGGATGGGGAGGTATGCACTGGGAAAGTATAGATTCATTTCGTGTCGAGTACGCCTCTGATTTATCACCCTACTCCTACCACTTTCGCATTTTTTACAAAGAGTCGAAACGGGGAATGACTGAATTTACTCTTTCTGCACTCGATATTAAGCCGGATCAGTTCGCTGCACTTCTCGAAAGATATGTACCGGAAAGTGTCGATCTGCAATTATATTAACATTAAAACAAAAAAAAAGTAGCTCGACTACATCCTTACCACTAAACAAGTTAAACCGATCTTACTGAAAGTTCAGAAGAAAGTTCAGAAAAAAAGTATAGCTAAAATTTGGAGGTTTCAAAAAAGAGCCATATCTTTGCAACGCATTTGAGAAACAAAACATGTTTTCGAATGAATATTTAGGGCTCATAGCTCAGCTGGTTCAGAGCACCTGCCTTACAAGCAGGGGGTCATAGGTTCGAATCCTATTGGGCCCACTCTAATATTCTTCTAAAATAAATGCTTTTCAAATGATATTTAGGGCTCATAGCTCAGCTGGTTCAGAGCACCTGCCTTACAAGCAGGGGGTCATAGGTTCGAATCCTATTGGGCCCACTCTAAATATCACAAATTTTCGGGTTCATAGCTCAGCTGGTTCAGAGCACCTGCCTTACAAGCAGGGGGTCATAGGTTCGAATCCTATTGGACCCACGAAAAAAAAACAACAAATCAAGGGCTCATAGCTCAGCTGGTTCAGAGCACCTGCCTTACAAGCAGGGGGTCATAGGTTCGAATCCTATTGGGCCCACTCTTGATAAAAAAAGGAACACTAACGTGTTCCTTTTTTTTTGCGTTATACTAAAATATTCAAGGGATCAGCTGATCCGTTTTAGTCATTCTCGGATCAGCGGATAAAATCGGTTGGTGGGGATTGATATTACGCATACAATTTAGTAAGTCTATACATGAAGAATTTAATATCACTAACACCTCTAAACTGAGATCTCAAAGCCTTAATTTTGGCGTTGAACGACTCAGCTGATGCATTAGTCAGTCTTTCTTCAAAATAATTAATGATTGTGATATTGTGATTTTCAAAAGTATCAAGTATTCTATTAAGATTGTTATCGCCAAACTCTTCAACTTCATTGTACCATCTGGCAAGAGACAATCTTGCCTCCTCAGGTTTTATTTTTCTATTGAATATTTCGGTAAGCTTTATCGATAAGTCATACGCCTTTTTCAGGATCAAGTCAAAAAGTTGTGGGAATGTTAAACGTCAGATTGGATTACGCATAAATTTTGCATAATCTAAATAAGAAGAATTTTATATCCCGGACTCCTCTAAAATCAGCTCTGAAAGCTTTAATTTTTGCATTGAAGGATTCTGCACAAGCATTAGTGCTTCTGTTATTG
>JBOFKD010000313.1:0-4545 GCA_051657165.1 Bacteroidales bacterium | reverse complement strand
CAGACAGATAATTGGTTATTCCTTTATTTTCCAGACCAAAAACTTTCGCCAACTGTGGGTTACGTAAATCCAGTCCGATAACAATTACCTTTCGGTTAGTCATTGCAAAAGTAGCTGCTACATTGGTAGAGGCGAATGTCTTACCTTCTCCCGGAATACTTGATGTGAAAGTAATGACTTTCTTATCACCTGTCCCGGTTATAAACTGGATATTATTGCGCACAGCCCGAAAGTGCTCATTACTTACACTTGTACTGTCGGCCTTTACGACAATCGCGCGGCCTTGTATATTTTCGTGGCACAATTCCCCTACAATAGGTAACGACGTATGTGATTCCACATCGTGACGATCTGTGACTGTCACATTAAACAGTTCCTTTACGAATATTACTGCAACAGGTACAATCAGTCCGAGTAAAAAAGAAGCTAGCATAATCACCATGCCCCGGGGAGCAACCGGAATACCATTGCAATATGGTTTTTCAATCAATCGGGCCATTGCAACTGTCATTGTCATACTCAAAGAATTCTCTTCACGCTTTTCCAGAAGAAACATATACAGCGCCGATTTAATCTGTTGCTGACGTGTAATTTCTGTTAACTCTCTTTCCTGACGAGGGACCTCGCGTATGCGACTATTTATTTCAGCTTCTTTCTTTTTTATCTCATTCCGGGTGATCGTTAATGAACGACGTACAACATCAATTCCACCCAGAATGTTAGCACGCATCGTGTCGATGTCACCATTCATAGCTACCACTGTCGGATTGCTCTCAGATGTAGTACGGAGTGTTCGCTCACGTAACAAAATCTTTCCATTGTATTCGTCTATAATTTTCAACAAACCGGGATCAGATATGCCGATATTCGGAACAATACGATACCGGTTATCTTTCTTGTTGACAAATTCGTCAATATAACTCAATACATTTAACTGTGTTTCAATATCTGCACTTTGTTTATCGACTTCACCCGTTTGCTGTATAAACAAACCGGATTCAGCCGTAATATCCGTGAGTTTATTATTCTTCTTATAACCTTCTACATCCTTTTCAACTGCTTTTAACTCATCTTGTAACGACAACAGACGCTCATTAATAAACCGCTCTGTACTCAAAGCTGTTTCATTTTTCGCATTCATCGTCTCTTTATTATAGTACTCCACCACTTTATTGACGATATCCTCTCCTAAATAGATATTATCATTGCGCATCGAAACACGTATAACAGAGCCATTTTTTTGAGCTAACTGAAAAGAAACTTCCTTGGATAGCTCCGAAGCAACTTGCATTGGATTACGTATAATAACAGTCAGTTCCTCCCAGTCGGAACCCGCAAAAAAAGAGGTCTCTGTCAGTGTAATTTTACCTATCGGCAAGATTATATCATAAGGAAAAGCAGAAAAAGAGTGTGTAAATTCATCATCACCCAAATGCCCCTTTACCTGAAAATTTTCATTGTCTTTAATCAACACAAACTCAACCGGCTTACGTAACCGATCCAGTAACTCAGAAGAAACAACCGGCTGTACAGGAGTATGCTTATACAGGTTTATTTTGCGTAAACGCTGTTTTTCATAAACTGAGGTATATATACCCAAATCTTTGACGACACCTAACATAAGGTCTTTAGAACGCATCACCTCTATTTCATTATCAACATTAGCACTTGCTCCTGTCAGAATACCCATCTCCTGCAAGGCTGCCATATCTGCCCGTCCTTTGCCCTTTTCATCATTCAAAAGAATCGTTGCATCAATCTGATAAATCTTATTTTGTGTCTGAAGATATAAAAAACCTACGGCAACAAATACGATAACCGAAACCACAAACCACTTCCAATAGTGCAGATATTTCATTAATATCTCTACCAGATTGACTTCTTCCTCTTCAACTTGAGGGGGTTGTTCTATGAAGTTTTTTTGATTCATCTTTGTCTTTTATTTTAATATCGTTACCAATAATGTTGCTACACTTAATAATGAACCGAAAACAGAAAGCCAGATTGTTTCGTTCTGTGTTATACGACTTGTATTTGCTTTCGACTTATTCGGCTCTATATAAATCACATCATTTTGTTGTAATTGATAGGCGTCTCCGAACAACAGGTTTTTATCTTGTAAATTAATGCGATATACCATTTTCTTACCATTGCCGTCCTGACGAATCAAAAGCACATTATCACGACGACCAAAAATAGTCAGATCGCCTGCCATCGTTAGTGCTTCCAGAATATTTGCCTGTTCATTTTCGAAAGTAAGCATTCCCGGACGTGTGACTTCTCCCATTACCGAAACCCGAAAGTTCGTTAGACGAATTGTAATGATAGGCTCTTCCGTAATGTATTGTGGATATATTTTTTCTCTGATCAGCTGCTCTACTTCTTCTTTCGTTTTTCCTCCGACATGCAACCTTCCTAAAACGGGAAAATCAATCGTTCCCTCTTTTGAAACCAAATAGGTTTGCAGGGCTTCCTGACCGTTAATGATTGTCTCATCCTGACCTTTATAACGTCGGGGTAAAACCAAATTAAAAACCTTAGAAGCATTTGGATCAGTTGTATTCACCACAATGGTCAGCATATCACCGGGCATAAACTTTAATTGTTTTGCAGCAGATACTGCATCTGATTGTTCGCTTGTTAATGTATCTACACCTTTTAAATACCCAATTTGCTTATGCGCTGTACAAGCTGATAAAAGGCAGAAGAAAAGACAAAGCTTGAAGAAATAATGGTTAATTCTCATTATAAAACTCATATTAAATAAATAACGATAACTTAATTATCAATACCCCCTGTGTACTATAATCTAAGCTGTTTAAATCTTTTTTTATCATTAAGACACAAAGATAATAATATCCATGATTAAACTACTATTTATGTAACACATAAATTTAAATAAGCGTTTATTTTTACAAACTAATTTCGGTTCGATTTAGTTTCTTCGTTGTTTTATTTACTTCAAAAACTGAATTAAGCGATCTATTATTCATTTCATTTTAAATTGTATACATCTAAATAGCTTATCAGACTCACTCTTGCTTCAGCTCTCACTGACTTGTTCAATAAGACAAAAGATCTTCTTTTTTGAGTAAAAATTTTATAACCTGGCCAATGTATAAATTATTTCAAATTATTATAATATATAAAAGAGTCTATTTGACAAGTCGAGATCAAGTAAGTCGAAGTTACAGTTTATAGCTACAAAATAAAAGTCCCATTTTAGACCTGAGTATGTCGGTCTAAAATGGGACTTTTATTATAAATATTTGGTTTTATGTAGGAATCTGGCTCCGATGCAGTAACTCGGGAGTTATAACGAGACCCATCCGCGGGTCACCATGGCTTCGGGAAACGGGAAGATACACAGATCCTCCTCTAGAATGATCATTATAAAGCATTGAATGACATTTTATGATGCCGTACTGCTTTGACACTACGTGCCTGACGATCACTTACAGAATATACATTCTAATTATTGCTTATAAACTTGTCAGACAGCCTCTTCTTTGTAAAATATCTGATTATTTCACCTGATCACTTATTATCGAGTCCCCTACCCCCTTATTAAAAAAATTCTGAATCCGCTGTTTATGCCTGTAACGCAAAACACGGAAAAGAAAAATCCCTATCAGAAAGTCTACCACTAATAAGACAGTAGGACCTGTATATTCAATCACAGCAAAATTAACCATTGCAAAAGCAAACGCAAAAGCGATTAAGGAAACCATTGTTTTCTTATGCGAAAAGCCTAAATCCAGAAACAGATGATGAATATGATTCCGATCAGGCAGGAAAGGAGATCTTCCCTGATGAATCCGATAAGCAAAGACACGGATCAAATCGAAAATAGGCACAAACAGAATAGATAAAACTAATACCGGTGCACCATTAATTCCGTAGGTAAAATCAGAACCGGGAACATTAAGCATACAAAACTTTGCACATAGAAAAGCAATCACATAACCAATAATCAATGATCCCGTATCACCCATAAACAGCTTATGCTTACCTCCGAATACATTGAATATAAAGAAAGGTATCACTGCCCCTAGCATCGCTGCCGCAATCATTCCGTATGCATAGATACCATGAATAGAAAACCACATGGCTAAATAAAACAATGCAATACTGGAAAGACCTGAAGCCAATCCATCCACTCCGTCAATCAAATTAATAGAATTAATTACCAGCACCACTAAAGCGACAGTGATCAGATATCCCAGTATCCCCGGCATATTCATCAAACCAAATACGCCATGAAAGCTATTTACATAAACCCCTCCTACAATCAGTAAAACAGAAGCAATAATCTGGGCTACAAATTTCTTTCGAAAACTAACTCCTACCAAATCATCTGCTACGCCAACTGTGAACATAATCATTAATCCACAGAGAAAGAAAACACCATCCAATAATAGCGAGTGAGAGAAAAGCGGACTTATATCATAACCCAACAAAATACGTACACCTATTACAAATGCAAAAGAAAAGGTTAGTGCAGGAAAAAAGCTTACACCACCTAAACGAGGTACGACTTTCGTA
>JBOFKD010000312.1:0-1598 GCA_051657165.1 Bacteroidales bacterium | reverse complement strand
AACAGAGTCATGCTTTTAGATGTGGAAACACAAAAATCGGATGCTCTGTATGAGAATGATGTGGATGATATTAGTGCTTTGATAGATTTATGTTACGATAAATCATCGAATTCAGCCTTTTTGGGTAAATATACACGTATGGACAGGAATTATTTTAAATTGTATCAGATCAATATAGAAGACAGATTACCGAAGCTTATCAACAAGATACCTATGCCTGATTCGATCGATATTCGTTTATGTGATGCAGATACGGCAAATGCATATCTCATCTCCCGGAATCATAAGCGATACGGGGAGCTGCTTGGTATGGATCTGAATTCGGGGCGGGTCGATACGTTGATTTATAGGCACTGGATGCCGATTGCAGGATTCGCTTTGACAAAGACACATGTTCTGACTTATTTTCAGGACTTCAGAAGTAACAGAGCTTATGCAATTGAGAAAAGCACGAAGAAATTGAAGGAGGTGCCTATTCGGGATAGTGATTTTCATACGTTTATAACTAACAAAGAGTGTTCTAATCTTTATTTTCAAAGAGAGAATCCGGTACATCCTCGGTTTCTTTATTCCATGGATTTAAATTCTTCCGGAAAAACACATCTTATAGGTGCTATTAATGATTTGCCTTACGATCCGGATCAATATAAAGTAGAATATTTAACGGTAAAAGGGAAAACAGGGGAAAATATTAATTTGACAGTTTCTTATAAAAAAGGCGTCAAAAAGGATTCATCGAATCCTCTGTTTCTGACCTCTTACCTGAATGCAGAAAGCTCGTATCTGGATCAGTTCAATTTTATGAGAATATTATATATGGACTACGGCTTTGTTTTTGTACAGCGTAGTTTTGCCGATACGTACAAAACGATATCATTGAATGATCGAATAGATGATTTGGAATCAGTTGTCCGTGCTTTAATAAAAGAACAATTTACGACAGAGGATAAAATAGCAATTCTCGGACGTGAATATGGAGCAACGGCAGCAATGGCATTAATGAACAGATGGCCCGACCTGGACGCAAGGTTGATTTTAATTGACGGATTGTTTGACCTGATTAAATACAATCAGACCGGAAGGCTGCTTTTTCAGGACAATAAGTTGTTTACGATTGATTCGGCGGAAGATTTTCAGACAATGATGAGTTTGTCGCCTTATCATAATATAAAGAGAAATGGGAAATATCCTCCGGTTTTGGTGTTGTCAACGTTAGAACAAACAGAGATTCCTCCATCACATTCATATAAACTTGTTGCAAAGATGCAGATGCGTACGCAAGGAAAGGATCCAATAATCCTGTATTCGCCGCATGCATGTATTGAGGATCAGTCTAACCTTGACTACAGAGATTATATTGAACACTCCTTCTCTTTTCTGATAATGAATATGCGGATGAAGAATTCATAGCATTTCTGTATGTTTATAAGTGTCTGACAAATAGCGTGTAAAAAAAAAGTGAGGTTTTTTTTGAAAAAAAGTGCTTCTAAAATTTGCACATTTCTGAAGAAAGCACTTACTTTGCATCGCAATCAAGAAACGAGAGCATTACTCGGGGTGTAGCGCAGTCCGGTTAGCGCACCTGGTTTGGGACCAGG
>JBOFKD010000311.1:0-12162 GCA_051657165.1 Bacteroidales bacterium | reverse complement strand
ATTTATCGAAGAGCATGGTAAGCCGGATGTAATCATTACGGATCCTCCGCGTGCAGGAATGCATGACGATGTAATTAAAGCGATTTTGTTTGCGGCACCTAAACGTATTGTTTATGTAAGTTGTAACTCGGCTACTCAGGCTCGTGACCTTGGATTGCTTGACTGCGATTACAAAGTGACCCGAGTGAGACCGGTTGATATGTTTCCTCATACACATCATGTTGAGAATGTGGTATTGCTTGAGCGCAGATAAGCTCAGACTACTCACTAAAAATATATTGAAAAGAGATTATGTATCCTTTAGGGGGTATGTAATCTCTTTTTGTCTTCTTTATTAGTGACTTAACTATATTTTACTGTCTATGATATTTAACCACAAACGTTTACTTCTGTTTTGCTTTGCTGTATTTTTTATTCTTCCGGGTGCTTTTGCCGAAAACCAGAATGATAAGAATGCTAAAAATGCTGTCTATCTTGATATTATGGGGATAGGAGGATGGTATAGCTTAAATTATGAGCGTATTCTTTATTCGATGAATCGTTTGAATTTAGGAGTTAGTGCAGGTGTGTCTGCTAATCACTTGAAAGATTTTACAGGAACATTTAATCCAGACTGGTCATTTCCTGTATCAGTAAATGCATTTTACGGAAGGACGCATCATGTTGAGTTTGGACTAGGCAGTACGTTTGCTTCAGTGGTCCGGGCTAATTCGGATTATGATCCTGAAAGAGGATTAAATATAAATTTAGGACTTACCTTAGGTTATCGTTATCAAAAACCGGGCGGCGGATTTATGTTCAGAGCTGCATATACTCCAATAATTCCGGTATACAGAAAGTATAGCGAAGAGGGAGGATTCAAAAACTGGCTTTCAGTTTCAGTTGGTTATAGCTTTTAACGCAGGATAAAATGATAAAAACAATATTAAGACGGACGATTCTGTTAACAACTATCTGCATGCTTGGGGCTTGTAGTAGTGAGATGGATTTTAAAGTGGATAATGTGCATGATAATATTATTGTGATGGGGCATGGAGGAATGGGATTCTTTCACCGATATCCGATGAACTCGTTTGAGAGTATAATGAACTGTATTCGTCTGGGTGCGGATGGAACTGAAATAGATGTGCAGCTTTCACGTGATAATGTGCTGTATGCTTTTCATGACGGATTACTCGATGATGCAACCAATATGACCGGTGCTATACGGGATAAAGAGTCAGAAACGCTTAACGAGTGCTTTTATGATAAACAAACCAATTCGGAATTCAGACTTGCCAGACTGGATAAAACGATGGAGAAACTATCAGCTTATCCGGGACTGAAATTTTCGTTTGACTGTAAGTTGTCTCCCGGTATGGACAATGAGGAACAATATTATTCGGATTTTATTGATGCTATTGGTAAATTAATCAAAGAGTATCATTTACAGGGACATGTGTACATTGAGAGTAGTAATCCTGACTTTTTGTTAATGTTGCGAAGAAAAATGCCGGCAGCATATCGTTTTTACTATGCCTCTGATTTTGAAGATGCAATAAATTATCTGAAGAATGATCGAGTGCAGGGAATTACTATTTCGGGTGAGAAGATATCTGCTGAGCAAATTACTCAGCTTCATGATATGAATATAATGGTCGCTTTGTTCGGCGCTAAGTCTCCGTCCGGAAATAAGGATTTTGTAAAAAGAAATGCTGACATTATTCAGAGTGATTATGTGAAAGATCTGATAGATCTTATTCGTTGATTATCAAACGGCTATTGGTAGTCGGTTCATTGTGGGCGGATAATAACAGGATGAATCGCTATCTTTTTCATTTTCGGAGCTTTTTGAAGCTTAAGCGTTAGCCCTTAAGGATTCGAACGTTCTTTTCTGTAAATTATTTCCAAAAAAATAATAGATAAAGGATTGTTTGTAATCCTTTTTTTGTCAGTATAAATATTTGCCATAAATTGGCGCCCTTAAAATAATACAGAACATTTACTTAGAATACCAGAATAAGACCATATGATCTTTTTCTTAAAAGATTCCAGCTATGCTAAAGATACTAGAGATGAAAACAGATAGTGTAAAGTGTTATTTTGTATATCTGGCTATTTTTATCACTGTACAGATTATGATATCATGTGATGAAAAAAATGAGACAAATACACTTGGCGAAACTGAATTATATTTTGATGAAAAAACCACATCTATATCATCATGTGGCCATGACGCTGTGTGGGTAGGCAGCGAGACCGGACGGATATGGAAGGTGAAAGGTAATAGTTCCGAAGAATTTGATGTAGGAGATGAAAGAATATATAAAGTATTAAGCTCATCAGACTCTGATACCCTTTGGATAGGTATGCGTAATTCCGGTTTACAAAAGTGGATTGTGAAGGATAATATTCCTAAAAGAATATCTACGTATTCTATTGATGTAAAGGGTGATAAGTATTCGCCATATGATATTCTTCGTATGGATGACTATTTATTTGTGGCTACAACTCAGGGCTTATATAAGCTGCATTTATCGGATAAAAACGATTCTCTTGAGTTACTTTATCCTCAGGCCGGGGATTTATCCGACAAGTATAAGCACTCATTTGTGATTAATTCTTTGTGTCACCGAAAACACAAATTATATGCTGCTACCGAACATGGGATAATTACTGTTGATACGAAAAATAATACATGTACGGAGATGCTTAAGGAGTTATCCATTAATCATCTGTCTCTCTATCAGGATACATTGTATGCCTTATCAGGAAACTCTTTGTATCTTTTATCTTTGTCAGGTGATTTACTCAGAAAAACGGATTTAAAATTCTCTCCTAAAGTCTATTATCAGTCAGAAGGTGTGCATTATCTTGCAGACAGAGATAATATGCTTATTTCAAAAAATCTTCAAGATTTTATATTTATCACTCTGCGTAAGAAAATATCGGATAAATGCCGTAATATCTTTCTGACAGATCCTCACAATGATTTTATTCTTGTTTTGATGGAGGATGCATTATGGCGCATACCAAAACATACCGGAGTGTTTGAAAGTAATGACTTTATCAAAAATGCTTGTGCAGCAAATAATCATACTTATTATCTCACTGCGGATAATGATTTATACTTGCAGAGAGGAAACGAAAAGAAAGCAGTTCCCGTATTTACTTTTCCAAAAGAAGAACAGATTATATGGATGGCAACAGATGGAGAACATCTGTATTACTATAATTCAGAGCAAGAAGTAAAGATGCTTTCTGTCTCTCACTACCTTCTGAAGAATTTGATTTTCTTGTCACCAAAGACGATTTATGCCTCAGAGCATAAGATAACGGCTGCGCATTTAAAGAAGGATGCCCTGAATTCTATTTTATATTTGGGTGTTCAGGATGGACTACTTGAATTAGATCCGGGCACGGGGATTGCTAATATGATTCCTGATTTTGAACGTAGATATGTAACGTCTTTTTATATGCCGGAACACTCCAGAACGCTCTATCTGTCAACACTTAATAGTGGTGTGTTTTATAAAACAGAGAAAACAGATTTTAAATATATTGAAGGCACAGGAGAATATTCTTCTATTAAAGATATATTGATCACAAATGAATATCATCCGAAACTAATTACGCTCACTAATCACGACATATATACGCATATGCCCGCAGATTCTTTGGTTGTAAGAGGATGCAATAAGCTGCTCTATGTCTCTGATTCATTATTTTATACAGTTTTGGGTTCGGGTATTCGTGGTATTGAAATAGATAAGGCTGGGATGATCAGGGAAAAAGCTAACTATTATACTGATATATGCTTTAATCCGGCTGCTTCTTTTGTGAACAATGGCCGAGTTTATCTTGGGTCTAATATGGGAGTATTGACTTTTCTGCCCGGAGATGAGACAAACTCTTATTGGGTTTCTTTCCTTCCTAATATTATTTTTAGTCTCAAATATATATTTCTGATTATTACGCTCGTATTGACCTTTGCCTGTTATGCTATTTTTAGGCATTATAGAAGGAAAAGACGTAATAAAAACCGTTTGCTTAAACAACTTATTCATTTACAGGATTGTGTAGAAGAGCTTTATGGCTATTATAACCTCTCGAGTGAAGAAGAAAAACAACAGATTAATAAATTAAAAGCATCTATTGATGAGATCAATATTGATGCCTGTGATCGTAAATACTTAAATCAGCTGATGGATGAGCTTACGGATGAGATTATTCAATTGAACCGGGAGGTTTCGTTACGTTTATTAAAGAAGCTGGAAGTTCAGATCGGTCAGCTTACAGAATACAATGCTTTTGAGAGTGTGCTCCTGAAGGAGGAGTCGGAAAGAATATTAAAGTCAAATGAGATTGATCAGATAAAGTGTCAGATTGAGCTCAACGAAACATGGATGAGCTTATTTGATCAGCTGGAAGTTGATCTTCGCGTGATGTCTGAATTATTGGATGGTTGTGCTGAGATCGATGGAGTGACAACCCTTATAATGAAAGGCATAGAAAAGATTAATGAGGATATGTCCCGTAAACCACTTGATGACATAAGACAATCATTTGCTGTTATTAAATCTTCATTTGAAAGGATATATGAGGAAAAAGCGTTAATAACTATACTTGAATATGCTGAAAATCACAGACAATTTCTGAATAGCCGGAAACAACAAGATGAAGTTTCTGAATTTTTAAATAATGAGTTGATAGAAATCAGATCTTATACATCACCGGATGAGAGATTATATCTTCTCAGGGTGCTTCATAAAATATGTGTTCGTGTAGATTTTCTCAGATATAAAGATGAAATCGATCAATGTATTCAGAGTTATATTAAAAAGCGCGATGAGGTAATTGTCCAGAATGATCAGTTGATTAATAAGAAATTTGATAAAGAGCTGGATCTGTTGATTGCCGGTGAAACGAAAGATTATGTTGACCGGTTAGAGAATTTAATTGTATCGATGTACAAGCTATTGAATACAACGGATCATGTAATTATAAATGATTTGCTGAAGATCTCAAGCTATTATCATCAGCAAGCAAAAGTATTAGCTCTTCTGATTGTTAGTCCAAGGCTGAAACGTTCATTGATTCCGGGTATGCTGGGTATATATGGTAATTTAAATCCCGTTATAAGTCGTCTGATCAATAATAAAATAAAATCCAACGAAGATTTCTTCAAATTATACATGGAAAAAGATCCGATGAACATTGTGTTTGTGTATTATGTACTGAAACTTATTGATTAATAATGGTTTAGTGTTTGGAGATTAATAGAGGTTGCATGTGTGAAAAATAGGCAAATAAACACATGCAACTTTTTATAATACCCTTGCCGTCTACATTTGCAACTGTTTTTCAACTCAATTATTAAAACCTATAAAACAGTTTACTTATGAAAACGAAACCATTATTTATTGCAGTAGTTTGTACTTTATTTTCTTTCAGTGTTTTTGCTCAGGACGCAAAAATTAAAGACAAAAGAACGAATCCGGATCTTTACTTTTTAGAAATATCTGAGGTTCCTAACAGTTTAGAATTGCTTCCAGCACCTCCGGCTCCCGGTAGTATCTTGTTTCTGAATGACGAGGCACAATATAAATGGGGTAAAATGCAGCGTGAGACACCACGCGGTGATCAGGCTGTTAGTGATGCCCGTGTAGGTGGAAACGGAGTTCCTATGGCATTCTCTGAAGCTTTTGGTATTGAAATCAGTAAAGAAAAAACACCAGAGATTCACAAATTGATTATTAATATGCGTGAAGATGCAGGTGATTTGGCTACACGCCATGCAAAAGAACATTATATGAGAGTCCGTCCGTTTAGTTTTTACCAGGAAGCTACATGTAATCCGGAGCAGCAACAAGAATTATCAACAAACGGATCTTACCCTTCAGGGCATACAGCGATAGGCTGGGCAACAGCTTTAGTGCTTGCCGAGTTAAATCCTGACAGACAAAACGAAATACTTCAGAGAGGTTATCAAATGGGCCAAAGTCGTGTGATCTGTGGTTATCACTTCCAGAGTGATGTAGATGCAGCACGTCTGGTTGCAAGTGGAGTTGTAGCACGTTTGCATGCAAATGAAGCATTCCAAAATCAGCTTAATAAGGCTAAAAAAGAATTTGCAGGTTTACAGAAAGCAGGCAAAGTAAATAAGAGTAACAGAAATTTGAATAATTAATAGTCTATATTACCTTAACTAAATCTATATATTTCCTATGAATAAATCAGTAGCAACAATCATTATGTCATTTTTAATGATTGGAGGGATAAATGCGCAAGAAAATAAACTAACAGTAAATCCCACAGGCCGTATTTTAATTGACGGTGGTTGGCTGAATTCAAATAATGATAAATTAAAAAGTGGTGTAGCTATACCAGATGCACGGTTAGGTGTAAAAGCTTCTTACGGAGCTTACAAAGCAAAAGTAGATGTAGGCTTTGCCTATGGTAAATTATCATTAAAGGATATTTTTGTTCAAAGAATGTTCGGAGATAATAATTTGTTAAGAATGGGCTATTTTGTTCATCAGTTCGGTTTGCAAAGTTGTACCAGTTCATCTATGAAAATATCTATGGAGGAGCCTGAAAGTAATGAAGCTTTCTTTAATTCTCGTCTTATTGGTGCCATGTATATGCATAACAAAGATGCCTTCTTCGGGACTTTAAGTGTACATGTCGAAAACGAGGCTATTAAGAAAACGACAAATGAAACGGGAAAACAGGGATATGGTATGATGTCCCGTCTTGTTTATCGTCCTTTCAGAGAAGATGGTGCAATATTTCAGGTCGGTATTTCCGGAGCATTTGAAACACCCCGCTATAATAGCAATGCTGAATATAACCACAAGACATTTATTCTTAAAACAAACTTTCCATCCAGAATTGCAAAAGTGACTGCACAACAGGCTGAGATCGTTGATGCTAAAATGCTCTATAAATTCACACCGGAGTTATGCGCAGCATATAAGCGCTTTGGTATCGAAAGTCAGTATTTTTATGTAAATGTTCAACGAAAAGCTCAACCAAACTTTAAGGCAAGTGGTGCTTATGTGTTATTGAGAGGAGCTATTATTGGTAAAGACTATAAATATTCTTCGTGGGATGCAGGTATTGCTACGCCTCAACCGGGAACTCTGGAGTGTGTGTTAGGATATAATTATACGAATTTGTCTGATCACAGAGCCGGTATTATCGGAGGGCGTCAGAGTGATGCATCAATAACATTGAATTATTACTTAAATAAATATATGATCTGGAGACTGCATTATTCATATACTCATGTAGATGATCGTAAAGGGTTTGATAACACGACAATGAATGCTATACAAACACGTTTTCAGATTATTTTTTAAGGTTGAATATTCCGATAGACAAGTATTAGGTGGTTTTTGAATTTTATTACACATAACGAGTATTTTATTTTTTGTGAGATTTTTGTAAAAGGAGAGGGAGTGAATATGTGCATATTCACTCCCTTATTAATGAAAATAAATACTATAAAACTGATTATTTTTGTATTACTAATTCTTGTAGTAACTGAGTATACTGTTCAGGCGTAAGTATTTGTTTGATCTGGTTAAGGTCTGACTGCACCTTGTCAGATCTGTCTTTCTGCAAACGACGAATCTGATTTACATAATATTCAATCGAATCATTGGCAACTTTTTGTTGTGCCTGACTGTTTTGGGTAACCGTATTCCATTGTGAAACCTGGTTTTGATTCAATCCGAGTTTTGTCTGAGTCTGTTTGTGCCAGTCATTATTACCCCAGTTTCCCCACATCATGCCCGGACCCATATAGCCATGTCCGTATCCATCGTTCCACATCATACCGGGTCCCATATAGTATCCGTTATTATTATTTCTGTTCTGACTCCAGTTCTGAGCTGTAGCTAAAGTAAAGCTGCATAATAGCAATGCTATTGAGAAAAGTACTTTTTTCATAATTTCTAAATTTAAGTATAGGATTTATTTTAATGTACATATCTAACTCTATTTAGCAGGGAGATGTTTTCGTTTGATGTCTCAATATTCGATAAATTACGTATTATTTATATGTCTTCGTGAAATTATAAGTATATGTGAGTTGTTTAAAACCATGATTTAGTTTCTTTTTGCAAGCGTAATGTGATATTGTGTATTAATACGCTATTTCTATTTGGGTTGATATAGTCAAAATGTTGTTTTATAAGTGAAAATTTATATCGAAATTTATTTGTTTGTATAAATATATATTATATTTGTCACAAAATATTTAATACCTGAGCTGATATGACCAGATTATTATCAATAGATGAAATTAAAGTTCTTGAAAAACAGGGATGTAGCTCTGATAACTGGAGTCAGATTCGTACGACTGCTGAAATTTTATCTGTAAAGAATATACGAAACGCAACTTTCTCCGGAGAGGTTGTGATCGGAGAGTTTAGAGATTTGATTCATTTTGAGGGAGGATTGAAATTGCCTTGTGGTATTTATAATTCCATTATTCATAATTGTGTGATAGGCAATAATGTCCTTATCCAGAATATTACATCCGGTATCTGCAATTATGATATTTCAGACAATGTAGTAATCAAAGATTGTCATTCTATAAATTGCCGAAAGAAATCAACGTTCGGCAATGGAGTTAAAGTTGCAGTACTAAACGAACAAGGAGGTCGTGAAATCCCAATCGTAGAGAATATGTCATCTCATCTGGCATATATACTTACCTTATACCGCCATCGTCCGCTGGCTATTGAAAATTTATTTAAACTTATTGATGATTACTCAGCAGAAAATGAATCCGAAAGAGGTTCTGTTGCACCACATGTCCGGATTATAAATTGCGGAGATATCTATGAAACAAAAATAGGACCCTATGCCCGGTTGGATGGTGTTAAATATCTTCAGAATGGAACTATTGTCAGTGAAAAAGATGCTCCTGCTGTCATAGGTGAAGGAGTTATAGCAAAAGATTTTATTATATCTTCGGATGCTGATATTTCTGAGAATGTGATTATTGATAAATGCTTTATTGGACAAGGATGTAAGTTGGGTAAACAATATTCGGCAGAAAATAGTGTGTTTTTTGCAAACTGTATTGGTATGCATGGCGAAGCTTGTTCTATTTTTGCGGGGCCTTACACTGTAACTCACCATAAATCAACCTTACTTATTGCTGGTTATTTCTCATTTATGAACGCAGGGAGCGGATCCAATCAGAGTAACCATATGTATAAACTGGGTCCTCTTCATCAGGGAATTGTAGAGCGTGGCTCTAAAACATCCAGTGATTCTTATCTGCTCTGGCCTGCACGTATCGGAGCCTTCTCTATTGTGATGGGCAGACATTATAAGCATGCTGATACTTCTGATTTGCCTTTCTCGTATCTCATAGAAAAAGAGAATAAAACTTACCTTACTCCGGCTGCTAACTTAAGAAGTGTCGGAACAATCCGTGATGCTAAGAAATGGCAGAAAAGAGATAAACGTAACGGAGATAAAGTAATTGATCAGATAAATTTTAATCTCTTAAGTCCATATACAATTCAGAAAATGGAAAAGGGAGAGCAGATACTAAAGACGCTAAAAAGTTGTGTTGGAGAAACATCTGATTTTTATTCTTATCAAAGCGCACGTATCAAAGCTAATGCTCTTGAGAAAGGACTCTCTCTTTATAATAGTGCGATTGTTAAATTTCTGGGTAATTCTCTTATCTCAAGAATCGGAGGTGAGCCTATCCGCTCCAGAAGTGATCTTTTAAGTCGTCTCAGACCAAAACATGAAATAGGTAAAGGTGACTGGGTGGATATGGCAGGATTAATAGCTCCGCAAAGTGAAATCGAAAGAGTGATTGATTACATTGAAGGAGGAGAAGCCAATCTTACAGAAATACAGAAGATGTTTGAGCAGATTCACCAGAATTATTATGAATTTGAATGGACTTGGGCTGTCGAAATGTTAGAACGCAGATATAAAAAACATATAAAAGACTGGACTCCGGGAGATATTAAACGTTTTATAAAAGAATGGCTTAAGTGTGTTATTGATTTAGATAATGAATTATTTATTGATGCTCAGAAGGAGTTTACGCTGATTCATAGAACAGGTTTTGGCGTGGATGGCGATCTGGATACAAAACATATAGATTTTAGTCAGGTAAGAGGCGATTTCGAAAGAAATAGTTTTGTTGTCGAATTAAAAGAACATATAAAGAAGAAAACCGAATTGGGAGATACAACCATATCTTTGATTCAGTATTCTGAATAGACATCATAGTTGATAATTTTATTCAAAGTTTATCAAATAACTTTCTGGCCATTTTTTTATGATCTATAATTAGTGTTCATCCTGTCTGCATTCAGAACTTTAGCAGGAGTATACTGTTATTTGTAAAATAAGTTTGTATGTTTTTATACTATCAGCTTTCTGCGATTTCTTACGTGATCCTGACGAAAGAAAAAATAGTATATTAGCTGCGTAAATATTAAAATGGATTTGCTATGAAAAAGATAACTGTTTTTTATCAGCCTATGTGTCCTTTTTGCAAACGTGCATTTGAATACATTAATGAACTTACAGCAGAGAATGATGCGTTTAAGCGAATAGAGTGGGAGAAGATTAATGAATTGGCTGAACCTCAGCTGGCAGATACCTTTGATTACTACTATGTGCCGACTTTCTATGAAAACGGGAAGAAGTTGCACGAGGGTGGAATCTATAAAGAGGAGTTGAGGAATTTACTCCAGTCGGTGATCGACGGAACGGAATTTAAACTGGAAGAATGATCCGGATATGTGTATCAGACAGATAATGTGTAAAAGAGGGTGTGTCAAAAGGTCACATCCTCTTTCTTTTTATAGGTGTTGAGGAATTTGCCCCTTATTGTTATTTGTAATATTCACATAAACGCAAATTAATATACGTATCTGTTAGCCCGAACAAAGGAGAAATTATTTTTTATATACGGTTGATTTATATTTCCGCTCCGGACCGGAATACAATCCGCTCCGGAGCGGAATCAGAACCGGTCCGGGGCGGAATTTCAACCGCTCCGGACCGGATTTCTAAAGGATACGGTTGAATGAACTAAATCTCTTATATTCAGTAATTAATTGCCCGTTTATTTTTGAGAATATATACGGTTATGAAAGTAAGAAATATAGGGTTGTTGTTGAAGGAAGGGAGTTGTATCAGACAATATTTATCAGCTACCGGCAAATGAAAGTTTGCTACTTGCAAAACTTATTTTGCTACTTGCAAAGTTCAGTTTGCTACTTGCAAACCAACATAATCATGCAGTTAGAAATTTGCTTAAGAGAAATTCGAAATTCTCTTAAGAGAAAATGGAAAACCACTTAAGAGAATCTGCGGAAGCTCTTAACTCTCTTGAAAAAAACTATACACAGAGTTTTGCAGTTTGAATTGCAACCAATTGCAACCGTAGAGGTTGAGTGAAAGTAATATATTGTTTAATAGCGTTTTACAAACGCTTAAATAGGTTGCAATTGAGGTTGCAAATGGTTGCAATTGATGACGATTGGTTGCAATTGAATTTCTTGTATTGCAACCTGTATAGCATTGTGTGATAGTCAATTACATCGGGTTGCAAATGGTTGCAATTGAAATCAGTAAAAATAGGGAGTGAGAGTTTTCGGGAAGATTTTACGAGTATAAGAAACTTAATTCGGATTCGTTCATTCATTATTTATACACAGAGTTTTGTGGTTTGAATCGACACAATCAGCACTTTTAGATTAAATAGATGGTTAACAGGTGTATAGGTGTGCTGATTTACCTTAGTTCAATCAGCACTCAGAGTTCCAATCAGCACACTTATCATTAGCATATATACTTGATTATACGCTAATTACATCCTACATGTGCTGATTGTGCTGATTGTGCTGATTGAAAATCAAACTTTATGTGCATTATAGGTAATCGGCGGGTAAATACGGTTAGTGAAGTTCCTGTTTTGGTCTGTCACTTCACAAACAACCACCTTCGGGGTTGTGGTGCCAGGCTGGCAATGAGCCACGCTTTGAATCCTTCATCCGTTCCGATTCAGGATTCAAAACGCGGTTACAGACAAATTACACCTTCGGCGTAAAAGAATAAAACAATGAACAATGAATATCGTTTCCGTCGATGTTCCATACGCAGTTTCGGATTACCCATTTCTGTTAA
>JBOFKD010000310.1:0-24444 GCA_051657165.1 Bacteroidales bacterium | reverse complement strand
TAAGAAGACAAAAGGCTTATGTTGAAGCTTTAAACTTCAAATTAACAGCTTGAAAATAACAATATAGGCTATCTGCTGTATATACATTATTTAACTAAGGATAATTGCCAAAACATTTGGATTAAACTTAGAATTCCGGAGGTAGAAACAATCCTCCGAAGGAGTTTGATTGTTTCTACCTCCGGAAAGTGATCACCCTCCCTCTCCACAACCCCGAAGGTGGTTGTTTATAGACACTTTCTCACAAATTACATCTATCCGCTGATCCCGGATTTTTTATAACGCACATAAAGTTTGATTTTCAATCAGCACAATCAGCACCATCAGCATTGTTTCATCATTAATATCTAATAATCAAACACATACACTAATAACAAGTGTGCTGATAGGTGTGCTGATTGAAGCTCTTAGTGCTGATTCGTTTGGAGTGAATCAGCACACTTATACACCTGTTAATCATCAATTTAATCTAAAAGTGCTGATTGTGTCGATTCAAAACTCAAAACTCTGTGTAGAAAATAAAGGGTAAGCGTCTCCGCTATTACATTTCTTATGCAAATGGTTCATCGGGAAAACATCTGCACACAAATTTTCCTGATTTCAATTGCAACCAATTGCAACCCGATATAATACACTGTTAAACAATATGATACAGGTTGCAATTCAAGAAATTCAATTGCAACCAATTGTCATCAATTGCAACCATTTGCAACCTCAATTGCAACCTTTTCAATATCCGTCAAAACTCTATATAACAGACACTTATACTTCCTTTGGCTGTACGGTTGCAATTGGTTGCAATTCAAAACTCAAAACTCTGTGTATAGTTTTTTGAAGAGAGTTAAGAGCTTCCGCTGATTCTCTTAAGTGATTATCCATTTTCTCTTAAGAGAATTTCGAATTTCTCTTAAGCAAATTTCCAACTGCATGATCAGGCCCGTTTGCAAGTAGCAAACTGGAATTAGCAAGTAGCAAAATAAGTTTTGCAAGTAGCAAACTTTCGTTTGCCGGTAGCTAATAAACAGTGTATAATCAATCTCCGATACTTCAATAACAACCGTATATCCTTGCTTTCTTAACCGGATATATTAGTAAGAATAAGCCGGTAATTAATTGCTGTATATAAGAGGTTTAGTTCGTTCATCCGTATCCTTTACAAATCGCATGCGCATGCGTTGTAATTCCCATGCGCATGCGAATATAATCCGATGCGCATGGGCTGTATTTCCGATGCGCATCGGAAATGTAAATCAACCCTATTTCGTAACTAAACCATCCGTATATAAAAAGTAAATCCTCCTTTGCTTCGACTAACATATACGTATATAAATTCCGGCAAATGCATATATAAAAAAATTTATTCCCGTATTTGCTTCTCACGATATACGTATATCATTGTTACAATAAATATATTTCATGCCAATGATATATATATTTCATCCGGATAATATATATATTTCAAAATCACATAGACTAATACAAAAAAAAAGGGAGAGTATTCTCTGCGAACACCCTCCCTTACATAGGAAAAACCACTCTGATTATTTATTACTTAAGCTGTCAATTGCTTTTTTTACCGACCCATGAAGCAACAACAAATTTTTTGCTTGTTCATACTCCAGGCCAGTCTCATCAACAATCATTCTGGCACCTCTGTCAACCAACTTTTTATTCGTCAGTTGCATATTCACCATTTTATTTCCTTTCACTCTGCCAAGTTGAATCATAGCAGAAGTAGTAATCATATTACAAATCAATTTTTGTGCAGTACCTGACTTCATTCTCGTGCTGCCTGTAACAAATTCAGGACCAACAAGAGGTTCAATAGCGATCTCGGCAGCCAGAGATACAGGAGAATCAGGATTACAGGATACACCAGCCGTAAGAATGCCTCTCTCACGAGCTTTCTGAAGAGCGCCAATCACGTATGGAGTTGTACCGGATGCTGCAATACCAATAACGGTATCCAGTTCATTAATACCATGAGCTTCCAGTTCTTCCCACGATCTTTCGGGATTATCTTCTGCCGCCTCAATAGGATTACGTAATGCTTTGTCTCCACCTGCAATAAGGCCAATCACTAAAGTATTAGGCATACCGTATGTCGGAGGAATCTCAGAAGCATCTAACACACCCAGACGTCCGCTTGTTCCGGCACCCAGATAAAAGATACGTCCGCCTTTTTTCATTCGTTCAACAATACCTGTAACCAGTTTCTCAATCTGAGGAATAGTTTCTTTTACTGCCAATGCCACTTTCTGATCTTCCTGATTAATATTATAAAGAAGCTCAGATACAGACATTTTTTCAAGATCATTATATAGAGATGATGATTCTGTAATTTTTTCGAAAGCCATAAATAAAATTATTTTGTATGATATTCAATAAGTCCGCACATAGGACTTTTCTCAATTGTTCCAATTGTTATACCTGACTCCTCTGCTACCTCTTTCAATATATCTGAAAAATGGTATCCGATTGATCCAACAATATTTACAGTATAATTTTCATAGTCATACTGTTGTACATTTCGTTTAAAGAAATCCATAAATCCGCGATATATAAGATCCTGAATTTCCTGTTCGAACAAGTTTTCACTTAAGAAAATTGACAAACTGGCCAGGAATCTGTTCGGAAAAGGTTTCTTATAAACACGCTCCAGTATGATTGCCGGAGTGAGTTCGAATCTTTTATAGAAACGATCTACAATTCTTGCCGGCATCTGGTTTTTCAAACAATCCGCCACAAATAATTTACCCAGAACTGCGCCACTACCTTCATCTCCGAGGATATAACCAAGAGGAGATACATTTTTAATAATAGAAGTTCCGTCATAAAAGCAAGAATTTGAACCTGTACCTAAAATACAAGCTATCCCCGGAGTTTTTTTACAAAGTGAACGTGCTGCTCCTAACAAGTCACTCTCTACATAAATTGTAGCACGCGGATAAAACTCACGAAGTACTCCTGCTACGATTTCTTTTTTATCGGGAAGCGCACAGCCTGCACCATAGAAGTATATCTCGTCAACAGTTATCTGTTTTATTTTAGGATAAAGATTCTTATTTACATCCTCATAAATTTCTTCATGAGTCTGAAAAAATGGATTAATTCCTAATGTAGTATATTCAAAGACCATGCCGCCCTGGTCAACCAATGCCCATGAAGTCTTTGTTGAACCACTGTCTGCTATCAAAATCATAGTTTAGATTAATTTTTCGCGTTTATATATACTGACTTTACACCTTATTTGTGATAAGTAATTAATTTTCGTGTTTTGAATAAGCTTAGATCTTAATATAAATCTTACGTTTATACAAATACAAACCTATTAACCAGTTTATCGATACAAATAGAATCGAATAAAGGAAAGATGCCAGATAGACATCCGGAGTCATTGCCTGTAGTGCATTAAAGATAAAACCTTTAATACTTACAATCTGATCGCCGTAGTGGAAACGAATGCTTCCGAATAATATGGAAAGAAAACCTCCCATTACATAGATAAACAGCGGATTGATTCCGAAAGTCTCAAAAAACACAGACCATTTATTTTTTCCTTTTATGTCTATAATCCAGATTAGTATACCCAGGAATTGTGAAGCAAATCCACAAGTAACGAGTACATAAGTAGGACTCCATATTTTCTTATTAACCGGACAACCGTATGACAATAGCATTCCGGCAAAAGCCATAACTGTTCCCCACAAAAGAAGTTTCTCAACTTTTTGGTTGATATCGGGATTATCTTTTAATAGTTTCCCGCACATAAAGCCTATTAATACGTGGGCTATACATGGGAATGTACTTAGTAATCCTTCCGGATCAAAAGGAATCCGGGCCCCATCAGGCAATGTCTCTTTGTACATATGATTTACTCCCAGAACAGCTCTGTCAACGACAGCGATAATATTATCTTCGCCCAAAACGAATCCGTTCCCAAAGTAAAGGATAAAGAAATAGGACACTAAAATTCCGATAATCACCTTCACAATGTGTTTAAGAGGAACTGTCACTACTATCAGAGATGCAAAGAAATAAGATAAACTTAAACGTTGCATGACCCCTAATATCCGAATTCTGTCATAAGGGAAAACGCTGGATGTAAACCTCTCCCATAATGTCTGAGAGGTATCGCCTATGTTAAATGTAGAGTAGCATAAGATAGAAAACCATCCAATAGCCAGCCCGATTAAAAATATAATTATACTTCTCTTTACTAACTTCTTAAAGAAGTCCATAGAGAATTCAAAATTAAATTTCGAAAGAGATAAAAATGTGGATACCCCCATGATAAACATAAAGAACGGGAAAACAAGATCTGTCGGAGTTAGCCCGTCCCATTGAGCATGTTTCAGCGGTGCATACATCGTACCCCATGTCCCGGGATTATTTACCATAATCATTCCGGCAATGGTAATACCTCTTAATACATCCAGCGATAAAAGTCTTTTCGGTTGTTGTTTCATAAGAATAAATGGTATTAGTGAATTTATTCGGGATAAATACCGGTTCTTAAGTAATACTTACTTATTTATAGAGCCAGTATTTATGAGATTTATTTTTGAAGGATTCGTTGTCTTTATACCAATATTCTTTGATATCTTCGAAACGATAGTTTTTGCCAAACTCCTTACGTATATAATCTGTACCTGAAACTTTATCCCACATATTATTTCTGCTCTTTTCGCATTTATTGAAGAAGTCAAGTTTCGGATTCATTTTATACATTTCCTGCATCACATAGAATTGAATATCAGAAAGCGGAGCTTTTTCGTAATCCATCAAATGAACCTGTACACCCTGATATTTTTCACCTTTACCTACAGAGTAGAAAGGTTTCAGGTGAATCGGTCTGAAGAATACACCCGGAATGTTCAGATTATTCAGATTATCTGCCAGTTTATCTGCCGGAATAGAATCCGTTGCAAACATCTGGAAAGGAATTGTATAACCAACACCGATTGAAATCACTCCAAGTTCACCCACAATACCCGAAACCGGATAGAAAAAAGCTGAATGAGGGTGAGGAATATGAGGTGAAGCCGGAATCCATTGTAATCCTGTTTCAGAATAAAGCATGGAGCGCTTCCATCCTTTCATCGGAACAACTGTAAGTTTACATTGCCCTTCGAGCATCTTTTCGTCGTTCAGCATATTTGCAAGTTCTCCGCAAGTCAGCCCATACAAATACGGGATTTTAAACTGACTAACGAATGACACAAAACCATCTTCAACCAGATTTCCTTCGATTTTATGACCACCCAGCGGATTCGGACGATCCAGAACAATCACTTCTTTGCCATTTTTAGCAGCTGCTTCCATAGCCAGTCCTAATGTGCTGATATACGTAAACGAACGACACCCGATATCCTGAATATCATATACCAGGACGTCAATATCTTTGAGCATGTCATCCGTTGGTTTACGGGTCTTCCCATAAAGAGAGAAAACGGGTAATCCTGTTTTTTCGTCTTTCGCATTATCTACTTTATCACCTGCGTGAACATCTCCTCTTACACCATGTTCCGGTCCGAACAAAGCTACAAGATTCACATTCGGAGCTTCATTCAATATGTCAATTGTACTTTTCAGATGACTGTCCACTCCTGAAGGATTTGTGATAAGACCTACACGTTTACCTTCTAAGATTTTAAAATTCTGATCGCGTAAAACTTCTATCCCGGTCTTAACATGACCTGCAAAAGCAGGCAGAAGTAATAAAAGAGATAGTAATGTCAAACTTATTCTTTTCATATTTATCATAATTATTTTTTACCAAACTTCGGATCAATTTTCTTCATTACCAGATAGGAGGCATAAATACCCGGCAGCGTACACAAGCATACCCACCAGAAGAAGTTTGTATAACCCATTATCTCTTGCAGTTTACCCGCAATCATTCCCGGAAGCATCATTCCCAAAGCCATGAAGCCGGTACCAATTGCATAATGAGCTGTTTTATGTTCTCCGGCTGCAATATAAATCAGATACAGCATATAGGCTGTAAATCCAAATCCATATCCGAATTGTTCTGCGACAATACACGAAACGATTATACTATAGTTCTCCGGTTGAAATGCAGCCATATACACATACAGCAAATCCGGCAGATTTATTGCAAGTGCCATTGGCAGAATCCAGCGTTTAAATCCATCACGAGAAACAAGGAAACCACCAACAATACCACCCAGTAAAAGTGCGGCTACACCAAATGTACCATAAGCAATACCTACGTCTGAGGTTTCAAGTCCCAAACCTCCGTCATTTGCCACATCCAGAAGGAATGGTGACGTAAGTTTACTCAACTGAGCTTCACCAAGACGGTAAGTTAGTAAAAAGAAGAAAATCAGACCTAAATCTTTTTTCTGGAAATAGGATATAAATGTTTTCCAGAAATCACTCATTAATCTTCCCACGCTTACTTCTTCGTGTGAATAATCTTCAGCCGGTTTAGGCAGCACAGCCTTATGATATAGAGTAAAGGCTATGAATAACCCGGCAAGAACAAAGAATGTAAGAGACCAGGCTAGTGGTATATTATTTGCTGTCGAAGGATGAATTACTCCTTTTTCTAAAGCACCGGCTAACCACACAAGAATACCCTGACCAAAAATGGTAGCAAAACGATAACAGGTATTACGGATTCCGACAAAGAAAGACTGTTCTCCGGTTGTTAATGCCAGCATATAAAAACCATCGGCAGCAATATCATGTGTAGCTGAAGCAAAAGCTAAAAGCCAGAAAAAGGCAAGCGATGCCTGTAAATAGAAATCTGTCGGAATAAAAAAAGCTATCCCGGCAAAGCCTATTGCTACTAAAGACTGCATAGTAACGATCCACCATCTTTTGGTTTTAACCAAATCTACAAATGGACTCCATAGTGGTTTAATAACCCATGGAAGATATAACCAGCTTGTATATAATGCAATATCCGTATTCGACAATCCTAATCGTTTGTACATAATAACAGCAATAGTCATTACTGCTACATAAGGCAATCCCTGTGCAAAATAAAGCGTTGGTATCCAGGCCCAGGCTTTACGTTTTGAGGCACTGGTTATCTGACTATCCTGTGCTCTGTTTTTTCCTAATTCATTCATGGTGGTAATTTCCGTATTAATATTCTTTTTTCAATTCACTGTTCGGGAAGTAGTGAGAAAGGATATTCTTATATTCAAATCCTTTTTCAGCCATTACAGCTGCCCCAATCTGACACAACCCTACTCCATGTCCCCATCCGGCTCCGGTTAATGTAAAACCGTCTGATGTTTTATCAACAACAAAAGCCGAACTATATAAATGAGATTCAGAAAGCGCACGTCTGATAAGTAATTCCTTACCAATAATAATGCTATCTTTCGTCCCTGTTATTTCCAGTTTTGTGATTCTTCCTGAATAACCTCTTTCACGAGGAGTCAGGTCTTTTATTTCTCCAAGCTCTAATCCTGTACGCTTACGGATTAAAGCCGAGATTTCATCGAAGGTATATGACACCTTCCAGCGATAGAAATCCGTTGTTTCCTGATCATAATTATTCAATACCTGAGACAGAATTTTAACATCTTTCGTATTGCAATATGCGACAGGAGCTGTTCTGATCCATTTATCGGCTTCTGATTCTTTTGTAAGATCAGGAATTACAGACAGATCTTTCGGATCTCCGTCATAAAGTTTAAGTAAGTAGGGATATGCTACAGGCTCCCAGCAATTTTGAAACTCTTCTACGATTCCTCCGCAACATTTAGAAAAACGTGCATCACAAATTATCCCCTCAGAAAAAAGCAATTCACCACGTGTTTCTTCGACGGCATCTTCAACCATCTCCAGCGACTGACTGGCACGTGTGATTCCCTGATAACGCTGGCAGTGATCATCTGCACAAACGTCGAAATTAATATGATCTTCACGATCCCACCATTTGATCCATTCGTTTCCGCTCTTCGTATCCGAAACATACTGTTGGTCTGAAGTTTCTATCTGTGCTCTCTTATATGTCTGATACAATAACCAGCTTCTTGAGATCACAGCATGAGCTTTAAGCAATTCTTTAGAACTGGTCGCACTCATTTCAGAAGAAATTACACTTTTCAGATATTCTTCTACACTTAATGTATTGATTGCTGTAATTTTATTGTCTTCAACGATAAATTTAAGATCCCCCTTAAAGCGCTGATCTTCTTTTCGTTCCCAGTGAAAACCAATTCCGATAACAACATCGTGCAAAGTAAAAATGGCATTCCGGTCTGAAGAGTGAAAGATTATCTCGTCATACAATTCTCCGTTTAAAAGGATTTTCCCCTCTTTTATCTCTACCTTATTCTCCCCGCAAAATTGTGTTCCGTTAAATGTATAAATTGATTCAAGTGTAAATCGGATTGCAGGCTGAAACATAATGCCTACATTTATCATTGGTTCAGTCATGGATCATAAAATTTTAGAATGAGAGCTCCGAAGAGCTCTCAGGTTTTCATTCATTCATAAAGCTTTGCACAATGCACTGAACATATCATCAGTAATAGTTATCTGACTGATTATGCTCTTTATATCATCCAGCTTAATTTTTTTAAAGTCTTTTTCCTGAGGTGTAATAAATACCCCTCCTAAATCTACCGAAGCAGGACTAATCAACAGATTATCTTCTCCTTCTGCAAAATACTGAGCCGGTCTGTGAAGTTTTCTAGGGAAAACAATCAAAACGAAATCCTCACCTTTTTTCATAGCCAGAATATTCATCATTGGCTCTGCTTCATCCGGTGTTAATGCTGCAAACTGATCATAGAAGTTCTTAAATTCGCTCTCAATCGCGTCCTTAGATTTGCCCTTAAATATAAAAGTACGGGCATCTATTCCGGTTAATGTTGATACGACAACTCCATTAGCTGATTTTATAATAATTTCCCGATCATTTTTGATTGCTTCAAAATCTCTTTCAAGAGGCATAAAACATTTGTTTCCTGCCTGAAAGTGCATATGATCCGGAGCTGACGCACCGCATTTCGGTCCATTATAAAAAATAACATAATCATTCAGCTCTTCTGCCAGCAAAAGCATATCACCTATGCGCTCTCTTACGAGCTGATCTGTATGCTCAATATCAGGAATTGTAAGATGCTTATTGAAAATCGGAAACGGATTTACAAGAATCAGATAATTATGAGCTGTATGATACGTATCTTTTCCAACAAGTATACCTTTCTGCTCAGCCGGCAAATGATTTGCACACAAGAAACATTTACGCTCCTGAATGGATTTGGCATCTACTTTCGCAGCCGATGATCTGATTCTGGAAGGGTTGAACTGAACTATAAAATTAACCGAATCACTTTCGAAAATTCGACTTTCTACTGTTTCAAGGGCTGAGAAGTTGTCTTTCGCCAACTTCCAGCTCTCACATTGATCTTCCAGTAATCGTTCAACTTGCTGAGCTACTGATTCAGCAGCATTTGAAGTCATCAGATTTAATTGAGACAAATCTAAAATGCAATTATTCTCCATATTTTAGATTACGATTGTTTTGCAACTACTTGTTTACGTGCCTCAACCTCCCATGTACGGATACGATCTTTATACAGATTATGTGCATTCATTTTCACAATATCCAAGGATGCATCTGAATTGTCATCCCATCTTCTGCATAAGTAAACGACGTCGTAAACACGTCCGATCTGATAGTTTCTTGAGAAATACAAACCTAATGCATAATCTTCGCCGTAGCTTGTATTTGGTACTTTGATATCACGGAGCATTGGTGTATAGAATGCTCTTGGTGCACCAAGACCATTGATACGCAATGCATTATTTCTTCCGTTTTCAGGAGTCCACTCTTTGTGATCAATAATTCCGGGAGGAATCATCTTCATATCAAAGTCTGTCATCATATATGTTCCGACTACCATTGAGCAATTTTGCTCGTAGAAGGCATTAACCATTTTTTGTAGTGTATTCTCATCTGAGTAAACATCATCACTATCCAGCTGAACAGCAAATTTCCCACATTTTTCAGAGTGAACACCCCAGTTCCAGCAACCACCAATACCTAAATCATTACGTTCCGGAATCAGATGAATCAGACGCTCATCGTCAGCATATTTACGGATAGCCTCTGTTGTTCCGTCTGTTGAGTGATTATCAATAATAATCAGATTGAATTTAAAATCAGTTTTTTGAGACAAAACAGAACGGATCGCATCTTCAATCGTTTTCACACGATTTCTTACCGGAATAATTACAGATGCTTCAAACTCAAAATTTCCTTTATCAAACTCAATTGTCGTAAATTCCGGTTTTAGATAAGCACCAATACATTTCAAGTGATCTGTACAAGCTTTCTCCATATCAATCTGAACGCCTCTGTTTTTCGGATCTACGTAATCGAAAATCTTCTCGCCTGATTTACGAGTATCCAATTCAACTTCTGAATATAAGTATTCATTAATATGTACAATCGGATATTTTTGAGACACTTTTAATCTCAGATTATAAAGCCCTGCATATGGATATTCTTCTGTTGTAGAAGCTACAGCTTCCTTCAAGGCTTTGCTGTTATAAATAAGGACTGAACCAAAGTTAAAATCATCACGAAGACTACCTTCCTGATAATCAATTACCGGACAATTTGCTCTTCCCGCTTCAGAAATCTGATAATAATCAGCATAAATCATTCCTGCTTCTGAATCATCTGCCAGATTAAGCATTCTGTCCAAAGCAAAATAGCCTAATTCAAGTCCTGTATATTTTGTATATATTAAAGTGTATTGAGTATCTGCATGAGCTGCAATAGTTTCTACAGTTTTGCTGCTGGTTAGAGAATCAATATAAAGAATCTCACAGTTTGGATATGCTGTAATATTTTTATCAATAGCTAGTAAATAGATTTTATTTACTAATTCAGAAGCATGAAGTTCTGATACTGATTTTTCCACTTGCGAAATATCCGATACCGGAATAAAGCAATTTAATTTTTTCATCTGCATATTAATTTTCAAAGGTTAACTCCGAATCCTCTATTTCCACTGTCTCATAAATCTTTTACGAATAGAGAGAATCATCGTATATGTTATTTATTCTATAACTGCAAATATATGCAATTGGCTATATCTCAAAGAAAGAATTAAAAGTTTGGAAAAATAATACTTCATAATATTACTTATTTTAATTATAGATACCATTATTTTGTTAATCTTTCTGTATTTAAATTTCACTAATTAAATATTTAATAGTTACAACGAGTAAAAACGGAAATAGAACCAGTAAAAGAACCATATATTCAGACAGACACTATAAAATTAAGATTTATTTAAACTTGAATATTTTCATCCATTTTTCATGCAGGAATCTTTATAACGATTTGTTTGTTATAAGGAAAAATAAGTAAGTTTGATACAAAATACATATCTGTAAAATTAAATACAGATAAAACGCAATTTTAATATGAGCACAAAAGCACAAAGCTACAAAGAGGAAATCTTAAACACACTGACACACGGATTTGGAATAATAGCCGGATTTATAGCAACCATTATTATGTTATCGCATGCATTAATGACAAATGATGACTGGTATATCTGGAGTTCATTTACGTTTTGTATAACGCTGATTCTGTTATATAGCTCTTCAACTATTTATCATTCATACACCGGCAGCCGCTTAAAACAATTACTCCGAAAGTTTGATCACAGTGCAATATTCCTTTTTATAGCCGGAACATATACACCCTTTACACTTGTAACCTTAAGAAATGAAGGAGCATGGGGATGGATACTGTTCGGCATAATATGGGGAGCTGCAATTCTGGGTACGATTATAAGCTTCTGCTATATGAAAGGGAGTATTCTGAAAACAATCTGTTATCTTCTTATGGGATGGATCGTTGTCGTGGCCATAAAACCTTTATATATATCCCTCCAGCAGACAAATTCAATAGATGTTTTCTACTGGCTCATTACAGGTGGCATATTCTACACACTCGGAACTATCTTCTTTTCTCTGGATAAGATAAAATATATGCATGCAGTATGGCATATGTTTGTTCTGGCAGGATCTGTCTCTCATTTTATAGCAATATATCAAATATACAATGCCTGAATTATGCTTTCAACTTTCAGAATTAAAAATTTAACTTGCTGGGCATGCTCAGCAAGTATTGCACCTGAACTTATTAAATTAAGAGGTGTTTATAGTACAAGTGTAAATGTGATTGACGGAATTATAGAAGTGAATCATACTGATGAAGTGAAACGTGAACAGATTAGTCTTAAACTGAAGGAATTAGGATACACTGAAATCCCTGATGATAAATAATAAAATCAAATATCTATCCTATGAAGACTATAGAACTAACAAAAGCTGAGTTTGTAAAAAAAGTCGCAGATATAAATGCAAATCCAAACAAGTGGAAATACCTGGGCGAAAAGCCATGCATTATAGACTTTTATGCTGAATGGTGCGGACCATGCAAAGCAATAGCTCCAACCCTTGAAGAATTAGCAATCGAATACGAAAACAAAATCATTATATACAAAGTAAACACAGAAAAGGAAACCGACATTTCCAATGCTTTTGGAATCAGGAGTATCCCAAGTTTACTGTTCTGTCCCATGCACGGAGCACCTCAAATGGCTCAGGGGGCATTACCAAAACAAGTATTCAAACAAGCTATAGAAGAGCTTTTGTTAACAAATACGAGTTCAAAGGATGTGAAAAAATAAACTAAAGCGGGAATAATCATGTAGTATTGATTATTCCCGCTTTTAGTTAAAAGAGCTCCTGCTTTCTCAAGCAAGAGCTCTCCATTTTACCTCTTAATAACCCAGATATTAATTGTCAAAATATGATAGATAATTAACCTTTATGATTAATAAACGAGAGTTCTCAGCTTATAAGTTAGGAACATCCACATCCCACCAAACCTGAGTACCAATATTATCCTTACCTCCTAAATACTGATCAACTGCTTCTTGTACGAAAACAGGATTAACCTCGTATTGAGTCTGAGGAATACCAGCTTTACGTGCATTATTTACAATTTTAGGTCCGTATGATACTTCAATTCTTGGCTTAAAGTATGTCATATACGGAGGTAACTGTCTTGGATAACCCGTTCTTCTATATTCACTCCATGCTACAGATGAACCTCCAGGGAACATTGCAATCCACTTTTGAGTAATAATTTTCTCCAGTTTAGATTCGTTATCCGTTGCATCTGAAAATTTAGGTGTAATTTTTGATGCAGCCGGCTGGCTATCTGCAATCTTTTGATCTTTTGATTTCCAGTCTGCAGGTTTAGCCTGTGAATTCTGATAGGATTGAATCACCGAAGCATCAGTAATACCGTACTGGTTCATAGACATTTCAATACCCTTATTATAAGCCGTCTGAACATCACCAGCACCGGATAAGCCACGCAAAGCAGCTTCAGCACGCAAGAACCACGATTCAGCAGCATTCATAAGATATATCGGAGATTGCTGATAAGTAGCACCTGCCGGGAAGGCTGTACCCAGGCCAGAGAACATTTTTCCTGAATTTTGAGAAAATTCAGAACCAACGCGTATACCTCTGTATCCTCCGTCTGAATGCTCTGAAAAATACACTGGCAGACGTGGATCATTATATCCAACCAGAATACTTTCCATATCAGCACTCATTCTTGTATCACCCCATACTTGAGCCAACACATTTAGTCCATTGATATAAGCTCCTGTGTATCCGGCATTCTGAGAGTTATCCTCAATCATTCCAAAAGAATGGCCTAAGGCTTTTTCTGCCTGCTGTTTCCCTAATTCCGGATTTGCTTTTATAATACGCATAGCTAAACGCAAGCGCAAAGTGTTAGATAATTTCTTCCATTTGCTCACATCTCCCTGATAAAAGAGATCTTTCGTTGAAGCCTCACTATTCGTCTGAGCATTAGCCAAAAGCTCCTGAGCTTCATCTATTTCAGTAAAAAATAGTTTATAAACATCTTCAGCACCGTCATAAGAAGGAACAGACTGACCAAAAGAAGAATATGGAAGTACGCCATACATATCTACGGTACGCTCTGATGCAATAATACGAGTTAAAATACCCATTGCCATCACACCGTTATCTGTAGGACTTTTAGCTGACTGCTCATAGCTTTTACGCATATAAAAAACTTGAGACATCGTTTTATTCCAGTAATCGAGCATATAGCCATTCCAGTTATCCACTAAATCATACGTCTGATTATTATAACCTCCCAGGAAAACTGTTCCTGAGCACAAATAACCAGCCCAGATATCAACATTCAGATTTGATTGGACCTGCAATACCCATGCTGCAATCGGATAAGGACCCGAATCATCCGGATAAATAGCTCTTTGTCCTAATGTCAGATAATTAATGGCAGGATCCAGCTCCGAATCTACCAGATTGGACGGTACCCCTGATTTATCTGTATCAATTTCAGCAAACTGATCTGTACAGCCAATCATCGCAGCACAAAGCAGAGTCATATATAAATACTTTTTCATGATAATCTAATTTTTATTGAACGAATTAAAACGCAACATTTACACTAAATCCAAAACTTCTGGTCGATGGCAAAGCGTAAGTTTCAACACCTGACATTAAGTTATCCGAGAATGAAGAAATCTCTGAATCAACCGGTGCCGGTTTATAAATATAGAATAGATTACGTCCTACCAAAGAAACACGAAGCTGTTGAATAGGAGTTGATTTAAACCATCTTTGTGGCAAATCATATCCTACAACCAACTCTCTTAATCGTATTGTTGTAGCATCATATACATATTCTCCCCAAGCTCCGGATTTTCCACCGATTAATGAATAATACGACTGTGCATTAAATGTATGATCTCCAATTTTCACACCACCCGCATTTCTGGCATCAGCTGTGCGCTGGCTATTACCTGAATAGTCAAGTAAAGATTCTGTCAATGAAATAATTTCGCCACCAAAACGACCATCGATCAGGAATGATAGATTTAAACCTTTCCATGTAAATGAGTTATTCCAGCTCAACATAAAATCAGGGTTAGGATTACCTACGTACTCTTTTTTCTGTGTTAATGTTGGTTCTGACCCTACAATTTGACCATTGATGTATTTGTCTTTTAACAGAAGATCTCCATTTTCATCTTTTGCTATTTTATAAGCATACATATCTCCTAAGCTACCGCCTACCATTACACGAGAAACGAATCGCCCTTTATCATCAGTAGAAATATCAAACGATGGAGCTCCCGGGTGCAATTTTTTAACTTCGTTTTTATTATGTGAGAAATTCACAGTGGAAATCCATTTTACTTCACCAAACTGAGGAGCAACACTTAAAGATGCCTCAAATCCTGAGTTTTGAATATCACCACCATTTACCCAATAATAGTTCATACCACTACCAAGCGGTGCAAGAATTCTAAATAACTGGTTTGTAGTATTCGTTTTATAGTATGTAAAATCGAATCTTAACAAATTCTGCAATAATCCAAGTTCTGCACCGATTTCTAACGATTTTGTAAGCTCAGGCTTCAGTGTCTCACCAGGTCTTACACTTACATCAGGATTAATTAAACCACCATCTGTACCTACTCTACTGGTCATTTTAGTAATAAATGGAGGCAACTCAGCACCCACTTCTGTATATGATCCTCTCAGTTTAAGCAAGTTTACTGTTTCTTTATTCATTGGAATCAATTCTGACAAAATTGCAGAAACACCAACTGAAGGGAAGAAATAGCTATTATTATCTGCAGGCAAAGAAGATGCCCAGTCATTACGTCCGGTATGAGTCAGGAATAAAGCATTGTTCCAACCCACTTCTAATGAATAAAAGAATGATTGCACCTGTTTTCTTGAATACAAATTCTCAAAATACCCACCGTTTTTAAAGTCAATATTTGATACACTAAAGAAGTTAGGCTGAGAAATATATCCTTTATTACCAGTAGATTTTATTCCTGAGGATGTAAAGTCATTAATAGCACCACCTAACAATGCTGCCACTCTGAATTTCCCAAACTCTTTCGTTGCATTCGCCATAATATCACCATAGTACTGGCGTGCTCCTGACTCAATATTAATATAGTCACCATTATGCTTGGCTGTGATCAAGTTTGTTCCCTGATACAGTTTTGTTTCCATACGGTCATCTGTATCATCAATTGTACCTCGGGCCTGAATATACATCCAGTCTGTCACATTATATTTCAAACTTGCAGACATCAGCATGCGAGAGATATTATTGATATTCCGTTCACGGTTACTGATCCAATATGGATTTTCATAATCTTCTCTAGGTGCAACCGGCCAGTTCTGATAGTAACGATTCGGATTTACCTCCTCATATCCGTCACTTCCAATATACGGTGCCTGGCCTTTTAATTCATAGTTCCGATATTTATTCAGATCCAGACCAGCATCCATATTATAGAATGAAATCAAAGGATTCATATAAATACCTGGTGCAAATGGATTATTTGTTTTTTGCATCATGTAGTTAACCTTCATATCCAGTTCCAACTTATTATCGAAGAATTTACTTGTCCCGCGAATATTAAAGTTATTACGATTCATGTCATTTCTAGGAATAAGTCCTTTCGAATAAGTATTTGCATAAGATGCAAACACACGAGCTATTTCATTACCGGCAGTCATTGTAACACTATTCGTAGTATTAACACCTGTCTGTAAGAAATCATCATAATATTTTTCCAAACCTGCCGCAGCCGAAGATTTATCCCCCCAACTTTCACGATAAGCTCCTTCTATACCAACATATTCATTCTGAAATTTTGGCTTATACGCAGCTCTGTCAAATGTAGTATTCGTTGAAACTTCTATTCTCGCTTTACCTGCTTTACCTGTTTTGGTTGTAATAAGGATTGCCCCATTAGCTGCCTGATTTCCATATAATGCCGCTGCTGAAGGACCTTTCAAGACTTGCATATCTTCAATATCATCCGGATTTATTGATGATAAACCATCAGCACCTAACGAAACACCACCAAAAGCGCCCTGATCTGTTGAAGAGTGAGGATTATAATTAGATACGGGCATACCATCAATAACGATTAGTGGAGATCCTGTACCATTCAGAGAGTTGTTTCCACGAAGAACAATCTTATTTGCAGATCCGGCACCACCCGAAGATTGTTGTACATTAACGTTAGATATTTTACCCGAAATAGAATTCGTAAAGTTACCACTTTTCACTGTAACAAGATCCTTTGTATCTAAACCCTGTGTTGAATAAGTTATCGCTCTGACATTCTTCTTTACACCCATTGCTGTTACAACAACTTCTTTCACATTCTGGGTACTAGGAGATAATGCAACCTTGTATGTATTATTACCATCTACAAGCATTTCTTGTGGCTGATAACCCACATAATTAAAAAGCAAAGTTTCACCTTCTCTTACCGGCAATGAAAAGTTTCCGTCAAAATCAGTAACAGTACCAGTAGTTGTACCTTTTATTGAGACTGCAGCGCTGGGAAGTGGCTCATTGTTTTCATCGAAAACTACACCATTAATCGTTTTTGATTTTCCTGCTTTAACCGGAACCTGATTTTCTTTATAAATCGTTACATAATTTCCTTTGATTTCATAATTTACAGACTGACCCTTCAATACTGACTCAAGCACATCCTGAAATGGTTTATCTTTCTCATCAATAGAAACTCTGAGATTTATATTCAATTCATTTTGTTTATACCAAATCGAATATCCGGTTTGTTTTTTTAGAGATTCAATTGCTTCACCAACTGTTCCATCTTTAAGTTTTAATGAAACCTGCTGAGCATTAACTGACAACGGCCCAAAAAGAGCGCACAGAGCTAATACTAAAAATTTCTTTTTAGATAAAATTCTCATGTTGTTAAAAAGATTAATAAGGTTATGTGAGGAGAAATCCTCGAAATAAAGTAGTTAGTGAAAAGGTAGAGCTTAAAATCCTGGCTTAATTCATAGGCATATATTAATTAATCATTTGTAATTGTAATTTGCTTATTATTTATTTCGTAATTAAATCGATCATTGATACTCATTATCTCAAGGATCTTAGCCAGTGAGTCTTTCATATTAATTTCACCATAATACACCTCATCCAGCAAAGCTTTATCTTTTACAATAAATTCCACGGCATAAATACGCTCCATCTGGCGTATTATATCTTTCAATGTTTTATTATTAAACACATAGCGACCTTCACGCCAGTTTTCAGATTCAGAATCAAAGGAAGATTCATTAAATGATGCACTATTCTTATCAAAAGTGATCATCTCATTAGCTGTAAGTAAATGTGAATCCTCAGTATTACTTTCTGAAGTCACCAAAACCTTACCCTCAACTACCTGCACATCAATTGTATTATCATCCGGGTAAGATCTTACATTAAATTCTGTTCCGACCACCTTAACATCAATATCCTGCGTATTAATAGTAAAAGGCAAATCGGAGTTTTTAGCAACTTTAAAATAAGCCTCTCCCAAAAGTTTGACATCTCTGTTTGACCGATTAAAGTTATCCGGATAGATAATCTCAGTATTAGAGTTCAACCAAATCTCAGAACCATCTGCAAGAATAATCTTTGCTCTCTCTCCATCCAATACGGTAAGAGTCTGATAATTCACATTATTATCTGAATATTGATGATAAAAAAACACCGACAAGAAACTTACACCAATAAGAATAGCAGCATATTTCATCAATGATTTAAGCAATATATTCTTTTTCTCTGGTTTTAGAGTCTGTTCTTTTGTCTGGATACAATCGTCAGCCTTATTTAATTCTGTTGATTGATCAAACTCATCCATAAGAGAGCTCAAAACAAAATTATTTTTCAATTTAAGCACCTCTTCTTTATTCTCCGGCGATTCATTCATCCACTCCTCTAATAATACAATTTCATCTTCAGAGGCTGAATGATTTAAATATTTTGAAATGATTTTTTGCATTATAAATTAATAGATTATAAACGGGATCTGAATTCAATCTGACGATTCAGATCCCTGTTTAATTAAAGCTCCTAATAACCCTTTCTATCTATAAGACGCTTCAGTGAAAAAGGAACCCACAAAAAAAACAGATATTTTTTTAATTATTTTCACAACAAAGACATAACTACCTCATATAACCGCATTTAAGTCTAAATAAAATTAAATCATAAAAATCAATAGCGGATAGTAATCTTTTAATTTGACTCTGAGAATAGATAACGCTTCAGTCATTCTGCGTTCAACAGTTCGTTTTGATATATCAAGCTTATCTGCTATTTCACTATACTTCAACTGATCCTTTCTACTTAATAGAAAAACCTCTCTGCATTTTGACGGCAATTGAGCAATACTTTCATTTACCCGTTCCCGCATCTCTGAAAATGTAAGTTCGGTAAATTCAAAAGATTCAAGAGCCTGCAGATTTATCTCCCGTTCATCTTTTTTTTGTTTCAATTCAAAATAATTTTGACGGATCTTTAATTTTCGCAAATAACTGATACTAGCATTACGCGTAGAGGTAATAAGGTAGGCTTCCAGGTTGGTTCCTTCATCTATATCTTTAATATTCTCTATTAGTTGAATATATACATTCTGTACTATATCCATAGAATCATTCATATCCAGCAGATATTCATTCGCAAAATAACGTAGTTTCAGAGAGTATTTATGATATATAAATTCAAAAGCTTCCTTATCTCCTTGTTTCAATTTTTCGATAAGCTTTTCCATTCAATAAGATTTCAATTTTTCTGGTTCATGATCTGAGTTACATAATGCACACCTACAAAATTATAAAATATTTTAATCCTACAACTATTTTATATCTAAAATACACAAATTATCATTTTATTCTGGTATTCCTGTACAATATTTCACTTTTATCATACTGAACATGATGCTTTTAATATATTTGCAGCATAAACCTATAAAATCTATATTAATATAATATCATTATTTTTAAAACTCAATATTATGAACAAACGTTTTCTAGTAGTATTAAGCTGCGCATTATTGGGGGGAACCTGCATTTTTGCACAACCAAAGCCAAAAAATGCGCCAAGAACACTAACAAAAGGTTCTCAATTTTTTATGGCTCCGAAATGGACACCAGACGGAAAAAAAATCACATTTACGTCTGATAAGTTTAATGGAATATGGATGATCCGCGATAATGGAGAAGATCTAAAGCAGTTAAGTGCTGAACCAGGAGTAGGTTATGGATATAGCTGGAATCAGGATGGCTCCTATCTTGCCGTAAGAGCTACTAAGTACGTAAATAACCGTAAACAAAGTGCAATTACAATAATCGATCCGGATACCAAAACAACAAAATGTATCTATCCTTACTCACAACAAATCAAAGGGGTACCTCTGTGGAAAGAGAACGGAAAAGCAATTCAAATAAAAGAAAATAATAAGATCTCACGCACCAGAAGTGGAATTCCTGCCGGAAACAATCGGCAAACAGACACCGGGAGTGAGACATTCTCTGTTTATGAAACAATTCTATACCATGCAAATGACTGCGACAACCTTATTAAGGGTTTCGAAAATTTCACAGGCAGAATCTTGTATAACCCTCAATTGTCTCCGGATAACAGCAAAGTTGTTTTTCAGGTAAGTGGAAAAGGACTATTTCTTTGCGATACAGATGGCAGTAACCTGAAACATATAGGATCGGGAGAAAACCCTTCATGGATGCCTGACAGTAAATATATTATTGTTAGTAAGACAACAGATGACGGTCATATTATAAAATCCGGGAAACTTCAGGTTGTAGACACAGAGACCGGACAATATTATCCTTTCTATGAAAGTACCTCCATTATAGCTTCCCGACCATCTGTCTGTCCTGACGGAAGCAAAGTAGCATTCAATGATCCTGAAAAAGGGATTATCTATATATTAGATATTAAACAATAATCTGCTTATAAAATGAAAAAACATATACTTCCTTTATCACTATTGATAACTGCCCTGTTACCATGTGAACTAACAAATGCCCAGGACAAAGTTACAGGATTGAGCGACTGGTCTATCTTTATAGATCAGGGACACTCGAAAAAAGAAAATGGTGGACTTTATGATTATTCTGAAGCCGAAAAGACACTTCGTGTAGGACTTGCTCTGAGAGATTACCTGCAAAACCATACTGATATAAAACAAATACATATGTGTCGCCTTACCGACCAGGATGATGTATCTCTGGAGGGACGAACAGATATGGCAAATGCCACTGATGCCGATTTTTATTATTCGATTCATAGTGATGCCGGAGCACCTCAGACCAATACAACATTATTCATGTATGGAGGATGGAGAGATAACGGTATTGTTTTCGAAAAAGATCCAAAGGGAGGTCAGGAATTAGGAGACATCCTTTGTTCCGATCTAACCGGGGTTATGCGACTAAAAACAAGAGGATCCATGGCGGACAGATGTTACTATGATAATTCTGAGACTCATACTAATAAATATCCTTATTTATCAGTTAACCGGCGAGCAAATATGGCATCTCTTCTTAGTGAAGCAGGATTTCACACAAACCCTGAACAACAACAAAGAAACTTAAATGCAGATTATAAAAGACTGGAAGCGCTGTCAGCATTCAGATCCATTCTTGAATTTATGAAAACAGACAGACCTCAAATGGGTGCGGTTTGCGGAGTTATTAAAGATAAGGAAACCGGAATACCTGTTAATGGAGCAACTGTACGGATTGATGGAAAAGAATACACAACAGATACTTATGAGTCCTTATTCAATAAATATTCTAAAGATCCTGATCAGCTACATAATGGGTTTTTCTTTATTGAAGGTCTAAAAAGTGAAGCTAAACTTAGTATTGAATATTCTTCACCAGTATATAATACTATTACACAAGATATCACTATTGCCTCAGCACCTGATGGACGAACAGCCGATAATATAACCTGGTGTGATCTGGAACTAATATCAAATGTACCGCCAAAGGTTACAAATACTGAATTTTATGCAAATCAGAATCACCAGATCAAACGAAAACCGTTTAAAATCGTCTTTTCCAGAAAAATGGACAAAGCCAGTGTGGAAGATGCGATGAGTATAACTCCTGCAAAACTATTCGCCATTGAATGGATTGATGACTTCAGTCTCTATATACATACAGATGATTTTGACTGGGGACAAACATATACATTAATGATAGATGCCCAAATCGCAAAAAATGCATTAACCGGACAGCTATTTGATGGAAACGGAGATGGAAAATCAGGAGATAATTACACATTGATTTTCACAATGGCTGCTGAAGACAATGTGGCTCCAGCACTTTCGGATCAATCTATCCGCAACGAAGATATTGTTCATCAAACGAATCCTGTTATACGGTTTGTATTTAATGAGGTCCTTGATCACAATTCTGTTACAGATGAGTCCATAGCCCTTAAAAATCAAACGGGAGAAATCATACCTTCAACTATACATCATAAAGTTGTTGCCGATGAAAGTGTAGTCCATGTTTATCCGTTAGAGAATCTGACAGATAATCAGAAATACACTTTGATGATAACGGATCTGATAACGGATGAAAGTGGAAACTCATTCACGCCTGAAAATATTTCATTTACCATTAATCATCAGGCTTATACGTCATGCAGACTATTTGACGGATTTGAAACACTACAGAGCTGGTGGCAACCTCAGCAGTCCGGATCATCCAATGCGCTTGACCCGGATAATACTTCAGCTAAAATCACAAGTGAGATTCATTTAAACGGAACTGACAACAATAACAGTTGTAAATTAAGTTACGGATGGGATCTTAACGCATCAGGAAATCCTTATATCCGGTTTTATATACCAGATAACGCAGCACAGAATAAAATAAAAATAGACCCGGATGACATTATTGAAATGGCTGTTTATGGTGATGGATCAAATACTCAGATGAGATTTATGATTCGCGATGGGAAAAATCAACTGGAGGCTAGTCCATGGATGAATATAGAATGGAAAGGATGGAAAATTGTCTCCTGGGATTTAAAAGCACAACCGGCAACAGGATGGGTTAACGGAGATGGTGTTCTCGATGCAGGCAAACCATTCTTTTTTGATGGTATTCATATGAGAAATCAGACCGGATCTGCCCGGACAGGTGCATTGTATTTTGATAATTTACAATATGTACAAAAGAGCAGTCCTGTTGGTATTGAGAATACTAACAAAAATACAGAATGTTATATTTATCCAAATCCGGCTAAAGACAGGATTACTGTAACATCATCTGAAGTCATTAATTCTGTAACGATCTACAATGCATCAGGCTCCATGGTATTCCATAATACTCCTGAAGCTGAAAGTATAACTATTAATACTTCCGCTTTTTATAACGGAACATACATTGTAAAAGTGACAACCAGCCAGGATACATACGTAAACAAGCTGATCATTAAATAACTAAAACAATCAAGCGGCTGTCTAACCTGAAAAAGTCAGACAGCCGCTTTTAGCATGTTATCCACAGAACCGGCTGGAAATAAAAACATTCCTGTATTTGCCTGCCACGAAATACGTATTTCTCAACCATGAAATACGTATATCTTTGCTACGAAATACGTATTTCTTTCCATTAAAATACGTATTTCCCGGCGCACAAACACGTATTTTGTGGAGCAGAAATGCGTATTTTGTATTATCCCGAATTTAGCATTCAACTTGTAATGCATTGTAAACTGAATCCGTAATTAGTTTCTAAACCTGTCAACCTTTTCGGTAAAAGTCACAACATACAAATACAGTTAATTTTTCATACGTATCTCTTAGAAAGTTCATTTAAAAGAACTTACGCGTTCTTAAGTATAAAAATATATTTTCATTTAAATGATCTTGTACGTTCATAGGAATGAACGCGCACGTTTATACGGTTGAAAAATCAGACTATCTTTTCGTTTACAATAAACACTACACGAAGTTTTTAATTTTCATTTGCCATCATTTGCCATACGCGCTAAAAACCCACATAAATATCTAATTATCAACTCTATATATCATGGCAATTAATATGGCAATTCATGGCAAATGAATTTGATTTGCCATAGTATTTGCCATAGCAATTGCCATACATTAACTAATTGTTATTTAACCAATTATCCATAAAAATACACTCCAATGGCAATTGATGGCAATTAAAACTGAAAAACTCTGTGTATCGTTTTTTAGGATCAAGTCAAAAAGTTGTGGGAGCAGTCGAAAAAAATTAACTTTGTCAGATAGAAATCGAACACATTATGTCTCAAAATATAGATTATTCAGCCCTTTTATCCTGTTTTCTTCCCGAAGGAATTTTAGATTATTTTCAAGTTACCCATTATGAGTTTACGAATACAGCTTTCCGTATTTGGTTAGAAGAAAAAAAGGATCTGCCGGAAGAATTGAAAGATCTTAATGTCCATTCGAATGGCTTTTTTAAGGAAATCACTGT
>JBOFKD010000309.1:0-41029 GCA_051657165.1 Bacteroidales bacterium | reverse complement strand
ATTCGGCTTTCAAGTAATTGATCAGAAAGGCTATCTTCATTATCAGTGTATTAAGTAAAACACACTCACGTATAATCGTAAAAAAGCCCCTGAAAATAATTGAAAATAATTTTTAGGGGCAAAGTTGGGTTAAGAGAATCTTACGAAGCTCTTAAGTGATTAAAAAACTATACACAGAGTTTGAGTTTTGAATCGACACAATCAGCACTTTTGATTTAAGATCTATTAGTGTGCTGATCCGTTATTCGCATAAAAAAAGACAGGGTAAGTGAAATAATTCACTTACCCTGTCTCTATAAAAGACGAAAACCACCAAATCTGGAAGCGATTCAGCGGCCTTCTTAGTTGTCTCACAAGGATTCGAACCCAGACTAACAGAACCAAAATCTGCTGTGCTACCATTACACAATGAGACAAACTTTAAGCATCGGTTGTTTCCCGAATGCGTTGCAAAGATAGAGCTTTATTTTAAATCTCCAAAATTATTGAGCGATTTTTCTTGAAAAAAATTACGGGATATTTTTCCGAATGTGGCATCCGGAAAGACATCCCGTTGATTTTTAAAGAGAAAACTTCTATTAAAGTGGTGCTACCCATCCCTGAGCTTTTAACGGTATTTCTACTCCGTCGCGGGTGATAAGTGCAGCTCCCAGATCTTTTTCGGTTGTATGTCCGATGACCCGAACTCCTTCGATAGCTGAAACCTGATCGTGCAATTCGATCGGGACAGTAAATAATAACTCGTAATCTTCGCCTCCGTTGAGAGCAGCTGTAACAAGATTCATATTAAACTCATCTGCCATTGTTGCTGTCTGATAGTCAATCGGTATGCGATCTTCGTAAACACGACATCCTACATTACTGTTTTTGCAGATATGCATTAGCTCCGAAGACAATCCATCAGAAACGTCAAGCATAGACGTCGGGATAATTTCATTTTCAGCCAGACGCTCTACAATATCTTTTCGGGCTTCAGGTTTAAGCTGTCTTTCGAGGATATATTCTTTGCCTTCAAATGCCGGCTTAAATGTTGCATCGCCGTTGAATACAGCTTTCTCGCGTTCAAGCAATTGTAGTCCCATATAAGCAGCACCCAAATCTCCGGTGACGCAAATCAGCTGATTTGGCTGGGCTCCGCTTCTGCGCACGATGGCATCTTTTTCGCCCTCACCAATACAAGTGATGCTTATTGTTAAACCGGTAAGAGAAGCAGATGTATCTCCGCCAACAATATCAACGCCATATTTGTCACAGGCTAGTGTCAGTCCTTCATAAAATTGCTCGATATCCTCAACACTAAAACGTTTGGATATGCCCAGCGCAACCGTAATTTGCTTAGGTGTGCCGTTCATCGCGTATATATCAGAGAAGTTAACGACAGCTGATTTGTAGCCAAGATGTTTCAACGGTACGTAGGTCAGGTCAAAGTGAATGCCCTCCAGCAAAAGATCTGTACTAACCAGTATTTCTTTTTCTTTATAGTCAAGAATAGCTGCGTCATCACCAACGCCCAAAACAGACGAGTGATTTTTTAATTTGATCTTTTCAGTGAGTTTATTGATCAGCCCGAACTCTCCCAATGAAGCGATATCCGTTTTTTTTGTTTCCATATATGGTATAATTATAAAAAGCTATGTCGCAGAATATCTTTGACATAGCTTTTGAATTAAATTTATAGATGAGCTTTCTCTTACATTTGTTCGATCAATGCAGTCATTATCGCAGTCATTTTTGGCTGTGCGCTGTTTGCTGCTTCAAGAACTTCCTCGTGAGAAACTTCTACTGGTTTTCCGTCGTACCACATATCTGTGATTACAGATAATGCAAATACATCCATTCCGCCATGGCGCGCTACGATAACTTCAGGTACAGTACTCATACCTACTGCATCAGAGCCCATACGGTAGAACATACGGTATTCAGCCGGAGTTTCGAAAGTTGGTCCCTGAGTACCCAGATAAACACCTTCCTGTACTTTAATACCTTTTGCTGCTGCTATTTCTTTTGCTTTTGCAATAAGGTCTTTAGAGTAAGCATCGTGCATGTCCGGGAAACGAGGTCCAAGTTCTTTGTAGTTTTTACCACGTAGCGGATGTTCAGGGAACATGTTAATGTGATCATTGATGATCATAACATCTCCTACTACGAATTCAGGATTCATTCCTCCTGCTGCGTTTGATGCAAACAAGGTATTGATACCCAAAGCTTTCATAACGCGAACAGGGAATGTGCATGCTTTCATGTCATATCCTTCATAGAAGTGGAAACGACCTTGCATCGCAACAACCTCACGTCCGCCTAACTTACCGAAGATAAGTTTTCCGCTGTGACCTTCAACAGTAGATACCGGAAAGTTCGGAATTTCTTCGTAGTTAATAACCTGTTGATCTGTAATGTGATTTACTAATTCTCCAAGTCCTGACCCTAAGATAATTCCAACAAGAGGTCTATAAGTTGTAGCCGCTTTTAGATAGTCGGCTGTTTGGTTTATTTTTTCTAACATAATTAATTATTTTAGAGTTAAAGTTTTGTTGTTGTTCCTGCAGAAAATTGACTTCAATAGGGATGTAATAGAGTGAGGCTTTCACTCTTTCGTCCATATCAGTCATATGTGCCAGCCTGACGGCATCTTTTTCTGTTACTAAAATGAGCTTATCCGGATTCTGAATATCGGAAAAGTGTTTAAATATAGTATTAATATCCCGAATTTTAAAATGATGATGGTCGGAGAACGGTAGCGGAATTAATTCGCTAAAGTATCCTTTTAGGTCATTGATCATTTTTACATTCGAAGCTATACCCGTAACCAGTAAAACAGAAGGTTGCTCCTGTTCAAGTGTTTGAAGACTGATTTCTTTACGATTTACAGCTTCTGGAAATACCGGACGAATACTGTTATAACGAAAATCAGTAAAGAAAAGTTGTTGATGCGGACGAGGCTCCAGGTATTTGGAAATGATCCGTATCTCCATAGGTGTGATCTCTTTAGGTGATTTCGTGACAATGATGATATTCGCACGCTCCATTTCGGTGATATCCTCACGCAGAGAACCTGCCGGAAGAAGTTTGTCTTCATATACTTTCCGCTGATAGTCTATCAGTACAATTGATATTCCCGGTTGTACCCACCGATGTTGGAAAGCATCATCCAGTAAAACAACGTCGATATCCGGATGTACCTCTAAAATACGTTTAATTCCTCTTCGCCGGTTTCCGTCAACAGCAATAATAGCTTCGGGGAATTTATGTTTCATCTGATAAGGTTCGTCACCAATGGTTTCAGGTGTTGATTTCTCATCAGAGAGAATAAATCCGCTCGTTTTGCGTTTGTATCCTCTGCTGAGAACAGCTACTTTATAGCCTGAATTCAGCAGTGTTCGTATCAGATATTCTGTATGGGGCGTTTTACCGGTGCCTCCGACAGTAATATTGCCGATACAAATAACCGGAACTTTATAACTGGTTGATGGCAGTATGCCCCAATCGAACATGCGGTTGCGGATGTTTGTGACCATACCGTAAATGAACGAAAGTGGCAAAAGAGCTTTATTTATTTTAGGTGTACTGTCCATTTCGTAAACTCAGCCTATTGAATAGTGAACTCGTACGGCATACGAGCTTGAACAGGCTCTATGTTTTTGATTTTATTAATAATCGAATAATGTTTGTAGTTTTCGCCGATTAGCATCTCTCCTAAACGATTGATTGCTTCCAGTCCGTATTCTTCCATAAGAAGTTCATAGAACTCTTTTTTCTTAGGGTATTCTTTGACTGCTACCTGGTCAGCAGATAATCCGGCTAATTGTGTAGCATAAGTGATGGCATCATCAATACCTCCCAGCTCATCTACCAGTCCTAGCTGTTTAGCTGTTACTCCGGTCCAGATACGACCTTCAGCAATACGAAGAATAGAATCAAGTGGCATTTTACGGCCGTCAGCACAGCGTTTGGTAAATAAACCATATCCTCTTTCAACGTAGTTTTGCATGAGCATGCGTTCCTGAGCATTTACCGGTGATGTGATAGTAGGGAATGATGAGATTTTGTTTGTACTTACCTGATCAAAAGTTACCCCGATCTTATTTGTTAACCCCTGTATATTCGGAATCATACCAAAGATACCGATAGATCCTGTCAGCGTTGTTGGTTCGGCATAAATATAATCGGCATCACAAGAGATATAATATCCTCCTGAAGCGGCCATATCTCCCATTGAAACAACAAATGGTTTCACTTTTTTCAACTCAGACAGAGCATACCATACCTGCTCAGAACCAAATGCACTTCCGCCGGGCGAATTTACACGCAAAACTACAGCTTTTACGGCTGAATCTGCTTTTATTTTGAAAATCTCTTCAGCTAATTTTTTAGTATTAACTTTTTGAGTGGATGTACCATCAATTTCGCCCACTGCATAAACTACACCAACAATATCTTTACTTTCTGTTTTAATCTTCTTTGGAGTGCTTTTAGCCATGTCTGAAACTTTCACACTTTTGATTTTTTCGCTCTCTTTCAGTCCGATCTCTGATCTGATGAACTGATTAAATTGTTCGGGATATACTAACGCATCTACTAAGTTAGCAGCCAGTAGTTGTTCTGTTCCCTGGAACATGATTCCGGAATTAGCGAGATTGTCGATAGACTCTGTGCTGATTGCCCGGTCTTTAGCAATATCTTCTTTTATGGTGCTCCACATTGAATTCGTAAAGGCAGTAAGCTGTTCGCGGTTTGCCGGAGACATCTTTGTCTCAATAAATGGCTCAACTGCTGATTTGTAGGTTCCTACTTTGAATATCTGCATCTCTATGCCAAGTTTATCCATGGCATTTTTATAGAAAGCAGTTTCCATAGATATTCCTTTTAGATCGAGCATTCCTTCCGGATTAAAGAATACCGAATCTGCCATACAAGCTACATAATAAGCTTTTTGGGAATACATGTCCGCATAAGCATAAATGAATTTATTGCTCTTTTTAAATTTGGAAAGGCTGCTGCGTAATTGTTCCATTGTGGCATATCCACCTCCAATATTGGCTCCGCCTTCCAGAATGATCCCTTTGATGTTATCATCATTTGCTGCGTTATCAATGGCTTTCATCAGCTGATCCAAACCGATCTCTTTTAATCCTTGCGAAGCAAATAGAGATGGCATCTGAAAATCTGATCCGCGCTCGTTAATGATCAGGTCAAGATTAATGGTAAGAACTGAATTTTTCTCAATCGGTTTCACTGGAGTCTCTGCTAATGTTGCAAAAGATGCCGTTATTCCAATGATCATAAATATTGAAATGGAGATGAGAATAATCATTCCTATTCCAAACCCCAGGCAAGAGGCAAAAGTAAACTTAAAGAATTGCTTCATAATGGTTTATTATTAGAACGTTTATTGAAAGCTCAAAAATATAAAAAATAAAACAAAAAAATCGGTAGCGATCAAAAAATATTGATTACTACCGATTTAATGTATTGTGGATGTCGAAAAACGGATGCTTAACGATTGTTTCGCTGTTGTCTGCGTAATTCGCGTTCTTTCAGAAGTTGTTCCCGCTGAGCAGCTCTGTCAGAAGCTCTTTTTTCTCTCGGATCTTGTTTTTTTATAGTCAGAGGTGTATCCCACAGACGTGCAGGTATGCTGTCTATTTCTGCCTGGATTTTATCGGATGCCAGTTTACGGCATTCCATCGGATTGGCAGATCCGGCACATTCACTCCAGAGTGTTTTGTTCTCCGGATTTTGAATCTTATAGATCAGTCCTTTATACATTCTTTTTTTGAAATATGAATCGAATGTAAGTCCCGGTTGGTTTCCGTGGATGGCCAGATACGGCAGATAAGGTTGTAACGAACGATATGATATCCAGAAAACGGGAGTAAACTCAGAAGAGCTGTTCCGATCCTGCAATACAGGTGCAATTGCTTCTATAGCACATCCGAACTGAGATGTGTGTCCATCTACATACCATAGTTCTTTTACCAGATATCCTGTAACTCCGGTTCCGGCAAATGTGAGATCAGCTTTGTCAAATTCGGGTTTGCGGCGTGTTCTTTCTAATCCCAGTTTCATAAGAGCACTATCCGGCGTCAGTCTTTCTTCGTGAGAGAAAGTTTCATTGACAGCCTGAGTGTCAAAAGTATAAGCAGGGATTTTCTTTTCGTCAAGAAGACGCAGGATAATACTGATCAGATTATAATAATATCTCTTCTCAGCAGCTTCACCGGCTTGTGTATAATATAGAATCGGTGATTTCGGTTCAGCCAGATAACTGTTTGCTCCGACTTCAGCCGAATCTGTGAGTGAGACAAAGCGGTAGATGGTTTTAGACCATCTTGTATTTTGAGGTTTCACCAGTAATTGGCTCCCGACTGATAACTGTCGTTGCGAAGGATTGAAAACCATACTGTCCATGTTGACAATATATTGAGGTTCATAGTAATCCTGTGCTTTGGCTGCTATTGAGAATAATAGCACAGAAACACCTAAAAGAATGAGTTTCTTCATATTCATCGCTTCTTTCTATGTTTTATTAAAGAAGAACTTCGATGGGAGAAGTTAGTTGTCTAACAATTCCATCAGGTCCTTTTACTTTTATATTTGATATATTGAATGAGCTTCCTCGTCCCATTCGTTTAATAATGTCTAATTGTTTGTTGCTGAATTTACTTCCGTTGGATGACTCATACTGAGTCATTCCTCCGTTTGAGATACGGATATCAAAGCTTAATACCGAGAACGGAATGTTGAGTAATCCATCAAAAATACCAGCCCCGACACCTTGTGAAGCCAGAAGCGTATTCCGATTGATAATGGTTCCTCCCAGATAACGTTCGGTATTATCAATGATTAAATAAGGAGCCGGTGTAGGTAAGGCACGTACACGGAATGTGTTTGTGCTGACTTTTTGCATACGTCCGTCTACTTCAGCAGATACTGTTATGATGGCATCTGCCCCTATTTTGGATGGTTTAGCAACCCACTCCCCTGTCTGTTTTTTAATAAGTGTTCCATTTGTCATTGTAGCAGTAACTTTACCATTTGGAACTCCCGGAACAGAGATGCTAACCGGATTTTCAAAACCGGCATAGAAAACATTCATCAATGTCGCTGAGACAGTTGCTGAAGGCTCAACTACTGTATATTTTTGTCTGAATGGAAAACGAGTTGTCTCTCCTTCAGCATTTGTCATTGCAATATATCCGTTAAGAGTGTGCTCCCCTAATGAGGATGCAGTCACGTTATACATATCTCCGGATAATTCTTTTCCGTTGACATATACCTGAGGTTTTTTTGTAGAATCTTCTGCAGCCAGAATGATACGGGCTGAGTATCTGCCTCCCCGGATAATATTATTTGAATTAGGAATAACATATGCATTAATTTCATTCACTCTAAAGTCCCCTATATCAATGCTTTTTGAAAGATTATTAAGGACTTCTGCTTCTGCGGATGCTATATCACTCTGAAGTTTAGATAATATTGTAATTGCTGAAACGGTTGGCATATTGTAAAACATAGACTGTTCCCAGGCCAGATTACCTAAATTAAATCTGCCGTTTGCTTTTGTTGTAAGGTTCTGCTCTACTGCATTTCTTTTTACAGAGTCAGATATATATTGCAAAGACATTTTCCGGTAAGCATCAATACGCTTACGCAAGTTTTCGCCTTCACCGATTCCCGGACTAAGCATAATGGTTGAAGCTGCATTTGTAGCCTCTTTGTTTTTTATTTCCTCCAGAGATCCTCCCCCATAAGATGCAATCTTCTCTTTAAGTCCCTGGATATAATTGATCAGACTGTCAGATTCTTGCTTGAAAATTGAAGCCGTATCCATTATCGCTTGTGCCTTTTGTGGATTAGAGGCTGCATATTTAGCAATATCATTCAGAATGATTTGGTTCTGTGATTGAGTTGACTTGATGGTTCTGACAAGACTATCTTCCATTAACTCAAAGCCGTTTAAAACATCTGTAGAGACGTTCAAAGCTAGCATTGCGGTTAACACAAGATACATCATGTTAATCATCTTTTGTCTGGTCTTTTTTCCTGCCATCTTTTCTTTTTTTGTTCAGATTCTAGCGAATTAAGGTCGTTGATTCGATGCTGTCATAGCATTAATCATGCGACTATAAATGACATTAAGCTGTGTAAGCTGTTCAGCCATTCTTTCTGTTTCGCGCTTGAAACGTTCTGCTTCATGAGAAGAACCTTCAAACAGGTATTGTAATCTGTTAAGATCGGCATGAACCTGAGAGATTGCACGAACCTGATTGGTTATACCCTGTAATTGTTCGGTATAAACGCGGCTTAACCCTTCTATACTGCCATTTAATGAGTTCATTTGCTCAACATATGTACCTGTTGACATTTTCATCTGGTATGCACTGTCGGCAATCGTTGTGTAAGATGAAGCCAGTGATGAGGATGAAGTTGCCAGATCATTTGTGGCACGACTGAATCTGTCAAGATTCGAAGTTGTTTCATTCAGTTTTCGCAGATACTCTTGTGTCGCATCTGCAAGGTCAGCCATACGAGATAGTTGTGTGGCAGATTCGTTCAGGCGGTTTAAGCTCTGAGTCAGATACTCACTTTGTTCTGAAGTGAAGTTAGGTGCAATAGATGGTGCCTGAAAATCAACTTTAGTTGTCGTTGATACTGGCCCGTCAATTTTTACTCCTTTTTCAGCGATAGTATGTAATGGATTATCTTCCTGATTGCCGGTTTTTAGTACAGGGAATACTCTATCCCATTCAACGCTCTGGTCGCCTGAACGGTCAAATGCACTCAGCGTAAAAATGATAACCTCGGTTACCATACCCAGCATTAGCATCGTTGATCCTCCCGGAAGACCTAAGATTTTAAATAATGCACCCAGAATAACGACAGCCGCACCTAAGCTATAAGCTGTGTTCATAAACATCTGTCCGTTTCGGGTGGCCAGGAGTTCAACTAGGTTACGCGGTTTTCTATTTGGCTTTGACATAATATTTGCAATTTCTGATTTAAATCTGATTTAGTTTTCGCCCAGTTTTGTGCGCACGCAACGGAAACCGATGAATGAGCGTGGCTGATTCTGATATTCTCCCTGACGGACTTCAATACGCATGAAGTTTGTTGCGTCTTTAAAAGAGCCTCCACGAACAACTTTTCGTTTCAGGTAATATGGATCAGAAGTAAGCGCATTGAATTCTCTCTGCGGATTGAAATTTGATTCTCCGATATCACCAGATGCTGTATAGGCTGTTGATGTCCATTCAGACACATTCCCCGGCATATCGTGTAGTCCAAGTTCATTTGCTTTATAAGCTCCTCTCTGAGAGGGAGTCAGATAACCATCCTCAGTGTAATTACCCGGTCCGGGCTGGAAATTTGCATAGAAACATTCTTTTCCATCTCTTAACTCGTCAGAATGCCATGGAAATTTAGTCTTAACAGTTTTGCGTCCTGAAGCGGCAAATACCCATTCTGCTTCAGTCGGAAGTCTGTATGGCGTATATTGCATCCAGACACGACTTGTCTTTTCTGTTCTGTCTGTGCGCCAGTTACAATATGCGGTAGCCTGTTCCCAGGTCACACCCACTACCGGATGGTTCTGATAGGCAGGATGTGAGAAATATGTTTGCATCAGAGTTGTATTCTTGGCATTCGGATAATCGTTTACCCATACAGTTGTGTCGGGATAAACATTAACAATGCGCATATGAATAAAACTTGACTCATCGATAACTGGTACACGGATAGATTGTTGAATCCATTGTCCTTCATCATCCATAACTACCGTGTCTTTTTCATAGAAAATCACGCGGTCAGGGACAGTAATATCTGTATTTAATACGCGTTTACGGGGTGATATCTGGTTTGCCATTAATGCAGCTGCATCCCTGTCGTACCATCTGTAGGTATAATTGATAAGTTCACCTCTTAGCATTAATGTACCAGTCATGGGGTCCCTTTTATAGTATTTCTCATAAATTGGCTCCATCATGTCTGCTTTTCGCCAGGGGATCGGACGGCGATAATTCCCCATGCGGTCCTTTTCCAGATACTCCTCTCCCAGTTCTTCCCGGAAGATTGAGTCGCGTACCCAGTTTACAAACTGATGATACATATGATTGGTTACCTCTGATTCGTCCATCCAGAAAGATTCAACAGATACTTCCTTCGGCGCATTTGTCTCTCCGATAATAGAGTCATTGTCGCTACCCATCATGCATGATCCTCTTTTTACAAGTACCATACCTAAAGGTTTAACATCTCTCCAGGAACTACGGGCAGTTCGTCCAAGGTCTCCTCCTGCCGGAGCACAAGCTTGAAGCATTACCAGGGCTGTCAATAGACTAAAAAATATTCTCATATCAATGGAAACGTGATTTATATCATTTAAATTGAGTATAGAAACCTCTTTATTATTATTTATAACGAGTTCTTTACAAATATATTATATTCTGATCGAATTAAAAAAGGTAAATCAAAACTTATTTTAATTACATGAACCGGACGCTTCGTTTTCGTCCTTGTAATAAAAAGCCGGACTTTAAATCCAGTGTATAGGTATAAGTGGCGAAAAGCTCGTGACTACCCTTACTGGCACGTCCGATAGCTGAAGTTCCGATATCGTAGGAATATCCTACTTTTACTTTCCCAAAACGCAGTCCAAAGCATAAATTAAAAGCATCTCCTATTCTGTATCCTATCCCGCCAAAGACTTTTTCATTGTATGTGAGTAATACATTAAAGTCAAATTGCGAAAAGACCATGTCAGATTTGAAGAGGAATGAAGGAGTTATCTCCAGCAATGAATTAGGGAACAGATAAGTATATGCTGCAGTGGCATAGAGAGTTCCCGGTATATATGTTTCTGTAGTTTCTCCCAATTGCATAGTCGGACTGATCAAATGCATATAAGAGAATCCTGCATAGAATTTTTCATGTTCATAAAAAACACCCAGTGAGAGATCGAAAGCTGTACCATTCACTTCTGCGTTGGGTATGCTCGGATCGACCGGATTATGTGCTCCGCTATTTGGAATTTCGACTTTTGTCCCATCAAATTTAGAGCTGATTATTGCGGGTTGTACACCGACTCTTAATTTCCCGCCAAGAATAGAAAATCCATATGAATATTGAAGACCGATACTCATATTATTATACAGACCAATCCCTTCATTAAATAAAGATAATCCCACACCGTGGTTTTTACCCAGAAAAAATGCAGGCATTTCGCCGTTAAAAACAAATGATTGAGGGGCATTTTTAACCCCAACCCATTGTTGTCTGAACTGAGCTGCTACGTTGATATCTTTTGTAAGTCCTGTAGCAGCCGGATTATAATAACTTTTTGATATCCAGTACTGACTAAATTGCGCGTCGAATTGTGCTTTTGCCTCTTGGGCAAAAGCACAAAACAACAAGAAGAATATTAATGTGTATCTTAACATTACTCAGCGCAATTGAAAATCTATTATTTAAACTCTTTGTATCCGACAAAGAGAAGAATAATTATCAGAATTGAAAGTGAAACATAAGCGATTGTTTCTGTAACGGTAATAGATGTTGGATGGAAATCGAATTTGATCTCGTATTCACCTTCCGGTACTTCAAGACCTCTCAGAATATAATCTGTACGGATGATCGGAACTTCTTTCCCGTCAATAGTTGCTTTCCATCCATCGTAGTACACCTCAGAGAAAACGATAAATCCTTTTCCGCCAGTGTTCTTGACAGAATAAGTCAGTGCGTTAGGTGCAAAACTAATCAGTTTGACATGATCTGTCGAATCTTTACGGATCTGTCCTGAATTAGGTACCAGTTTCTCGTATCGTTTATCAATGATAGCCGTTTCGGCAGGGTTGAAATGATCCATTTCACTCATTTCCTCATTTGCATTGTTTACCCATTTGATCTGATTGACAAACCATGCATTACCCATTGCTCCCGGATTAAGCTGCGCTTCCGGTTGTCCGTTTTCACCCTGAACAATAAAGTATTTAGTGTTCAGCATATTGATTATCGACATATTGTTTTTCGATAACTGATGCTCTATTAAATCCTGATAATTACGAAGTTTAGCCGGATGGTATCCTCCGATAGACTTGTGGTAATAGGATGTAGTCGCATCATTAAACGGATCTCTTGTCAGGTTAAAGACTCTGTAGTTCGGATCTTTATCCTGAAGGATTGCTTCATCGGCCGGTGATTTAGGGAACGGATTCTCAGTTCTTTTTTTCGGAACAAAGTTTTCGCTGTTCAGGTAGCGTTTGTTGACGCTCCACATATCGATCAGGCAAATGACAATCAGAATTCCGATCGTAACATTACTTTTCAATATGTTTTTAGCATAAAGGAAAAGAATCACACAGCCACCCAGGATAATAAAGAAACTTCTCCATGCATCCGAAACCATTATAGAAGCACGTGCTTCTTCCAGAGAAAGCAGGATATCAGCAACCTGAGGATTTCCCTGAGCTTGCGGAAGAAATGCCGCAGCCTCCTGTGCACTAAGGAAGTTATTGAATAATGTTGGAGCTACAGCAAATAACAGAGCCATACCTCCGGTAAAAGCAAAGGATGCTATTGCTGCTACTTTATTCTCCTTCATCAGTTTTTTCGGATTGTCAAGGATCTCTTTCAATCCCAGAATCGCCATTAAAGGAATTGTGAATTCAGCAACAACAAGAATGGATGAAACAGTACGGAACTTATTGTACATCGGGAAATAATCGATAAATAAATCCGTCAGGAACATCATGTTTTTACCCCAGGATAGAATTATAGTTAAAAGGGTTACAGCCAGAACGGCCCATTTGAATGGTCCTTTTACTACGATAAATCCGAAGATTGCCAGCATCAGGATAAATGCACCCACGTATACCGGACCCGAAGTAAACGGTTGATCTCCCCAGTATTGATTCATTTGAGCGAGAGTCTCGCGGTATTCCGGTTTAGCTCCCTGAGTAGCCGTTTTATCCATATATCCTGTAGCTCCGCCTTTAAAATTCGGAACTAAAAGAGTCCATGTTTCATCAACACCATAGCTCCAGGCTGTGATATAATCCTTATCAAGGCCGGCTGGCGTTTGCTGTTTATTTTCATCTACAAGCTCTGATTTCCCGCGGATTGTATGTTTACTGTAATCATAGGTGTGATACAGGTTGGAACTGTTCATTCCTATTGCCAGAACAGATCCGACAGCCAGTGTAGCTGTAGCTTTCCAGTAAGCAGAAAGTGTTTTATTTTTAACGGCATCAATCAGATAGGCAATAGCCAGACCAATCATCAGAAAGGCAAAATAATAAGACATCTGAATGTGGTTCGCCAGAATCTGGAAAGTCATAAACAGCGTATATACAATTCCCCCTTTCAGATAAGATCCTCTGTAAGTCCATATAAGTCCGGCTATCGTAGGTGGAATGTAGGCCAGAGCAACAAATTTCCATATATGGCCTGCTTCAATAATAATAAAGAAATAGGACGAAAAAGCCCAGGCTATAGCACCCAGTATAGATAATCCATTATTAACCTTCAATGATTTCATCAGAATAAAGAATCCGATAAGCATTATAAAAATCAAAGAAGCCGGTCCCGGCAGAAATAATGAATAAGCTTTAGTCAGGAATCTAAGGGTAGCGTCAGATTCATAAGATGGAGACATCTGGTAGGTTGGCATACCTGAAAATAAGTGGGTACTCCAGCGTGTCTTCTCTCCTGTTTGTTCGAAGAACTCTTTAGCTTCCTGTCCATTTGCAATTCCCTGTTGAGTATCTCCCTGAAATAAAACTTTGCCTTCGAATAAATCCGGTGCAAAATAAATAACGGAAATAGCAAGAAAAAGCCCAATGGTCAGTAGATAGGGTAATGATTTTTTAAAATCGAAATTTTTCATCTGAACATCCTTATTTTTAATGTTTGCTATAGCTTTATTTCCTCTTGTGTTCTGAATATTTAAAGAAGGATTGAGCTATAATTTAAATCTTTATCTGTGAATTGCAAAAGTATAATAATCAACGTGAACTCCTAATAAATCAGATTGCTTTTATTGGTTTTTCGGACATATAAAAACGCGAAAACGCCGAAACGGAAAAAATCCCGTCCCGGCGCATCCCACTCTTGTCAATGAATATTAATACTCCTCCTCATTGAAAAGGAAATCTTCTTTACTCGGATAATCTGGCCAGATATCTTCGATGCATTCGTAGATTTCGCCTTCATCTTCCATCTCCTGAAGGTTCTCAATAACCTCAAGAGGTGCACCTGATCTCATAGCGTAATCAATTAACTCATCTTTTGTAGCAGGCCATGGAGCATCCTCCAATTTTGATGCCAGTTCCAAAGTCCAATACATAGCTGTTTATATTTAATGGTTTATATTTTAGAAAGAATCATTTTTGAAAATGTCCGCAAAAATATATTTTATTTTTTTACATACAACCTTTATCCCAAAAAATCTCACTACTCTCTTTGATACAGAGCATTCTGGAGAGAGCAAACAAGTAGTCGGAAAGTCTGTTTACAAAACGCATAACAGTGTCATCAACCGGCGACTCTTCGTTTAAAGCGCAAATGATACGTTCTGCCCTTCTGCAAATGGTTCTGGCAATACTTGCTATTGCAGCAGGCTTACTTCCACCGGGTAAAACAAAGGCATTTAATTTCGGTAATCCGGCGTCGATAATATCGATTTGCTTTTCTATACGAATAATATTTTCTTCGCTTACTGTACATCCGGGTTTGAAATATGGAGAGTCCGGTTCGCTGGCAAGGTATCCTCCTACCGAGAATAACTTATGCTGGATAAAACGTAGGGTTTCCTGTTGTGGTTCATTTTTATCCATTTCGCAGATCAATAATCCCAGGTATGAGTTTAACTCATCAATAGTCCCGTAAGAATCTAATCTTACTGAAGCTTTTGAAACACGGGTACCTCCTACGAGAGATGTGGTCCCCTTATCTCCTGTCCGGGTATATAAAACGCTTTTTTTATCCATGGTTTAAATCGTATAATTTTTAGGGTTTAAACGTTTATCCAGAAACATCAAAGCTCTGTAGTCCTGATCTATAACCATCTGGGGAGCTTCATATTTAAGGATCTGTTTCCACTCTTTTTTCGTTTGTCTGTCTTTACGGATACGGTCGATCATAATTACGCCATCTTCTTTCGCAAAAGTTTTGATGTATTTATACGTATCAAGAAGGCTCAGGTTTTCAATCGGGGCATGAATGTAAATGAAGTCAAACAATCCCTCTATCTCCTCTTTATTCGTAAGCGTTTGAATATTACTTAAATCATATTGCTCTTTTAAGGTTGCAATACGCGTATAATCACGCTCTTTCAAAGGTAAAACCTGAATACTCTTCTCATTTCCGCAGAGAGCCATTGATAATGTGGATAAGCCATTATAGCTTCCGATTTCTAAAACACGGCTGGAATGCAAATGGTTTATTAAACGGAATAGTATATGGAATTTCCGGGTTGTTATATGTCTGTTTTCCTGTTCGCAATAGCTTTTGACCGCTTCATCAATAATCTCGAATTTATAAAACGGATATTTCTCACGAATAATTTCCGTGATTAAATGAAAGGCAAATGGTGAATGAACACCAAATCCTCTTTTATTTCGCCATCTTTTTATATAGGAACGTAACAATGTATTTCTTTTTTTAGTCTTTGATTTTATGGTTACAAAGATACATAAATAATTCCTGATATTTCAGATGATATAAATGTACCCGTATGGAATTTATTCTTCGGTTGATAAAAGTTAAAGGGCTGAGCGAATACAGATTATTTTCTTTTTTATTTCTGACATGATTTCTAACCAGGATCGGATATGTCGTTTGTTAATGATCCCGGTTGTGTGAATTTTCATCCCAGAAATCCAGAATAGCCTGATATACGATTGTATGGTTGGTTTCATTCAGTACTTCATGTTTCATATGCGGGAACACAATTTTCTCTAGGTTTTTGTAACCGCACTTTTCAAGCATTCGAAAAGACCTTTCCAGACCAGCCTCCCCTCCTGTTACCGGATCTTCAGCACCAGTAATACTTAAGATCGGGAGATCCGGATTTTTACATTGATAATGCTTACTCTCTTTTAGTTCTCTTACAGCTTCCATAACCGTAAGGACCGATTCATTCGGATAAGCAAATCCACAAAGCGGATCAGCTTTATATTGCCTGATATTCTTCTTATTATAACTAATCCAGGAAACATCTTTCCCGTTCATAATGAAATAACGCAAAAAGCTGTTATAAGCTCTTTTCCCTGAAATCGCAATAGCCATTTTCGTAAGGAATATTCCAAGCGGTGTAAGGATATTATACTCAACAGTTCCCGAAATAGCGAGTTTGGCTATACGATCATCATGCTTTTCCAGATAACAGCGTGCAAATACAGATCCGAGAGAATGGCCGAATAAAAAAAGTTTTTTATCCGGATACATAGCGCAGATATGATTGCTTACTCTAAAGTTATCATCAATGATTTGTTCATAACTATCCATATAGCCCAGCGTATAAACAGAGTCAACAGATTCTCCGTGTCCCCTGTTATCCGACAGAATGACAGCATAGTCATGTGCATTTAAGAATTCAGCAAAATCATAATATCTTTCTTTATGTTCTACAGATCCATGGATGATTTGTACTAACGCTTTCGGATTTTCATGTTCAAAAACAGCCGCAGCTATTTTAAATCCGTCAGATGCATTAATCCATAAATGTTTCATAATATCGCTAACTGATTGAGAGCAGAAAGGTTATTCTTTCCGATAATAAAACAATTATATTATTCTCAGGTTTGAGAATCCTGGTATTTAATCATCATAATTAATGATATATCAGGTGTTTTTGTTTTATTTGTATTATTATTTTATCTTTTTAATTGATTGTATAGCAGTTAAGCCTGTTTACATTGGCGTCGTGTAATTATACATCAGGAAATAAAACCATTATCATCTATGAAAACGAAGCAACTCTTTCTTATTCTGCTGCTCTCTCTATTTTCTGTATCCGTTTATGCCCAATCCGAAAAGGAATTGGTGGACCTGTTAAGTCGATCTCAGACAATTAAAATACCCTTTGATTTCACGAAAAGAACCGGGTTGAAACCTGTTTACATCCCATTCACAGACAATAGAATTTAATTGATAATTATATAATTAACAAGTTATGAACATGATGAACCGATCACTAAAAGTGATTCTGTGCTTTCTTATATTTGCTGTTGATCTAAGTGCGCAGGAGCCTTTTTCAATTACATCTTATCTGTCGGGACTGGAATATAGAAAGACTCCGGTGACGGTCACGAAACGCTTTAAGAGCAACCCGATACCGAATGAACAGATCACACCGGATATTGACACATTTATGGTTGCCTCTTTATACCGGGATATTCAGAAAAAAGAAAAGATTTCAACTGAAAAGAGCTTTCGTGTGCTGTATAAAGTACAGATAGAAAATTCAACGAATAATCTTTACCTCTTCGAATTTGGCAATCCGGAATCTTTCCGTCGCCAGATGCTATGCATCGTTTCTCCCGAAGGACAAGTGCTGGACTCATTGGAAGCCGGTGTTTTTTACGGACCTAATCTTGCCGTGAAGCAACATTCTTTGCGTAGCAATAAGCAACTGGTTGTGCATGAATTGTTTTCATTTAATAATGAAGGTGATAATCTGGATGACCTGAAATCATTCCGGGGAGGACGATTTGATGTGTTTTATGAAATAACGAATAATAAGATTAAGCCGAGGGGAAGTAATTCATATTATAGTGATATCTATACACGTTCCTTTCTGGATAATCGTTTTTATGATATATGGGAAGGCGAGGAGATCCGCTGTAAACTCACTGATATGCAACCCAGACGTTTGCGAATGATTCAGTTTGCAGATCCTGTACTTCCCTTGGATGCTCATGATAAGGCACCAGTCTTTCCAGGTGGAGAACTGGAATTACTGAAATATCTTAATATGACGACTAGTTCACTCTCGAAAAACAGAGGGCATATGTCTCCCGAAAAGGTTATTGTTTCTTTTGTTATTGACGAGGATGGCTATGCTGTAAATCCGGTTGTGGTTGATAATACAAAAGATAAAGCAATTATCCGGATAGCTTTGCAAACGGTCAATCAGATGCCGCGCTGGACTCCGGCTAAAAGAAAAGGCAAGCCCGTAGCCGTGAAATATACACTGCCGGTCCATATCCGGGGATATTAATGCTTTATGTCCGTAATGCTAACATTCAATAATATACTGATAAATAAGGATTATCGTAAATGGAATGTGTATCTTTGAGGTTTCAATCAAAAGTAATATAAATGAGATCTAAAGATTTAAAGGCAGCTAAGGCTGCAAAAGTATTGGTGATCGGCGAAGATTCAAACCTGTATTGGTCAGAAACCGTTGCTCCGGTTGTGATGTTTGCTGATTATTATTTCCGTGAATTCCCGAAAGATCACGGAGAACGCAGCCGTAACGTAGAGGCCCGCAACTTGTTTGACTATATTACTTATCTTACGGGAAGTCAGTTTGAGAATGAGGAGTACTACTTTACGAACTTATGCAATGACTGGGTGCCGGCTCCTCCGAAAGGAAAACGTGTGTTGATCCCAACTGAAAAAGCGGTAAGAGGATTATCACATATCGAATGGATTCTGGAGCAAAATCCAACGATTGAATACGTAGTAGCTATGTCTATGCAGACAAATTACTGGTTGCAGAAACTTGGGTTCTATGCAGAGGATGAGAAGTTTACTTACGGAGCACAGCCGCGCCAGGTTGGTCTGAATTCCGAAGATCCTTTCTATCAGCCTGTTGATGGAAAAGCTTTCCGTTCTGTTTGCGGACATATTTATAATGTAAATAAAACAGAAGGAATGAAACTTATTGCGGCATTGCCTGCAAAAGATTTTCCTTTGAATGACAAAAATCGTGAGATTTACGGAGAAGCTTATACGCAACTTCGTGAAACTATGCTTAAAAAATAATACGCATCAATTAAGCTTGATTGATAATTGAATGAGAAGAAGCGGGAAATCATTTCAGGATGATTTCCCGCTTTTATTATTTTATCAGCGTAAATATTTAACAGAAGCAAAGGGCGAATCACAGAATGTCAGTACCTTTTCGATACATTGCTTTGCCCGGCTATTTATTCCGGAAATACGAACTCCGTTGCACAGCGGATCAATATAGCGTCTTTTTACTTCGAGACTGATCGAATAACAGTCCGGCAGAGCATGTTGAGAACGTGTGATCTCAGTCATATTGCGGAATGTCCGGTAAGGGAGAGCGAATTCCTCGTCTGCAATCCGGTCAAACAAGTCTATGATTTCCTTTTCGCTTTTTAAGGAGATATCCTTTTCGGTCATATATTTTTTCTGAATGGCAATTTCAGCCAGATGTGCCAGAAGAGACAAAGCCAGCTTATTTTCATTCCGGATCATAATCATTCCGGTTTCGCAGCACTTCTCACAATATTCGGTTGCCAGTGCCTCTGTTTTAAATCCGATTTCATCCAGACCATCCTCATTAGTCATTACCGCTAAGTCATTATAGCAAGCCGAGATACTTTCAAGGTCCCATATGTCACTCATGATCATGCCGGTTGTAAACATATATTCCAGTCTGTCCGAAGCAAGACGAGGCAGATCATTGTCTGCAATCGGATATATATGATAGTCAGATATCTCCTCAGGCTTCAGCCCGTCTTTGATTAATAGTGAACGTAAAGCATCATCTGTTTCAATCATCCTTTTATTCTCGTCCTCAGTCGATTCCTGCGTAAGCGCATCGCCATTTCTGAAATCCATAACATGGCTGAATGCCGGTGTGGATACATCATGGAGGAGAGCCGCCAGCGTTTGCTTTTTATCTTTCGTAAAGTTCCAGACAATAAGTGCTGCACCAATACTATGATCTAAGCGGGAATAAAAGAATTTATTCTGATACAAAGCGGTCCAGTCTGTTCCGCAGAACAGGCCAATACCGGAAAGTCTTTTCAGAAGAGGCAGTTCCAGATAAGGACGGATAAACTCAGGAAAATCAGAAGAAAGAATCGTGAAATAGGATTGTATGCTATGGTCTCTGTCCATACTATATAAGGTTGAATATTATTGAGGGACAAAGGTATGCATTTATCACATCCTTTTAAATGTGTAATTCATTATTCTTGTATGACTTTCAGTTCTGCTCCGAATAGCAAAGCTCCTTCGCAAAAAATAATGAGTTCTCTTTTCTCTCCAGTCATATTTTCGGTAACCTGAATATTAATTTTACGTCCGTCTTTACCTTCCTTCTTGATCGTAAACCAATCTCCTTCTATATTATTATCGTAATACTTTATCATTCCATCATCCTTAAGATGATTTTCGACCTGAATGGTATCACCGTGTTCGATAACTTTGTATGAAATAATGTTCCATCGATCAAAATTAAGCGTAGTTTCTAAGGTGTTTTCGGAAGCAGAGCATTCTAATACAGGGTTTGTAAAAGATAGCTGTTCGAATTTGTCGCTATCTATATCTGACTGCTTACATGAAGATAAAAGAAGCAATACAGCAATTGCTGAGCCTTGGATGATTTTTTTCATAATACTAAGGATTAAAGAGTTGTATTAGTTTGGACAAAGATATGAAATGTTTTGATAATCAGTAATTAATATAAGATGACATTATTTACGCATGTAATCGGGTGGTCCTTCTTTTTCAGAAATCCGTTTCTTTGTGTAAAAATTTAGGTATAAAAGAGGAGGACTATAAGGAAGATTATTTAGAATCAAACATATAAATAATTTTTTTCAAAGCGTGAATAAGTTCTTTTGCAAGCTTGATTAATTTGCAGAGGTTGTACAGCTTCTTATTCTTGTGTGACTTTCAGTTCTGCTCCGAATAGCAAATCTCCTTCGCAAAAAATAATGAGCTCTCTTTTCTCCCCGGTCATATTTTCGGTAACCTGAATATTAATTTTACGTCCGTCTTTACCTTCCTTCCTGATTGTAAACCATTCTCCGGTAATATTATTGTCGTAATAATTAACCATTCCATCGTTCTTTATTGGATTTTCATATACAACAGTATCTCCGGATTCTACAACAGTATAATAACGGATATACCAATCGCCAAAGTTAAGTGATGTCTCTAAGGTGTTCTTTGCTCCGGAACACTGGAGTTTCGATTCTTTAAAAGATAGCTGTTCGAATTTGTCGCTGACTTCCTGATCGTCATTATTGCAAGCTTGCAGTATTAAGGTAAATAAGACAAGAAATAGAGGTAGATACCATTTTTTCATAAGAGTAGATTTAAATAAGTATTATATAATATAACAAACTGATATTGATAATGTTTTGATAATCAATATGTGATCTATTGATTTGTGCGCATATTATGACAAACGTCCGGCTCTGTGCTCTTTAACAATACGTCTAGCATCGCAGATCTATACGTATATCTCTGCGATGTTATACGTATGATTAATCCGGGACAAACGTATAAATAATTTCTTTTAAAGCGTGAATAAGTTTATTTGCAAGCTTGATTAATTTGCAGGTTGAGGATGTATCAAAAGGTCTATTCGCATAAACGCACATTCAACTTTGCTACTTGCAAAACTTATTTTGCTACTTGCTAATTCCAGTTTGCTACTTGCAAACGGGCCTGATTATGCAGTTGGAAATTTGCTTAAGAGAAATTCGAATTTCTCTTAAGAGAAAATGGAAAATCACTTAAGAGAATTTGCGGAAGCTCTTAACTCTCTTCAGGAAAAACTATACACAGAGTTTTGCAGTTTGAATTGCAACCAATTGCAACCGCATAGCTGAAGAATTTGTAAACACCTATTATATAGTGATTTGTGAGGTATTTAAAAGGTTGCAATTGAGGTTGCAAATGGTTGCAATTGATGACGATTGGTTGCAATTGAATTTCTTGAATTGCAACCTGTATTATATTGTTTAACAGCGCGTTATGTAGGGTTGCAATTGGTTGCAATTGAAATCAGGAAAATTTGTGTGCAGATATTTTTCCGATGAACCATTTGCATAAGAAATCTAATCCTGGAGACGCTTATTCTTTATTTTCTACACAGAGTTTTGAGTTTTGAATCGACACAATCAGCACTTTTAGATTAAACAGGTGATTAACAGGTGTATAGGTGTGCTGATTCACCTCAAACGAATCAGCACTGAGAGCTTCAATCAGCACACTTATCAGCACACTTGTTGTTGGTGTATCTGTTTGATTATTAGATATTAATGATGGGGCGGTGCTGATTGTGCTGATAGTGCTGATTGAAAGTCAAACTTTATGTGCGTTATAAGCGATCAGCTATATTCCGTATTTGTCTGCCACGAAGTACGTATATCTCTGCCATGAAATACGTATTTCTCAGCTACGAAGTACGTATTTCTTTCCATCAAAATACGTATTTCCCGGCGCACAAATACGTATTTCGTTGAGCAGAAACACGCGTTTTTGTATCGTCCTGAATTTAGTATTATCGCCAGATTCAATTTATTATAATATGTATAATATCATAATTATCAATACTATATATACTATGATAAATATTATGGCAATTCATGGCAAATGAATTTGATTTGCCATAGCATTTGCCATAGTATTTGCCATACGTTAACTAATTGTCATCTAGATTATTATCTGCAAAAATAGACCCCAATGGCAATTGATGGCAATTCAAAACTAAAAACTCTGTGTATTGTTTTTTAGGTTCGGTGCGACAACATGTAGAAACGATATAAATATCGTCTCAGCTTCACAGTAAACTAATGATTATTAGTGTTCTATGTAATGAATCTAAAATTATATTTAGCAGGAATGGGTAATCCGAAACCACGTACGGAACATCGAAGGAGACGATATTCATTGTTCATTGTTTTATTCTTTTACGCCGAAGGTGTAATTTGTCTGTAACCGCGTTTTGAATCCTGAATCGGAACGGGTGAAGGATTCAAAGCGTGGTTCATTTTTGACACACCCTCATATCCTTGTAAGTAGACGTACGTCTCCTTAATTAATCATACGGTCGAAAAAAATTAATAATGCTTCGAAAAAAGTTAATCATACGTACTTTATATAATAATCAAAGGTATATTGTGGCGGATTTATGCCTTTCATCTTTTACAGGCGTAGCCTTTCTTTGAAACAACTCCGCTTAGATTGAATAAAACCGTTCGTAATCCGGTGATATTATAAGGCTATATTTTGTTTTTCTTCCTATTTTTGTCAGAAGCTCCTGAATCAGGAGTTTACACACAGAAACAATAAAAAATTATGATACTACTGAATACGTTATTAACAGCATCAACAATGGCTGCTGTACCGGCACAGGAAGTGAAGCAACCAAATGTTGTTGTTTTCCTGATTGACGATATGGGGGTGATGGATACATCCGTTCCTTTTTTACCGGGAACCGATGGAAATCCTGTAAAATATCCGTTGAACGAATGGTACCGTACTCCGAATATGGAGCGAATGGCTCAGAATGGAATTCGCTTTTCTACGTTTTATGCTCAAAGTGTGAGTTCTCCTTCAAGAGCATCCTTATTAACCGGTAAGAATTCGGCACGTCATCATACGACTACCTGGATTAATCCAACGGTTAATAACCGGACTCAGTTCGGGCCTCCGGCATGGAACTGGGAGGGAATACGTCCGGATACGCAAACTCTTCCTAAAGTTCTGAGTGAGTCGGGCTATCGTTCAATCCTGGTCGGAAAAGCTCACTTCGGTCCGAAAGGAAGTTTTGCAGAAGATCCTCTGAATATTGGGTTTGATGTGAATATAGGAGGGTGCGGCACAGGCCAGCCCGGAAGTTACTACGGAGAGGACGGATACGGTAATATTAAAGGCTCAAAAGTGCATGCTGTACCGGGATTGGAGAAATACCACGGAACGGATACGTTTCTGACCGAAGCTCTGACGCTTGAGGCCAATGCAGAGGTGTCGAAAGCCGTAAAAGATAATAAGCCGTTCTTCCTGTATATGTCTCATTATGCGGTACATTCGCCATTTCAGCCGGACAAACGCTTTATTGCAAACTACAGCGATTCGGATAAGAGTAACCGGGCAAAAGCTTATGCCAGTCTGGTGGAAGGAATGGACAAATCGCTGGGTGATCTGATGGATCATCTGGAGAAAGAAGGTGTGGCAGAGAATACATTGATTCTGTTTCTCGGTGATAATGGGGGAGATGCGCCGCTTGGAGAAATCAATGGACATTTTTCGTCAGCTCCTCTGAGAGGAAAGAAAGGTTCTGTTTACGAAGGCGGTACGCGTGTGCCTTTCCTGGCTTGCTGGGCAAAACCGGATGCGTCGAATGAAATTCAGAAAGCTTTCCCGATTGAGCAGGGGGGCGTACAGATGCAACCGGGTACGATTATGGATTTGTTTCCTACGATTCTTAAAATAACGGGAGCAAATGTTCCGGCAGGAGAGGTCATTGACGGGATACCGCTGGATACTCAGTTTAAAGGTAAGTTTGATAAGAAAAGAAAAGGAACAGTGCTGATGCACTTCCCTCACGGAGAGCATAACGGAAATTACTTTACCACATTCCGCAATGGAGACTGGAAAATAATTTATCAGTATAATCCTTCTGACCCGGCAAATCCGCAGGTTGCTTTGTACAATCTCAAGAAAGATCCTTTTGAGAATAATGATGTAAGCAAACAGGAACCGAAAAGGGTAAGAACTCTCGTAAAAGAACTTGCTCAGGCATTGGAAAAAGAGGGAGCACAATATCCGGTTGATAAAGACGGAAATGAAATTCGTCCCTTAATCCGCTAGGTTAATAACCCCGATATATATTACAAAATAGACTGATTCAACGTGTTGTGAATCAGCCTATTTTGTAGTTATAAACAACTTGTTGATAACCTGTTTATTCTGATAGTTCTATAAACTCAGCCTTGAGTGAAGGAGCCTGCATATCCGGATCAAGCGGATACATCGGGCGGTTGATCCGTTTATAAGGAAGGTTTAGCAAATCCTGGTCCACACCTCCTTTTGTAAGTGCCATCATCCAGTCAGCCTGCAAGTCGTATAACTCTTCAGTCAGGTATCCGAGCTTCACCATGATGATGTCTGTTTTCTCCGGATCGATACCCAGATCTGTAAAGTCTTTCTTATAGTGATACGGTTTCCGGCTTTCGGTAACAATCACACGAAGGCTTCCGTCGCGTATGACTACTTCCTTATTGCTTTCTGTCTCTTTAACAGCTTCTACGATACCTTCAATTTTTACAGGTCCTGCGTAACGGTTATCTATTTTAGCACCGGCATATCCTGATACTTTATTTCCGGTTCCGGCTTTGATAGCAGCGTGAACTAATTCTTTTCCCGGAATAGAAGCATATACAAAGTTGGGGCCGTCCGGTGATTGCAATTCGGGACGGTTCAGAAGCTGATGCAATGTCCAGCTTACATCTCCGGCTCCTCCGGCAGTTGGATTATCTCCCATATCACTCAGGAAGTATGGACGTTTGGGTCCTTTGAATGCTGCTTCCAGGCAGGCATCCAGTGAAGATGTAGGGGCTACGAATTCAAACTGATCACGAACATTCCAGAAGTGACCGGCCAGAGCTTCGGCACTCTCTTTTACTTCTTGTTTATTATCGCCTACAACCATTACTACTCCATGATTGCGCGGCTCGTCTGCCCATGCATAAGAGATCCATATTGCGGCATCCACAACTCCCGGTTTTGCCGAATGAGGGATGATTTGTTCGTATAGCGTTTTGCCGGGATCAATCCGTGTGCTGGTCTTTTCGCCCGGTAAAAGGACAGGCACATATATCCAAGCTTTATATTTCGGTTTTCCTTTCCCGCTGTTTACACGATCCAGCAGATTTGTGACAGCACGGCGCTGCGAAATATAGCGGTCCTCGTGAGGAGACATCCGGTAACTCGTTATTAAATCTGTATTTTTAGCCAGACGTTTGCTCACACATCCGTGCGGGTCCATACAGGTTGAAATGATTGGTTTGTTTCCGATTACATTTCTTACACGTATGATAAAGTCACCTTCCGGATCATCCAGACCCACAACGCTCATAGCACCGTGAATATCCAGAAATAATGCATCGTACGGCATATTTTTTCTCAATAAATCAAGAGTTTTTCCGACCAGCGATTCGTATGCTTCGCGGGTTACTATTCCGCCGGGAGTGGCACGTGACACCATTGTCGGAATCCATTCGGCCTGAGTGGTGAGCAGAGAATCCTTGCGGAAGAAAGGATAAAGTCCGAATACATCGTTTCCTTTTCGTACCCGAAACATATCTTCGGTTGTCTGAGCAGGAGAGAATGTGCTGCACTCAATAGAGATGCCGGCAATTCCGATACGTGGTTTCGGGTTGTCCTTTGCATAGAGGGAGTTCGTAATGAACAGACCTGTGCAGATTACAATCAGATAGGAAATGTACTTGTTCATAGTAACTTGTTGTGTTTATGGTTGTTTAGAGGTTTTACCGGCAAATGTAATGTTTCTTTTAATAAACGATGTATTTTTGTTGTCTATATCATCTCTCATAAACGAAGGTATTTATTCAATATGGTGCATTATTTTTCTCATACAACAGATACAACTCAGCTTCCGGAAAGATTTACTTATCCATTCTGTTATCAGCCTCATCCTTTATGTCGTGAGGCGGCAGAAGCGGTGAAACATTATCTGGATATGCAACCTGAATGGAAAGACGAGCTTTCGAAAGGGAAGATGTTCGGGGTTCTGATTGTACGGGATGCACAGAATCAGATTGGTTTTCTGGCAGCTTATTCCGGTATACTGGCACACCGGAACGATCATGCCTATTTCGTTCCTCCTGTTTTTGATTTGCTTTCACCGGATGGCTATTTTAAACAGGAAGAGAACCGTATTTCGGACATGAATCATCAGATTACGGCATTGGAGCATTTGCCGGAATTCCTGGAGCTTCAGTCGCAGCTTAATGCGAAAAAAGAAGAAGCGGAGGAAGAGATCCGGCAAGCAAAGGAGCGTTATAAACGAAATAAACAGTTGCGGGATGATAAACGCTCTGCTCTCTCCTCTGAAACAGAACTCGCGATGCTGATGAAAGAAAGTCAGTTTGAGAAAGCAGAAATAAAACGGCTTGAAAAGCGTCTGAAGGATGAGATAAAACGCTTTGAAGAAGAACTGCTTCCTTATACAATCAGGATAAATCAGCTCCGGGAAATGCGTAAGCAGCATTCGGCAGATTTGCAGCACTGGCTGTTTACTCAATTCACAATGCTGAACGCAAAGGGCCAAAGCAAATCCCTGCGGGAAATATTCGAACCTCTCACACAGCGCGTTCCTCCGGGAGGAGCAGGAGAGTGTGCCGGACCTAAATTGTTGCAATATGCTTATCTCAACGGGCTTAAGCCTTTGGCTATGGCTGAATTCTGGTGGGGAGATTCTCCGAAAACGGAATTACGTATTCATGGGAATTATTATCCGGCCTGCAAAGGTAAATGTGAACCAATTCTGGGATTTATGTTACAGGGACTGGAGGTAGATCCGAATCCGCTGGAAAATAAAGATGCGGATTTCAATCCCGATATAGTTTATGAAGACGAATGGTTTCTGGTGCTGAATAAACCGGAAGGTATATTGTCGGTGGCCGGAAAGATTCAGGCTCCTTCGGTAGAGGATAAAATGAAAGAGATGTATCCGGAGGCTACAGGTCCGATGATTGTTCACCGGCTGGATATGGCTACGTCCGGATTGTTGCTGATTGCGAAAACAAAAGAGGTGCATCAGAAGTTGCAGGCAATGTTTAAGAGCCGGGAGATAAAGAAACGGTATACGGCTATACTTAGTGGTGAGATTCCGTTCGGAGAAGGTGAGATTCGTTTGCCGCTATGTCTGAATCCGATGGACCGGCCGCGTCAGATGGTTAGTTATGAGCACGGAAAGCCGGCCGATACTTACTATGAGGTCCTTTCGGTAGAAAACGGGAAAACAAGAATTGCACTTTATCCTCTGACCGGACGTACGCATCAGTTGCGTGTTCACTGTGCGCACAGAGATGGATTGAACACTCCGATTGTGGGAGATAATTTATATGGAGAGCCTTCAGACAGGCTATATCTTCATGCCGGATATCTGGCATTTGCGCATCCTGTCTCAGGTGTAAAAATAGAGATTGAAGCGAAAGCTCCCTTCTGAAAAAGAAAGCGATGAACAGATTCTTTTCTGTCCATCGCTTTCTTTTTTATTCCATCAGACCAATCACTTGCTTTACGTTTTGCATCGTGGTAATATCATCGGATATAATCAGGAGTACATCTCCCGTTTTTAATTCTGTTTTCCCGTTAGGTATAAAGAAAGACTGTCCCCGTTTGATCATAACCACAAGGGAATGCTCGGGGATATCGATGTCAATCAGTCGTTTCCCGTTGCCAAGCATATCCGCTTTGACTTCCATTTCGCACATCTTAGATTTGATTTCATCCGGAAACTCAACAGCAAATACAGGCTCTTTTTCCGGTGTTTCAATCAGTTTAAGCCATTTGGCAAAGGATGCAACGGTTGTTCCTTGTATGGATAATGACAATATCGTAATGAAGAAAACGATGTTGAAAAATAAGTGTGCATGATCAATACCTGCTATCAAAGGATAGGTAGCGAAAATAATCGGTACGGCTCCCCGCAGTCCGACCCATGAAATATATAGTTTTCCTTTGAAGGAGATATTGCGAAATGGGAGCAGACTGATAAATACACTTAGCGGACGGGCAATCAGCATCATGAAAACACCAATACTGAGGCCGATTCCGGATACAGGAATCAGTTCATGAGGATTTACGAGCAGCCCCAGTGTAATAAACATCACGATTTGCCACAACCAGGCAAACCCGTCGAAAAATGTGGAGATACTTTTCTTATGTACGATTTTGGTATTCCCGATAACTAGTCCGGCGATATATACGGCAAGATATCCGTTTCCTTTGCACAATGTAGTGGCTGCAAATGTCAGTAATGCAATTGACAGCAAGAGAATAGGATAGAGGGAGCCATTCTGTATATTTATCTTGTTGATAATCTTTACAGAGAGTTTTCCCAGCAGGTAACCGGCAATTGCTCCGACCGACAACTGAGTGATAAATGACAGCAGCGCATCTGCCGTATCCATTCCTCCCTGCTGGATATAGGCTATTAGCAGGATGGTCAGCATATAGGCCATCGGGTCATTACTTCCGCTTTCCAGTTCAAGAGTCGGACGTAACCGTTCTTTCAGATGGATGTTTTTGCTTCTCAGGATAGAGAATACCGAAGCCGAATCGGTAGACGACATTACGGCTGCCAGCAGCAGCGACTGCGGGAATGTGAGTGTTATATAATGTCCTGTATTTTGTGAAATCAGATAAATGAAAGTGCCGGTGATAAGCGTGGTTAATAATACTCCGACTGTTGCAAGCAGTACTCCGGGCGTGGCAATGGGTTTGATTTCGCTAATCTTAGTGTCCATTCCTCCGGAGAACAGAATAATACTCAATGCCAGCATACCGATGAATTGTGTCGTGATTGGATTGCTGAACTGAATGCCGAGACCGTCACTTCCGAATAACATTCCTATACCGAGGAACAAAAGAAGCGTGGGCAGCCCGAGCCTGAAACTGGCCTTCCCGGCTAAGATGCTTAGAAATAAAATGATCGCACCAATAAAAACAATGATTTCTGAGTTGAAAGCTATATTCATACCATGCAATTTTAGAGTGGTTATTTGAGAATAATCTTCAAAATAAAGATATTACTCTCAGACATAACGTCTGGAAGTCAAAAAAATAATTGGAGAAGCCGTTTTATTAATTTTTATTTTGAATTCGCCCCGTTCGTCAGAATGTAAAGACTCTGTTTTATCGAAAGAATCTTATTTGAATTCAATTCCTTTATGGGATTTAATATCGTGTTGAAAATATTACATTTTGGGAAATGATTAAAAGTTTATATATATTTGCGCTGTGTTAAAAATTAACCCTAAAGCAATTACCCGTTGCTGAAGATAGCGGCTAATTTAAATAAAATAAAGATTTTGGTTGTGAAACGAAAGTTTTTTAAGCCGGTTACAGGCAGAGTTAGCAGTTTATTCTTCAGAAGCAGTTCGGCTTTATTCATTATTTATTTTAGTACTACAATGAAAAAGAAACATCGAAATTTACTTTCCCTGTTTTGTTTTTCTCTGGCATTGTCTGTACAGGGTCAGAAGCTGACCCCGGAGCAAATGCAGTCATTAATTAATTCCGTACCTGAATCAACTTATGAGAAGGTGAGAACGGATAAACTTCTGACTGATACGCTCTATATGAAGATGCTGGAAGAAGGATGGAGTATGGAGGAAATTCTCCGTGTAACAGATGGTTACGTGTCGCAAAACATTAAAGAGTTGAAGGGTAGTTCCGGATTTGCTCTTTATGCGAAACAGTTGAAGCCCATGTTTTTTGGGAATGAATCCATGAAACAACAAATTATTCCTGAGGCAATCAGTCAGGAAACGAAAAGAACGCAGGCACAGATCCGAACACAGTACCGCAATGCGGATGAATATGTGCCACGTCAGTTTTACGATCCGGCTTCCCGGTTTACGAAGCGCGATCCGGGATTGTTTAAACACATGAATATCCAACCTGCCGGTGGGCGTGTCGAGTGGATAGTTCCTCATCCGGATGATCCGGATAAAATAATGGCTAAGCCTGACGGTGATGGTATCTGGCGGACAGACGACGGTGGACGTACATGGGACTGTGTCACGGACCGTATTCCGAATCGCTTTCACCGGAATGAAGTTGAAGCCCATGCAATACCGGTAGACCCCGATGACTGGAATCATTTTTATGCTTTTCCGACAAACGGAAATCCGGTGTATCAGACAACAGACGGCGGACAGAGCTGGCGACAGATCCCCGGTGCGACTCACAAAGGTTTTAAACGTGGTCATGCATTCAGAGATGCCCGCGGAAAACTGAAATTTATTGGGGCAAATCCTAATTCTGCCTGGAACAGTAAATTATGGATTAGCGAAGATACCTGTAAGACCTGGCGACAGATTACAATGCCGGCAGATCAGATGGATGTTCACCCTGAATCGGGCAATCTGGGATTCTGGTTTCAGGAATTTGCTTTTCATCCCACGAACAGGGATATGTTATTTGTACCTACCTCACGAAGCATTCTACAATCTACAGATGGAGGGGAAACCTTCCGGAAGATGCAATTTAAAGTATATAACGCAGACAGTACGGAACTACGTAGTGATACCACAGTATTTCCTCTGCGTGCAACCTCACCTATGTTTATCGAAATAGATCCTCACAATCCGAAACGAATGTGGGCTGCTCTTGCTATCCGTAACGGAAACAAAACGGCACTCTACAAAAGTAACGATGGGGGTGAAACCTGGCTGACTGTTCACGAGCCTGTGTCCGGATTTGGTTCGGGGACGATTTTCGGGAATGAAGCTCCCTGGGGATGGCTGGGTGGTTTTGGTCTGAATTTTATGGATCAGAACTTTATTTACGGATGTTCGATGAGCTCAGCCTGGAGTGAAAACGGAGGAGAAAACTTCCGGGAATTTTCCTGGGGAACCCGTATGAAAGGATTCTATGAAGATGGATCTCTGGCTCATGTTGCCTGTGCGCGTCATAATGCAGATAATCACTGTATCCGCTCCCATAGATCAGGACGGGTTTACCGCGGTTCTGATGCCGGCATTCTGGTGAAAGACAAGAATATCAATAACCACGAATGGACGAATATTACCGGGAATATGGGGAATATGTTGTTTTATCATATTGGTGTAAGTGAGTTCGGTCCTCAAATGGTTATGGGTAATACACAGGATGTGGATGCTCAGATTTATCGCAGAGGGCGCTGGGGACACTGGCATGGATATGAAGGTTCAACAGCTTTTACAAATCCATATTCGGGTGAAGAATATCATTCGGGTGGACGAGGCGGACGTGTATGGCCGACAAACCAGACTACGTCATCCTGGAGTAAGGGCTATTCTAAAGCAAATGCTTCTACTGGTAACTGGTTCCTATTACGGGAAGGTGCAAACCCTGATGGGTCAACATTTGGTATTATTAAAGACTTCGGAAGAACAACACAGAAGATTGATCCTGTAAATGGATCATTTGTAATGGATTTTGCGCTGGCTCGTAATAAACCTAACGGAACATTATTCGTAATCACTAAGAATTACGAGTGGTATAAGTCAGAAGATGAAGGTGTGACCTTTACTCAGCTGCCTCGTCCGACCATAAACGGAAAAGCCTGTTCATTCAATCGTATTACGGTAAATCCGGATAATGACCAGGAGATTTATCTGGCAGGCAAGAACCTGTTGTATAAAACTGTGGACGGTGGATTAACCTGGCAGGATATAACTTACGATCTTCCTAAGAACATGGATGTGAATAATTTTGTGTATCATGAGGGGAGCGGAGATATATATTTAATGTCACACGCAAACGGAATATTCCTGCTGGAACATGGCACAACAAACTGGCAGTTCTGGAGCAGAGGTGTGAATGTGCCGGCCTACAGTTATGCTATGATATCTTATCCGACTCAGGAAATGGTGTGGGCGGATTATGGCCGTGGTGTGTGGGTAGCCGATTTGCAGAATCCGTCAGATCGTTTCTTCAAAAATAATTTTGCATTAAAAGAGGTGAGCCATGTGGATGGCAGACGTACGATCGGAATAGATACACACTGGACTGTACCTGAAGTGTATACTTATAAATGGTACGTAAACGGTGAGCTTGTTCCGGATCAGACATATCGTTATTTCTATGGTGATAATCTGAAGAACGGGGATCAGGTTCAATTGCGAATCACAATGTTTGAGTCTCCTGACGTATCTACTTTGTCAGCTGTTCATACGGTTGCAGCGAGTGAACCGCTTGCAGCAGATTATCAACCGGGCAATGCAATATCCTCAAACGGAAAAGGTCGTATGGATCTTGGTTATGTGGATCTGTTCAGAGATGAATTTACGATTGACTTTTGGTTAAATCCACGAAGCAACGGGGTTGTCCTGGCTAACAGACAGGTAGAGTATGCCGGAGCGAAAGGTTTTAATATTCGTGTAAGTAATAACAATCTGTATTTCAATTATGCGCCGGATCATATCTTCGCTCAGCCAAATAATGAGACTGGTATCAAACAGGATGACGGAGTGAATGCCGGAAAGATTGAAATGAACCAGTGGAGTCACGTGGCAATTACGCATAAGCAGGATGATGTGATTCAGATTTATATCAACGGGAAGCTTTGTGCGACAGCAGACCGCATACTACCTATGTATGATCTGAATAATGCCGTTTATCTTTCACTGTTTGCCGATGGCTATGAGATGCATCCGATCGATGCTTCTGTAGATCAGTTGCGTATTTACGGAAAGAGAATGAATGCTTCAGATATCCGCAAACAAATGTATGGGCAAGATGCTGCTTCGGATAAGTTGTTGTTTTTCCATAACTTCAATAAGGATGTTACAGCTTCTCAAAAAGAGCTGTTCACACGTTCGGGTATAGCACCGCGCATTATGGGTGAAGTGAAGTTCGAACCGTTTATTGTACCGCTGGGTCTGGATAAAACAGATTCGAAAGCGATTAATACGACTCCGGAGATGTTTGTCCATGGAAATGATACGATTGCTGAAGCTAAAATCAATGCCGCTTCTCCAAAATCTGTTCTGATCGGTAAATATAATTCCGATACTCTGGCCTATGCAGGTAATCTGAGTAAGGCGTATTATCAGATGAAAGAGGGCGTATTTTATTTTGAATGCTTTGATGATTTTACAGATTCGGATTCGGTAACTATTCATATTCCTCAGGCGAAAGGGGTGGAATCCGGTTTGATATTTGTATCGGAAAGAGATTGTCAGGATCCTTACTGGTCTGAAATGACTTCTTATCAGACTGATTCATCAAAAGGAACGTATACGTTTACTTTACCAGTGAGTCAGATCAACCGGAAGCTGTTTGTTATCGCCCGGCAAAAACCTGCGATGAAACTATCTGTAGAGAATATGTCCGGTAGTAAATGGAAAGTCTACGGAACAGAGCAGTTATCGATTCCTGTAAAAGCCGAACTGGTAGAAGGACTGGTGGAGCCTGTGAAAGAATATGTTCTGAAAACCGATATGGAGGGAGCATCCTTCGCTGATCCGCTCTATTTTGTAGAGGGTAAAGCTAATACGATATTAAATATACCTCAGTCATGGCCGGATAATTATGGCGGGGTTCATAAAATGATTATCTCCGGACAGGATGAACGTCTGGTTCCTTTCCAGTTAAATATGGAAAACCGGATACTCCCTGCTGTGAATAAATCGCATCTGGTAACGAAAGGCGGAGGCGCTATGGTAGGAGATGCCGACAGATTCAGCCGGATTAATCAGTCCAACACTTTATCTATGAGTACATGGGTAAGAGTTGATACGACATGGATGTTTAGTGATACGCGTCCGTTGCTTTTGTTCAGAGGCGGAGGTAAAACTCTTGGCTTCCAGTTGCGTCTTGGCGAGCTGCGCTCTCACTGGAATGAGGAGAGCTGGAGCTGGAATACCGGAACAGGGCTTCGTGTGACAGAAGATATGATTGGTGAATGGGTGCATATTGCTCTGACGGCAGATCCGGATGGACTGACTTATTATCTGAACGGGCAATCGTTCCGCATAAACAGAAAATTAAATCCGACAGGTGTTCACTCATGCCTGTATATCGGTAAAAATGATAATTCGGATAATAAATTCAGAGGAGCTTTTGATCAGGTGACCGTATGGAGCCGTACGCTTTCTCATGATGAGGTGATTGGTTTAATGCATGCCGCACCAAAAGCTGATAAGGATTTATTGTGCTATGTGTCGTTTGACCGTACAGATAGCGAAGGTACGATTCTGGAAATGATGGAGGATACTCCGGTACGCTTTACCGGTACGACGGAGATAATCAATCAGTCATTGATTCCTTTCGGGGAAAGAAATCAGGTAGTGGTTTACAATCCGCTGGAGGGTAATGTGCATAAAGCTTTTGATTTGCGTATGCCGGATGCCTATACAAGTCCGTACTTTGTTACGCGTATTGCGGATATGCCTGTTATGTTGCATACGGAAGCAAATGCTGCTTATCGTCCGCTGGAAGGAGCGTATTATACAGCCGGATTTGACAAATCAGTTCCTGCCGGTGTGAACGCAACAGTTCATGTGAATAATGCGGCAATACAAGAAGGTGATTCTCTTCTACTTTTAACCAGAACTCTTGGGTCTTCGGAGCGATTTATGATTGCAGATACGGTTGTTGCCGGTACTGGCAATACGGTACAGCTCACATGGGATGCTCCGGGTGCAGCTCAGGCAATGGTATTTATTCGTTCAGCCCATAGCGGAGGACAGGCTAAACTGCAACTGACAAGTTCTGTGTCGGATATAATACTTGACAGTGAGACAACGGAGATTCCTTTTGTTGTAACATATCTTTCGGGAGATGTGAATGAGGGTATCCTGCTTAGTGTGACGGAGCCTTATGCAAGACTTGAAAAAGACAGTTGTAAGTTTGATAATGGATTCGAGTCGCACAATAAAGTCATTCTGGATAAACAGGCAATGGATAAGTTTGCTTCCAGTACAATTACAATTCAGGCGATGGGGGCTGAAGCTGAACCATTGGTTATTCGTGCCGAGTTTGAGCCGGTTGTAAATATTCGTCTGAAGAATGATGACGGAACCAATAAACTGATAACAGAGAACAGTAAGTTGGATATTGAAGTGGAAACAGAACTCTTGCAGGGAGTTTTAAAAGAGCCTGTAAGATTCTCGACAACTTCGGATGTGGCAAACGGAATAATGACTTCACTCGGACAACTGCTTTCCGAGAATAGTTTCTCGGATTATAATCTGGTTTACCATGATCGTACGGGTAATCCTACGGACCGTGGGTTTAATCTGATAGGGAATCCGTATATGACTGATATTAATCTGACGAAGAGTGATAATGTTTCGTTCTCTGATCTGAACAGATATATCTATACGTACAATCCGTATGAAATGTGTTATTATCCGTTTGATATGATGCAGTATGATGAAACAAACCGTATTCAGTCTATGGGTGCATTCTTTGTACAGACAATATCAAATGATGCAATGGTGCAGATTCATAATAAAGCGAAGCAGCAGGTTTTGAATAAACGCAACACTACGCATATTATGCTTCAGCCGGTTGATGAAATTCAGCTTAAGTTTTATGTGGATGGTAAAGCATCGGACCGTGTAGCGGTAAGACTGGAGGACGGCGCATTAAACAGTGCAGAGCTTGGCGAGGATGCCATGAAGTTATTCTCATTTGAGCAGGAGGCTAATCAGTTTTATACATTTGCTGATGGAGAATATCTGTCTATTGACTGTCGCGAAAAGGGAGTGAACGGAGAAACTCAGTTAGGTGCCCGTCTGACTAACGGAAATAAACTGGAGATGGAAGTTTCGGGACTGAAAGCTACGTCAGGCTTTAAAGGTTTTGTTCTGAGAAACCGGAAGGACGGATCAGAAACTCTTCTAAGCGAGAATAAAAAAGTTCTCTTAGATAAGACTGCACTTCAGGGTAATCAATATTCGATTGCTTATCACTATGAGGTGGTTTCGGAAGATAAGGTCAATGATAAATCCGCTTGTTATGTATCGGTGGATAATAAGACTGTCCGCATTCATAATTTATCCGGAGATGCGAAGGTTGCCATTTACTCACTAAACGGACAAATGATTCTGAATGCTGAGGTGAAGGAGCCGGTATATACTACCCGTTTGAACAGTGGTGTATATATCGTTCGTGTCATGGACAACGGACAGGAGTTTTCGTCTAAGTTTATCGTTAAATAACCGACTTTATGAAATATCTAAATAATAAATTAATAATACTCCTTCTTATGCTCGTCTCTTTCGGGACGGGCATAGCTCAGGAGATTCAGATTCTGGATTTCTATACCCTCGGGAACTCATCTCAGGCAGTGATGAAAGCCAGAATAGGATTAGCCGGTAAGGAGATTAAGAGTATTGAAACAGGCCCGATATCATTGAATAACGGGGCTTTCACGGTAACAGGGAATAGCTACACGCTCATTGAGAATGAATATCTGAATATTCCTTTTATTTTATCTGAAGATTTGCCGAATCGGGTAGCTTATCGTATTGTGGTCACATTTTCAGATAATACGAAACTTATCTCTCCTTCTGTACGCGGAGATAAAGCCGAAGCTTATCTGTGGCTGAGTGATCTTGAATGGACACAGGCTACCAGCGGATGGAAAACTCCGCAAAAAGATAAAGGAGTAGGAGGTCCGCTGATTCTTATTGATGGAAAGCAATACCATAAAGGGATTAGTAATCATACAAACAGTGGTACTTCTCCCGCTATTTTCGAATATGATATTCCGTTTGAATCATCTATGTTTTATACATTACTGGGTGCTCAGGATACGGAATATAACGGAGATATTGATGTTTGTATTTTGCTGGATGATGAGTTGCAGAGCCGTGATACGTTGTTTGCAAAAACAAATTCTGCTCTGAATAATCATAAAGTGATTGAAGAAAGGATGTTTTATCTCTACGGAGATAAAAAGAAACTTCGTCTCGAAGGGTATAACTTTGACCGGAATAACTCCGGTGACTGGTGTAACTATGCCATGGCTCACTTTGTAGTTCCTTTTAAAAGAGTTGTTCAAAAGGAACAAACAATAGAGTTTGTGCTCAATTCTCTGAATCCGGCTCAGGAAAGATATATTCTGCAGGGAAGAGCTACATCGGGACTTCCGGTTGCCTATTCAGTTACTCAGGGCGAGGATCTGGGACACATCGTTGCAGATACCTTATTTGTAAATCATGGGGTGAAAGGTGAGATTACTGTGCAGGCTAATCAGTTCGGAGACGATCGTTTTATGGTTGCTCAACCGGTAGATCAGACAATACGGGTAGACCGTGAAATGAAGTTCCGTGCCCACGGGATATATGATTATCTGAATGTACCCACATTGTTTTATTCATTCGACCCGGCATCGAAAGCTGTACGTTCGGTTTCTCTGAATATTTACAGGAATATAGAGTCGATGGAATTGCTAGAGAATAAGGTTATGATCGGAGACGTATCGGGAATCAGTCAGGGAGTTGTAAATAATTACCTTTTCCCATTAGCGGATGCCGATACAAATCATGTGTATCGTCCGGTAATCCTGTATCAGGATGGAACAGAAGTAACAGGCCCTCTTTTTGACAGAAATGGTGAGAATATTGTGTTTATGTCAGATCTAGCCTATGAAGCAAGAGGAGGATACGGACACGGGTATAGAGCGGATGTTTCGTATGATAACTCTCAGCTGGAGATTCTGGATCAGGTCTACAGTAAAGGTTTTGGTATCTTTACTACCGGATGGGCGAAAGTGCGCGGTCTGGACCGATTTAAACGCTTCCGTACGGATTTCGGATACCATAAAGGATATTCGGGGGATGCTATTGCTTCTTTGAAGCTGGATGATGTCGAAGTGCAAAACTCCGGAGTATTCCGTAATAATGTAAAGTTGCACTTTGATCAGCAACTGAACGGCGAAAATGTTATTGAGGTTTATCTGAATGCAAACGGATCAAACTGGAATGAAATCATTGATCTTGGCGCAGCACGCTTTTATGAGAAGCCTTCAAACATCCGACCACAGGATATAATCTGGGTGGAGTCTGTTGAGGTGAAAGCGAATGAGCCTGTCGTGTATGAACTGACAGCCCGTTCTACGTCTTCGAATCCTGTATACTACCGCATCGTAAAAGGAGAGGAATATGCCACTCTGACAGAGAATGGATCGAAATTGTCTATTCATTCGATTCCGGCAGAGGCTGAAATAATCGTAGAAGCATTTCAGCCGGGAGATCTTGAGTTTGCAGCCGCAGCTCCTAAACGATGCTCTTATCAGATGAAAAGAGCTGTTGTAGTGCAGGCATATGAGAATTGCGTTTTGTCCGGCGGGACAGATATCGAAGAGCTGATTGTTCACGGGAATACCTTCCAGTCCGGACAAGTCAGAGTAAACAACGGAGTTGTCAATATCAAAAAGCTTTATTATAAGTTTAAGATGATGCCTGGTAAATCCCATATTCTGAGTTTTCCTGTATCGGCAGATTTAAACCGGATCTCAGATTTCAGTGCACAGGGTTACGTTTTCAATGAAGAGGGCGAGAATGGCTGGCTGTTGAAAGAGTATAGCGGTGAAGACAGAGCATTGAACGGTCAGCGTGAGCAGAACTGGGCAAATATGTCTTCAAGCCTTGTTAAATCTTTTAAAGGATATATACTTGTAGCTCCGCAAAGAGCCGGCGGCGAATCAGTCGATGTTACATTCACGTTCGAAAACGTAGCGCTGGATATGAGTAATGCGATCAGTCCGATGAATCTGACGCTTGATTTCGCAGGCAGGCTTCCTGATGAAGACTATAGAGTATATGTGAAACCCGATAATGTGAAAGGGAATATCCTTACTCTTAGTGTGGCTTACCGTCCTTCGATAGAAAACCAGCCATTGAATTATAAGCAGGCTGCAGAGGACGCCCGTCTGATTTTGTGTAATGATAATAAAAGCTTCCGTGTGACTTTGCCGGTTGCGCATATCCCGGCTCAGATCTATTTGCTGGATAAGCGCGGTAAGAAAGTGCTGAAGGCATACGAATATTATGCCCCGGCATCTATAGATATTCCGGAGCTTAAAAAAGGAAATTATCCCGTTTTACTGAAATTCGGGGATGAGGTGAGTTCAAAAATGCTGCGGATAGAGTAGTTTTTTGAAGAAATAATATTGAAAAAGGAGGAATATATGGATTATTTCTCCTTTTTTTGTCTGATAACAGGATTTCTTTTCTGTCGGACAATTATTAAAATGCCTCTTGTTTTTACATAAAACGTCTGTTTAATTAGATCTGATTTTTAGATTAACTTTTTTACACAAGTTGTGTATCTGTTTGTTTTTAAGTGGTTTATTTTGGTGTTTGTGGTTTTTGTCGAAAAAAGTGCTGAAAAAAGTTTGTGCGAAATTTGGAGGTTTCGAAAAAGTGCCATATCTTTGCATCGCAATTGAGAAACAACGCAGCTCACGAAAGAGAGCGCGGAGTGGTAACAAGGCCCATTCGTCTATCGGTTAGGACATCAGATTTTCATTCTGGAAAGAGGGGTTCGATTCCCCTATGGGCTACTAAGTTTAATAAAAAATTAAGGAGATTAGTCAACATGGCAAATCATCAGTCATCAGTTAAAAGAATTAGACAAACTCGCGTAAAAAGATTACGTAACAGATATTATGCTAAAACAACAAGAAACGCGGTTAAAAGACTTCGTTCTCTTTCTTCTAAAGAAGAAGCAGTAGCTCTATATCCATCAGTTTGCTCTATGCTAGACAAATTGGCTAAGACAAACGTTATTCACAAGAATAAAGCGGGTAATCTTAAGTCAAAATTAGCAGCTAAGATTGCTAAGTTAGCTTAATAAAGATATTGAGAACGGCTTAACGGCCTTCTGAGCTGGCCCATTCGTCTATCGGTTAGGACATCAGATTTTCATTCTGGAAAGAGGGGTTCGATTCCCCTATGGGCTACTACAGGTGTTACTTGAAAAGGTAACACCTTTCTTGTTTTTATACTATCCGAATATTCTTTTATTCTTTCAGTGATACAGGATACTCCGGGCCAGCGAATAACTATGGCTGGTGGATTTTTATTTCTGATAAGAGCTTCCTTTGGTGGTAACCCTCATTTCACATAAAGTCTGATTTTTAATCAGCACTATCAGCACTCTTTAGGGATCAGCGGATAAATCCGGATCTGCGGATAAATCCGGTTGGTATGAAAGCTGCACAAACAACCACCTTCGGGGTTGTGGAGAGGGAGGATGATTACTTTCCGGGGGTAGAAACAATCAAACTCCTGCGGAGGATTATTTCAACGCCCCGGTTACAGACAAATTATCCCTTCAGGATAAA
>JBOFKD010000308.1:0-1039 GCA_051657165.1 Bacteroidales bacterium | reverse complement strand
CATCCTGCATCAGCTGCACTTTGAATACGTGTGCGTGTAGCATTAAGAATACGCAGAGTCAGATATTTGTCAATGCGTAAAGGTGTTTGTCCTTTATCAACAAGTACCGAGTAATGCTCATACATTTCATTGGATTCGGCAGGGGGTAAATCCTCTTCCTGAATCTCATCTATTTCTTCAAATTCTTCTATCATATCGTTACGTCAGTTTCTTATTGATAAATTAGAACCACGATTCTTCTTTTTCATTGATGATGATCACAGAATCGGAAAGTTCTTCGGGTTCGCCACTTCCGACAAAAATGGTCAGCGGACTGCCTACAGGTAACTCCTGGTGGTTCGTGATGCTTTGACCACGATAGGTAACATCCAGCACAAGGTCTTTGTATTCGGATGGTTTGCGAACGATATCGACAATCTGAAATCCAAGAGACTCAAGTGTTGCCACAGCCTGACGATAGGAATTATCGCGCATGTCAGGTACAGCAATCTTCTTTTGAGCGCGTGCATTGATTGTCAGGAATATAATCCGGTTCTCTTTCACACGTGCATCAGCCGGAGGATTCTGATCTACAATAGCTCCGGGTGCTCTGTCTTTGGTATATACCGAGTCGATAACAGCAAAGCGGAGTTTCGATTTTCCAAGAAGTGTTTCGGCTTGTTCGACTTGCTGCCCTTTTACGTCGGGAACAGTAATTGCCTGGTTGTGCAGGGTATATTTATTGAGCCAGAAAAGTACCAGAAATACTAATCCGATACTCAAAACTATAGCCAACAGTATATTTTTGGTATAGAAATTCCAAAACAATCGGGAGAATCCTTTCTTATTTTCCATATCTTAATTCGTTATTAATTCATTTGCAAGCTATTTACATGTTTAGGGTCTCTGTATTAAACATGTGTACAACTATTGTGCAAATATAGGTATAAACAAAAAAAGTAAAGGCTTCTCTTTTGAGAAACCTTTACTTTTAAGTGTATTATCTTCCAAAAAAAGACTTGTATCTTATTTCAAACCGTTGTATTCGTCAGATACAGTT
>JBOFKD010000307.1:0-1252 GCA_051657165.1 Bacteroidales bacterium | reverse complement strand
CGTGCTACGTTCCCTAAGGCTATCCTTACAGAGACACCGGTGCGCATTGTCTGGAAAGATAAAGTATTGAACGCACAGGTATCTGTACGTACCCCTCAGTTCGAGGTTAAAGCTCTGAGCGAAGGAAGTGTCTTTGCAGGCTATGCCCGCTTGCATGTCGTGGGCGAGAATCAGTATGCTACGGAATATTTCAAGTCAAAAGATATTCGTGTGGAATGTGCTCCCGAAGGAACAACGGACTGGTACGCTCCGGAGCAAACGAAGACAGACGATGAAATCCGGATCACGCTTCCTGTGGATGCTACCAAAACGAATAGTTATAAAATCCGTTCCAAATGGATAAATAACGAGGAGGAAATATACGGCACCACAGAATCTGTTATTACAACCGAACAGGCGCTGCAACTTCCGAATGCAGGGTTTGAAGAGTGGACTGAAGCGATGGTTTGGAAACAAACATCTTTTGGAGGAAAAGAAATTTATGCATTTTATACAACCGGAGGCTGGGCAAGTTATAACGATAAAACGACTCAGCCTAGGGCTGATAACTCATGGTATTATGCAGCATTTCCTGGAATGGTTCCTACAGCGAAGACAGGATATACTGCGACTAATCATTTGAATCGGTTCGATGGGAAAACCTTTACGATTGAAGCACATAGCGGTGCCAATGCTATGGAGATAGCCACAGTTGGTTGGGGTAAAAATAACTGGGGTCCAAGTGGAGGTTCTACTGAATATAAGCAACGCGGGCTATTGTATCTGGGGTCTTATGACCGCTCTACTCAGGAAGAAGTACATGGTCTAGCTTTTAATTCACGTCCCGAAGCCGTTGAATTCTATTATAAGTATTTCTCTTATAATAATGAATTGGCTAAAGTTACGGTGATACTTGAAGATGCAGATCATCAGGAAGTTGGTCGTGGAGAATTGAAGATTACAGGGGATATGCAAATCTTCACTAAAGGACGTGTAGCTGTTATTTATTCCCAGTTGCGAAAAGCCGCTTTTATACGTGTTGAATTCTTATCTACCGATGCAGAAGCTCCTGAAACGAAAGGGGTGTTTGGTTCTGCAGGATTATTTTCCGGTTATGGCGATTCCCGCCATATTGGTAGTATCCTGACTGTAGATGATGTTAGTCTGATTTATTAATTTTAGCAATAATGAAAAAGAAATTATATATACTAAGCCTGCTTTTTCTGTCGTTTCTGAGCTTTGCAGCTTGTGACCGGGAAAGTCTGGATTACGG
>JBOFKD010000306.1:0-115006 GCA_051657165.1 Bacteroidales bacterium | reverse complement strand
ATTTACCTTCTTTAGAAGTCAACTGAGCAAAAGAACCAGCTGAACGAGCAATCGCTGCTCCCTGACCTGGACGAAGCTCAATATTGTGAACTACAGTACCAATTGGAATTGCGCTTAATGGAAGTGCGTTACCGATTTCAGGAGCTGCTGTTTCTCCAGACATAACCTGCTGTCCAACTTCGATTCCGTTAGGAGCAATGATATATCTTTTTTCACCATCAGCGTAATACAACAAAGCGATACGAGCCGAACGGTTTGGATCGTACTCAACAGCTTTAACAGTTGCAGGAACACCGTCTTTGTTTCTTTTGAAATCGATAAATCTGAATTTTCTCTTGTGACCACCACCTAAGTAGCGCATTGTCATTTTACCTTCGTTGTTACGACCACCTGATGATCGTTTACCAGATACAAGAGATTTCTCCGGTGCTGATGCAGTAATATTATCAAATGCACCGATAATCTTATGTCTTTGCCCCGGTGTAACGGGCTTTAATTTGCGTACTGCCATTTTATTTAGATATTGCTATAAAAATCAATTACTTCTCCATCTTTCAAGGTCACATAAGCTTTTTTGAATGCTGATGTTCTTCCTTTAAGAATTCCAGATTTAGTATAACGCGTTTTGTTTTTTCCAGCATAGTTAACTGTGTTAATTGCTTCAACAGTTACGTTATACGTTTCTTCAACTGCTTTCTTGATTTGAATCTTATTAGCTTCTGGCGCTACACGAAAACCGTAAACATTACGTTTTTCAGTCAAAGCAGTCATTTTTTCCGTTACGATCGGTTTAATAATAACTCTCATTATTCTGATCTCCTAAATTAAAAGTTATTGATTGCAGCTAAAGAAGCTTCAGTTAGTACAAGCGATTTTGCATCAAGTACTCCGTAAGTGTTTAGCTCACTAACAGTAATAACTTTTGTACGCTCCAAATTACGAGCAGACAAATATACGTTATTATTTTGTTCCGCTAAAACTAAAAGTAACTTTTTATCAGCCACTTGCAATGATTTTGCCATTGCTACGAAGTCTTTAGTTTTTGGAGTTTCGAAAGTGAAATCTTCAAGAACTACGATCGCATTTTCTTGAGCTTTGTAAGTCAATGCTGATTTACGAGCTAACGCTTTTACTTTTTTATTTAGTTTGAAACCGTAGTTTCTTGGGCGAGGACCGAATACACGAGCTCCACCAACCAATACAGGAGAGTTGATATCCCCTCTACGAGCACCACCAGAACCTTTTTGTCTGATTAGCTTGCGAGTTGAACCTGACATTTCAGAACGCTCTTTAGACTTGTGCGTTCCCTGACGACCATTCGCCAAGTATTGCTTAACATCTAGATAGATTGCGTGGTTGCTAGGCTCAATACCGAATACTGCATCGTTAAGAACAACTGTTCTTCCTGTATCTTCTCCTTTAATGTTATATACTTTAAGTTCCATTATTTCTCAATTATTACGATTGAACCTTTAGCGCCTGGTACAGAACCTTTAACTAGTAGAAGGTTGTGTTCAGCGATAACCTTTAACACCTGAAGATTTGAAACAGTAACACGAGCGTTACCTGTTTGTCCAGCCATACGCATTCCTTTGAATACACGAGAAGGATATGAGCTGGCACCAATAGAACCCGGTGCTCTCAAACGGTTATGTTGACCGTGAGTTGTTTGACCTACACCACCAAATCCATGACGTTTTACAACACCTTGGAAACCTTTACCTTTAGATGTACCTACTACATCAACGAAAGCTGTCTCATTGAATAACTCAACAGTGATTACATCACCTAAGTTGTACTCACCATCATACTTGAACTCAGCCAAGTGTCTTTGTGGTTCAACTCCTGCTTTTTTGAAATGACCCATTGCTGGTTTCGTAGTATGTTTCTCTTTTTTAGTTTGGAAACCTACTTGAATAGCTTCGTAGCCATCATTGTCAACAGTTTTGATTTGAGTTACCACACAAGGACCAACTTCGATAACAGTGCATGGAACATTTTTTCCATCGGCACTGAAAACGGATGTCATTCCGATTTTTTTTCCTAATAATCCTGGCATTTCAATTAAAATTTAAATTTATCACACTTTGATTTCTACTTCTACACCACTTGGCAACTCTAGTTTCATTAGAGCGTCCACAGTTTTAGCTGTTGAGCTGTAGATGTCGATTAATCTCTTATAAGTTGAAAGTTCGAATTGCTCTCTTGATTTCTTGTTAACGAAAGTAGAGCGGTTTACTGTAAAGATTTTTTTGTGAGTCGGAAGTGGAATTGGACCGCTTACTACTGCACCTGATGCCTTCACTGTCTTAACGATTTTCTCAGCTGATTTATCAACCAACATGTGATCGAAAGACTTCAACTTGATTCTGATTTTTTGGCTCATATATATTGAATATCTATGTAATTAATCAAACGCTTTTGATTGTTTGCTTATCGGGGCGGGAGTCACCTCCCACCCATCAAAGCTTATAAGTTTTATAGTAATTCTACTCTACCGTTTACTTCTTTCAATACTTCTTTCGCAGTAGCTGTAGATACAGCATCATAATGAGAGAATGTCATTGATGAAGTAGCACGACCAGAAGTGATAGTACGAAGTGTTGTAACATAACCTGTCATTTCTGCAAGTGGAGTTTTCGCTTTCACGATACGAGCACCTGAACGGCTAGTTTCCATACCTTCAACCTGACCACGACGTTTGTTCAAGTCTGAGATCACATCACCCATGTTTTCTTCCGGAGTAACCACTTCAACTTTCATGATTGGCTCTAGAAGAACTGGACCTGCTTGCTCACTTGCTTTTTTGAACGCCTGAATAGCACAAATTTCGAATGACAACTGATCCGAGTCCACATTGTGGTAAGAACCGTCAATCAAAGTTACTTTCAATTGGTCAACATTGTAACCTGCAAGAACACCATTTTTCATTGCAGTCAAGAAACCTTTCTGAACTGAAGGGATAAATTCTTTAGGAATGTTACCACCTTTAACCTCGTCGATGAATTGAAGTTGTCCTTCAAATCCTTCGTCAACCGGCTCAACTCTTACGATGATATCAGCAAATTTACCACGACCACCCGATTGTTTTTTGTAAACTTCACGAAGTTCAACCGATTTAGTAATAGCCTCTTTGTATGATACCTGCGGACGTCCCTGGTTACATTCTACTTTGAACTCACGTCTTAGACGATCGATAATGATCTCCAAGTGAAGCTCACCCATACCGCTAATAACTGTTTGTCCTGTTTCTTCGTTAGTTGAAACGCGGAATGTTGGATCCTCTTCTGCCAATTTAGCCAAACCTGTAGAAAGTTTATCAAGGTCTTTCTGAGTTTTAGGCTCAACAGCAATACCGATAACCGGTTCCGGGAATTCCATTGATTCAAGAACGATTGGCGAGCCTTCAGCACACAAAGTATCTCCTGTACGGATATCTTTGAAACCAACACCTGCTCCGATATCACCACATCCGATGAATTCTTTCGGGTTTTGTTTGTTTGAGTGCATTTGGAACAAACGAGAAATACGTTCTTTTTTACGAGAACGTGTATTGTACACGTATGAACCAGCATCTAACTGACCTGAATAAACACGGAAGAAACATAGACGACCTACATAAGGGTCAGTAGCAATTTTAAATGCTAAAGCACATAGAGGCTCTTCTGATGAAGCTTTACGTTTAATTTCGATTTCCGGATTATCAATATCAGTACCGATAACGAATGGAGTATCTGTTGGAGCTCCAAGGAATGCACAAACTGCATCAAGCAATTGTTGAACACCTTTATTTTTGAAAGAAGAACCACAAAGCATTGGAATGATTGACATAGACAATGTTCCTTTGCGAAGAGCTTCAATAACCTCTTCCTGAGTAATTGTTTCAGGATCTTCGAAGAATTTCTCCATCAAAGACTCATCGAACTCAGCAACAGATTCAAGCATTTTTTCTCTCCACTCCATTACCTCGTCCATCATTTCTGCAGGAATTTCTTCTTCAGAATATTCAGCACCCATAGTTTCATCGTGCCAGTAGATCGCTTTCATTTTTACAAGGTCAACAATACCTTTGAAAGTTTCTTCTGCTCCGATTGGAACCTGGATAGGACATGGATTAGCTCCTAAAACGTCTTTCAGCTGACGTACAACTTCAAAGAAGTTAGCACCTGAACGGTCCATTTTATTTACATATCCAATACGAGGAACTTCGTATTTGTCAGCCTGACGCCAAACTGTTTCAGATTGAGGTTCAACACCACCTACTGCACAGAATGTTGCAACTGCACCATCCAAAATACGTAGTGAACGCTCTACCTCTACTGTAAAGTCAACGTGGCCCGGAGTATCAATAAGGTTGATTTTATATTTATCTCCGTTATAGTTCCATGAAGTTGTTGTAGCAGCAGAAGTAATAGTGATACCTCTTTCTTTTTCTTGCTCCATCCAGTCCATTGTAGCACCACCATCGTGAACTTCACCGATTTTGTGCGAAAGACCAGTATAGAAAAGAATACGCTCAGAAGTAGTGGTTTTACCCGCATCAATGTGCGCCATAATACCAATATTTCTGGTAAACTTCAGCATATCATCTTTTGCCATCTGTTATATATATTAAGCTTGATTTTAAATATTGAATTAGAATCTAAAGTGAGCGAACGCACGGTTAGCTTCAGCCATACGGTGCATATCTTCTTTACGCTTGTAAGAACCTCCTTGGTTATTGAACGCATCAACGATTTCGGCAGCTAATTTATCAGCCATAGTTTTACCTCCACGTTTGCGAGAATAAAGGATAAGATTCTTCATTGAGATAGATTCTTTACGATCAGGGCGGATTTCCGTAGGAACTTGGAAAGTAGCACCACCCACACGGCGTGATTTAACTTCAACTTGAGGAGTTACGTTTTCTAACGCCTTTTTCCATATTTCTAGAGAAGACAAAGTTTCGTTTGAAAGTTTGTTCTTAACAATTTCCAACGCAGAATAGAAAATAGTATATGAGATACTTTTCTTTCCGTCGTACATTAGGTGGTTAACAAATTTAGTAACCTTAACATCACCAAAGATTGGATCTGGCAATACCAATCTCTTTTTTGGTTTAGCTTTTCTCATTTTAAAAAAATGTTTTCTTGTTTTTTGGTTGCTTTTAATTCACTCTTCAAATCCCCCCACCGGGTTCATTTACTCAACCTTATAGCCTATCAATTTCAAACCCAACTCACGCTGAGCATCGATAGCCCTTAGGCAAATCGCTTACGCGCTAATTACTTCTTTTTACCTGTTGCTGCTGGAGCTTGACCTGGTTTCGGACGTTTAGCACCGTATTTTGAGCGTCTCTGTGTTCTTTTGCTAACACCTGCAGTATCTAATGTACCACGAACGATGTGATAGCGAACCCCTGGAAGGTCTTTCACACGACCACCACGAACTAGAACGATTGAGTGCTCCTGAAGGTTGTGACCTTCACCCGGAATGTAAGCATTTACTTCCTTAGAGTTTGTCAAACGCACTCTGGCAACTTTACGCATAGCAGAGTTTGGCTTCTTAGGAGTTGTAGTATAAACTCTCACACAAACACCACGTCTTTGTGGACATGAATCTAATGCAGGAGCTTTACTTTTGTCCTCTAAAGACACTCTACCTTTTCTAACTAACTGTTGAATTGTAGGCATTTCTTTACAACTTTATTAATACTTAGTAAATCTAAAATTCTTAATTCCTTTACTTTTCAGTAATTGAACCGCACATCAGGCACTAACTAACAGAGCAACAAAACGTTACTCCACATCACTACATAATGTACACTGAAAATCTTTGCAAAGTTACAAACTTTTTTTTGATAATCAAATCTTTAGCCGTATTTTTTCTCAGTCTATCAATGATTTACCTCTATTTTATTACTATTCAACATCATTAACACGAAATTGTCAGATATGCATAATAAGCTGTTATCATTATAATCTATTTAACACAAGAGACTGTTTTTTCTCGTATTCGAAAAAAAACTGCTCCGTTGTAGAAGTAAATTTAGCGAGATTATTTCGATAATTCTAATCTGAACTCACAAAGATTCTTCTTAAAACCTAAAAAGAGCTGCACAGTTGTGCAGCTCTTTTGGTTAACGTCCGCTATTACGGATCATTGATTTTATTTTATCTGTAAAAGCACTTTCTTTTAACAGGTTCTCTATTGAAATATGCATTCTGTAACGCCAGTAATGCTTAGGCACCGAAGGTATATTAATTCTTTCGGCAGCAGCATCTTTGAAACGCACAAGAGAATCTGTAGCAAACCAGTCCTGAAGAGGAAGAATGGTGAGCATAGCTGGCGAATTAAGGTGATTTTCAATAATTAATCCAGCCACAGATTCATCACAATCCTGAGGTGCAGCCCCGGATTGCCATAAAATCTCATTATAATAATCCTGTGTCATCGCAGCATTTTCGATCCACCATTCTCTCACAGGACTCATATCATGAGTACTGGTTGTAGACACCGATAAATAGGGATATTCATTTGTTAATGCAAATTTAAGCTGCGGATCTTTAGGCATTCGCTGTATCTCTAAAGATAAAACCTGTAGCTGATTAATCACCTCGGGAACACAATCGGGAATCATACCTAAATCCTCCACACAGACTAACATATTTGTAGACTTTATTATCGGAGGCAACTTTTCCATTGCCTGAGCCGCCCAAAACTCATTATGCCGGTTATAGAAAAACTCATTATACAACCTATTAAATGCATCCTTTAGCCAAAATTCAAGATCCTGATAACTTTTGGAAAATTGAGCACTAATTCTAGGATGAAATTTTTCTCGTTCTTTCGGATCCCTCACAAACAAAACCTCATTGCATAATGCATATAATCCTGAACGGATACGATTAGATCTCTCATCACTCTGCCCTTCGAAAAGAGATTCAATTTTCCGCTGAGTATCACAATGAACCTGCAGAATATATTCATGATAATTAATCTCCTTCAGATAATGCGTTTTCACATCTTCCGTATATTCGCCAAAATAATCATACAAGAAATGCTCACGTATATATGGAGTAAGATGACGAATATCATCCAAATAAAATCCGAATCGTTCTAATTCACCTCTATCATATGGCAATGCCGGATTGAAATGTCCCAAAAGCCCCTGAACTGAATCCATAGGTATCTCCCATATTCTGAAAAAGCCTAATAAATGATCAATCCGGTATGCATCAAAATAATCAGACATTTTACGAAACCGGTTCTTCCACCATTGAAAATCCGTTTTCTTCATCTCATCCCAGTTATAGGTAGGAAATCCCCAGTTCTGGCCATCTGCAGAAAAATCATCTGGTGGAGCTCCGGCCTGAGATTGCATATTAAAAAGATAAGGCTCTTTCCATGCTTCAACACTATTCCGACTAATGCCAATCGGAATATCTCCTTTAAGGATTACTCCCTGGGAATGAGCATATTCATTTACGCGCTTAAGCTGCAAATGTAAATGATACTGAATATAATAATACAGAGTAATCTCTGAATAAATATCTGATGTCGGAGAAACTAGTTCTTCGATCTCATTATTTTTGAAAATTCTGTATTTTTTCCACTGTGAAAAAACAGGAGTCTTATAAAAATCACGTAAATATGAAAATGCGGCATAACTTTTAAGCCATTCACTATTTTCGTCAAACCATTTTTTAAATTCCATGGTCTCTAATTCAGCTGAACCAGACTCTGAGAAAACATCTCTTACATATGACCACTTAAGTTCTGTTGCACGCTCATAATCAACCTGATCAAGTGCATTCAGTTCCAGACGCAAAGATTGATACTTCTTTTGCTTTTGCATATCACTAAGTGCAGGAAGCTGATTTAAATCCAGATAAGCAGGATGCAATGCATAAATAGAATTTGCATTATATGGATATGAGTCGACCCATGTATGAGTCATTGTAGTATCATTTATCGGCAAGATCTGAATAATACTCTGACCTGTTAATTTAATCCAGTCTACAAATTTATACAAGTCTCCGAAATCGCCTATGCCATAACCCGAATCACTACGAAGTGAAAACACCGGTATTGCTGTCCCTGCATACTTTGCGTCCGGAGAATAATCCCTAAAATCTTCCATATGAATAACTTCACAGCTTTTTTCAGCCAATGCATCCATAAAAAACAATTTACGATTATCTCCATCTTCCCACTTACACACTTCACCGGAACGAGAATCAAGCATAGCCAGCTTAAATATTTGTCCAGAATAAACCTTTGAAGCATCTAGCTTAAGAGACCATACGGGATAATTCGTATCATCAAACCGAAAGGATTTTAGAGAATCCCAATTTCCAAAGTATTCACCTTCTCCCATCAATGCAAGAACACAATGAGGTGGTATAGTAGGAGCACTAACAGTCAGCAATACGTTGGTATCATACCATACATCAGATTTATACTCACCTTTATTTTTTCTTGCAAAGAAACTCTCTGTAAATGCAGAAGAGAAAAAAGGTTTATTCAAAGGTGTATCAATCCATCTGTCAGAAAATGAATACTTATCGATGCCTTCGATTGCTTCAAATGAATAAGACAACTCACATGAACGCAAAATCTTACCATCTCTTTTAACCAGATAAGTATAATTAAAAGATGAAAACTTTTTAGGAACTGATACTTTTAAAGACCATAGTCCATCTTTAATATAATTCATTTTCAAAGCTCTTTCAGGATGCTCCTCTCCTAAAGCCGGAATAGAACCTAACACATAAAGTTCCTCTCCGTAACTTGTATTATAATGTAACTCAAATTTTAGTTTCATATCGTATTTATTTATTCCGATAAAAAATTGCATACCCATAAGGAGGCAGAGTAACCGACTCTTCAACATTTAGCTTCATATCAGCCTCTGAACCAAAAGTATTATACTCTCCATTAATTGACTTGTCATCTAATTTAACATCAACCATAGTATCCGTGAAATTAAATACACCGATCACACAATCATCACCCTTCTCTCTTTTAAATGAAAACACCTGATCCGGCAAATTATTATTTACCCTAACCAGCTTTCCTCCATCAGCACCACTCCATAGAGCCTTATTATCTTTACGTAATGAATTAAGATTTCTATAAAGTGCTGAATATTGCTCTAATTTACTTTGCGACCAATCAATACTATCTTTTTCAAAAAATGCAAGACGCCGATTAAAGCCGGCCTCTTGTCCATTATAAATCAAAGGCATACCCGGTAAAACATAAGTAAGTGCAGCAAATGCAGGCGCTGCATCTCCCATACGTTCAAACTCCGTTCCTGCCCATGAATTTTCATCATGATTAGATGTAAAATTCATTTGAATCTCATTATTCGGGAATTGCAAATATTTTTTTTCGTAAAAACTCCACAGAGAGTCTGCCTTTACTTCGCTTTTAGCAAGTGCATTCATCAAATGGTGTAATTCCCATGCATAATTCATATCAAAAGCCTTATTCATCAAATCAGGATTTTCAGATTCAGCTAACATAAAAATATTCGGATTTAAGGCTCGCAAAGAATCCGATGCAGCATTCCAGAAACTTGTAGGTACTTCATGGGCCATATCCGCTCTGAAACCATCTACACCAACATTTTTAACCCAGAATTTCATTTCATTTATCATTTCATCACGCATCCGGGGATTATCATAATTCAGCTCTACGACATCAGACCAATCATAGGGAGAATATTTATTACCCATACTATCCAGTGAATACCAACCTTCATTGTTTATCCATTTTGCATCCCATGATGTATGATTGGCTACCCAGTCCAGGATAACTTTCATATCCAACTGATGCGCTTTATCTACAAGACGTCTGAAATCCTGGATAGTTCCAAATTCAGGATTAACAGCAGTATAATCAGATATTGAATAATAACTGCCTAAAGAACCCTTTCTATTCAGCTCTCCAATAGGTTGTACAGGCATAAACCATAATATATCCACGCCCATTTCCTTCAATCGGGGAAGCTGCTTTTCTACTTCTGAAAAAGTTCCCTGAGGAGAGAACTGACGCGTATTAACCTCGTAAATAGTCGCATCGTTCCACCATTGAGAAGGTTCTGCTGATTCTTTATGTTCGCTTGATTTACTTACACACGATGCAAGTAAAAATAAAAGAACAAAACCACAAAGTATTTTTCTCATAGTTAATAAATTAAATAAGAACCAAACAATTCAAAACATCTTAGATATTAATGAATTATAATATTTCTGATGTCGCAATTTCGTAAGAATTAGGACATAAATTAATAACAATATTTTCTCCAGTCTGTTTTATTGATTGATCAAAATAAGTTTTTAAATTCCCCATTTTAATATTACGCGGAATATGTAATCTTCTCTCAACTGGATAAGCACTTTTATTAAGTGCAAAAAAGGATGTTTCACCCATATAAGTCCGGGCACAAACCATAAGTTCTGAATCATCAATAATTTGTATTGCATCTCCTAAATGCCATTCAGCCCTACTAGTTAGCAAGTTCTGAAATATTACCATCTGAGAATCGGAAAGTAAATCCATGGGCAGCATATTCAAAATATCATCACTATCATCCCGAAGTATTACCTCCTTTGACAAATTAGTAAAAACTTTATCATGGATAAGACGAACTGTTGTACTATTAGAAATAGAACCTCCGGCAAAAGCAATTACTCTGATTTCGGACTTATCCATATTAAATGCATTTTCAGGAACAGGAACAACGACTGTATTAGCTGAAATCTCCAATGAAGAGAGAGGAATCTCTATATTTTGCCAAAATACCTGCCATTGCTCAACATCAGCATTTGATTTAATAGTTATACGTTCTCTGTTATCCAAATCTGATGTAATAAAAAGATTATCCGAACGATTGACATCATTATTAACACCTAGCAGTGATAGCTGATCACCATCATGCCATATTTTTATCACATAAAAGGGATTTGATAAATCAGATTCTAACACAAATGATTTGAGACTGGCATCAATATAACCAACTCGGGCATTATTGCAGGTTACGGAGTCAATATCACCTAAAAGTGGCAGAATTGAATTAAGATTAATTGTATCCGTAATATTATCAATAAAAGACACAGGCTCATTAAAAGCCTGAGGCAATAGTTTTGAAAACCCAATTTGCTTTGAGCAACCTGCAAGCAGGGCCAGCATTGAGATTGTTATTAGTTTTTTCATGAACAGTAGTTTTGGTTTTTCACAGGATAACACAAAAATACTTTCCTAAAAAAGGTTAGTATCTTTTGCCCGAAAGATACTAACCTTTTTTTATTAATGCTTATATTTCAGAAATTTATTGCATTTCCAAAACTAAAACTTCACGAGGTTGCATTTGCATCATTTCTCCTGGTACAATTGTTTTACCAGTCAACACATCCACTCCTTTTGAAAAAGGAGACAATACTTCTTTATAGCGTTCCATAGAGATATCAATAGATTTATCTGTACCATTCATCATTACAAAGACATTCTTATCTTTATAAGAACGCATATAAGCATAAACGCTATTTGTCGGCATGAAATGTTTCAATGATCCTTTTGCTATAACATCATTTCCGTAATTTTTTCTCCAGTTTAGCAGCTTCGATAAAAAGTTAAAAGCTTCATTTTGCAAAGGAGTGCGTCCGGCAGCTGTAAATGCATTAATTGGATCGCCAGCCCATCCCCCGGGAAAATCAAGTCGGATATCTCCGTCAGATTTAGCCTTCGTTCCATTCATCAGCAATTCCGTACCATAATAAATCTGAGGAATTCCGCGTGTAGTTAGCAAAAACGTCAATGCTTGCTTATAAACACCCAGATTCGTTGGCATTTCTTTTAAGAATCTGTCTGTATCATGGTTATCCAGGAAGACAAGTAAATTAAGCGGATCCGGATATAAAAAGTCCATTGCAAGTTTATCATAAACTTTATTTAAACCATTCCAGGCATCAGTTTCGGAAAAGAATGCATCATGTACGACACCCTGGAGAGGAAAATCCATAACTGTCTTCAGGTTACTATTTTTATTAGCGTCCAGACGACTATTTTGTTGCCACCAGGCTGCACCACCTTCTGTCCCTAACCAACACTCTCCAACTATATTAAAGTTTGGATATTCCTCATTCATTTCTTTACACCAATCTGACATAGGTCCAAAAAATGCATATGGGTGCGTATCCATTCTAATTCCATCAATTCCGGCATATTCAATCCACCACTTACTATTTTGGATCAAATAACGCATAAGATGAGGATTATGCTGATTTAAATCAGGCATTGCTTCTACAAACCATCCTTCGTCCATCAACCTTTTGTCATATTTAGACACATAAGGGTCAAAATGTGGAGTCAGGCGATAAGACGTCTGCACGTAATTATCCTGAAAATTAAACCAGTCCTTAGTTGGGGGATTCAGATGCCATGGATGATTACTTCCACAGTGATTAAAAATCATATCCATAACCAGCTTCATCCCTTTTTCATGCGTTTTATCAATAAGACGCACATAGTCCTCATTTGTACCTAAACGAGGGTCTACACGGTAATAATCGGTAGTAGCATAACCATGATAGTCGCCGTTTTCCTGATCATTTTCTAATACAGGATTTAACCACAAAGCAGTAATACCTAATTGATGCATATAATCAAGGTGATTTTCAATTCCTTTCAAGTCACCACCATGTCTGCCACTTGGGTTATTCCGATCAACTTTCACATCGAATTTGAGCTTCAGATTATCATTTTTTGTATCTCCGTTTGCGAATCTATCAGGCATAATCAGATACAAAACATCGGTTGCATCAAAACCATTTCTTTTCTCAGGTTTGACTCTCCGTTCTTTTAACTCGTAATTTATTTTCTTTTTCTGCTTTCCTTGTGTTAGATCGATCTGAAAACTTCCTGGTCTGGCATTTTCTATATCAAGATAAAGGAAAACATAATCTTTATTCTCTACCTTAACACAACTGTCAATTTTAACTCCATCTCCTTTCACTGCGAATTCAGCATCTCCAAGATCTTTTCCACTCAATGCTATTTGCAATTGTGAATTCTTCATTCCCGTCCACCAATGCGGAGGATCAACTTTCTGCACTTCAAATGCCATTGCAGGCATCATCAGCGAAAGCATCAAACTTGCTGCCAGATTTTTCTTCATGATCAAATTTATTTAACTTTTACACTATCATCTTTATCTTCGACTAATAACACACTAAATGCGGCTACAAGCAGACAAATACCTGCCACCACAATAGAATATATTGCTTCAGAATTATAAAAACGTTTTACTATAGGACCTCCAACAATTCCATTTATAATTTGAGGTATAGTTATGAAGAAATTAAAAATCCCCATATATATTCCCATTTTCTTTGCCGGAATAGAGCCTGCCAGAATTGCATACGGCATAGCCAGAATACTTCCCCATGCAATCCCAATACCTATCATTGAAACAATCAATAAATTCGGGTCCTTTATGAAGTAAATTGAAACAAGTCCAGCTGCACCAAAACAAAGAGAGACCGCATGTGTAGCACGACGTCCGATTTTTTTGGCAATAGCAGGAAGCATTAAAGCATAGATTGCAGAAATACCGTTATAAACACCAAACAATATACCAACCCAATTGGCTGCATTCTGATATACTTCAGATGATGTATCATTACTTGGCACACCATATACATGTGTTGCTACCGCAGGCGTTGTAAACACCCACATTGAGAACAGAGCAAACCAGCTAAAAAACTGAACAACGCCTAATTGCAACATGGTTTTAGGCATATGCATGAAATCATGGAATATTGAGCTTAATCCCTTCCCTTCTTCTTGTGCATTGTATGAATCATCGTCTTCATCAAATGTCCCGGGAGGATATTCTTTCGTTGAAAATACAGTCCATAATATTGCAGACATAAAAAAAGCAGCTCCGACATAAAATGAAAAAACAACATTATCCGGAACTTCTCCAGCCGGGGCCGTCTTTGAGATACCAAGCCATTCGGCAAGTATATACGGCAACCAAGAGCCAACAACGGCCCCAATTCCAATAAGAAAAGTCTGAACAGAGAACCCCAATGTTCGCTGATCTGAAGGTAACAGATCGGCCACAAGAGCTCTGAAAGGTTCCATAGCCACATTAATTGATGCATCCATAATCATCAACATACCTGCACCAATAAACATAGGAGATATCGCAGTAGCCATAACGCCAGCATTAGGCATTAATACCAGAGCTATACATGCCAGAACTGATCCTATTAAAAAAAATGGACGCCTTCGGCCAATACTTGTCCACGTACGATCACTATAATGTCCAATAATTGGTTGAACAATCATCCCAGTTAAAGGAGCAGCTATCCAAAACCAGGATAAATGCTCTACATCAGCACCGAAAGTTTGCAATATACGACTCGCATTCGCATTTTGCAGAGCAAAGCCAAACTGAATTCCAAGGAAACCGAAACTCATATTCCAGATTTGCCAAAAAGATAATTTTGGTTTTTGTTTCATGGCAATACCACAATGTTTAAATTTTTACTCCATGAAGATACAATTCGCAGAATACCCTTAATATCATTATCCGACGAATTGTAGAAAATAAAGGACTAATTAAATAATATCCTAATCGAATGATTTATTCGGATATTTTTCAAAGTCTATGCTTATCTATACAATAAAGACAAACAAAATGTTCATGCTTAGTGCGAATGCACAATAGTTTATGAAGAAAAATTGGATCAGTAGATAATCACGTTTGGTGCGAAAAGTCATAAGAACAACTTATTTCGTTCCATATTTGGCTCATAAATCCGGCATTCAGATCTGAATGCCATTCAGAAAATGATACCTGAAGAAAAAGAACTTGCTGTTCTAAAAGAAAAAATGCAAAAACTTGAATCAGAGAATGAAATCATAAAAGAACATACGTATATATTAGCTGAGAAAAAGGTGAAATTAATTTTTATATACGGTTGATTTAGTTAGGAAATACGGTTGATTTAGATTTCCAATGCGCATGGGAAACACATCCGATGCGCATCGGATTGTATTCCGCTCCGCATCGGAATGCAATCCGCTCCGGAGCGGATTGGTAAAATATACGGTCGAATAAAGTAATTCATAGGTATTTCATAACTAATTGCCCGTGTAATCTTACGAGTATATACGTATCTGCAATTATAAATAAACGGAATCGCTCTGACGGATATAGCTATCCGGTCAAAACGATTCCGTTTTCTTTTCTGCTTCTTCTCCTGAAAAAAAAGTCACTTTTATATTGGCATATTGGCACTAACCGCCTTAAATACTGACAATCAACAGATTATATATGACAATATACATGACAATATCCTATTCTACTGACATTCTACCGACACTTATATTGTCATAGATAACAGGCTACAATACAGAAAGTTACCAAAAAATGACAATATGACAACATATTTTCGAACTTTTAGTGGGAAAGTTTAATCTAAATATTTTAGTTCATATTGCATACATTCGAGCAACCGGACAATCTGAAAGCTTGTTATAATTATGAATACACAAGCAATAAAAAGTGAGGAAACATTTAATGGTCTGTTCTCCGGACATATACTCAGATGTAAATTTTTACTTATAATATCTTTGAGTGTTTCTGTGAAAAAAACAAAGGCTGAATTTCGCAAAAGAAATTCAGCCTTTATTATATTGTAGCGGACAGCAATGCATCAAATACTAATCCGCCATTGTATATCAATAAAGAGCTGCCTGAATAAATCAGACAGCTCTTTATCATACTTTAAAACAATAAATATAATTTATTCCACAATGGTTATCCATCCAAACGGATCAGCTTCTTCACCATTCTGTATCGCACGTAATTTATGATAAAGCGCTTTACATACCGGTCCTGGCTTCCCATCCTTTGAAAACACATATGATTTATTTTCTTCAATATCATCAATTCTTTCAATCGGACTAATCACAGCAGCAGTACCACAAGCTCCAGCTTCCTCGAATGAACTCAGTTCATCTTCCATAATAGGACGACGCTCTACGTTCAGTCCCATATGTTCAGCAAGCTTCATAAGACTGTCATTCGTAATTGAAGGCAAAATTGAGTCTGACTTAGGAGTTATATATGTATTATTTTTAATTGCAAAGAAGTTAGCAGGTCCACATTCATCAATGAACTTCTTTTCTTTGGCATCAAGAAACAATACAGCAGAATATCCCAACTCATGAGCTCTCTCCCCCGAAGCAAGACTTGCCGCATAGTTACCTCCGACCTTATACTTACCTGTACCCAGAGGTGCAGCACGGTCATAGCTACGTAGAATAACCATAGGTGTAGGTTTAAACCCTTCTTTAAAATAGGGACCTACCGGAGTTACAAAGACGACAAATAAATATTCCTTAGACGGTTTAACTCCTACTTGCGCACTCGTACCGAAAAGAACAGGACGAATATACAAAGAAGCACCACTACCGTAAGGTGGGACAAAGCGTTCGTTCAATTTAACAGCTTCAATCACTGCCTCCTCAAACTTCTCAATTGGAAGCTCAGCCATTTTTATTCCATCACAGGAAGATTTAAGACGTTTTGCATTTTCCGTTAAACGAAAAATACGAATTTTTCCATCTTTGCCACGAAATGCTTTAAGCCCTTCGAAAGCCTCTTGCCCATAATGCAGACAAGTAGCTGCCATGTGAACATTAATGTATTCTGTGTCGTGTTTTTCAAGTTCGCCCCAAGCGCCATCTTTAAAATGACAGCGAACATTAAAGTCTGTTGGCATATAGCCAAACCCAAGCTCAGACCATTCGATTTCTTTGCTCATTTCAATTTAATTTTTTATCTATAATATCGACTTTTTGAACGATAAGGTTCATGTCTTCTTTTAGTTTTTCAATTTTCTTTTCGAGATCCTTAACCAGACTATTACCTGATTTCGAAGAAGATGAAAGGAACAGAATATTATTCTCGTAGTTTTTAAGTTCGGAACGAACATGTTCAAACTGACGCATCAAACGTTCTCTTTCTTTCAACAGATTAGATTTATTATTTTCAGCAGTTAATTTTTCAACAGACGTTGAGAATGAATCCAGTTTTGATTTATTCTTAGAAACATTCAATTTTGCAAAACACTGGTCAACAAGAGCATGAAACTCTTTATAGACCTTATCTTTATCTTTAAACGGCACATGCCCAATCTGATTAAAGCGGCTGATAGCATCTTTCACCTGATCAATTGTCAGCTCAAGCTCCATTAATGACTTGAGCTCGGTAATAATAGCATGTTTCTTTGCCAGATTATCCTTTTCTTCGTCTTTCTGAGAAGACTGTTCTTTGTTTTTACGATCGAAAAACGAATCACAAGCTGCTATAAACCTTTTCCAAACTTCATCTGAATGTTTTCTTGGAGTTGCTCCAATCGTTTTCCACTCTTTTTGAAGAGCTATAAGTTTATCAGTTGTCTTACGCCATTCAGTACTGTCTTTCAATGATTCTGCTTTTTCACACAATACCATTTTACGTTTTAGATTATTTTCTAAATCCGTTTTCACAGAAGCATAAAACTCAGCCTTTGCATCGAAAAACAAATTACATGCTGTACGGAATCTCTCATATAAAGCATTATTAATTTTTTTCGGAGCAAAACCTAAGGTCTTCCATTCTGCCTGAGCAGCCAGTAACGTCTGAGTAGCATCTTCCCATTTCGCAAAAGAGTCAGGTCTTACAGTCAGCAAACCTTCCACATTTGTACAAAGACGTATTTTTTCAGTTTCATTCAACAGTTCTCTTTCTTTAAGAGTCTCAAAATGAGCCTGATGTTTTTTATTTATTGCAGTTGATGCATTCTTAAAGCGTGTCCATAACTCCTCACGAACTTCTTTAGCGACCGGACCTATTTCACGCCACTCATCATGAAGCTTTTGCAATTGATGGAAAGCTGAAACAACATCCTCTTCGAGTGCAATACGCTCTGCCGCTTCACTCAAAGCTGTTTTTAATTCATAATTACGCTTGAAATCATAATCGCGTAATTCCTTATTTATTTTCAGAAGTTCATAAAACTTCTCTACATAATGATGATACTGCTTCCACAATTCAGCTACTTCACTAGCAGGCAAATCAGTAATCTCACGCCATGTTTTCTGCAAAGCCTGAAAATCCGCATAATTTTTGCTCACATCATCAGCATCTTCAGTTAAGGCTTTTAGTTGATCTATGATCTGAAGTTTCTTAGCTAAGTTCTCTTCTTTGATGCGCTGTTTCTCCTGGACAACAGCTGATCGCTTATCTTTATAAAGATTCAGCAGATTCTTAAAGTCTTCTTCCAGTTCGTCCGGAGTAGGAATAAAACCTTCTTCCGTTTCATTATTTGAAACGAAAGAACCTTTTTCCGTCTCAACTTCTAACTTACGAAGTCTGTAATAAGACTGTTTAAGGTAATCTACTTCTGCTTTAACATCCTCTACAGACATATCCAGCAGAGCTGTCATACGGTTGATAACATCAGACTTACTAGTATATTGCTGATAAGTCTTTTCTAAATCTTCAGCCAGAGGCTGAACCACCGAGTTTTCCAAATCCTCTACGTTTAGAGCACTTTTGGTTTCATGCGCATCCATCATAGTATTTAAATTGTTGTAAGTAATGTAACTTCAATTTGCAAATAAACACATTTCTTTAATTGTATCATACAAAAATGTCTTTTTTATGACAATAATGTGCTTACACCCATATAAATAAGCATCCCGATGATGTCATTTGTAATGGTTATAAAAGGCCCTGTTGCTATCGCAGGGTCAATCTTAAATTTCTCAAGAGTCAAAGGCACAATTGTTCCGAAAATAGAAGCGAACATGACAACGACGAAAAGAGAAATAGAAACGGAATATGTTACTGTATTATTACCAAACATAAACCAGTTATATATAAAAACCAGTAGCGAAATCATACTGGCATTAATCAAAGCAACGGCAGCTTCTTTCATCACCTGAACCCAGAGCTTACTGATATTAAGGGTTTTATTCGCAAGCCCCTGAACAACAATAGCCGAAGACTGAATCCCGACATTTCCTCCTGTACCACCAATCAAAGGAATAAAGATTGCCATTTTAGGATTGGATACAAAGAATGATTCGAATTTACCAAGAATCACTGAATTACTTAATCCTCCAATCATACCAATAACCAACCAGGGCAAACGGGCACTTGTCTGAACTAATACGTTATCTGATGTTTCGACATCCTGAGAGATACCAGAAGCCAACTGATAATCACGTTCCGATTGCTCAATCATTTCATCCATGGCATCATCAACAGTAATTTGGCCAACTAAACGACCAATACTATCAATAACTGGAATCGCTACGAGATCATATTTTTCAAACACGTGAGACACTTCATCCAATGGGGCATCAACCTTAATAGATATAGGATCCTTTACCATCACGTGCTTAACCCTCGATACCGACGGACTGGTAATCATCTTCTTTAACGGAAAAATCCCTTTCAGACGATTATCTTCATCGACCACATATATATGATAAATATTTTCCATTTCTTCTGCCTGCATCCTCATTTCCTTCAGACATTGCGGCATACTCCACTCTTCATTCACGACAATCATTTCAGTACCCATGATACCACCTGCCGTGTCTTCATCATATTTAAGAAGATCTACAATATCACCCGCCTGCTCAACATCCCCAATGTGAGAAAGAATCTCTTCCTTTTCTTCATCATCCATTTCACGGATCAGCTCAACCGCATCATCCGTGTCCATATTATCAACGAAATGTTTTGCGATAATTTCAGTAGGAACTGATTCGAGAAATTCCTCACGATCTTCTTCATCCAGCTCCATCAGAACATCTGCCGCTTTTTCACCTTCCAAAAGCAGATACAGATATTTTGATTCTTCTACATCCAGTTCGTCATAAAGCTGGGCTATGTCTGCCGCATGAAGTCCATCTAAAAGCTTCAGAGCTTCTTTGTCATTCTTTTCTTGAATACACAACTGCAGCTTTTCAATAAACTCTTTATTTGGCTCAAACATACTCATAAGTATAGGTGTATTAGTAAATCAACTCCCTTTTTATAAAATGTAGGGTGCTAATAAATTTGTCAAATCCTGAAATTCCTGAACAGATAATTGTTCGGGTCTTTTATTAAAGAATATATCCTCAAAAACAGGACATTCTTTTCCGCAAATAGCTTTTAAAGAGTTTCGCAACTGCTTGCGGCGCTGATTGAATGATGTTTTAACTACAAGCTTAAAGAGCTTTTCATCACAGGTCAGCTTTTTATCATCATTGCGAACCATACGAATCACCGCAGACTTCACTTTTGGCGGTGGATTGAACACATGTTCAGAAACGGTAAATAAATACTCTATATCATAGTAAGCCTGCATCAAGACAGTTAAAATCCCGTAAGCCTTCGTTCCGGGTTTAGCTGCCATACGCTCTGCAACCTCTTTCTGAATCATTCCCGAACACACTGGAATCAACTCTTTATTCTCTAAAACTTTGAAAAATATCTGACTGGAAATATTGTACGGATAATTACCAATAAGACAAAATTCACCGTCAAAAAGTTCAGCTAAAGGGAGCTGCAAAAAGTCAGCTTCAATAATTCTGTTCTCCAATGCCGGAAAGTGCTGTTCTAGATAAGGAACAGACTCACGATCAAGCTCTACAACCTTTAGATCATATCCTTTTTCGATCATGAACTGCGTAAGCACTCCCATACCCGGTCCTACTTCAAGAACCGGATACTGCTTATAATCAGAAAGCGTATCAGCAATTCGTTCTGCTACGGACAGGTCAGTTAGAAAATGTTGTCCCAGAAACTTTTTAGGACGGACTTTATTTATCATCTATAAATTTATTTTTATATTCTCAATCTGATTTTGCACAATCTAATCATTCAACCGAAACAAAAGATTGAAATTCAAAAGATTTATACACGCACAAAAGTACAATTTCTATCTAATATTTTGATTACCTTTGTAAGTAATTATAAAACGAGAGAATTAGAATTATGGCGAAACCTGATCTTACTACAGTGAAGCAACGATTTGGTATTATTGGTAATGCTCCGGGATTAAACAGAGCAATAGATATTGCCTTACAGGTAGCACCTACAGATCTTTCTGTTCTTATCACAGGAGAAAGTGGCGTTGGAAAAGAGAACTTTCCGCAAATAATTCATCAGTACAGCCACAGGAAACATGCCCCGTATATAGCCGTAAACTGCGGTGCAATACCAGAGGGAACCATTGATTCCGAACTTTTCGGACATGAAAAAGGATCATTTACAGGAGCTTTAAGTGACCGTAAAGGGTATTTTGAATTTGCAAACAACGGTACTATATTTCTGGACGAAGTAGGTGAACTTCCGCTTGCGACGCAGGCCAGACTCTTACGCGTTCTGGAAACAGGAGAATACATGAAAGTAGGTTCCTCTAAAGTCGAAAAAACAAATGTCCGTATTGTAGCAGCTACTAATGTCAATATGATTAGAGCGATAGAAGAAGGCAAATTCAGAGAAGATCTGTTTTACAGACTAAGTACTGTTCCTATTCAGATACCTCCTTTGCGCGAACGTGGCGACGATATATACCTTTTGTTCCGCAAATTCGCGGCCGATTTTTCATCTAAATACAGAATGCCCCCTATCCAATTGACAGAGGATGCTAAACGGGAGCTTTTACATTTTGCATTTCCGGGAAATGTAAGGCAATTAAAAAATATAACTGAGCAAATTTCAATTATCGAAACCGATAGAGAAATTAATGCAAAAACACTTAATCATTATCTTCCAAATAATCAAAACTCTTTGATTACTTTTCAGACAAAGATAAAAGAAGATGAGCATTCTTTTGCGAAAGAACGTGAGATCATTTACAAGATCCTTTTTGATATGAAAAAAGAAGTCAATGATTTAAAGACAATCGTACAGGAGCTAATCGGGTCCCGTTCAAAAGATCTGCCTGTGCAATCAGTCGTTCAGCCATCTGAACCAACATTTCCTGCGATTGTAAACCATACACCGACTTTTGAAATTCAAAACAAATCTCATAATGCGGATAATGACATTGAGTACACCGAAAGCGAGGACATCGTATCAGATTCAAAAGAAGGAAAGTCTTTGGAGGAGATGGAAAAAGAAATTATCACTAAAGTTCTTGAGAAATACAACGGCAAGCGCAAACCTGCAGCAAATGAACTTAAAATATCAGAAAGAACTCTTTATCGCAAAATCAAAGAGTTTGGATTAGACGACAAACAAGAAAAAGAATAAACAATATACAAAATGAAGAAAATTACATTTTATACATTATTAGTTATTTCACTTGTTTCATGTACCATTTCCTATAAGTTTAATGGTGCATCAATTGATTATACTAAAATCAAAACTATATCAATACAGAATTTCCCGATTAAAGCACCATTGGTATATACGCCTCTGGCCATTGCATTCGATGAAGGGCTTAAAGATATTTACACCAGACAAACCCGGCTAACATTTGTAAAACAGGGAGGAGATCTTCAACTTGAAGGAGCGATCACCCGATATGATCTCACTCCGCAAGCGGTCCAGGCAGATGCTTACGCTGCACAGACCAGACTTACTGTTGCAGTGAATGTCAAATTCACAAATAAAGCAAATCCGAAAGACGATTTCGACCAAACGTTTTCAGCCTATCGTGATTTCAACAGTAATCAGATGCTAAATCAAGTACAGGATCAGTTAATTAAAGAAATAGTAGAAGAACTTACAGACCAGATCTATAATGCAACAGTCGCAAGATGGTAAATCGGGCATCAACAAAGAGATGCTGCTGGATTTTCTAAAAAATCCGTATTCCCGAAAAATAACGATATCTGATCTCGAATTGCTCATAAGTGAATATCCTGCTTTTACTTTAGCAAGATTAGCTTTACTTAAAAGAATGCAAACAGAACATGATATTCGATTTGCATCATTTATACAAGCTTCTGTACCATTACTTTCTGACAGAGATCAGCTATTCTGTTTTCTTGCTGATCATCATTTAGGCTGGAATGAAATTTACGAGCTTCAGAAACAAAAACACCGAATATCAGTTGATGAGAAACCGATGTCAACGTCCGATGCTTTATCTCTTATTGATTCATTTCTGAATAAAGAGTCAAAACCATCACTTCCGGCAGAAAAAGCAGCAACAGAACCTGTTTCTGAGAAGGAGATAAAAGCTGAAGACCTTGAGCTTGAAAAGGAAGTACAGGCATCATACGCAGCTCTTAACTATGTAAATGAGCTTCTTTCTGAAAACAATGAAAAAGAGCAGGCTGAGATACCTCTTGAACATCAGGATCTGATTGACCGATTTATATCTTTTTCAGATTCTGAGGACAACTTCAGAAGTTCAATATCCAGTGTAAAACAGGACAGCGAATTTATGGATGATTACCCTGAAGAGGATACAGACTGTGAAACACAGGTAACGGTTCAGGAACCATCAGAAGATGACTTGCTTACTGAAAGTTTAGCTAAAATATATATCAAACAGAAGCGATACGAAAAAGCATTGGAAATAATTAAAAGCTTAAGTTTGAAATATCCGAAAAAAAGTGTTTACTTTGCTGATCAGATACGTTACTTAGAATTATTAATTGCTAACATAAAAAAATAACATTGAAATGTATACCTTTTTAACTATTTGCATTCTTATCGCATCTATTTTGATGATTATTGTTGTTTTAGTGCAAAAATCTAAAGGTGGAGGACTAGATGCATCTTTCTCTTCTGCAAACAAAATCATGGGTGTTGCAGGAACATCTAACGGTATTGAAAAATTCACCTGGACTTTAGCAGGTATCATCATGGTACTTTGTATTGCTTCAGCATGGTTCTTACCGAAAGAGCATACCGGAATGCAATCTTCTGAAATTGTTAATCAGATCAACGAAGCTGCGCAAACAGATCCGGCTTTAGCTGCACCTGGATTTGAGTCTCCGGCTCAACAGGCACCGGCTCAACAAGCTGACTCTACTAAATAATATATCTGAATACACTATTCAGAAGTATATGAAATAAAAAAGGTCCGGCCATATATTTTGGCCGGACCTTTTTTATTGTATCAGATTAGTCTGATCAGAAAACGTCCGGTATGTGTACCACCGGAAATTGCATCCATAGCATCAGCTATTTCTTCCAGCGTTATCTCCTTTCCCAATGTTGCTACCTGCTCCGGACTAACAGCTTCAGAAAGCAAATCCCAAACCTCTTTACGCACCTTCATTGGTGTATCTGCAGCATTAATCCCTAATAGATTTATACCATTAAGAATAAAAGGCAAAACTGTCATATTCAACTCAGCACCACCAACATTACCGCATGTAGCTACTGAACCTGATTTACCTAATTGTTTCAAGAGAGAAACCAGCATATCACCTCCTACTGTATCAAGTCCACCGCCAAAACGAGGTCTTACAAGCGGCTTTTCTTTAGGCACCATGAAATCACTTCTTGAAATGACTTGTTTAGCACCTAATTGAATAAGAGAATCTGACATCTCCGATTTTCCGGTTACACAAATTACATCAAAGCCCAACTTTGCTAACATTTGAACCGCAAATGCACCCACACCACCTGTTGCACCAGTAACCACCAAGGCTCCATCCTCTGGTTTTTGTCCCATTCTTAACATCTTCGAGATACCAAGCGCTGCAGTGAAACCACTGGTCCCAATCAACATTGTCTCCCGAAGTGTAAATCTTTCAGGTTTAATTAAAACCCAATCAGCAGGTACAGAAATATACTCAGCGAACCCTCCATCAGTATTCATTCCGAGATCGTAGCCCATTACTACAACTTCATCACCCGACATAAATTTCCCGGATGTATCAGAAACCACAACTCCTGCAGCATCAATACCAGGTGTATGGGGGTAATTCTTCGTGACCCCTTTATTTCCTCTGGCAGATAATAAATCTTTATAATTAATTCCTGAATAATGAACTTTTACCAATACCTCATTTGTTGGTAAGGTGTCAAAAGGAATTTCCCGGACAGATGAAGTAAACATACTAGCATCTTCAATTGTTCTAAAAGCTTTAAAACGTTGCATAATATATATATTTGCGTAAGATAAATATTTACAGTGCATCAAATCACAAAATAAAAAAATATAGGATTATGAAACAACTTTTACTAATCTTCATTTCACTCATGCTTTTTGCATGTCAAAGTAAATCAGCCAAACCAGCAGACGAAGAAAAACATGTCATTGGTGGATCAAAAGACACTCATGGATGTCTTACCTCAGCTGGATATACCTGGTCTGAATTAAGACAAGACTGTGTAAGACTATTCGAGTGCGGAATAAGACTTAATCCGGTTGACAATACAAACAGTTACACAACATCCGCATTTTTAGTATTTTCAAATGACAGCAATCAGGTAGAAGTTTTTATACCGGATTCATCACATTCAACTATTCTGTCATTAGAGAACATGAAATACAGCAATATTAACTCCGACATTATTGCCCATAAGACAGACTCCATGTGGATCTTAAGCATTAACGGAAAAATAAGATACGAAAATAGTATCCTCAATTCTTCCAGGAAATAAGATTCAGTGATCAGAGTGAAATAAGAAACTTCTTATTACTTGAACAACTTCATATTCACTTTGTTCTCTGTGGAAACAGATCTCATTCCCAAAAAAAATATTAGATTTAGTGAAATATATTTATTATAAAAAAGATTATTGCAATAATTAATTCCAATAGTATTATTTTTGCATCGTCATTTCCAAAAAAATAAAGAATATGTTCCTGACAGTCATATTACTCATTCTATCACTAGGTATTCTCTATTTCGGAGCAGACTTTTTAGTAAAAGGCAGTTCCTCTCTGGCTCTCAGAGCAGGAATACCTTCACTAATTGTAGGGCTTACTGTTGTATCTCTGGGTACCAGTTCTCCTGAATTAGTAGTTAGTTTAAAAGCTGCACTTTCCGGACAACCGGAAATAGCCGCAGGAAATGTTATCGGATCTAATATTTTTAATATTGGAGTTATACTTGGTATCAGTTCGCTGATAGCTCCATTATGTATTACCAGATCTCTTATTCGTCAGGATATGCCATTTTTACTCTTTGGCGCAGTTTTGCTCCCTTTCTTTTTTATGGATGGTAAAATTACGCGCGTTGAGTCCGGCATCTTTTGTGCAGGAGCAATCGCATATACACTTTTACTTATTCGCAATGCCCGAAAGGCAAAAAAAGCGGATAAGGACCAAACCAGCAAAAACGAAACAAAATCCGGCCCAGCAAAACATTGGGCTATTGACGTATTTTTCGTCGTAATCGGACTTGCTATGTTAATAGGTGGTTCTAATCTTTTGGTGGACAATGCTGTAAAAATAGCCAGAATATTTGGAATGAGCGAGGCAATCATCGGACTTACCATTGTTGCCGCAGGAACAGGTACTCCTGAACTCGCGACTTCAATCGTTGCAACGATAAAAGGCAATAAAGATATCGCAATAGGAAATGTTGTTGGCTCTAATATCTATAATATATTATTAGTATTGGGAGTTAGCTCCATGATCAGACCTATATCAACCACAGGAATAAGTACAGTTGACACTTATATCCTTCTTGGTTTTTCAATTTTACTATTGCCACTTATGCGCACAGGTTACGAGTTAAAACGTTGGGAAGGAGGCTTAATGCTAAGCTTATATATTGCTTACATTCTTTATCTGACAGGTGTTATATAAAACAGTGATGCGCAAGCATCCGCTCACGCATCACCACTAAAAACCAAAACACTAATTAACTATCTAACCAATAAATTGATTGTCATGAAAAAGATCAAATCTATAATTCAAAATCAACAAAACAAACGACAATCATTTATTTGGTATGAGAACGAGATATTTCATCTTTGATATCTCAAAATACAAAACCCTCGATTCAATACTATAACGAATTGAATCACCAAAAGGTTTGAAAATTTAGTATTAGAAGAGCTTAAAAATATTATTCTGGTAATAATAAGAGTTATATGGACTTAAAATAGAGAAAAAACCTTTTCGCACATCATTCAAATATGTAATAATTTGGTAAAGTGTACGTTAAAGATATTGTCGTTAAAAACATTTGTCGAAATATAGTTGTTTAATAGAATAAAAATTCGAATATTCTAAACCTTAACAATATGGATTCAATTTCCCTTATCAAAGAAATTTGTCAGAACATTGATAAATTTGAAGAAGAACTTCAACTTCAGTTTCACGTAAACATAAATGAAGCAATTACCATTTGCTTATTAGCGACTGGTCAGTATTCATCCGGTGATGTATCTAAACTAACTAATATGAGAGCTTCTCATACTTCCAAAATCCTTAGATCTTTGGAAGAGAAAGGTTTTGTTAACCGCATTATGGGTGAGAAAGATAAACGTCTGATGTACTTCTCTCTAACCGAAAAAGGAGAAAATGCAAGTAAAGTTCTTCGTAACAATGACATTGCATTACCTCCGATGATCCGTAAATTAGAAGAAGTATTGGCTAAAGACAAATAATTTGTCTTCTTATTAAGATTAATATCCTGATATATTAGGGCTTCAGAAACCTTTAAAACAGGAATATACTAATTTTACCTCTTGTAATTCGAATACTAAAAAGAATATACATTCCGGCTCCGTAAAGCCCGAAATTAAGATATATATTATTTAGATTCAGAGATAAAAAAAGCACAGGAAAATATAATTCCCTGTGCTTTTTTTTATTTAAATCATCTCGCTTTCTGAGTGTTGAATAGCCTTATTCTGTTTCAAACTGATTAATTACTTTATTATCAAAACAGCAGTATACTGTTATCGAATAAAAGAGTACAACACGGTTGCAAAAAACAACCATAATATCAGAACTGCCTAGAAACATAAACTAACATCCCTGAAAGCCAGTAAATCTTCATTGATTATTATTTTCAGTTTGCAAAGCTTCATTTAACTCTGCATCCTCATCCAGTGTATCTACTGTTTCACAAGCTGAATTATCAGTCTTATTAGCTGCACTTTCGATAACCATCCGTTTGAACGAAGGCTCTGTTTTTAATTTGGATAACGTCATTTGAGCTGCATTCTGATGCGACTCTTTTTTAGAAAAGCCTATACCGATACCACCAGCTTGTCCGCCCAGCAAAATCTGCGTCTGAAAAACCGGCTTATTATCTCCATCAACAAAGGACTCTAATAACTCGAACTGGATAGAAACCTTATGTTTTTGACTCCACTCTATCAACTTCGACTTAAAGTTCACCTCTTTCTTTGCAACACTGGCCAGATTGATGAATTTATTAATCATCTTTTCTTCAATAAAGGCCTTAGTCACATCATAACCTTTGTCAATGTATATAGCACCGATAAGAGCTTCTAATGCATTTCCATAAATACAGCTACTTTGCGTACGCGTTCTTTCAGAAACCACTATAAGCTTATCCAAACCTAACTCCAGAGCAATACCGTTTAAGGTTTCGCGCTGAACAATCTTTGAGCGCGTATTGGTCAGAAAACCTTCTTTTTTCATCTGAAAACGATGATAGAGAATATCTGCCACAATAGCATCCAGGATAGCATCACCCAGAAACTCGAGACGTTCGTTATTAATCCAGCCACCCTGTTCATCCTTAATGGCAGACGATTTATGCAGAAAAGCCTGCTCATAAATCCTTACATCATTAGGAAAGAACCCCAGCAAACGGCGATACAACAAATAAGGCTCCTTGCGTCTATTTGCAAAGAGCCTTATTAGATTATATAGTTTCGCAAACACGTTACTTTTCAAATTTCTTAACGATAACACTTGCGTTATGGCCACCAAATCCGAAAGTATTTGACAAAGCAGCTCTAACTGTGCGTTGCTGAGCTTTATTGAATGTATAATTCAATTTGTAGTCAATTTCCGGATCTTCATCACCTTCAGTGAAATTAATTGTCGGAGGAACAATATCATTCTGTACAGAAAGGACAGCTACAGTTGCTTCAATAGCACCGGCAGCACCTAATAAGTGACCTGTCATAGATTTTGTTGAACTAATGTTCAAATCATAAGCATGATCACCGAATACAGCTTTAATTGCTTTCGACTCAGAAATATCACCTACAGGAGTTGATGTACCATGAACATTGATATAATCAATATCTTCAGGTTGCAGACCAGCATCTTTCAATGCTCTTTGCATTACCAGTTTAGCACCTAAACCATCAGGATGAGTTGCTGTCAAATGGTAAGCGTCGGCCGACATTCCACCCCCTACTACCTCGCAGTAAATTTTAGCACCGCGAGCTAATGCATGATCAAGTTCTTCTAACACCAGACAAGCACCACCTTCACCCATCACAAATCCATCGCGAGATGCGCTAAACGGACGAGATGCTTTCGTTGGTTCGTCATTACGTGTTGAAAGTGCCTGCATTGAGTTAAAGCCACCCACACCACCAGGAGTAATTGAAGCCTCAGCTCCTCCGGTAATGATCGCATTTGCTTTCCCCAAACGAATCAGGTTGAACGCATCAATAATAGAGTTCGTAGAAGAAGCACAAGCTGAAACAGTTGCGAAGTTAGGCCCTCTGAAACCATACATCATTGAAATATGACCTGCACAAATATCGGCGATCATCTTTGGAATGAAGAATGGGTTAAATTTAGGTCCAAGTTCCTGATTACAATAGTAACCGCTCACTTCTTGTTCGAAAGTTGCAATACCACCAATACCGGCAGAGAAAACAACCCCTACTTCATCTGTATCAAGCTTCTCCATATCAAAGCCAGCATCTTCGATTGCTTCCTTAGCGGCAACAATACCCAATTGAGCATAGCGATCATATTTACGAACCTCTTTGCGTTCAAAGAATTTTAAAGGATCAAAATTCTTTACCTCACACGCAAATTGTGTTTTGAATTTACTTGCATCGAAAAGAGTAATAGGTCCTGCCCCACTCTCCCCGTTAAGTAATGCTTTCCAAGTTTCCTCTAAAGTATTACCAAGCGGAGTGATAGCACCAAGACCTGTTACTACAACTCTTTTTAATTCCATAAAGTGTTGTTAAAAGTAGATTACTTTTGAGCCAAAGCAGCTTCAATATGAGAAACAGCTTCACCAACTGTTCCAATTTTTTCAGCCTGATCGTCAGCGATAGTAATTCCGAATTCTTTTTCGAAATCCATGATTAGTTCTACAGTATCCAAAGAGTCAGCTCCCAGGTCGTTAGTGAAGCTAGCGTCCATAGTTACTTCTGATTCTTCAACACCTAATTTTTCAACGATGATTGCTTTTACTTTATCTGCTACTTGAGACATAACTTTAAAATTTAGTTAGTTAATAATCTATTGTTTTCTATTTTTGTGGTGCAAAGAAATAGATATTTTTTCATTACTCCCAAAAAAAAGAATGATTAATTTACTTTTTCTGCACACTCAATATATGTTTGTGCAATAAAATGAGCCATTTATGCGAAAAAAAATCTCAATTTTTGTTTCCGGGAACGGAAGCAATGCCGAAGCCTTGTATAAATATTTCCGGAAGAATTCATCCATTGAAGTCGTTTCCATCATCTCGAACCGAAAAAATGCTGGCATTTTCGAACGGGCAAACTCCTGGAATATTCCGGTGATTTATTGTTCTGACAATGATTTTAATGATGAGAATATTTTGAATCTACTCAGAAAAGATGCAGTAGACTTCATCATTCTCGCCGGATTTTTAAAAAAAATCCCGGAACATCTCGTGCATAATTATGAAAACAAAATCATCAATATCCATCCGGCTCTTCTCCCTGCCTACGGAGGCAAAGGAATGTATGGCATACATGTTCACGAAGCTGTACTGAAAAACGAGGAAAAGAGAAGTGGCATAACAATACATCTGGTAGATAATAAATTCGATAATGGTAAAATATTGTTCCAGCAGTCCTGCAATATTTCAGAGGCCACAACGGCCGGAGAAATAGCATCTTCAGTACAGGAACTGGAACATACCCATTATGCCCCAGTTATTGAAAATTATATTACACATTATAAAGAATGAAAGAACAAATCTCCCGTGCTATAAAAGAAAAAGCTCTCGAACTGGGATTTGACGCTATCGGAATAGCTCCGGCAGCTCCTGTTTCAGAAGACATCCGTCTGTCATTCGATAAATGGATCAGCCAGAAGGGACATGCAGGAATGTCTTATATGGAAAATTATTATGACAAACGAATGGACCCGCGGCTATTGACAGACGATGCTAAGTCTGTGATTGTCGTAGCTCTTAATTATTATCCTGAAAAAAAGCAGAATCCGGAACAACCTCAAATTTCATATTACGCATATGGAGAAGATTATCATGAAGTTATTAAGGAGAAACTTCAGACTCTTTATACATATATAAATAATGAAATCACTCCTGTAAACGGCAGATGTTTTGTTGACACAGCCCCTATTCTCGAAAGATACTGGGCTACCCGCGCAGGAATCGGGTTTATTGGAAAAAGCAATCTGCTAATTATCCCAAAGAAAGGAACGTTCTTTTTTCTTGGCCTGTTAATCGTTGACAAAGAAATGGCTTACGATCAGCCATTAGAACGCAGCTGCGGAAACTGCACCAGATGCATTGATCATTGTCCGACGAAGGCACTAAGCCCGTATTATCTGGACAGCCATAAATGCATCTCCTATCTTACGATTGAGAACAGAGAGGAAATTCCGGCAGCACTAGCTTCAAAATTTGGCAAACAACTCTACGGATGTGATATCTGTCAGCAGGTTTGTCCGTGGAACCGATTTGCCACACCGACCGAAACCGCTGCATTTACCCCGAAAGAGATTATCTATAAAATAGACAACCGGATAATGGAGTCTATGCAGCAGGCCGATTTTAGTTCCTGTTTCAAAGGCTCTCCTGTAAAACGGACAAAGTTTGCCGGATTAAAAAGAAACTGGGAATGTATTCGTTCGAATTTTCACTCTCCGGAATGAGATTATCCCGACTATTCAAAAGTCGGGATAATCTCAATGATAATGTTTATTCCGTGGATGATGATTTAATATCTCTTCTCTCAGGAAGCGCTTATCCAGATGCGTATATATTTCAGTAGTTGTTATGCGCTCATGCCCTAGCAACTGCTGGATAACACGCAAATTCGCACCTCTTTCAAGCAAATGAGTCGCAAAAGAGTGTCGGAAAGTATGCGGACTAATCTGCTTATGAATGCCCGCCATAAGCGCACAATCCTTAATGATTTTAAACACCCTCATACGGGTAAGTTGTTTCCCGCGAACGCTCAGAAACAAAATATCCTGATATTCCGGTTTTATATCCAGCTGATTCCGGTCTGTCAGATAACTTTTTATTCTTTCAAGAGCGACATCAGATATAGGAACCAGGCGCTGCTTGTTTCCTTTTCCGGTTATACGTATAAACTCCTCCTCAAAATAAATATCCGACAGTTTCAGATTCAACAGTTCGGTCACACGCAGTCCGCAACCGTACAAAACCTCAAACATTGCACGATTTCTTTCACCCTCCTGTTTTGACAGATCAATAACAGAAATCAGGCGGTCAATTTCCTCTACCGACAACACATCCGGAAGGATCAATGCCAGTCTGGGAGACTCCAGAAGCTCCGAAGGGTCCGCATTTATATAATCTTCCAGCAAAAGAAACTTATAAAAAGACTTAATTCCCGAAATCACTCTTTTCTTAGATCTTTCCGTTAATCCCACATCATGAAGCCTTGCAATGAACTGATGAAGGTCGTCAAGCGTTAATTGTACAACAGGTTTGTTTACATCGGAAGCAAACGTCAGGAGCTTGTTTAAGTCTCGTTGATATGCGTCAAGTGTATTCGCCGATAGCCCTTTTTCCAGTTGGATAAAAGCGATATATTTTTCGATAATCTTTTTTTGATCTTGTTCCATTGTTTGTTTAATTCTTCCAAAAAAGTAGTAATGGTGGCTAAATTAGCAAATAACGCGAAGAATGTATCAAAAGATTTTCGTAATTTTGTGCCCAATTTCGGAAAGAAAGTCATTTTGCTGTGTGCAATTCAAAACATATTCAACATGAAGATACAAATTATTAATGGTCCCAATCTTAATTTGTTAGGCAAACGCGAACCTTCAGTTTATGGAGCTACAAGCTTTGATGATTTTATCCGGACGATTCGTCAAAAATATCCAGATGACGAAATCTCTTTTTATCAGTCCAATTGCGAAGGAGCAATTATCGACAAAATCCATGAAGTTGGGTTTGAGTACGATGGCATAGTCCTGAATGCCGGTGCTTACACTCACACATCCATTGCCATTGCTGACGCTATTCGTGCAATAAACACTCCGGTTATAGAAGTACATATTTCAAATGTTCATGCTCGCGAGCCTTACAGACACCACTCTTATCTTTCGGCTGCCTGTAAAGGTGTAATACTTGGTTTTGGACTGGATTCGTATCGCCTCGCGATTGAATCTTTTAAATGATTAGAAAAATATAGTTAGGTAGCACAAGCTATTACTTGTGTGAAATTCTTGATAAATTGTATGACTACAAAACAAACAAAAATTGTTGCTACTATCTCTGACTGGAGAAGTACAGAAGATTTTATTAGAGAACTCTACGAAAGTGGAATGAATGTTGTGCGTATGAACTCTGCTCACTTGTCAGAGGAAGGTTTTCGTAAGATTATCAGCAATACGCGTGCCGTATCTAAGAATATTGCTATTCTTATGGATACAAAAGGACCAGAAATCAGAACTACAGCGATCGAAAACGACGCTAAAATCAATTTCCAGACAGGAGATATTCTTAAGTTCGTTGGAAATCCTGACGTCTTAACATCTAAAGAGTGTATTGCTCTTAATTACAAAAACTTCGTTACTGATCTTTCTACAGGACTTCATATTCTTATCGATGATGGAGAACTTGATTTCCTTGTGACTGAAAAGCACGAAGATTATCTGGTAGGTGTTGCTCAGAACAACGGAGAACTTGGTAGCCGCAAAAGCGTAAACGTACCGGGTGTTCGTATTAATCTTCCTTCTCTTACAGAGAAAGACAGAATCAATATTCAGTACGCTATCGATATGGGGGTTGACTTCATTGCTCACTCATTCGTACGTAACCGCCAGGACATTCTTGACATTCAGCAAATTCTGGATGCTCATAACAGCCCTATCAAAATCATCGCTAAAATCGAAAACCAGGAAGGTGTTGACAACATCGACGAAATTCTGGAAGTAGCTTATGGCGTTATGGTTGCACGTGGTGACCTTGGTATCGAAGTTCCTCAGGAAAAGATCCCTGGTATTCAGCGCTTACTAATCAAAAAATGTGTACAGGCTAAGAAACCGGTTATCGTAGCTACTCAGATGCTTCACTCAATGATCAACAACCCTCGTCCGACAAGAGCGGAGGTTACTGATATCGCAAATGCTATTTACTACCGTACTGATGCATTGATGCTTAGTGGTGAAACTGCTTACGGTAAGTATCCTGTTGAAGCTGTTAAAACAATGGCTAGCATTGCTCTTGAAGCTGAGAAAACTAAAATGCCGGAAAACGACATTCCTGTGCCTATCATCGACGGAGATATTTCTTTGTTTATGGCTAAACAAGCAGTGGATTCGACAACTAAATTGCAGACAAAAGCAATTGTTACTGACAGCCACTCTGGCCGCACAGCACGTCTGATTGCAGCTTACCGCGCAAACCGTCCGGTTATCGCTATTTGCTATCAGGAGCACCTGATCCGCGAATTGGCTCTTTCATACGGTGTACGCCCTATGTACCTTGAGTCAAAAGGTACTGCACGCGACTATTTCTTCAATGGATTAACTATGATGCTTGAAAACAAAATGGTAAGCCCTGAAGATCGCGTAGCATATGTAGGTGGTTCTTTTGGTGAAGGTGGTGGAACTACTTTCCTTGAAGTGAATACTGTAGGTAAAATCATGGAACACAGCAGTGATTACATCCTACCTCATTTTAAATCAGAAGACAAGTAATGTCAGAATTACTGGATAATTATATTATTAATCATAGTGACGAAGAAGATGAACTGCTAAAACGATTAAATCGGGACGTGCATGTTAATCTTCTTCGTCCCCGTATGATATCGGGACATTTACAAGGACGAATCATCAAAATGCTTACACGCATGATCCGTCCGCAACAAGTGTTGGAACTGGGCACCTTTGCCGGTTATTCAGCCCTTTGCTTTGCTGAGGGAATGGATAGCGGAGAGGTACATACAGTTGACAGCGATGATGAACTGGAAGAGTTTGTATCGAAATATCTGGATTTGTCGGAACACGGACATAAAGTAAAACAACATATCGGAAATGCTCTGGAAGTTATCCCTCAGTTTAACGATGAGCAATTTGATCTGGTATTTATCGATGCAGACAAACGTCTTTATTGCGAATTTTTCGAACTTGCACTCCCTAAAGTAAAAAAAGGCGGATTTATTTTTGCCGACAACACTCTCTGGGATGGTAAAGTAATAGAAGATCCTCTTCCTAAAGATGCACAGACGCAAGGTATATTAAAATTCAACGATATGATTGCAGCCGATCCGCGTATTGAAAAAGTTATTTTACCTTTACGCGACGGTATGACTTTGATCTATAAGAAATAACACTAACAAAGATTTTGCTTTATGGAATCAACCAGACAAAATAAAATTTCCCGCCTGCTTCAAAAGGAGCTTAGCGAGGTATTTCTTTCTCAGACTAAAATGATGAAAGGAACTTTAATCTCTGTAAGCATTGTACGCGTATCTCCGGATTTAGGAGTAGCAAAAGCTTATCTAAGTATTTTCCCTTCCGAAAAAGGAGAAGAATTACTGGAAGCTATTCGTGCAAATGCCAAAGAGATCAGATACGAAATCGGACAACGCGTTCGTCACCAGCTTCGAGTCATCCCTGAATTTATGTTCTTCTTAGATGATTCTTTGGATTATATCGAAAACATCGACAACTTGTTGAAATAAAAAACAAAGAGAATGAATATCTTTACCGGATAAATTCATTCTCTTTTTTTATTGACTATGTTAGCATTTAAATTTGCCTTACGATATCTGTTTTCAAAAAAGTCGCACAATGCGATCAACATCATATCCATTGTATGCGTCTGCGGTGTTGCCATAACTTCTATGGCACTCATCACTACCATGTCGGTCTTCAATGGATTTCAGGATCTTGTATCTTCACTTTACAGTTCTTTCGATCCACAGGTGAAAATCATCAGTGCAAAAGGAAAAACATTCGACCCTACTGACTCCCTATTTCTTCAGGTCCGTCAGAATAAAGATATTGCAATACTGACCGAAGTTATCGAAGACAATGCCCTCCTATCCTACAGCGACCGGCAAGTTACCGGGCGCATTAAAGGAGTATCCGATAATTTTCGGCAGCTTACCCGCATAGATTCCATACTCCTGAGCGGAGAATTTCTACTCGAAGATTCTATTGCACATTATACATCTGTTGGTGTTGGACTAGCCTCCCAACTGGGCATAAACACAGGTTTTGTCAGACCGATTACTGTTTATGCACCTAAGCGGGGAGCAAAAGTAAATCTCAGCAATCCGACATCCGCATTCAACGAAGATTATCTGTTCATCAGCAGTTTATTCTCAATCAATCAGCCTCAGTACGACGATCAGATGCTGATTACTTCACTGGATTTTGCCCGCTCCATATTTGAATATCCTACAGAGGTGACAGCGCTTGAATTAAAACTCAAAGATCAGGTCAATACTGACCGCTTTATCTCAAACACACAGAAACTTCTTGGGAAAAACTACAAAGTACTAAGCCAGTATGAACAGCAGGCAGATTCTTACCGCATGATACAAATCGAAAAATGGGTAACTTTCCTCGTATTAAGTTTTATCCTTCTGATTGCAGCATTCAATATCATCGGATCCTTATCCATGCTTATTCTTGAGAAAAAAGACGATATGACTACACTTCGCAATCTGGGAGCCGAACGCAATCTTATTATGCGGATATTTCTTATCGAGGGCTGGCTTATCTCTGCTTTTGGTGCCATATCGGGTATAATCATCGGAATTTTCTTATGCTGGGCTCAACAGACTTTCGGCATTATTAAGCTCGGCACCTCCGGAATGTTTATTGTGGATGCTTATCCGGTAAAAGTGGAGCTTATTGATGTTATCGCCGTTACACTTATCGTCACACTCATAGGTTTCATTACCGCCTGGGTACCGGTTCGCCAATTAAAGAAAATAGCATAATCCAATCCTATAGGTAATATATGTAAAGTTCTCATCAACCGCCTTTATATGCTGATCCTGAAAGTCACTTCACAAACAACCACCTTCGGGGTTGTGATGCCAGGCTGGCAATCAGCCACGCTTTGAATCCTTCATCCGTTCCGATTCAGGATTCAAAACGCGGTTACAGACAAATTACACCTTCGGCGTAAAAGAACAAACAATGAACAGGGAATATCGTTTACGTCGATGTTCCGTACGCAGTTTCGGATTACCCATTTCTGTTAAATGTAATTTTAGCTTTATTTCGTAGATTGTTGCAATCAGCTGTTTGCAGTGAACCTGAGACAATATATATATCGTTTCTACATGTTGTCGCACCGATTATATTCATAACAAAATAGAAACAAGGAGTCTTATTTTTATCCTGAAAGGATAATTTGTCTGTAACCGGGGGTAGAAACAATCCTCCGAAGGAGTTTGATTGTTTCTACCCCCGGAAAGTAATCACCCTCCCTCTCCACAACCCCGAAGGTGGTTGTTTATAGACACTTTCACACCAACTGCCTTTATACACTAATCCCGGATTTCTTATAACACACAAAAGTTTGATTTTCAATCAGCACAATCAGCACTATCAGCACTTGCCCATCACTAACAACTAATAATCAAGCATATACACTAATCCCGTGTGTGCTGATACGTGTGCTGATTGAAGCTCTTAGTGCTGATTCGTTTCAGGTGAATCAGCACACTTATACATCTGTTAATCATCAATTTAGTCTAAAAGTGCTGATTGTGTCGATTCAAAACTCAAAACTCTGTGTAGAAAATAAAGAATAAGCGTCTCCGCTATTAGATTTCTTATGCAAATGTTTCATCGGAAAAATATCTGCACACAAATTTTCCTGATTTCAATTGCAACCAATTGCAACCCTGCATAATACACTGTTAAACAACATAATACAGGTTGCAATTCAAGAAATTCAATTGCAACCTTTCGTCATCAATTGCAACCATTTGCAACCTCAATTGCAACCGCTCAAACCTCTTGCAAAACACTATACCACAGATACTTAAATATCCTTCAGATGTACGGTTGCAATTGGTTGCAATTCAAACCGCAAAACTCTGTGTATAGTTTTTTTGAAGACAGTTTAGAGCTTCCGCTGATTCTCTTAAGAGATTTTCCATTTTCTCTTAAGAGAATTTCGAATTTCTCTTAAGTGATTTTGGGATTACATGATCATGCCCGTTTGCAAGTAGCAAACTGAAATTAGCAAGTAGCAAAATAAGTTTTGCAGGTAGCAAAGTTGAGTTTGCTACCTGCAAATATATACACTCTGATAAGCGTTCGTTTTGATTCAAAATAATAACCGTATATCACTATTGATTCATGCGTATATTTTCGTAAGAATAAACCGGCTATTAATTGCTGTATATAAGAGGTTTAGTTCATTCAACCGTATCCTTTAGAATTCGCATGCGCATGCGTTGCAATTCCGATGCGCATGGGAATATAATCCGATGCGCACCGGCTGTATTTCCGATGCGCATCGGAAAAGTAAATCAACCGTATTTCGTAACTAAATCATCCGTATATAAAAAATAATTCCTCCTTTATTCCGGCTAATATATACGTATATTCGATTGCATTCCTGCGTACAAAGGCCAATACAGGATGTGTAAAAACCGTGCCGATAGCGAATATTCTATACAAAATACAAAATCCGGAGTTATCAACAATTGGTTAATAACTCCGGATAGCATTCATATAAAATACAATAAAACAATCTATTACACAATTAACAATTGGTTAATAACTTCACCTCATCAGGCAGTGATGCCCCAACTTTTCATGTCTTCTGCCGGAGTAGTAATACCACCGATACCAAAATTCTCAATCAGAACTTTTGCTACATTTGGCGATAAGAAAGCCGGTAAAGTCGGACCAAGATGAATGTTTTTCACACCCAGATGAAGTAGAGCCAATAATACGATTACTGCCTTTTGCTCATACCATGCAATGTTGTATGTTATCGGAAGCTCATTAATATCTTCCAGCTCAAATACCTCTTTCAGTTTAAGTGCAATCAATGCCAGCGAATAACTGTCATTACATTGTCCGGCATCCAGCATACGTGGAATACCGTTAATATCTCCCAGAGGAAGTTTGTTGTAACGGTACTTCGCACAACCGGCTGTAAGAATCACCTGATCTTTTGGTAACGTATCCGCAAACTCAGTATAGTATTCACGATCTTTCATACGTCCGTCGCATCCGGCCATTACCACAAAGTTTTTAATGGCTCCGCTTTTCACCGCTTCCACTACTTTATCGGCAAGCGCCAACACCTGATTGTGTGCAAAACCGCCAATGATCTCACCGGATTCAATCTGAACCGGAGCTTCACACTGTCTGGCCTGTGCAATAATTTCACTGAAGTCTTTCATCTTACCCTCTTTTCTGTCGGCAATGTGTTTACACCCTTTGAATCCGGAAGAACCAGTTGTGTACATACGATCCAGATATGAGGCTCCATCCAGCGGCGGCACAATACAATTCGTTGTAAAGAGGATCGGACCATTAAACGAAGTAAACTCCTCGCGTTGTTTCCACCACGCATTTCCGTAGTTACCCACAAAATGATCGTATTTCTTAAATGCAGGATAATAGTGAGCCGGCAACATTTCGCTGTGAGTATACACATCCACTCCTGTCCCTTCTGTCTGAATCAATAATTCTTCAATATCTTTCAGGTCATGACCACTGATCAGAATACCCGGATTATTTCTTACCCCGATATTAACACGAGTCATTTCGGGATGTCCGTAAGCAGATGTATTCGCTTTATCCAGCAAAGCCATCCCCTTCACTCCGTATTCACCGGTCTTCATCACTAAGGCAATCAGCTCATCCGCTGTAATATCTTTGCGTGCTACTTCACTCAATGCATATTGCATAAAGCGGAACAACTCTGTCTCTTTATATCCAAGATTAGCCGCATGATCTACGTAAGCAGCAAAACCTTTCACACCGTAAACCACAAGCTCCTTCAATGAACGAATATCTTCATTCTTTTCAGAAAGCACGCCTACCAGTTTACTTACAGTTTCGAATTTATCTTCTCCTGCCGACCAGGTTATAGCATCCAGTTCGGGCAAAGCAATATGATTATCTTTCGCAATCTTCAGTAACTTCGCTTTTAAATCCAGCCCTCTGAGGATTCTGATATTAATAGCATTCAAATCAAAATTAGCATTCGTGATCGTAGAGAACAACGCATCAGTCACGAACATATCAGCTTCGCAGTTATTCAATCCTTTTTTACCCAATTCTGTCGCTATTACAGAAATCCCTTTCACAACAAACATGAGCAAATCCATGCGATTAGCCAGTTCATCATCTTTGCCGCATACACCTTTAATCGTACAGCCTGTACCTTTAGCGGCTTCCTGACATTGAAAACAAAACATATTTTCCATATATCTATTATTTAGAGGTTTATTATTCTATATTTACGACGCAAAGGAACAGCTATTGAATGAGTCAAATTGTAACCTAGATTACATTACAAAAAAATTATGATTGATATATTGTTAAAATCACCCATATTCAAAGGTATTGATCAGGAATCAATCCGCGAACTATTGCAAACAAGCAACTATAAGATACAAACGTATGAAAGGAATGAGCTGGTTGTTAGCAGAGGAACATTATGCAACCACTTCTACATTGTCATATCCGGATCTGTCCGGGCTGATATTGTAGACGACTCAGGCAAGGTTATAAAAATAGATACAATCAATACAGGTGATTATTTAGCACCTGCTTTTTTGTTTGCCGAACGGAATCGGTTTCCGGTAGATGTCACAGCTACAGAGCAGACTGAGATTATGGCTATCGGTAAGGATTCATTTGTACGGATCTTACAGTTAAACGCCATTGTTCTTACAAACTTCCTCCGTATCATCTCCAACCGCAGTCAGTTTTTATCACAGAAACTGATGTTTCATATGTTCAGAACCATCAAAAGCAAACTGGCTGCTTTTATTCTGGAACACTCTGAAAACGGAAGCCGGAAAGAGATTACTCTCAAGGAAACGCAACAGGAACTGGCCGACTTCTTCGGAGTTAGTCGTCCGGCTCTGGCAAGAGGATTGGCTGAACTGGCTGAAGAGGGGATTATCGAATCACGTAATAAGACGATACATATTATTCATGCAGATAAATTACGCAATTATAATGCAGGATAAAAAAAAGAGCATCGAGTGATGCTCTTTTTTTTATTTCTTGTCTTGCTGATCTTTCAGCAAATCGCGAATTTGAGTAAGCAGGACTTCCTCATTACTCGGAGCAGGTGGTGCAGCCGGAGCTTCTACTTTTGGTTTTTGCATTTTAGCAATAGCCTTAATCATAAGGAATATAGCAAAAGCAATAATCAGAAAGTCAACCGTAGTCTGAATGAAGTCTCCGTAAGCGAGTACCGATTCAGGCTTTATCACTTCTCCTTTAGGACCCAGCTCTGCCGGTCTGATCACATACTTAAGACTCGTAAAATCAATTCCGCCCATAAACAGACCTACAACAGGCATGATAATATCATTTACAAGAGCTGATACAATCTTACCGAAAGCACCTCCTATGATAATACCTACAGCCATGTCAACTACATTGCCGCGCATTACAAATGCTTTAAAATCAGATATAAATTTAGACATATGCATAATTTATTAGTAGATAACTGATTTTATAACAGTTATTCAGCCTGCTTTGTTTTGTTGCACTACATTAAAAGATAAAGACTTACGCCCATTAATGCCATTCCGGCAATAAGACCTAATATGGATAAGTGATGTTCACCGTATTTCTCGGCACTTGGCAACAATTCATCCAGAGAGATATAGACCATAATCCCCGAAATCCCGGCAAGCATTACACTGTTCAACTGAGGTGACCAGAATGGAAGCAGGAATAACATGCCCACCAAAGCGCCCAAAGGTTCAGCCATCCCTGAAAGGAAAGAATACCAGAAAGCTTTCCGTTTATTTCCGGTAGCATGATATATTGGTATGGAAACGGCAATTCCTTCAGGTATGTTGTGAATCGCTATGGCAATTACGATCGGAATAGCGACCTCCATATTATCAAGTGCTGCAATAAATGTAGCCAGCCCCTCGGGGAAATTATGTATCGCAATGGACAATGCGATCATTATCCCCATCCGGTGAAGACGGGATTTCTTCTGAACCTCTTCGACCTTATGTGTCTCATGCGGATTTTCATCTTCGGGAATCAGGAAATCGATTACAGCAATCAGAGCTATTCCTCCGAAAAAAGAAAGAAGGACATACAGATATGCCAGCTTATCCCCGTATAACTTAGAGAAGTCAGCCAGAGACGTAGGCATTAGCTCCATAAAAGAGACAAATAGCATTACTCCTGCCGAAAAACCTAAAGCAGAGGAAAGAAACTTTGTGTTCGTATGTTTGGTAAAGAAAGCCAGCACACTACCAATTCCGGTAGAGAGACCGGCAATCATAGTCAAAAGAAAGGCTAAGCCTATTTGTTCGTATGTCATTTTTATATAGTTTTGGTTTTTAACACTAAACAAGTTGTCTTGTCTATTTGTTGCACATTCAGAGATAAATGTATTTATAAATTTTGAAATAAACGACAAACCATGAATTCAGTTGCGTCAAATACTCTTCCGGCTTACTTAAACAACATGACTGACCTTGGATCTCCTGTTCTGAACTGCCAGGAAATGCATATCCGTTTCCACGACACTGTACTGATTGATCAGCCTGTACAGGTTGGAGAAAGAGGATTCATCGTTTCGGCTATCTCATTCGGTCAGCCAATGATCGTATTATTTGTGCCGGACTTTAATCGTATGGACTGTGAAAAGATCGGGGCAAAACTCTCCGGTCATGCTTTATTGCATCATCCTCATATTGTCTTTGTACAAATATATAACCGCAAAAATGCAACTATCGGATTCTATGATGCCGGTAAGGGATGCACTGAGCCGGACAAAGAAGCTTATGGAGCTGCTCTTGTTGTGGGCGCAATCACTCACCGTCTGAACCGCAATGTCACCTTCATACAGCCTGACAAAAAAATATCAGCCGAATGGAGTGAAGAGAATAATCATGTCTACATAAATAATTAATTCGGAACTAATTGAGCAACAATTGATAGTATATTGATTAGCAAACACGATTTTATTTATCAATTTGATATAATAAGTATTGCAATAAAAGAGAAAAGAGTTATATTTGCATCGTAAAATGACAAATGGATTTCACAATCCATATAAGTCAGATATTCAATCCGATTATGACTCTTTACACTAAAAACGTACACACATTTAAACGCAAAGATTATATCTGCGAGACGAAAATGGTTCTGGATAAGCCCGGAGCTTGCTTTTCGCCGCTATGCAGTACACAAAACGAGGAGTAATAAGAAAGTATCTCATATTAAAAACGAGACACTTTCTTATTACTCCTCTTCTTTTGTCTGCTATACAAAGATTGAATACATCACAGTTGATGCACATTTAAACCAAAATGTAACTATAAAACAAGTTTTTAAATTTTAAATTCTATGTCACATTTAAGATTCAGGGTAGTAGAAGAAGCATTCAAGCGTAAGGCTGTAGAAGTACCTTTACTAAAAGAGCGCCCGTCCGAGTATTTCGGAATGTATGTTTTCAACAAGGAGAAGATGCGTAAGTATCTTTCGAAACAGACATACGAGGCATTAGTAAGCACTATGGAAAACGGTACTCCTCTCCAGCGCGAAATTGCTGAAAGTATCGCTTCCGGGATGAAACAGTGGGCTATGGAAATGGGCGTGACTCATTACACACACTGGTTCCAACCGTTGACAGGAGGTACAGCCGAGAAGCATGACGCATTTATCGAGTATGACGGTAGAGGCGGAGTATTGGAGGAATTCTCAGGTAAGCTACTTATCCAGCAGGAGCCGGACGCATCCAGCTTCCCGAACGGTGGCATCAGAAATACTTTCGAGGCTCGTGGTTATAGTGCGTGGGATCCTACATCTCCGGCTTTTATTGTCGGTAGCACACTATGTATTCCTACAATCTTTATCTCGTATACGGGAGAAGCATTAGACTTTAAAACGCCGTTGCTTAAAGCAATCCATGCTGTAGACAAAGCTGCAACAAGCGTTTGTCGTTTCTTCGATCCGAATGTTTCAAAAGTTACTTCATTCCTGGGCTGGGAACAAGAGTACTTCCTGGTTGATGAGTCTCTTTGGGCTGCTCGTCCGGACCTTATGCTGACAGGCAGAACACTGATGGGGCATGAAAGTGCAAAGAACCAGCAGCTTGAAGACCACTATTTCGGAGCAATTCCGGCACGCGTCGAAGCATTTATGCGCGAACTGGAAATCGAAAGTTTGAAGTTGGGTATTCCGTGCAAAACACGTCACAATGAAGTAGCACCAAATCAGTTTGAACTTGCTCCTATTTTCGAGGAAACAAATCTGGCTAATGACCATAACCTTCTTTTGATGTCTGTTATGAAGAAACTTGCCAGAAAACATAACTTCCGTGTACTTCTGCACGAGAAACCATTTAAGGGTGTTAACGGATCAGGCAAGCATAATAACTGGTCACTTGGAACAAACACAGGTGTAAATCTGCTTTCTCCGGGTAAAACCAGTCACGAAAATCTGCAATTCGTAACTTTCCTTGTAAACATTATGATGGCTGTATACAAACGTAACGGTTTGTTGAAAGCGGCTATTTCATCAGCAACCAACGCTCACCGTCTGGGTGCAAACGAAGCCCCTCCGGCAATTATCTCAGTATTCCTGGGACGTCAGCTTACTGAAGTTCTGGACAAACTGGAGAATTCGACATCGGAAGAAGCGATTCAGGTGGACGATAAAGTAGGTATGAGACTAAGTGTAACTCAGATTCCGGAATTACTACTTGATAATACGGACCGTAACCGTACATCTCCGTTTGCTTTTACAGGAAACCGTTTTGAGTTCCGGGCTGTAGGTTCGTCTGATAACTGTGCTGCTGCAATGATCGTTCTGAATACGGCCGTTGCTCATCAGTTAAACGAATTCAAACAGGAAATTGACGCACGTCTTGCACAAGGCGTGAAACTGGATAAAGCTATCTTTGATGTTCTTCGCGACTATATCCGCATCTGTAAAGCAATTCGCTTCGATGGTAACGGATACAGCGATGAATGGCGTGAGGAAGCGGCTAAACGCGGACTGGACTGCGAACGTAACGTTCCTGTTATTTTCGACAACTTCCTGAAACCAGAAAACATCGAAATGTTTGAATCAATGGGCGTATTAAGCCATGTTGAACTGCATGCACGTAACGAAGTAAACTGGGAAATCTATACGAAGAAAATCCAGATTGAAGCACGTGTTCTTGGTGATCTGGCTATGAACCACATTATCCCTGTAGGTTCACGCTATCAGGGGCTTTTACTTGACAACGTATGTAAGGTAAAACAACTGTTCGATGCGGAGAAAACAAAAGAGATTGCTAAACAGGATCTTGTTCTTATCGAAAAGATATCTCACCATCTTTCGACAATCACACACAAAGTGCATGTGATGATCGAAGCACGTAAGGTAGCGAACCGTATTGAAGACGAAAGATCTAAAGCAGTTGCTTACCACGACACAGTTGCTCCGTTACTGGAAGAAATCCGTTATCATATCGACAAACTGGAATTGATTGTCGATAACGAAATGTGGACTCTTCCAAAATACCGCGAATTATTATTTATTCGATAATATAAGGCAATATTTGGAGCCGGTCTGTTGATATTTCAATAGATCGGTTCTTTATTTTTCTTTATCTTTGTATGCAATAATGCCACTGTTCATAAACCTAACTAGATATAATGGAACAAATAAAACATGAGTGTGGAATAGCAATGGTACGTCTGTTGAAACCATTGTCGTATTATGTTGAAAAATATGGTAGCTACACCTATGGTTTGGATAAGCTATATTTATTAATGGAGAAACAGCATAACCGCGGACAGGAAGGTGCCGGAGTCGGTTGTGTGAAACTCGAAGCGAAACCTGGAGAAGAGTATATCTTCCGCGAAAGAGCAATGGGTTCGGGTGCCATTAAGGATGTATTCTCATCCATACAAAACAGCATTACTTCTTTTAAAACTGAAAATCCGGAAGAAAAGAGTAACTATTCTGCTTACCCTTTTATCGGACAGACATATCTCGGACACCTGCGCTACAGTACCACGGGACGCTCAGGTATCTCTTACGTACATCCTTTCCTTCGCCGCAACAACTGGAAAAGCCGCAACGTTTGTTTAGCAGGGAACTTCAATCTTACGAATGTAGATGAAGTTTTCAATTTTCTGGTTCGCAAAGGACAGCATCCACGCCATAATGCCGATACTTTCATTCTTCTTGAACAGCTGGGATTTTTACTGGATGAAGAAGTAGAACGCCTTTACCAGAAATACAGCGGATTTGGTTATTCCGGACAGGAGTTAAACGAACAGATCGAATCTAATCTGAAGATTGATACCATTCTTACCGAAGCCGGTAAAATGTGGGATGGCGGATTCGTGATTTGCGGTTTAATCGGAAGTGGAGATATGTTTACATTGCGTGATCCATGGGGTATTCGTCCGGCATTCTATTATGCCGACGACGAAGTTGTGGTTATCGCCTCCGAAAGACCTGTTATCCAGACAGCTTTTAATCTGAAAACAGAAGAGGTTAAAGAGTTATTGCCCGGACAAGGTATCATTGTAAGTCGTGGCGGAGAATTCTCGATTCAGCAAATCATTGCACCAAAAGAAAAGAAAGCTTGTTCATTCGAACGTATCTATTTCTCGCGCGGCAGTGATTTTGATATTTACCGCGAAAGAAAGATGTTGGGTACGCAACTTGTACCTGCCATTCTGGAGGCTGTAGATCAGGATCTGGAAAATACAGTATTCTCTTATATCCCGAACACGGCCGAAGTAGCTTACTACGGGATGGTAGACGGACTGGAAAATCATCTCAATCAGGATAAGATTAAGAGAATCAAGGCTTGCAACGGCTCTTTGAATGAAGAAAATTTACAAAGCATCCTTTCTCAGAAGGTAAGATTTGAGAAAATTGCGATTAAAGATATTAAGCTGCGTACGTTCATTGCCGAAGGCGATACACGGAATGATCTGGCTACACACGTTTACGATATTACTTACGGCTCTGTTGTTGCGAATAAAGATAATATTGTTGTGATTGACGACAGTATTGTCCGCGGAACTACACTCAAGCAAAGTATTATCCGTATGCTAGACCGTTTATCTCCTAAGAAAATCGTTGTTGTATCTTCTTCCCCTCAGATCCGTTATCCGGATTGTTACGGAATAGATATGTCACGTATGGGCGAATTCATAGCATTCAATGCTGCCATGGATTTATTGAAAGAGCGCGGCATGGAACATGTTATACGCGAAGTTTACGAGAAATGTAAAGCACAGGCTGATCAACCGAAAGAGGATATCGTAAACTACGTAAAAGGAATTTATGCTCCTTTTACACAGGAAGAGATTTCGGCTAAAATAGCACAAATGGTAACTGCTCCTGATGTGAAGGCCGAAGTACAAATCGTTTATCAGACTATTGAAGATCTGCATAAATCTTGTCCTGAACATATCGGAGACTGGTATTTCTCGGGTGACTATCCGACTCCGGGAGGAAATCGCCTGGTGAATTTTGCATTCATCAACTATATAGAAGGTACCGACAAAAGATTTGTCGAGTAATCAAATCTATTTTTTATTAAACTTGGAGGCTGTTCTTAAAGCATTTGCTTTTTGAACAGCCTTTTTTGTTTTTGTATTTTAATCTAACATTAGCAAAAAGACTCTGTTTTGTAATATTTTCCTAAATACTACGTAATACCATTGAATGATAAATGAAATAATAAGCCCATACATTTGCAGTGTGAAAATAACACAGTAAGGCAAACCAAAAATGAACAGACTCATAATTCTTCTTGCGGCTATTTATGCATGTTTAGCTATGCAGGCACAAAGTATACGCGGTAAAGTGCTGGATAAGGAATACAACGATCCTCTGACAGGTGTATCCGTTTATCAGAAAGACAATAGAAATATCGGAACAACCACCGGCACAGATGGTAGTTTCGAGATCACACTTCCCAAAAGCGGTTCTCCGGTTTTAGTGTTCAGCTATATCGGCTACGATGCACAAGAGATAGATTTACGCAAAAACGGAAAAAAGGATATTATTATCAGACTCACAGCCTCGACACAACAGATAGAATCTGTGACTGTAACCGGGAAAATGAAAAAAAACACCGACAACGGAGCTCGTTTTCTCGAAAGAGAATCGCATAAAGTAGTGAATATTATGAGTGCTAAGAGTATGGAGTTGTCTCCGGATATCAATGTTGCAAATGTACTGCAACGGATGTCGGGTGTATCTCTCGAAAAAAGCAGTTCCGGACAAGGACAATATGCTATTCTCAGAGGGATGGACAAGCGCTATAACTATACTTTAATAAACAATGTGAAGATACCTAGTCCGGACAATAAGAACCGGTATGTACCTCTTGATATATTTCCGAGTGAACTACTGGACCGACTGGAAGTAAACAAGTCTCTGACAGCCGATATGGAGAGTGATGCTACGGGCGGAGCCGTAAATATGGTCATGAAAGATTCGCCCGATGATCTGCTGCTTCAAATGAATTTCTCAACCGGATACGATGCAATGTATTTTGATCAGAAATTCTCTTCATTCAATAAAAAAGACATCCGGCATATCTCACCCAGAGAAGCGAACGGTGAAAAATACCAGGCTAATATCAATGATCTCTCGCAAAACGGATCAAAAAACCGTGTTATTCAACCCATGCCTAATCTGGTGGGAGGAATTGCTGTAGGAAACCGCTATCTGGATCAGAAGCTCGGAATAATATTTGCCGGAAGTTTTCAGAATCAGTATAAAGGAAATAACAGTCTTTTCTTTACGGACAATATGAATCAGACTGAAAGTACGGTTCGTCTTTCTTCGATGAAAAAGAGGGATTATTCGGAACGGTTTATGCAGTATGGTGCTCACCTGAAGCTGGATTACAAATTTTCTCCTTACCATCATATCAGATGGTACAACGCCTATATTGGAAACGAAACTCAGCAGGTAAGAAATTCTACAGACACAAACCTGTCATTGAATTATCATCCTGAGGCAGGAAACAGTCTGGATAATATTGAAATCAGAACCCGCTTTGGAAAACAAAGCATCTTTGTTTCGACGCTACAGGGAGACAATAAGCTGACGGATAATTTCACGGCTGACTGGTCTCTGGTCTATTCGAAAGCAAAAAATGAAAGACCGGACAACACCTATGTCAATCTGGAAAATTATCGCGTAAACTACGAAGATAAAATTACAGCCAGTAACTCCGAAAAAAGATGGGAACATAACTCGGATCAGGACCTTGCAGCTTACCTGAATCTTAACTACAACTTAAACAATGAGTGGTTCGATCTTTCGGCACAGGCCGGAGGTATGTACCGGCATAAAACCAGAGATAACTTCTTTGTATCGTACCAGCTTACACCTCAGGGAAATTCTCGTCCGGAATTTGGGAAAGATTTCAGTCAGCTCGATGAAATCCAATGGAAGGTATCAACACCTTACGGAAGTGTGGGACCTCTGAATTATGATGCAGGCGAAGATATCAGCGCAGGATACTTAATGGGAACGATGAATAAAGGAATCTTTAATCTGATTCTCGGAGTAAGAGCTGAATATACGCAGCAAAACTACTTTATGTATTTTCCTGCTGCGGGAGACTCTCCTGATGGGAATCAAAACTATCTGGATATTCTTCCTTCGGCTAATCTCAAAGTTAGCCTGACAAAGAATATGAATATGCGTGCGTCTTACTTTAAGTCACTTAACCGTCCGGGATTCTTTGAAATAGTACCCTTCTCTATCATCAATGAAGATTATATGGAATTTGGGAATAAAGATCTGAAGAGAGCCATCATCCATAATATAGATTTGAGATGGGAATTGTTTCCGAAAGCATCTGAACAAATCATGGCCGGATTCTTCTATAAGAATATAAAGAACCCTATTGAGTACGCATATCATACGGTTAATAATCGTCAGTTCGGATATGGTCCTGTGAATCTGGGTACTGCTACTAACTATGGATTTGAAATAGACTTCATCAAATTTATGGGTGATTTCGGTGTAAAAGCAAATTATACTTTCACAAAATCTCAGATTACAACACCAAAAACATTGTTCGGAAAAGATGCTGACGGCAAATTAGTAAAGAAGAGTATAGATCAGACCAGGCCGCTGGTAGGTCAGACACCTCACATAGCAAATGTATCATTTCTATACAGAAATAATAAACACAAACTGGATGCTCAGTTGTCGCTGGGATATACAGGAGAGAAAATTGTGATCGCTTCTCACTATCTGGATTCGGACTACTGGCAGGGCAATACCCTGACACTGGACGCATCTGTAGATAAGAAGATTGGCAGACATATATCTGTTTTCGTGAAAGCATCCAATCTGTTGAATACTCCCGTTACGCGCTATATCAAAACAACGAACGAATACAATGCAAAATTCGAGAAACAAGATTTGAGAAGCGGACGCACAATCATCCGCGAAGACAAAACCGGATCGAGCCTGCTGGCTGGAATACGATATTCGCTCTAAATTTTCAAAGTCAAAACTTACTTAATTCAAAAACATAAACTATGAAAAGTTTGAAACGCAACTGTTTATTTGCTTTAATCGGATTATCTCTGTTCTCTTGCAGCAACGACAGTCTGGATCTAATTCCGGAAGAGGAGACAAAAGATCAGGAAACTTCTGACAAATATCCGGCAGGATCTATTATCTGGAAAAAAGACACTACCATTCTTTTAAAAGATCATTTTCTGGTAGAGAAAGGTAAATCCCTTTATATAGAAGAGGGGGCTACGATCATTGCTTCAAACAGTAACGTTAAACCAGAAATTGTGGTTCTTGGGAATCTTTACAGCATGGGTACAGCTGAAAAGCCAGTTGTATTTACGGTTGAAGAAAGTTCGAAAAACGATCGCTTCTCGCGCAATTGGGGTGGTATTATCTGCGGATTTGATTCTAAAGAGGTAGTATTACAACACACTACTATTGAATTTGGAGGAGCTCAAACAACTGAAAGCTCTTTATCATTCCAGCATAAACTATTTAAAACAGAAACCGGAGAAGGCGTGCCTGCATTCCATTTCTGTAATCCGGATGGACAATTTGTGATTACAAATTCAACATTCCGTAATAATGCCGAAGATCATATTTATATTACGGCCGGAAAATCTATCGTTAGCAACAATCGTTTTATCGTGAACGGGTTTGATGGTGGCGAAGCTATTAACTACAAATCGGATTGTCTGGCAGATATTTCCCATAACCTTATTTATGATGCCAATACAAATGCATTCAAATTTTCGAATGGGGGTTTTATGAATCTGCAATCACATCTTATTTGCTACAACAATACGGTAGTTAACTGCGGATGGAGACGCCCGAAGGTAAAGGGCGGATCTATCTGGCTTGAAAAAAATATCCTTGTCGAACTATACAATAATCTGATGGTAGATTGCCGCTGGGGATTGAAACATAGCACAGAGGAAATGGAAGATCCTAATTCGATCATTACTCCAAACTTCTATTTTGCTTCTACTGACACAGGAGTTAACCAGATGCAGGTTGACAATAAACAAGGGATTATTAATGGAGCAAACGATATTATGAGTAGTTCCGCAGGTGATAAAGATCCGTTGTTTGCTAACTTTACTCAACAGGAAAACATCGACATCAACGTTTCGGGCAATGACGGAAATACGCCACAGGAGTTTAAAAACAACTGGGACTTCTCTCTGAAAAGTAATTCACCTGCAAAATCAGGCGCTACTGTTAATGTAAAACCTCATTTTACCTCAAACGGTTTAACATTCGAAGGTCTTAAAAACTTCACTACTAATACATACAAATCAATGCCTGCCGCTAATCAGTTCGGGGCATTCTAATCAGATATCACAATATGCGTAAAACAATCTTTTCTGTATTAAGCTATCTCGTTTTTTCGGCTTGTGTCTTCGCCCAATCAGGCATTAGTGTTCCGGCATTAAATGAAGATGCTTATAACTTTATTGTTGTTAATGATCTCGGACGAAACGGATATTATAAACAAAAGCCTATTGCTGAAGTCCTGGGCGAATATGCCGGAGAAGCAGATGCAGAGTTTATAGCTGCTCTTGGTGATGTACATCATTTCGACGGAGTAGCGAGCACATCTGACCCTCTTTGGTTAAGCAATTATGAGACAATATACAAGCATCCGGAGCTGATGATTGAATGGAATGCTATTTGTGGAAATCACGAATACAGAGGGAACACACAGGCTGTACTGGATTATTCAAAAATAAGCAGACGCTGGGAGTCTCCTGCAAAGTATTTCTCAAAAACAGTAACACTTAAGGATGGTGGAACAGCCGTTCTGGTCTTTATCGACACTACTCCGCTGATTGATAAATACCGCAAGGAAAGCGAAAAATATCCGGATGCTTCGAAAGAGGATATGGAGAAACAACTTAACTGGATCGATTCGACTCTTCAGGCAAATCAGAATGCTAAGTGGCGGATTGTTATGGGACACCACCCTGTTTATGCACAAACTCCAAAGGATAACTCTGAAAGAACAGATCTGCAAAAGAGACTGGAACCTCTGTTTATTAAAAATAATGTTTCAGCTTACTTGTGTGGTCATATTCATAACTTTCAGCATCTGAAAGCACAAAAAGGTAAAGTAGATTACTTTGTGAACTCATCCGGATCATTAGCCCGCAAAGTTAGTCCGGTCAAAGAAACGGTATTTTGCAGTCCGAAAGAAGGATTCATGCTGGTCTCGATGGACGACAAATCCTTATCCTTCTTTATGGTAGATGAAGAAGGAAAGACCATCTATACTTATAAGAAGTAAGCAAACAATAAGATGATTGATAAATAAAGTGTAACTTATTTCTATGCATTACACGTGGAAATTACTGTGTTTTGGTTATGAGTTCATATTGCTCATAATATCATGAAAGACAAATAAAGGGCGGTATGTAATAAAGCATACCGCCCTGTTTTATTGAGACATACCATTCGTATAACTCTTATGTAGTTACCGGAAACTAAATACGAATATTCTAAACAAAAAAGGGATAAAGTACTTATACTCTATCCCTTTATATATCATTTCTGATTATTTCAATTAACCACGGCTGTAGTTAGGAGCTTCACTGGTGATTGTTACATCATGAGGGTGACTTTCCTGAACACCTGCATTTGTTATACGTGTGAACTTCGCATTATGAAGTTGACCGATATTAGCAGATCCGCAATATCCCATTCCGGCGCGAAGACCACCTACCAACTGATAGATCACTTCGAACAAAGAGCCTTTAAATGGTACACGAGCTGCAATTCCTTCCGGAACCAGTTTTTTCACATCTACCTCTCCAGCCTGGAAATAGCGGTCGCTTGATCCTTTTTCCATTGCTTCCAGAGAACCCATACCACGGTATGATTTGAATTTACGTCCGTTGAAAATGATTGTCTCACCCGGTGATTCTTCAACACCAGCCAGCAAACCACCAACCATTACCGTAAATGCACCGGCAGCAAGAGCTTTCACTACATCACCTGAATAACGCAGACCACCATCAGCAATCAATGGTACACCTGACCCTTTGATCGCTTTCGCTACATCATAAATAGCTGAAAGCTGAGGTACACCTACTCCGGCAACCACACGTGTTGTACAGATAGAACCGGGACCGATACCTACTTTAACAGCATCAGCACCTGCATCAACCAACATTTTTGCAGCTTCACCCGTAGCAATGTTACCAACTACACATTCAAGTGCCGGATATTTTGCTTTTACAGATTTCAATACTTCCACTACACCTCTTGTATGTCCGTGAGCTGTATCAATTACAATTGCATCAACACCAGCTTCCACCAAAGCATCCACACGCTCCATAGTATCGGCTGTAACACCAACACCGGCAGCTACGCGAAGACGACCTTTCTCGTCCTTACATGCAAATGGTTTATCTTTCGCTTTTGTGATATCCTTATAAGTAACCAGACCAACCAAAGCACCGTCTTTATCAACAACCGGAAGCTTCTCAATTTTATGTTGCTGTAGAATCTCAGCAGCATCTTCCAGATTTGTTGTCTGTGTAGTTGTGATCAGCTTTTCTTTGCCTGTCATCACTTCAGCTACCTGTTTTGAAAAATTCTTTTCAAAACGAAGATCACGATTTGTTACAATACCTACCAGTTGTTTGCTTTCATCAACTACCGGAATACCACCGATTTTGTATTCGGCCATAATCTTAAGAGCATCCAGAACTGTAGCTGTACTTAATATTGTAACAGGATCATAGATCATACCGTTCTCTGCACGTTTCACCATTTTAACCTGGCGCGCCTGCTCTTCAATCGACATGTTTTTGTGAATTACACCAATACCACCTTCACGGGCAATAGCAATAGCCAGTTTAGCCTCAGTTACCGTATCCATGGCAGCTGACACAAAAGGGATATTCATACGAATGTTACGCGTGAAGTTTGTTGACAAATCAACGTTACGAGGAAGGACCTCTGAATAGGAAGGAATCAATAGGACATCGTCAAAAGTAAGACCGTCCATAACTACTTTATCTGCAACAAATGACATAGAAGAAATATGTTTAAAATTAGTTGCGTGCAAATATAACCCTTTTATATGATATATCTGACTTCAGCTGTTTTATTTTCATAATTATTCACACAAGAATGGCAAATACGGGCTTTTATTAGTTGTTAGAAGTACATTAAACGAATAATATCGAAACTAATATCTAATTTCGCTTTTCGTCAGAAACGGACAAAATTAACCGATTAATATATTAATGATATGCCTACATTCAGATTTCACGGTACAGATGCTAAAAGATTAGCGCTGGTAAGTACCGATATGCACGAAAGATTGTGCGAACTTTATAAAGTTCCGGTAGATTATATAACGATTGAAGTGATTCATTCTACATTTCTATTGCAGGGATCAGAAGTAAAAAGCTATCCTCTGGTTGAAGTAGTAGCGTTCAAACGTCCTGATGAGCTTGAAGATTCTGTGGCCGAAACAGTCCATACAGCTTTATGCAATGCCGGATATGAAGAGAGTGAACTCTACTTCAAGTATATGGAGGAAAGACATTATTACGGAAACGGAGAACATTATTAAATCTCTTTTTCAATTTCTATGAACAAAGAGATTTAAATAAGAGTTGTACTAAAACGAGTAAAGTAAAATTTCCTCTTATTATTCAATTTTAGTACAACTTTTCTCTTTCATCGTTTTGACGGCAGTTTTTAATATCTACATTTGCGGCCGATTAAAGATGACAAGATTTAAGAGAACACAAGTATGATAACAATTATGATCATCGTGTTCCTGTTAGGCTATACGGCCATAGCCCTCGAACAACAAATTAAAATAAACAAAAGCGCCATAGCCCTGATTATGGGCATGACACTTTGGGTTATGTATGTTCTGGATGGAACACACATTGTCCCTTTTATGGATCCTCAGACTTTCTCTGACTACATAAAACTGAATCCGGATCTGGCCGCAAAAACTCTCGCCACACAGTATAACTCATTTATTACGAATTTTCAGATTGTAGAATACATCGGCAATACGGCAGAAATTATATTTTTTCTGATTGCTGCTATGACCATTGTTGAGCTGATAGACTCGCATGGTGGATTTACAGTCATCACACAATATATTACGGCTAAAAGAAAGAAGTCGCTTCTCTGGATTATCGGATTTTTCACATTCTTTCTTTCGGCAATTCTGGACAATATGACAACTGCAATTGTCATGATCATGCTTATCCGCAAACTCATCACTGACAAAGAAGAGCGATGGTTATTCACGGGGCTGATTATTATTGCAGCAAATGCAGGCGGCGCATGGTCTCCGGTTGGAGATATTGCTACTATATTATTATGGGTTCACGGAAATGTCACTACGGTAAATCTCGTAAAATTTGTATTTCTCCCCAGTGTAATAAGCCTTATTGTTCCACTTATATTAATAAGTTTCAGACTCAGGGGTGAAACAGAAAGCAGTCAGCTACCGGGCAATAATTATCTGGTATCAGACGGGAATACCGGCACTGCTATTATAAAATCAAACTATAGCGTATCAATTTTAGTTATAGGCCTTATCGGAATATTATTCGTTCCTTTGTTCAAAGCTTTAACTAACTTGCCCCCGGCAATTGGCATTCTTCTTTCACTGGGTATGATTTGGTTGTATACGGAAATTCTCAATAAGCGCAGTACTGAGAAAGAGTGCGATAAAATAAGAGTCAGTTCGATTATACATAATATTGATACATCGACGATACTATATCTCCTTGGGATATTGATGGCTGTGGGAGCTTTAGAAGTTTCGGGAATCCTTGCAATGGTATCCGGCTTTCTGAATACTCATATCGGGAATCCTTTGAATATAGATATGTTTATCGGACTTATATCGAGCATCATCGACAATAGCTCTCTGGTAGCCGGAACAATCGGCATGTATCCTATACAGGATTCTGCACATATACATGCAGCATTTCTGGCAGATGCTCCATTCTGGCATTTTCTGAGTTATTGTGCCGGAACCGGAGGCAGTATTATGATTATCGGATCAGCTGCTGGCGTTGTCTCAATGGGATTGGAAAAGATCACATTTATGTGGTATCTCAAGAATATTACACTATATGCACTGTTTGGATATCTGGCAGGAGCCGGAGTATTTCTCCTGCTGGAGCATCTCTATTAATTAATTAAATTTTTTGTAAGTATGATTACAGGAATGATTATTCTCTTTCTGTTGGGCTATACCTGTATAGCCATGGAGCACCCGATTCGTGTTGACAAGGCTGCTTCAGCACTGATGACCGGTATGCTGTTATGGATTATGTACATAGCTGCCGCAACACAAATTGTACCAAATGTGAGCGCAGGGGAATTTGCGCATTTCGTACAAACACACACAGAACTGACAAACGCATCATTGTGGGAACAATGTGTGAAGTTTATTCTCGATTATCAGATTATCGAACACCTGGGAGAGGTATGTGAGATTCTGATATTTCTGGTTGGAGCAATGACAATTGTAGAACTGGTTGACGTTCACGGGGGATTTGCAATTATCACAAACCGTATTAAAACCCGGAACAAACGTACACTTTTGTGGCTGATCACAATCATCACATTCTTTATGTCTGCCGTTTTAGATAACCTTACGACAGCTATTGTTATGACAATGCTTATCCGCAAGATTATCTGCAACCAGAAAGACCGATGGGTATTTGCCGGGATGATTATATTAGCAGCAAATAGTGGTGGCGCATGGTCTCCGATTGGTGACGTAACAACAATCATGTTGTGGGTCCGCGGTAATGTATCTACGAATATTCTGCTTGAAAATCTGTTCCTGCCGTCACTGGTTTCGGTTTTAGTTCCATTGTTAATTCTGTCAAGATCCATGAAAGGAGACTTTAGCGATGATCCGAGTGATGACGTGGACGACGAGAGTTACTTATCTCTTGTATCAAAAAAAGAACGCATTTCAATTCTGATTCTTGGCGTACTTGGACTACTTCTAGTACCGGTTTATAAAACGATATTACATATTCCTCCGTTTATGGGAGTATTACTTTCTCTTTCATTTATATGGGTCTATACTGAGGTCATGTATGCGAAGAAAGAAGATATGAAGGAGTCTGTAAAAATGCGAGTATCAACAGTTATAAAAAAGATTGACGGATCAACTCTTTTATTCTTCCTGGGTATCCTTTTGGCTGTCGCAGCGTTACAATCAGCAGGTATTCTGGAAATGATGTCACAATATCTGGATAAGGAAATTCACAATGTCTATCTTGTAAACATTCTGATCGGATTCCTGTCTTCAGTGGTGGACAACGTTCCTCTGGTTGCCGGAGCGATCGGTATGTATCCTATTGCAACAGAAGTATCCATCGCGGCAAGTGCAGATCCGGCTTATATGGCTAATTTTGTGCAGGACGGAATCTTCTGGCAATTCCTTACTTACTGTGCCGGTATCGGAGGTAGTATTCTGATTATTGGTTCAGCAGCCGGAGTTGTTGTTATGGGACTTGAAAAAATGAACTTCATCTGGTATTTGAAAAAAATATCATGGCTGGCAGCAATAGGCTATCTTGCAGGTGCCGGAGTCTATTATTTACAACAGGTCATTTTCTAGATTTCTGAGGAAATTGAAAATAATTTACATGGGCAGGTATAAAAAATTGCATAAAGTTTTTATACCTGCCCATAATACGTTTTCTTTGCATTAAATGAGGAGGTCATCCCGACTTTTGGAAAGCTTGTCGACATTTAAATACTTACCCAAAAGCCGGGATGACCTCTTAATAATCTATTATCTAACCAGCACACAATTTATGAAAAAAGTTACTCTTTCTGCGTTATTGCTAAGTGCAACACTAAGTGTATCAGCTCAGGCGAAGCAAGATACAACTGGTTATCAGTTCACATCCGTAAAGGAAAACAAAATCACTCCGGTGAAAAATCAGAACCGTTCAAGTACTTGTTGGTCATTCTCGGGACTTGGATTCCTGGAGTCTGAACTTATGCGTATGGGAAAACCTGAAACTGATCTTTCAGAAATGTTTATTGTGTATCACAATTGGAGTGACAAAGCAGACAATTATGTAAGAAGACACGGAACAGCCAACTTTGGTCCCGGTGGTTCTTTCGATGACGTTCTGCAGGCTGTAAAATACTATGGTATTGTTCCTGAAGAAATTATGACCGGACTGAATTACGGTGAAAACATGCACGTTCACAATGAGATCGATGCATTAACTGCCGCATATGTAAATACGGTTATTAAACAAAGAAAACTTACTCCGGCATGGAAAAAAGGATACAATGGTATTCTGGATGCTTATTTAGGAAATGCTCCTGAGAAGTTTACTTACAATGGAAAAGAATATACTCCTCAAAGCTATGCGAAAGAGCTAGGATTAAATCCTGATGATTACGTAAGCTTAACTTCGTATACTCACCATCCGTTCTATACTCAGTTTGCTATTGAAATTCCGGACAACTGGCGTAATTCTCTTTCATACAATGTTCCTCTTGAGGAAATGATGGAAGCTCTTGAAACGGCAGTTATGGACGGTTATACTGTAGCATGGGCTTCAGATGTGAGCGAAAAAGGATTCACACGCAATGGTATTGCTGTTGTTCCAAACGTTGTATCTGGAGAATTGAGTGGTTCAGACCAGGCACGCTGGTTAGGACTAAGCCAAAAAGATAAGGATGCTGAAATTGCCAAAGCAGTAGAAGCTCCCGGACAGGAAGCTACTATCACACAAGAGATGCGTCAGGCTGCTTATGACAACTATGAGACTACGGATGATCACGGTATGCAAATCTATGGTATTGCCAAAGATCAGACGGGTAAAAAATACTATATGGTTAAAAATTCATGGGGTACGAACAACAAATATGAAGGTACATGGTATGCTTCAGATCCTTTCGTACGCTATAAAACTATGAGTATCGTTTTGCACAAAGATGCATTACCGAAATCTCTTAAAAAGAAATTAAATATCAAGTAAACTTAAGATAATGGAGAGTGAATAGTGAAATTTTACTATTTGCTCTCCATTATGCTTTATATGATTGTCTATTAAACAAATAGTTTTCTTAATTTTGCAAAGGAAATATTCTAAAAAAATTTTTCTATGTCGGGTATCAAACAGATTAAAACAGCGTTAGTTTCAGTATTTCACAAAGAGGGTCTGGATGCAATTCTATTGAAATTGCACGAAGAGGGAGTTCAGTTCGTTTCTACAGGGGGAACTCAGGAGTTCATAGAATCGTTGGGCTTACCTTGCAGAGCAGTGGAAGATTTAACCGGTTATCCTTCTATATTAGGAGGCAGAGTTAAAACTCTTCACCCTAAAGTATTTGGCGGTATCCTGTGTCGCCGCGAACTAGAAGGGGATATATCTCAGATTAATCAATATGAGATTCCTGAAATAGACCTGGTTATTGTTGATCTTTATCCTTTCGAACAAACAGTAGCTTCAGGTGCTGAAGAAAAGGCTATCATCGAAAAAATCGATATCGGTGGTATATCTTTGATTCGTGCAGCTGCTAAAAATTTCAAAGATGTGGTAATTGTTGCTTCACAGGGACAATATGCTCCTCTATATGAAATGCTACAGGAAAAAGGGGCAAATTCATCGATTGAAGATCGTCGCTGGTTTGCAAAAGAAGCATTTGCCGTATCATCAGGATACGACACTGCTATCTTCAACTATTTTGATGAAGATAAAGGTTCGTCATTCAGATGTGCCGAAAACAATGCTAAAACATTACGTTATGGTGAGAATCCTCACCAGAAAGGAACTTTCTACGGAAACTTCAACGAAATGTTTGAGCAATTACAAGGTAAAGAGATCTCGTATAACAATTTGCTTGATATCGATGCTGCCGTTTCTCTGATTGCCGAGTTTGACGAATTGACGTTTGCGATTCTTAAACACAACAATGCTTGTGGACTAGCTTCGCGACCGACAATGCTTGAAGCATGGACTGAGGCGCTGGCAGGGGATCCGATTTCTGCTTTTGGCGGAATTTTGGTTACGAATGGTGTTGTTGACAAAGCTTCTGCTGAAGAAATCAACAAACTGTTCTTCGAAGTGATTATAGCTCCCGATTATGATATGGATGCTTTGGAAATTCTTACTAAAAAGAAAAACCGGATTATTCTGGTTCAGAAAGAAAATAAGACTCCAAACGTTCAGTTCCGTTCTTTGTTAAATGGAGTTTTACTTCAGGACAAAGACCTTAAAATAGAGAAACCGGAAGATTTGAAAGTAGTTACAGAAACAGGTGTAACTCAGGAACAAATTGAAGATCTTTTATTTGCGAACAAGATTGTGAAGCATAGCAAATCAAATGCGATCGTTTTAGCTAAAAACAAGCAGTTGATTTCGAGCGGTGTTGGTCAGACTTCACGTGTGGATGCTTTGCGTCATGCAATCGAAAAGGCTAAATCTTTCGAATTTGATCTTCAGAACACAGTGATGGCTTCTGATGCATTCTTTCCTTTCGCTGATTGCGTGGAAATTGCAGATCAGGCTGGCGTTACTGCTGTTATTCAACCGGGTGGCTCTATTAAAGATCAAGACTCTGTTGACTATTGCAATGCTCATAACATGGCAATGGTTATGACGGGTTTCAGACACTTTAAACATTAATCCGGCTTTACCGGTGGCCTTGAGATGAGGACCCGGTAAGCATTAATTTATTTGTAACTAATAATGGGAATATTCTCTTTTACACAAGAAATAGCGATTGACTTAGGTACAGCTAATACAATTATCATCCAGAATGGTAAGATTGTAGTAGATGAGCCTTCAGTTGTTGCTCTTGACCGCAGAACTGACAAGTTGTTAGCAGTTGGGGAAAGAGCCCGGCAGATGCATGGTAAAACGCACGAAAATATTCGTACAATCAGACCTCTTCGTGATGGTGTGATTGCTGATTTCTATGCTGCCGAGCAGATGATCCGTGGGATGATTAAAATGGCTTTGCCTAAAAACAGACTTTTCACTCCGTCATTACGCATGGTGGTTTGTATCCCATCGGGTAGTACAGAGGTTGAAATTCGTGCGGTACGTGACTCCTCGGAACATGCCGGAGGTAGAGATGTATATATGATATATGAGCCAATGGCTGCGGCAATTGGTATCGGACTTGATGTGGAAGCTCCGGAAGGACATATGGTTGTGGATATAGGAGGTGGATCTACTGAAATTGCAGTAATCTCACTTGGAGGTATCGTAACAAACCGTTCTATCCGTATTGCCGGTGATGATTTAACAGCAGATATCCAGGAATATATGAGTCGCCAGCACAATATTAAAGTTGGAGACTGGACAGCCGAGCAAATCAAAATCAATGTTGGTTCTGCTCTGACTGAACTGGAAAATCCGCCGGAAGACTTTATCGTCAGAGGACCAAACCGTATGACTGCACTACCAATTGAGGTTCCTGTATCTTATCAGGAAGTTGCTCATGCAATTGATAAATCAATTGCTAAAATTGAAGCTGCGGTTCTGGCTGCTCTTGAGCAAACGCCTCCTGAATTATACTCAGACATCGTTAAGAACGGTATCTGGTTAGCTGGTGGTGGAGCGCTTCTGAGAGGTTTGGATAAACGATTGAGCGATAAAATCAATATCGACTTCCATATTGCTGACGATCCACTTCATGCAGTGGCTAAAGGAACGGGAGTTGCATTGAAAAACATTGATCGTTTCTCATTCCTTATCCGCTAATTCATATTGATTATTAGCTACAAATTTGAAAATAAAAAACACATGCACGTTCAGGTTTATTGACCTGAACGTGTATGTTGTATATATCCGTCAGGTTGAATTATGCAAAATCTCTTTAATTTTTTGCTCAGACACAGCTCTTGGTTTTTATTTCTTTTTTATTTAATCATAAGCTTGTCCTTTTTATTCAAATCCAATGCCTACCAAAGAAGCTACTATCTGAACACCAGTAATCGCATCGTTGGTAATACCCTTGCTATATCCGGAAATGTAAAATCGTACTTCGACCTGAACAGAGTCAATGAGTCTCTTTCTGCTCAGAATGCCCTGCTCGAGAAAAAAGTACTGGAGTTAGAAGAACAAATAAGCGCTGCGAAAAGCGCCATGAGTGATACAACTTATGCCGATACACTCTCACGGGTGAAATATAATTATATACCGGCACAAGTCGTAAACAATAGTATCGGACAACTTCAAAACTATATTACCATCAACCGGGGACGTAAGGATGGTATTCACAAAGATATGGGAGTAGTGGATCACAACGGAATAGTTGGCATTGTTTCCGCCGTCTCTGATCATTTCAGTGTGGTTATTTCTGTACTGAACACCAAGCTACGTTTAAGCGGAAAAATCAAAAACACTGATTTCTTCGGATCTCTTACATGGGACGGACTGTCACCCGATCAGATCCTCCTGGAAGAATTACCCCGGCACGTGGTTTATAACGAAGGGGATACGATTGTCACCAGTGGATTTTCCACTGTTTTCCCGGCAGGTATTCCGGTCGGCACAATTGAAGCCAGCGAAAAGCAGGCCAATGACAATTTCTTCCGATTGAAAATTAAGTTATTAACGGATTTCTATCGCTTACGGGATGTCCGGGTAGTTAAAAACGAATTCGACAACGAACGAAAGTCGTTGGAAGAATCAGCTGATACGAAATAACAATATGTCTGCAACTTATTTCAAATATATCGCCGGATTTATTTTTTATTTGCTCCTCCAGGTACTGATATTAAACAATCTGTACTTTCTTGGATGGGCAACACCCTATCTGTATGTCTACTTCCTGATGACATTACCGAAAGATTTATCACCAAATATCCAGCTAACAATAGGATTATTAATGGGATTCTTCCTGGATCTTTTCAGCAATACGCTGGGGATGAATATGACAGCATGTGTCATTATCATGTTCTTACGTCCTTTCCTGCTTAATCTTTTCGGATCGCGGGATGATGATTATCAGATTCCATCGTTTAAAACTTTTGGTGTCGGAGCTTTTATGAGATATGCCACGTTAATGGTTCTTATCCATCACTTTGCACTAAATTTAGTCCAGTTCTTCTCATTCGATAATTTACCATTTCTATTACTTAGAATCGTTTCGGGAAGTTTACTTACCTTGTTTTTAATTGCATTAATAGAAGCTTTTAACTTGATGAAAAGATGAGAAATAAGTACGATTTAGAGAGCCGCCGATGGGTTATAGCCGGAGGAGTAGTTCTGCTCGCACTCGTTTTTATTGCACGGCTTTTTTATTTGCAGATTCTTCAGGAAGATTATAAGGCATATGCCGACAGTAATGCTTTTCTGAAAAAAACGATATACCCGTCCAGAGGGCTTATGTACGACCGCAACGGAGAGTTGCTGGTATACAATCAACCGGCTTATGACATCATGCTGGTTTTCCGTGAAATAAGAAACCTTGACACACTGGAGTTTTGCAATACTTTGCGGATTACAAAAGAACAGTTTGACAAACGGATGGCTCAAATCAAAAACAGAAGATTAAATCCCGGATATTCAGCTTATACGCCTCAGGTATTTATGAATCAGCTGTCAGCTGAAGAGTACGGGATACTTCAGGAAAGGCTATACCGTTTCCCCGGATTCTATATTCAAAGCCGTACTTTACGGCAATATGCTCATAATACAGCGGCTCATCTTTTCGGAAGTCTGGGAGAAGTAAACCAGAAAGATCTGGAAGCCGATCCATATTATGTATCCGGAGATTACTCAGGTCGTTCCGGTATTGAACGATCCTATGAGAATCAGCTCAGAGGTGAGAAAGGTACAGAAATCCTATTGCGCGATGCTCACGGACGTATAAAAGGGCGTTATGAGAACGGAGCTCTCGATGAGCCTCCTGTTTCGGGTAAAGATCTGACGCTTTCCATAGATCTGGAATTACAAAAATACGGAGAACTTCTTATGAATAATAAACTGGGAAGTATCGTTGCCATAGAACCGGAAACCGGAGAAATACTGGCCATGATCTCTGCCCCGTCTTTCGATCCATCAATTATGGTAGGTAGACAGCGCGGAGCCAATCTGGTTGCACTTCAGAAAGATGAAGACCGTCCGCTTTTTGATCGTCCACTGATGGCAGCATATCCTCCGGGGTCGACATTCAAAACTGCACAGGGACTTGCCTTCCTTCAGGAAGGAGTGATCACAAATAATACAGCTTATCCATGCAATGGAGGTTATCACTACGGGAATAAAAGACTGGGATGTCACCCTCATGCATCTCCTCTTGCTCTTGCGGCATCAGTCCAGAATTCCTGTAACGCTTATTACTGTTTCGGACTGAAGGCAATGCTTGAAAACAGAACTAATCATCCAACCATTCAGGAAGCGATGGATAAGTGGCGCGACTATATGGTTTCAATGGGATTCGGATATAAGCTGGGAATAGATCTCCCAAGTGAATACAGAGGTTTGATACCCAACAGTAATTTCTATGATAAGATATACGGGAAAAGAGGATGGCGTGCCAATACGATTATTTCTATATCAATCGGACAAGGTGAAATTCTCGCAACACCTCTGCAAATATGCAACCTGGCTGCGACCATTGGCAATAAAGGATTCTTCTATACTCCGCATGTTGTTAAAAAAATAGGTGGAGAGCCTCAGGATACTACTTATACCAACCGCAGATATACAATGGTAGATTCAAAACATTATGAACCTATTGTCGACGGAATGTATATGGCAGTCAACAGTGATTACGGAGGGACTGCCCGGATCGGACGAATGAGGGATATCGAATTATGCGGCAAAACCGGTACAGCTCAGAATCCGCATGGAAAGGATCACTCTATATTCATGGGATTTGCACCCAAAAACAATCCAAAGATTGCTATTGCCGTCTATGTGGAAAACGCCGGATTCGGAGCAACCTACGCTGTACCTATAGCCAGTCTTATGGTCGAGAAATATCTGAATGACACCATTTCGAACGACCGGAAATGGATGGAAGAAAAAATGATTAATACAAGGATAACAAAAAGTGGCATCACGACGCATTAACATATGGCAATCGGTAGACTGGATTACAATCCTGATCTACGTCGTAATGATTCTGTGTGGATGGATCTCCATCTATGCAGCCAGCTATGATTACGACAATGCAAGCATCTTTGACTTTGCTGAAAGATCCGGTAAACAACTTATGTGGATCGGGATATCTCTGATAACAGGACTCTTCATTATGATTATAGACAGTAGTTTCTACGAAAAATTTGCCTATTTTATATATGGAGGTATATTGTTATTACTTGTCGTAACCATATTTATCGCACCTGATGTGAAAGGCTCCAGATCATGGATTGTCATGGGGCCGGTCAGTTTACAGCCTGCTGAATTTGCCAAATTTGCTACCTCCCTCGCTATAGCGAAACTGATGAGTAGTTATCAGTTTAACTTCTTTAAGCCCTCGAATTACCTTCAGGTAGCAGCTATAATAGGTCTTCCTTTTGTCCTTATTCTGGCACAAAAAGAGACAGGATCTGCTCTTGTATTCAGTGCTCTCATGATCATGCTTTTCCGCGAAGGAATGAGCCCTCTGATCATGATATCAGGAATATGCTCAATTATCGTTTTCGTATTTACACTCAAACTAAGTGACCAGCAAATGGGAACGGGGCCAATGGCCGAAACAGTCATATTCTCGTTAATCGTTCTACTTCAGGCGGCACTCCTGTTCTGGTATAGAAGAGACGGACAGGCTGCCAGAAATATACTTATTGGCCTGATTGTATTATTAGGTATACCTTATATAATTTCGATGTTTGGTATTTCTGTTAACTTCATGTGGTTTTCGCTGGCTGCACTAATTGCCTCAATTATATATGTTGTCATCCTTTCTCTGAGAAACCGCACAAGAGAGTATCCGTTTATCTTCTCGCTGGCTATCGGACTTACATTCTTCATGTATTCGGTAGAATACGTATTCAACAATATTCTTGAGCCACACCAGCAGATACGCATTCAGGTTTCACTTGGACTGGCTGATGATCCAAGAGGTGCCGGATATAATGTAAATCAATCCAAAATTGCTATCGGCTCAGGAGGAATAACCGGAAAAGGATTCCTGAACGGAACTCAGACAAAACTTAAATATGTACCTGAACAGGATACCGATTTTATCTTCTGCACAGTAGGAGAAGAAGAAGGATTTGTAGGAGGAGTAGCTGTAATTGTTTTATTTGTAGCTCTGATATTACGTATATTCTATAAAGCGGAGCAACAGAAACAAACCTTTGTACGGATATATGGTTATTGCGTGGGCAGTATCTTCTTCTTCCACCTGGCCATAAATGTAGGAATGGTACTGGGATTAGTTCCGGTTATCGGGATTCCTCTCCCCTTCTTTAGCTACGGAGGATCATCCTTATTAGCATTCTCCATATTATTATTCATATTTCTCCGGCTTGAACTTGTAAGACTGGAGAAGTTCTGATTTTAAACCCACAAACACATGACTGGTAGTCTTATTATTATTTCATTCTTTATAACCGGAATCATTCTGGCAAAATTTGGCTTTATCCCGGCTTCGTTAACAGACGAAACGATAGCAACCTATATTCTTTATGCACTCATGTTCTCAGTAGGCATCAGTCTCGGTTCAGACAAAAAGCTGCTAAGTTCACTTAAAAACCAGAACAAGAAAATAATACTCGTCCCGCTCGGTACGATTGCAGGGACCTTAATCGGAGCATTCATTGCCAGCTTCTTTATAGACCGTACAGCCTCTGACTGTATGGCTGTGGGATCCGGATTCGGTTACTATTCTCTTTCGTCGATATTTATCACACAATTCAAAGGCGAAGAACTTGGCACAATTGCACTGATGGCTAATATCATGCGCGAGATATTTGCCTTGCTGACAGCCCCGTTTATTGTTGGCTACTTTGGCAAACTTGCTCCCATATCGGCCGGTGGAGCAACGACTATGGACACTACCCTCCCGATAATCACGCGCTATTCAGGCAAAGAATTTGTAATCATAGCTATTATACACGGATTTGTTGTTGATTTTTCGGTTCCATTTCTGGTTACTTTCTTTTGCAAATTCTGATTTTAGAGCAAATTAGCCCGATATACTCCTTAAAAAATATTAATATGCGGTTATAATCATTACAATTATATATTTTTGAGCCTTAAACTATTTTACAATTTATAATAATAAAAGTCTGAAAATGAAAGCAAAATTCTCTTTTCTTTCGCTATTACTGCTTCTGACATTTGTAACTTCAGCCTTTGCCCAGCAATTACAAAAACTTCCCCTTGATCCAAAAGTTATCAAAGGACAGTTAGACAACGGGCTGACGTATTACATCCGTAAAAATGCAGAACCAGCTAACAGAGCTGAATTCTTCATCGCACAGAAAGTAGGTTCTATCCTGGAAGACACAACACAACTGGGATTAGCTCATTTCCTTGAACACATGGCTTTTAACGGGTCTACAAATTTCCCGGGTAAGGGTATGATCAATTATCTTGAAACGATCGGAGTAAAATTCGGTGAAAACTTGAATGCCTATACATCGATGGATGAAACAGTGTACAACATCTCTAATGTTCCTACTGTAAGACAAGGAATCATAGATTCTTGTTTACTTATCCTTCATGACTGGTCGGCAGGTATTGCTCTTGAAGATGCTGAAATTGATAATGAGAGAGGTGTAATTACCGAAGAGTGGAGAACTCGTAATAATGCAGGATCACGTATTTTTATTGCCCAGCTGAAAGACATCTATCCGGGATCGCAGTATGCGAATCGTTTTCCTATCGGCGACATCAACATTATCAAAACATTTCCGTATCAGACAATCCGCGATTACTATAAAAAATGGTATCGTCCCGACCTTCAGGCTATCCTGATTGTAGGTGATATTGATCCTGTATATGTGGAAGGACAAATTAAAAAAATCTTTGCAGACATTCCTGCTCCGGTAAATCCGGCTGCCCGTGTTCAGTATAACGTTCCGGATAATCAGGAACCAATTGTATCAATCCGTACTGATAAAGAAGCTAAGAATACAACTGCAAGAGTATTCTACAAACACAACATCATTCCTGAAGCACTACAGGGAACACCTGCTGAATTAATCAACGGATATGCAAACTATGTATTATCTACAATGATTAATGCACGTCTTCAGGAGATTTCTCAGAAACCGAATTCTCCTTTCTTAGGTGCAGGTATCTCATACGGAAGCTTCTTTGCTTCTCCAACGAAAGATGCTCTTACTATGGGAGCAATGACTAAAGAAGGAGAAGCTCTTAAAGGTATACAGGGAGTTATTACTGAAGTTGAAAGAGCGAAACGCTATGGATTTACAGCTTCAGAATACGAAAGAGCGAAAGCTTCATTCCTGAAAGCTGTTGAAAGTTCATACAAAGAGAAAGACAAACAAAAGAATAATACAATCGTAAGAGAGCTGGTTCGTAACTTTACAGAAAACGAAGCAGCCCCGGGTTCTGAATTTGAATATACATTCTACAATCAGGTAGTTCCGATGTTGCCTTTAGATCAGATCAACATGTTGTTTGCTCAATATGCAACGGCTGACTCAAACATCATCATCACAATTGACGGTCCTGAAAAAGAAGGTCTTGTATATCCTACAAAAGACGAAGTTCTTACAGCTTTTGATGCAGCACGCAAAGCTGAAGTAGAAGCATACAAAGAAACTGTTTCAAACGAACCTCTTGTTGCTAAACTTCCAAAAACAGGATCAATCAAAAAAACTGAAACTGATGGTTTGGGCAACACTGTATGGACTCTTTCAAACGGTGTAAAAGTAACATTCAAACCTACAGATTTCAAAGAAGACGAAATCCTGATGAATGCAAAAAGTGTCGGAGGAAACTCTCTTCTTCCTGATGCTGATATCAAAAACTTCATCGCATTTAATGAAATCATTAATCTGGGTGGTGTTGGCAGTTATTCTGCAACAGATTTACAGAAGGTACTTGCCGGCAAACGTGCAGGTGTATCTGTTAAACTAAACGGACGCAACGAAACAATGTCGGGATATTGTTCTCCTCAGGATTTTGAGGAAATGATGCAACTGACATACTTATGGTTCACTGCTCCGCGCATGGACCAGGATGCTTTTGATTCATTCAAAGAAAGAACAATGGTTATCCTGAATAATCAGGCTAAAGATCCGATGAAAGCATTCAGCGATTCACTACGCCAGACTATGTACGGACACAATCCTCGTGTAACATCTCTTACTCCTGAACTTTTAGAGCAAGCTGACTATGCACGTATCATGGAGATCTATAAAGATCGTTTCAAAGATGCTAACAACTTCGCATTTACATTCGTAGGTAATATTAACCTGGATAGCGTGAAACCTTATGTTCTGCAATATCTTGGTTCATTACCGACAGTGAAACGTAAAGAAGCAGCAAAAGATCTGGGTATCTATCCTAAGAAAGGAATGATTCAGAATCATTTCAATCAGAAAATGGAGAATGTGAAGGCTGTATGCTACAGTGTTTTCACAGGAGACTGTCCTTATACACTGGAAAATCAGATCAGAATGAATATACTTTCTCAGATCCTGAGCATCGTATATACAGAAGAAATTCGTGAAAAAGAAGGTGGTACATACGGTGTTGGTGTTCAGGGAGACCTGTCTAAAGAACCTAAACAGACATTCGATATGTATATCTACTTTGATACAAATCCGGAACAGGCTGATAAGTTAATCAGCATTGTTTACCGTGAATTGAATGACATGGTAAAAGAAGGACCGAAAGCAGAAATGTTTGACAAAGTACAGAAGTTCATGTTGAAAAAATATGACGAAACACTTCGTGAAAACAGATACTGGATGGGCGCTATCGAAATGATGAACGAAAGCAAAATCAATGCTCCTGCGACTTACAAATCAATCGTAGAGAAAATGACTCCGGCTGACATTCAGGCATTCGCAAAAATGATCTTTGATCAGAACAACCGCACAGAAATTATCATGAAAGGGGTAACTGAATAATCTCTTTCCCGCATATAAAGAAAAAGCTGTCTAATTAATTTTAGACAGCTTTTTTTATGCTTCTTCCGCCCGGAATATACGTATATATTAGATGAAATAAAGGAGGAACTAGTTTTTATATACGGATGGTTTAGTTACGAAATACGGTTGATTTATATTTCCGATGCGCATCGGAATTAGAACGCATGCGCATGCGAATTCTAAAGGATACGGTTGAACGAACTAAATCTCTTATATACAGCAATTAATTACCGGTTTATTCTTACGAATATATACGTATGAATCAGTAGTGATATACGGTTATTATTCTGAATCAAAACGAGCGCTTATCAGAGTGTATTTATTTGCAGGTAGCAAACTCAACTTTGCTACTTGCAAAACTTATTTTGCTACTTGCTAATTTCAGTTTGCTACTTGCAAACGGGCCTAATCATGCAGTTGGAAATTTGCTTAAGAGAAATTCGAAATTCTCTTAAGAGAAAATGGAAAATCTTTTAAGAGAATCAGCGGAAGCTCTTAACTCTCTTCAGGAAAAACTATACACAGAGTTTTACGTTTTGAATTGCAACCAATTGCAACCGCATAGCTGAATAAATTGTAAACACCTATTATATAGCGATTTAAAAGGCATTTAAAAGGTTGCAATTGAGGTTGCAAATGGTGACGATTGGTTGCAATTGAATTTCTTAAATTGCAACCTGTATTGTATTGTTTAACAATGTATTATGCAGGGTTGCAATTGGTTGCAATTGAAATCAGGAAAATTTGTGTGCAGATGTTTTTCCGATGAAACATTTGCATAAGAAATCTAATAGAGGAGACGCTTATTCTTTATTTTCTACACAGAGTTTTGAGTTTTGAATCGACACAATCAGCACTTTTAGACTAAATATATGATTTACAACTGTATAAGTGTGCTGATTCGCTTCAAACGAATCAGCACTGAGAGCTCCAATCAGCACACATATCAGCACACTTGTCGTCAATGTATCTATTTGATTATTAGATATTAATGATATAACGGTGCTGATTGTGCTGATAGTGCTGATTGAAAATCAAACTTTATGTGCGTTATGAGAAATCCGGGATCAGTATATAAAGGCGGTTGGTGTGAAAGCTACAGTAAACAACCTCCTTCGGGGTTGTGGAGGAGGTTGGTTACTTTCCGGGCGTACGCTCTGAAACTCCCGTACGCCTTGTTTCTATTTTTCATGCATATAATCAGTGCGACAGCATGTAGAGACGATATAAATATCGTCTCTAGTTCACAACAAACGACTGATTATTAGTATTATATACAATATAATTAAATTTACTTTTAACAGAAACAGGTAATCCGAAACGGCGTACGGAGCATCGGCGGAGACGATATTTATATCGTCTCCGCCGGATTCTCATTGCTATTTGTTCTGTTCTTTTACGCCGAAGGTGTGATCATCTTGATTTATTCTGATACACCCGTACCCAGTCAACTTCCATCTTAACGGGCAGATCACTATCACTAACCGATCCGACCCAATTTCCACCAAGAGCCTGATTAAGAATCAGGTAAAATTCAGATACAAACGGATATTGTTCCGGACCTTCCTGCATATTCTTATAAGTAAACGTATGTATACCATTTACAAAAAACTCAATCCCGTCCTCATTCCATTCTATACCATACGTATTAAAATCATCTTTATCTACAGACTCTCTGATATGGGATTTTGAATTCTCCCAGGTATTATTGCCTGCTTGTGCTCTGGTCTTTGTTGTATGGACTGTCTGATAAACAAAGTTATCAAAATTCAGATGTTCCATCACGTCTATTTCACCGCTATGCGGCCAGCCTCCGAACTCACTTTTCTGAGGCATCAGCCAAAGAGCCGGCCATGATCCTTTTGCGGATTTAAAGCGGGCTTTAAACTCCACTTTCCCGTATTTGAAACTGAATTTATCCTTCGTACAAACAGCTCCTGTCTGGTAAGCCAATGTATCAGTCCCTGCCGGTGCTATTCTGGCAACCAGATTCAGAACCCCGTCTTTCACGTATGCCAGTTCTTTATTGTCCGTGGCGTATTTGGCCCAAAAGGAAGGTTTTCTGCCCGGAAAACTCCAGTATTCGGGATCCGGTGCACCATCTTGATCAAACTCATCACTCCAGATTAGCGACCAGTTATTGTCCTTAGGCACATCCGTAAACAGAAAATCCAGTTCAGCTATCCCCAGTACAGCCTGATCAGAAACTGTTTCGGGAACGACAATTCGTATATATCGCCCTGAAATCGGTTTATCAAATACTAATTCCTGGCGAATCGGATTGTTCTCAATATTCGAAAACTCGCCCGGGCATGGTGTCCCGTTCCATTCATCCGGAGTATCAGACATACATATTTCATACTTCAGAGCAATACCACGTGCATATCTTGCCTGATCCGGAGTATAGAAGATTCCTTCTATCGTTTTAGATTCATTGAAATCTACAATAACTTCCCGTTTACCAGGTTTTGAGAACCATGCTGTCGCAGGATTTTCGTCAAAAATAAGTTCTGCCTGATCCGACTCTTCGTTCAGTACTTTCCAGTTCTTTCGGGAATGGCTGAAATGACGGGTAACAAGCTCTGAGCTTCTTCCTCCGGCAGTACATGACATAACCTTCAGACATGTATTTTCAGATATTGGAAAAGAAGATGTATATAAAACAGATCTTCCACGCTGAGGCTCTGACCCATCAAGCGTATACCATATTTCGGCATTTGAATTATCAGACAATAAAGTCACCTCATCCTTTTTATTAATCCGTATAACAGGATCCGAAAGCAACTCGTCTGCAAAATAACAAGCTATATCTGATAGTTCCGGAGCCTGATGCGAATCCAGCACTGTTACTTTCAACGCTTCGGCTTTAACTTCCGGAAAACGAAGTATTCTCTTGTATCCAATCGTAGTTTCTTCTGCAAGCGGAAGCCATTTTCCGGAGTTCAGATATTCGATCCGGAATCGTTTAATGCGTTGTCCGTTCTTTATATTCTCCCGCAAGAGTATACGGTTTAACTGAGTCTCCCGGGGAAATGCTATTTCAATCCATTCATTCGTCCCTTTTGGCGACCAGTATGTATGAACTTTTGAATCCAGCACATGCTTCGCCCCTTTTGGCGAACTGCTGCGAACCTTACAGCTTTTACTGATCAGATTATTACTCAACTCCTGCTGATATTGATTGTACCACTGAATAAGGCGTACTGAGTCTTCGCGATGAATCAGTCCCCGTTTATCCGGAGGAATATTTAACAGCAGTAAACTGTTGCGCCCTACGCTCTCATAATAGATATTCAACAACTGAGGTAACGATTTCAGTTTATGATCTTCTGATGCATGGTAATACCATCCGGGACGTACCGAGACATCCGTTTCGGAAGGCATCCAGATTGTACCATCCGAATGTCCTTTATTCAACTGGAAGCGCGCAGCCGGTTCTTTATCAAACTTATCGGAAGTGCGCAAGCTACTCCAGTGTTCCTGTCCTGCATGTCCTTCTTCATTACCCACCCAGCGGATATCAGCTTTCCCTCCGCCATGAATAATACAGTCAGGCTGTAACTCTTTGACTATTTTCACCGTTTCCTCCCAATTGTAATAATCAGGCGAGATCTTACGGTTATGCAGCGAGTCGGTACTATAATATCCGCGCCCTCCGTTTGCTCCGTCGAACCAGATTTCAAATACCGGTCCGTAATTAGTCAGAAGCTCGCGCAGCTGATTTCTAAAATACGTTATATAACCGGCATCACCGTATTCGGGATGATTACAGTCCCATGGCGACAAATACAATCCGAGCTTCATATCATATTCCTTACAGGCTTCGGCAAACTCTTTAACCAAATCCCCCTGTCCGTTTTTCCACGGCGAATTTTTAATACTATACTCCGTATAAGCTGAAGGCCATAAGCAAAACCCATCATGATGTTTTGCCGTCAGGATGACTCCTTTTAATCCAGCCTGTTTACAAGTACGTACCCACTGTCTGCAATCTAACTGAGACGGATTAAACAGAGAGGGAGATTCGTTTCCGAATCCCCACTCTTTATCTGTAAATGTATTTATACTGAAATGTATAAACCCGATTGTCTCAAGATTTTGCCAGTTTAATTGTTTCTCTGTCGGCTTTGGAAGATGATCTGCAGCATCGATTGGTGCACACATCCCTGTAAGCATTAAAGCTACGGCCAGACGATTCAGGATATTATTTGCTATTTTCATTGATCTGATTCATTAGGGTTTAATCCTGAAAACTATTTTACCGGTTCAAGTATAAATTCAAAAGATTTCGGTGCCACACTCACTCTGTAAGCAGGCAGAATACCGGGACCGCAGGTTGCAGTTCCTACTCCACCCTGTTCGCTGTCCAGGTGAACCGTTATTGTTCCGCGATCTTCCAGCTCATTGATGTGTCTGGCTGTTTCAAGATTAGAATCCTGATAAGGCAATGCGCTAAACTCAAAATTAGAATCCGATATAATATTCAATCCTGCCTTTTGATTATTCGTTAGCTGCAACCAGCGAACATCTGTACGGTTGCCACACGCCTGAGGATTTACATACGGCACAAACATATCCTGTGCTGTAGTATGGAAAATTCCGATATGACCATACTGCTTTCTGTCTGCATATGTTTCTTCATCTCCACGTCCTAAGTATGTCACCTGATTATAAGCAGCCGGCATATCAAATGAAACTCCTGCACGTGCCATCTTATGAACATAATTTGTATCAGGTACTAACTGGCATTTGACAGTTAATGTTCCGTTATCAGCCAGGATGTACATCAGATTTCCGGTAAATAAAGCATTCCCTTTCTTATTTATCAGCTGAACATCTGACTCTATGATTACAAATTTCCCGTCTCTTTTCACATGAGTCCCGCTACATTTCTGAGTAAGCTGATTTAAACCTTCTTTCTGCCAGATCTTACCATTCTCGCGGTCTCTGTTGTCATTGTCCGTCAAAGGACGATAAACAGACAACAGCAACGGATTTGACAACATTTCGTTTCCGTAAGTTCTATACGAAGTTATGGCTCCTGTTTCCGGAGAAACTTCCAGCGCATATAATTTATTTTCTACCTTCAATCCGTCAATTTTCAAACGCCCTCCGCTTATCTTAGCAACAGGAGTGTTTATAACACCTGTTCCCTGATATACGAACTGATTATCGGCAATCGCATAATCTGTTGCGACAAAAGGAGCCGGAGTTCTGCGAAACCACTCAAGATTCAGATAATATTCACCTACATTCTTTAATTGTGTCTGAGAAGGTTTTTCGATTTGCAAAGCCACTTCCTGATGCGGAGCACAATCTACAATCTGTTTTCCTTCTTTCAGAACAACACCTTTGTCTGTTACATATCTCCATCTCAGTTCAAACGCATTCAGATTCGTAAAATCATACCAGTTTTTAACGATGATTGAAGAAGGATCATTTGCTGATTGTCTGGCTTTGATGTACTGATATACTTTCTTCACTTCTTTCAAATGCGGATAAGGTACACGATCAGCATTTACCAGTCCGTTGCAACAGAAGTTTCCAAAGCTCGGAACATTCTCCGGTCCGTAATCTCCACCATAAGACCAATACCATTTACCATTTGCATCTACTTCCTTGAAGCTCTGGTCAACCCAGTCCCATACACATCCACCCTGTGCCATCGGATTCGCCTCAAATGTTTCCATATAATCATTGAATCCACCACAGCTGTTACCCATTGCATGAGAATATTCACACAGAATAAACGGACGATATGGTGCAGGATCCTGAGCCAGATAAGCTTTGATTTCATCAATACTGCGGTACATACGGCAATAGATATCCGTGAAAGGCTCTTGCTGAGCACGTTCATACTGAATAGGTCTGTGTTTTTCGACAGACTTAAACCAGTCATATACTCTTTCAAAGTTTACACCCATACCGGCTTCATTCCCCATTGACCATACAATAATGCTTGGATGATTTTTCGAACGGTGATACATACGCTGATTTCTTACAATATGCTGCTGATACCACGATGTGTCTTTTGCCAGTGTAGCAGGTCCGTATCCCATTCCATGAGATTCAACATTCGCCTCATCAATCATATAAAGACCATACAGATCACATAATTCATACCAGCGTTTATCGTTCGGGTAATGCGAGTTACGAACCGTATTTATATTGTGCTGTTTCATCAGTTCAATATCGCGGATCATAGATTCTTCTGTGACCGTGCGCCCCAGTTGCGTATGCTCATGTCTGTTCACACCTTTAATGATGATCGGTGTGCCATTAACATGCAATCTTCCGTTTTTGATTTCTGATGTTCTGAATCCTACTTTACAACCCGTAACTTCCGTGATTTTATTCTGCTGATCTTTTAATTGAAGGACTAAAGTATAAAGAGCCGGATTCTCTGCACTCCATCTATCCACATCCGGAATTGTTGTAGCCGGATAATGAACGGCACCGTTAACAACGGGTTTTGTGGATGTCAGCACTGTTTTACCTTCAGCATCCAGTAATTTATATGTCAGACTTTCCGTTGATTGCTGTGCACCTATTTCTACATCCAGTGCAAATTCGCCATCTGTGTAGTTCGTTTTATCAAGTGTAGATACAACCTGATAATCATTTATAAAACTTTTCGGAGTAGAATACAGATAAACATCTCTTTCAATTCCGCTCAGACGCCAGTAGTCCTGGCACTCCATATATGACCCGGCACTCCAGCGATAACATTCGATAGCCAGTGTATTCTCTTTTCCTTTCAGAATTTTATCGGTAATATCCCATTCGGCCGGTGTTTTGGAGTCCTGATTGTATCCCAGTAACTCACCGTTTAACCAGATATAATAGAACGATATTGCACCTTCTACACAGATCACAACTCTGCGGTCATCCCAGTTTGCAGGAATTGTAAAGTTCCGGCGGTATGAACCGACTTCATTATGCTTATAAGGCACTGTCGGAGGAGTAGGTTTTTCCATCTCAAAAAGAGGAGATACGAACTCATATTCTTCGTTTACGTAAATAGCTGTTCCGTAACCTTGTCTTTCCCAGTTGCCGGGTACATTAATTTCAGCCCAGTTCTTAACAGAAAAGTCAGGTTTATAAAAATCTTTTGGTCGGTTATCCGGATTCTTCACCCAGTTAAATTTCCACTTTCCATTTAATGACTGATAATAATGAGATGACTTATAATCTCCTTTAATGACACTGTTCTCATTTTCATAAGGGAGTACATAAGTATGAGGAGATAACTTATTCAACCCCATTGTATATTGGCTTTGCCATTCCGGCTGATTCTCGGCAACCGAATAAGTACAGCTTAACAGCAAAGCAAAAAGCGTTAATAGATTTTGCAGCTTCGTCATAATTAGATTTTAATTAGAATATTAGAACTTCATCAAATGCCATACGGCCTATTTGTTGCTCTCTGGGTGTGCCTTCAGGAAGAAGACCTGGTTTTTTCACCGAGATGCGGATAAATTGTGTTTGTAATGACTGAAAATCATCAAATATCAGCTGAGATTTCGTAAAGCTGTTCGGGAACCGCTCTGAAGGATCAAAGAATCGCTCTGTAAGTAATGAGAAGTTTTCACCATCCTGAGAACTTTCAATAAGTACCGATTCCGGATAACAAACTGCCATCCCTGCATTTATCAAAGAACCAAGAATAATCTTCGATATATTCTTCTGTGCATGCAGATCCATTGTAAAAGTAAGATCCTGATCGTATACATTTACATATTCACCGTCAGTGTATCTTTCAGTTCCAAGAATTCCATTTACCAGACAATCCATATTTTCGGCATTTCCGTTTATTTTAGCTCCCGTAGCTAAAGAGAACTGAGGCACTAAACTTAGAAGCTGGCCTTTAGGTTCTCCTGACAGGAATGTTTGTGCCAGCAACACCTCTCCCTTATTAAGGGCCAGATTCCCGTTGAATACCGGTGAGTTCATTGAGGGCATAGTGCCATCGAGAGTATAACGAATCTGAACATCCGGACGGATACAGCTCAAATCTACACATAATCCTCTTTCTCCCGCACTTATTTTATGGAATATATTAAACATTGATTGTGCATAGTTCACACCGGTTATATCATACAGCTTACTCATTTTATCCAGTCGGGTCAGGAAGTCGGGCCAGTCTTTATCCTGTTTACTCCAGGCAATATCAGCCAGTGCAGCAAGACGCGGAAAGACCATATATTGCAATTCCTCAGGTGAGTTAATAAACTCTGTCCACATTGAAGCCTGAAGCCCCTTAATACGTGACATCAGTTCAGGTGTAAAATCGCTCATGCCTACTTCATAATTGTATACATCCCGGAGCGTATTATTTCCGAAATAAGTAAACGGCTCAAACCATTGAGGTCCCTGATAACGGATCAGATACATAATGCGGGCAGGCGTAAGAACAACATCATGTCCCTTTCTGGCAGCTTTTGCAGCAGATTGTCCGAACCCTCGCCATCCGAAAATCGTAGCCCCCTCAGGAATCTCACTATCTGTCAGTTCATCCCATCCCATGAGGCTTTTTCCTTTGGTTTTAATATATGCATTCATTCTGCGGATAAAGTAACTCTGAAGCTCCTCCTCGTTCGGAATATTCGCTTCTTTCATTCGCTTCTGACATAAAGGACATTTCTTCCAGTTATCTTTCCAGGCTTCATCCCCGCCGATATGTATATAATTTGAGGGAAATAAATCACTCACCTCATCAATAACATCCTGCAGGAAGTCAAAGACCTGATCATTACCGGCACAATAAATAATGGATGCATTCTTTCCTCCTATACCCGGAAGAGTACCGATAAACTCATTTACCACAGGGCACGTCAAATGCGGATAAGCAGCCAGAGATGAAACCGTATGTGCAGGCATTTCAATTTCCGGAATTACCTCAATACATCTGTCCTGAGCATATTTTACAACTTCGCGTATCTCATCCTGTGAATAGAAACCGCCAACTGGAGTAGGTTCTCCGGGCTTCGGATTCTGTCTGTGAGGGAATAGTCCTTCGCGCTTCACTCTGTAACCTCCGACTGTGCCCAGAAGCGGATACTTTTTAATTTCTATCCGCCATCCGTTATCATCGACCAGGTGCCAGTGTAACTTATTAATTTTATGAATCGCCATATAATCAATCAGTTTTAACACCTCATCTTTCGGGAGGAAATAGCGGGCCACATCCAGCATAAAGCCCCTGTACGGGTATTTAGGTGAATCCTGAATTTCTACAGCCGGCACTGCCCATTCTACTTCCGGTAAAGTTACACTTCTGAAAATATCTACAGGCAATAATTGCATAAGCGTCTGAGAAGCATAAAAGAATCCTGATTTTGAGGAAGCCTCAATCTGTATTCTTTCCGGAGTGACAAGCAATGTATATCCCTCGTCTTCTATCCCATCCGTGTACTTGAATACAAGAGCATTCTTTTTAGGTATTCTGGCTGAAGTCTGAAGCTCAGAACCCATAGCCAGTCCTAATTTTTGGATAAAGAATGACGTAGCCTCTTTTTGTTCTTCTGTATCGTAATACACTTTCGTGTGTTTATTAAAAGCAAACTCACCTTCCATCTCCTTTACCTGTTCCGGCTTAGGAAGAACAGAAACCCTGGAGTAGATACTGCCGCAAAGAAGTGACAGTAGTGTGATTATTAAAAGTCTTCTCATATATCTAGATTTCTATCTTTATTTATCGTTCAGTTATTTTCAGAAAAACGTATCGGATCATCATACTCTTCCTGAAGTTTTATCAAATCCTCTTTCATTGATGATATAATATTCCGGTACTCGGGATTATTGTATTGATTCACCATTTCAGACGGATCTTTTTCCAGATCATAAAATTCCCAGAATTTTTTATCATTGTAAAAGCGGATCAGTTTATATCTGTCGTTACGAATTCCGAAATGTCTTTTCACCATATGCTCAGCCGGAAACTCCTGAAAATGGTAATACAATGATTTGCGCCAGTCCTGAGCGGTTGTGTCTTCAAGTAAAGGTCTCATAGACATACCCTGAATATCTGCGGGTACTTTAACTCCTGCCAGATCCAGGAAAGTAGGAGCATAGTCTATATTCTGAACAAGCTCCGGGATATCTCCTCTTTTTTTGAATCGCGATGGCAAATGCATAACCAGAGGTGTACGGAATGACTCTTCATACATAAAGCGTTTATCAAACCATCCATGTTCTCCCATATAAAACCCCTGATCGGAAGTATAGACAACCAGTGTATTCTCCAGCAAATTATTTTCCTCCAGATAATCCATCAATCGCCCAATATTGTCATCTACAGACTTTGCTGACTTCAGATAATCTTTCATATAGCGCTGGTATTTCCACTCGGCCAGTTCCTTGCCTTTCAGATTGCGTTTCTTAAAGTCTTCGATGATTGGTTTATAATGATCATCAAATGCTTTCCTTTCTTCCGGATTCATCCTTCCATAAGCACCCTCTCCTTCATGCGGAAAATACCAGGATAGTAATCGACTATCTTCTTCACCCGTGAAAACCTTATTATCATATAATAAGTCCATATCATGATTACTGGATATTTTCATTTCGGCAGATGCTGCCGCTTCTCTTCCGGAGTAGCTATCATAGAAATTCTCTGGCAGAGGGAATGTTCTATCTTCGGCAAAGTCAAGATCAGATGTCTTAGCCATCCAGTTCCTGTGCGGAGCCTTATGATGAACAAACAGCACGAAAGGTTTATCCTGGTCTCTCTCTTCCAGCCAGTGTATACTTTTATCGGTAATCAGATCCGTAACATATCCTTCCGTACGGACTGTATCATTTTCTGTTATAAAATCCGGCTGATAGTATTCACCTTGTCCATTGAGGATATCCCAGTGATCAAAACCGGTAGGCTTACTTTCCAGATGCCACTTACCAATCAGAGCTGTCTGATATCCGGCAGCTTTCAATAGTTTTGGCATCGTCTGCTGAGAACCATCAAAATGATCTTCATTATTGATCTTTCCATTTTTATGGCTATGTTTTCCTGTCAGCATACATGCTCTGCTCGGACCGGAAATAGAATTTGCTACAAAGCTGTTCGTAAATCTCACACCCCCCTGAGCAATTCTGTCAATATTAGGAGTAGAAGCAAATCTGTTGTCATAGCAACTAATCATTTGCTGCGTATGATCATCCGTCATAATATAAACGATATTAAGCGGTTTGACCTCTTCTTTTACTTGTCCGGGCTTAGCACAACCGGCCAGAGTCAGTACAGTTGTTTGAGCTATTAAAACTTTAGAGTGAAAATTCATGATAGAAAAATTAATTCATTTATACAATCTGGATATCACAAAACTATCTTATATCAATCTTTCAGATGTATTATATCCTCCGAATATTGTTCAAAATCATACAATAAGATGTCTGAAAACAGGATATATACAGGATTATACATATAGAGGTTATCCGACTTTGGGAAAAGTTGATAAAAACCTTTGGTAAAGTAGAGATGACATCCGCAAGCCGGCTTCCATCAAAGCAAAAGGAGAATTTCTTTATTTTATAATAAGAAATTCTCCTTCTGATATATTTCCGGATTCGTTTAATATCCAAAATTCTGATTTGCTGCAGAGATCTCTGAATTTGCATTCATTTCATCCTGCGGAATTGGCATCAGCATGTTCTTTTTCGCATCATTGAGCGGAAGCATACGATCCCAGAAGTTTGCGTTGGCCTGAGCCGGCGAATGCCCCTGAGTAATCAGGTGATCATTATATCTCTTCAAAATATGCTCCTTGAAGAAATCTTCGCCCCGGCGTCTGACATCCATAAATGAAAAACACTCACCTATCAATTCAAATTGTCTTTCTCTGTATATCTGAATACGCAGCTCGTCCTGAGAAACAGAAGCCGGTACATCTTGTGGATGAACCGCAGCCGGTGTAACTGAGTTACGTGCTCTTGAAAGAACTCTATTCAGATATTCCAGTGCTTTTGTTTTATTTCCAAGTTCATTCTCCACATCAGCCATCAGCAAAAGCAAATCCGAGTATCTGTACAGATAGAAATGCTTATTACTACGTTGTGCTTCGGCCTTCTCATCGTAAGTTTTAGCCAGATAAGCCCAACCCTGATGATCTCCGCCTGATTTCATAAATACATTTCTTGCCTTTTCTTCCAGAATTTCCGGATCAGGATTGCGTGGATTCAACGATTGGTTTTCATAATCAATCAAAGTACATAAAATCTCTTCACGACCGCTTTTCACAATATAGAAAGGATAAGCATATTTCGTCTGATTATTCTTATCAACCCATGAAGACATCATGGTTACATTCAGACGAGGATCTGTCGGATAAGTTCCTCTGAAGTCATCATGAAAAGCTTTTGATATACGATAGCGTCCCCATGATATCCCGCTTGTTGAGTTCTGCGGAGAGAACAGCCAGTTCGTTCTGTTCCCCTGATCATCCTTCACTGAAATCAAAGAAGTGTTCAGCTTAAAGATTGATTCTTTAGAATCTTTTGTTTCGCGGTGAAAAATAGTTCCGGCATTACTTTCCAGCTGATATGCATCAATTACTTTATCTCCGTACTCCTTAGCCATTGCCCAATACTTTGATGAAGAGGTATTCTCTCCGGAAGCAAGCATCCAGTATAATTTAGCAAGATAAGCATTTGCTGTATTTACGGTTGGCTTAGAGCTGTTATCCTCAGCCGGCTTCAGTCCGTTCACGGCATCAGTCCAGTCTTTCTCAATCTGAGCAATAACTTCATTTTTAGGTGTTCTTGCCATGTTTGAATTTAAAGGACTGGATGGCTCAAGTCTTAATGGTACATCTCCGTATGTGAATACCAGATTATAGTAACATAATGCCCGAATGAATTTAGCCTGAGCTCCGGCATACACCTTGTATTCCTCACTTAGCGGGCTATCTTCCAGATTTGACAGAAAGAGGTTACAGTTAGCAATCGCTACATAAAAGCCTCTCCAGCTCATTGTTACCAGCGTATTATTTGAAGGTACTTTCATCGAAGCCAACTCATCCTGCATCTGATTGTTTGTCTGTGCCCAGTATAATCCGGACGTACCTTCCTGTAGTTCCCAGAAAGCCTGTCCATAGGCATCCCATGCTGTAAGATATCCGTAACAGCCATTAAGAGCCAGTTGTGCGTCGCTCTCCCGCTGAAACAATGTCTTTCCGTTTATTGTAAATTGTGGATCTTCCTGTAGTAAATCGTTGCAGGATGTCAGTGACACCAGTAAAACGAAGATCGATATAAATATTTTTTTCATAATAGCCATGTATCAATTAGAAAGTAAGATTAACTCCAAATACAAATTCTCTCGGATTAGGGAAGCTGTTCATATCTACACCCAGACGAAGACCATCATTCGGGAAAGAGTTTACTTCAGGATCAAATCCACTGTATTTAGTAATCACAAATAAGTTTTTTGCCGAAACAAATACACTAGCACGCTGAAGCAAAGCTTTACTTATCCATTTTGAAGGAAGCGAATAAGCCAGTGTCATATCGTTGCAACGGAAGAAGCTTCCATCTTCAATGTATCTGTCCATAGACACATCAGTTGATTTAGATGTTGGACTGGTATATGTATTTGATGTTCCTTCTCCGCGCCATGCGTTATCATAAACCTCTTTACGGATATTATTATTCGTTCTGCGCGGGTTCTGATCGTAATACTTGTTGGTATTATAGATCTGATTTCCGAACACTCCATTAAAAGAACTGGTAAAAGTCAGTGCTTTATAATTGAATGACAACTGGAAACCATAACTAAAGTCGGGATTCGGATTACCAATAAATGTCATATCCTTATCATCAATCACATTATCACCATTCACATCAACGAATTTAATATTCCCCGGAGACTTATCTCCTTTGACATAGTTCATATGTGCAACCTCAGCCTCATTCTGAATAATTCCGTCTGTTTTATATCCCCAGAACATACCCGGAGCATGATTTACGGCGAATATATTAACCGGTCCGAATCTGTCACCGACAGTTCTTCCAAGATAACCTACCAGATTATGATTTCCTAACTGAGTTTCAGGTAAACCTAATGATTTTACTTTTGAGCGGTTAATACCGAAGTTTCCGGACACTGTTAATCCGAAATCTTTTTCTTTCAGCACTACACCTGTCAATGAAAGTTCCAGACCTTTGTTCTGAATAGACCCCTGATTCACTGTAAATGAACTAAACCCTGTAGACAAAGGCAGAGGCATTTCAATCAACAGATCTTTTGTTGTTTTCACATAAGCATCAAATGTACCCATTAATCGCTGATTGAAGAAAGCAAAGTCAACCCCTACATTCCAGGCTTCTGTTGTCTCCCATTTCAGATTTGGATTTGGAATAGATGTTACACCCATTGCAAGTAGTCTGTCGCTGTCAATATTCGCATAATCCAATACACTTGAATATCCAGAAATCGTTTGATAAGGATCAATTCCCTGATTCCCTGTCACACCCCATCCTGCACGGATTTTCAACTGATCAAGAACACTAACATCGCTCAGGAAGCTTTCTTCTTCCATTCTCCATGCAGCAGATGCTGACGGGAAATATCCCCACTGATGACCTTTTGAAAACTTACTGGATCCGTCTGCACGGAAACTGGCAGTCAGCAGGTAACGACCTTCGAGAAACGATAAGTTTGTTCTAGCCAGATATGAACCCAGCTGATAGTCTCTCTGAATCGGAGTTGGCATCGTCACATTCTTAGCGAATGAAAGCCCGTTCGTTCTCAATATATGATTCTCAAAGTTCTTTGCATTCGTCGTTTTATTCACAAAGTTGTAGTCTTCATAATTGATTGCTGCAACACCGCTAAGATTCAGAATACGACCAAATTTCTTATTGAAATTGATAAGGTTCTCAACGGAGTAGTTGTTTGAATTAATATCAGACAAACCAAGAACTCCATTATCATTCATTCCACGGAATAGCTGAAGACCAAACCAACGTTTTCTTTCTTCATCGCGGATATTCCCTCCTGTTCTTAATTCATAGGAGAACACTTTACTGATTTTCCAGTTAAGAGATAAAGACGCTCTGAAAATTTTGCTCAAAGTCTTATCATCATAATCTTCGATCCAGCTCAATGCTGTCGAACGATCTTCCGGTAATGTATTCGCATCTATAATTTTATCATGAGGTGCTGCATCAATTGCATTACGAAGGATTGAACCCGAAGCTCCCCCTTTCGTGTCACCACCAGACATCATATCATTTTGTTTAATGGATCCGTTCAGATTCAGATTAACTTTCAAACGGTCATTTAGCTGAGAAGTAAGATTCAAACGTAAATCCCCTTGTTGTAAACCTGTTTTCTTAACCAGTCCTTCAATATCTTTAAAACCTGCAGAGAAGAAATAAGTAGTACGTTCCCCTCCTCCGTTAATTGAGACATTGTAGTTCTGAGAAAATGATTGTCTGAAGATTTTATCCATCCAGTTTACATCATTTAGTATGTGATATGAAGATGGATTAGCTGGATCATAGTTTTCTCCGGATGTAGAATAATGAATCTGGTCTCCCTGGAAGTAATACTGTTTGTATGTTCCTTCATTCTGTTCGTTCCGGTAGTTTGCATAATCACGCAAACCCAATAGTTCAGGCAGACGTGTTGCTTTTGCTACAGAGAGATTGGCATTAACACTGATATTTGTTTTTCCTTTCTTCCCTTTTTTTGTCGTAATAAGAATTACACCATTTGCTCCACGTGCACCATAGATCGCTGTAGCTGATGCATCTTTCAGGACTTCGATACTCTCAATATCCTGTGGATTTAAACTGGTTAATGGATTCTGTGCAGCCTGAAAATCTCCTACTCCATTCGCCGCACCTTCTGCTGTCGAAGCCATCGGAATATTATCAATAACATAAAGAGGCTGATTGTCTCCGCGAAGAGAGTTTGCTCCCCTGATCTGAACTGATACAGCTCCCCCCGGAGTTGATCCGCTGCTGTTAATACTTACACCGGCGATCTTACCCTGTAAGATATTATCTACCGAAGTAAATATCTGAGATTCAGACTCACTTGGTTTTAATTGAGCTACAGCCCCTGTAAGGTCCTTTTTACGAACCTCACCGTAACCTACAACCACTACTTCATCAAGTTGTTTCGAATCTTCTTTCATGGTTACATTAATCTGATTCTTGTTACCAACCTGAATTTCCTGCGGGATATATCCCATAAATGAATAAACTAATACAGCTTTATCCCCTGACACTGATATTGAATAGTTTCCATCAAAATCAGTAATCGTTCCATTGGTTGTCCCTTTTACGACAACGTTCACCCCTGGCATTCCTAGTTTAAGATCATCTAACACGGTACCTTTGACAATACGGGATTGAGCAAATGTATAGGTAATAGATATAAACAACATTAGAAAGCATCCAAGAAACCGATGCATTTTTTGGCTTTTCATAGACAATTAATCGTTATTTGATATATATTTTATTGAAATATTTTTTCCCCTTTTGTTGTATAGATACAAGATAACTTCCTTTTGATAAGTGCGTCAGATTCAGTTTTTCCTCATTCATCAGTTTATGTCTGCTGATAACCACTCCGTCTAAGTTGAATATCTGACAGTCGGCATCTTCATCATAAGGTAATCTTACCTGAAATACTCCCGGTCCGGGATTCGGATATATACGAACTGACGCCGTTTCCTCTGCCAGTTTATCAACAGAAGTTTCTATATCGGCTTTTGTTATCAGTGTATCTACGTTTGAAGCAATTACATCATTCATTGCTTTAATAAGGCTGTACTCATTTGATACTCTCATATCATTCCCCATATCAAAATACATGGATCCGGCAATATTGTGATCTACAATAAACTGCATTTTCTTTTTGATTGTATTCACACCGTTAAATGTATAATTACTGCCATTATATAAAGCCTGATCCTTATCTTTAGAGATGCCCGGATTCGCTTCAATCACATTCTTATACCCTACTACAGATTTCTGTGCATTGGTAGCAAGTGTTCCGATTGACATCAATATTTTATCATTCGGATATCCCTGGCTTTTAAAATCATTATATGCTTTTACATATCTCTCGTAAGGCCATATATCAGGCGATGGTCCATAGATCTGGAATGTAAAATAATCGACCATGTCAATGTATTTTTTATCCAGTTTATAAGCTACGGCATGCAGCGAGCAGGTAAATACTTTATCAGCCGGAACTACAGCACGCAATCTTTCCACCATATTTCCGTAATCATTCCATTCTGACTGGCTGTAGCACCATTCAAAATCAACATCAATCCCGTCTGTATGAGGTACTAATGCAGCTACCTGATCTACAAAAGTATTCAGTTTATCACGATCGGCTATCATTGATTTCCATTGTTCGCCTTCAGCAGAGATAAGACCATAGCGAACTTTGAATCCCCTTTTATTCTGGTACATGCTTCTCATGTACTTTTCCATTTCTGTCCAGGACTGTGAGTCTAGTCCCGGTATTTCCTGATTATCCCCTTTCCAGTATGAACAAAGCAAAATATCTGACCACTCCCCTGTCGGATAGCTATATCCTTTTGTGGCATCCACTTTCACATTGCTTTCACTCCGGTCTGATCTCCAGATCATTACTTCATCCATTTTCCCGCTAAACCCTTCTCCCATTAAGGTAGCAGACTGGTCCATCAACGGAATTTCATTTAAATCGCCGGATGAAGGTGCAATATCGGCAAAATATTCCGTACCGGCATCATACTGAAAGCGCACCTTACGGTTAAAGCGGCTGGATGCAGCATTCATCTTAACAGCAATATGCTGCCAGCTGCCCGGATTTAATTTGTTTTTAGAGATAAACTCATAACTATTGAGCTTCACAATCAGAGCTTTGTCACTTTCCGCACCCAGACGAACCGAGATTTCCTGACCGTTATTATCTTTTTTATTTATCAGATAAGCTCCTTCTTTCCATTCTTCAATAAAGAACCAGCCTTCAAATGTGGCTGCCGGTGTGGCTCTTAAAGGACTTTCCATAAAAGTCTCTGCACCAACATCCATTTTAGTCTCACCTCCGTTAAATCCGAGGATTCCTTTTCGTCCTTTATATTCGGAAATATAACTAACTTGATTCTGCTTATCCGTGTTGTCCGGATACTCCATAAAGATTCTTCCATCCGGCAGAACTTTGGCCGATAATATGATCAGATCATTTGTCATATCATACATATTCTGATCAATATAAGGTCTGTCGATCATTCGGGGGAAGCTCGTATATCCGGATACGATTCTGTATTTCAGATTTTCATTATCTGAAACCTCCTTGCGGCTTACTGGATACAAAGCCGCATGATAATTTCCTTTATAGTCCACAATATTTTCACACTGATCCTGATCAAATTTCCAGTATAAAGCCAGTGATTCATATTGCGGATGAAATTCATTAACTGTATTATTCCAGCTTAACTCATCAGCTGTGAGTGCTTTATCCCAGAATCGCACTTCATCTATGCGGCCTTTCAGATTACTCCCCAAATACAGCGGAGACTGAATAGCTGGTAATGAGGAAGGTACATCGGGATTTGAAACTACGATCTCCTGCGCTTTGCCATTAATAAAAAATTGCACTTTATCAGCTGCGCCTGAGTTAAATAATAATGACAAGTTTTGCCATTGCTTTAAATGAATGCTACTCAATGTCTGTGTCCAGCTTTTGCCGTCTTTACAGATTGATAATAAAAGTCCCTCCTGAGGTGTATTACCTAAAGACAACGAAATTGAATTATTACCTGAGCTTTGTGTAAAAATAACAGCATTAGATGACCACTCATCAAGATACAAATAAGTTTGAAATGAGAATTCTGACAGAGAATTAAAAACAGAGAAATTATTTACCTGCACACCATTCGATCCATCAAGCGCCAGCGCGTAATTTGTGGATTGTGCGAAACCAGAGAAAGAACTCAGTGATAAGAGTGCTGAAAGCAATAGTTTTTTCATATATAGCTAATCTAATAAAAGACTCAGATTACAGTTTGAAGGCTGCATGGTGACAACCTTCAAACTGAATAATTAAATATCAACCCAAGAAGTTATATCTATTAAAATCAAATTGTGATTTTAACCACTTTTTCACCTACCTGAACCAGATAAAATCCTTTTGCTAAAGATTTTGTAAACTGATCTCCGGTATTTTCTGCTGAATAAATCATACTACCGGAAATATTATAAACTTTTACAGATGCATTATTGTGTCCTGACACATAAAGGTGTCCGTCATAAGCATAAACATTTACAGCATCCATGTCCGTCATTTCCTCACTGGTTGGTACATATTCGTCAATGACCGGACTTCCTGAAGGATTTGCTGTTAGTCTGATATCAGTCATATAGAATGATAAATTATCGGCTTTACCTCCATCCACTGAAAATTTAAATCGTGGAGGACAACCTGATGTTTCGGGAACCATGAAGTCTGTTTCAAAAATCCACCATCCTTCATCCATAAAATAAATAGCTTCCTGATCGGGAACTAAAACACTGTTTGCTAAACTGGTTACAGATAGTTTAACGGCATCATTTGCTCCGAATGAAGATTCGGCAACACATTTCATAATTACAGAAACCCGTACATTTGTTTTAGCCGGAATACTCTTATTCGCATAGAAATTCATCGACCAGAAACCTCCTACCGTTTCAGGGTTTGCTACTCCTAGTGATTCCTGAGAGTTTTTACCTTTAAACATCAAAACATTATTTCCCATTTCAGGATGAAATACGATAGATGTATTGTTCTTTATAGCATTTCCTGCTGCCGGATAGAATCCCGGAGCTCCGCCAATAATTGCGTATCCGTTTGTATTATTTTGTGCCGGTGCATAATTCGATGGTGGGTTAGCACCACTTACTACTTCATCAAAAATTGTTGTCGTGCCGGCTGACATTCCGCTAAACTTAAATTTCGAAGGTGTTACATCAGTCTGTGCAAACAGAGATGATCCACAAAACAAGAATGTCATTACATAAGGAATAAAAGAGTAAAAGTTTTTTTTCATAGTAAAATAATTTTATAAAGTTCACATATCACCCTCCCTGAGAGTGATACGCAAAAGTATCCATGTAAGCCTCTCCGAGCTGTTCAAAAACGTCCGACATTTTTCAAAAATCGTTCAAAAAGACTATTAATTAATGATTTACGACACTGTACAAAACCGGACAAAGACTTCTGTCACGTACACAAAAACACACGAATACGAAGCCTGAATATTCGATAAATAAAGGGTTTTGAAATCCTTTCAGCGTATCTTCAACATGACAAAAGAGTGATAAAAACCAAATAAGTCAGAATTTATGCTTCAAAAGATTATTGATATTTTCATATCTTTGTAATTATTGATATAAAAATTGAAAGAACCAGATGAGAATCTTATTTATTACTCTCGCTATTATTTTATCGTTTTGCACAAAATTATCCGCTGAGTTTAAATTGAGTTTTTATGAGATATCTCTTAAAGAGGGATTGTCTCAGACATCCGTACATGATATATGCAGGGATTATAAAGGTATACTCTGGATTGGAACGAATTTCGGACTCAACCGCTACGACGGGGATGAGATGCGACAGTATTTCAATATTAAAACCGACTCAACATCCATATCCGGAAATCAGATTCATTTTATAAAAGAGGACCATTCAAAAAATCTGTGGATCGGTACAAATCACTCTGTGGTCAGATACAACAGAGAGAAAGATAATTTCGAGAGACCCGACGAACTGAAACGCGTAATTATTAAATCCTGTTTTCAGACTGACGACCGTATGATTTTCTTTACTACGGACCGTATGATCAGCTTCTATTACAAAGATCAGACATTCCGCACTACGTTTTTTCAGCCTAATATACGTACAATACCTCTGTCTGTAAAAATAGCGGCATTAGACGAGAACACTCTGCTTATAGGTACAAGATGGCGCGGAATATTCAGATGTGACATCAAAACAGGACAACTGTTTCAGGAGAAGTTCCATCCTTCATCTCAGATTACCGACTTATGCATTGACAAAAACGGAATTATATGGCTTAGTTCATATGGTGACGGCCTGTTTGCCTATTCAAAAAAAGGAGAATTGATACGGCATTTCACAACTGAAAATTCAGAGCTTTGCTACAACGTTATTCTGGATCTTCAGATTGCTGCTGACGGAAATTTATGGATAGGTACTGATGGGAACGGCATATCCCGGTTAGACAGCAACTTCAAATTTCATAATCTTTCTTACAATCCGGAAGATCCGAATTCTCTTCCTGTAAATTCTGTATCCCGGATATATCAGGACGAATACAATAATATATGGCTGGGAACAATCAGAGGGGGTGTGATTGGTACTAAATCCAATTTCATCCGTAGTTACACACATAGTTATCCGAACTCTGAGCACGGAATCAGCGAACGTACAGTATCATCTTTCTATGAAGATGAAAACGGAAATATATGGATCGGTACAGATGGTAACGGAATTAATCAGTTTGATCCGGAGAAAGAAAAGTTTAAGCACTATCCTTCTACTTTCAGACGAAAAGTTACATCCATTGCCAAATTCTCCGATAATGAACTACTATTGAGCTACTTTCACGGCAGCCTGAATCTGTTCAACATACACACAGGTACTATCAGAAATCCTCCTTTCCAGATGGAAGAGAGCAGCAACAATAATCGCTGGATAGGAACAACTCTGAAAAATATCAACAAAGATAGTATACTCATTATGAATGAATATATCTATCTGTACTCTGTCTCAAAAAATAAACTGGAGTGTATTAATAAATGGTCGGCTGACTCTATAGACGGAGGGCTGAAATATATTGATCATGAAGGCCATATCGTTTATACCTATTCCCCGACAAAAATTTACAAATTTGATATTTCAAAAAACACAATTTCTACTATCTCTGATGTGAAGAAGAGACTAAGAGTAGATATCGCATCTATCATAAGAGACGAATCGGGCATCTTCTGGATTGGCTCTGAGCAGGGACTCTGGAAGTTTGACAGCACAAATGATAAATACAAGCTTGAAAACAATCATATATTCAAAAGAATATCAACATTATGCACTTCAAGCGACAGTTTATTATGGATCGGTGCATCCAACAAACTCTATTGTTATCAGAAGCATAACAATCAGTTTTGGGAATATGGCGTTTCTGACGGCGTACAACCCAACATCTACATTTCCAAAGCAACTTTCAGTGCGGATAACGGAGATATTTATTTCGGAGGTGTAAACGGATTTCAGCGTATCATGACACAGCAAAGAAACAACGATTCGGTCTCGTCTTTCATTGCACCCGTAGAGTTAAAACTAAACGGAGATCTGCTGACTGGTTTTTCGCCCGAAACAAACCGGACAATCACCATTCCTCCGACAAACCAGACCATTGATCTGAGGCTGATTGTAAAGAATCAGTCCTTTTTCAATCAGAAAGTAATTCGTTATAAACTGGAAGGACTAAATGACGGTTACACAGCTACAACAGATCCGGCCATCCGCTTTACTAAGCTGCGCCCGGGTAAGTATGTACTGAAGGTTCAGACCCGCAACAATGAAGGAAAGTGGAGCGCACAATCCACAATTATCACACTGATTGTTTCTCCATTCTGGTGGCAAACCTGGTGGTTTAAGCTTATTATACTTGCTTCATTCTTAGCTGCTCTGTACTACATCTGGGTTAGTTACAGAAAGAAACATGCAAAGATCATTGCCAGAAAAATTGCAGAACATGAGAAGGAGATGTCGGAACAGAAAATCAGATTCCTCATCAATATCAATCATGAGCTCAGAACACCTCTGACACTGATCTCTGCTCCCGTAGAGCGATTACTGAAAAATGATAATTTCAATAAAGAGACATCCCGGGAAACTCTTCTGAGCGTATATAAGCAAACAAAGCAGATGAGAAATGTGATTGACATGGTGCTGGATATACGCAAAATGGAATTAAGTCAGAATGAACTTCGTCTCTCAGCTTTCGACCCGAACGAGTTTATGCAGGAAATTATAGAAGATTTCAGACTGGAATTTACAGCAAAACAGATAACCCTTGACTATTCTGCAGATATTACGGAAAATTTATCTGTCAGACTGGATAAAGACAAGTGCCACAAAATAATAACAAACCTGATTGCTAATGCATTGAAGTTTTCGGACAAGGATAGCAAAGTATGCATTCATCTTGAGAGCAAGGGTGAACGCATCCACATATCTGTTATTGACGAAGGAATCGGACTGGACGGTATAGAGAGCGAAAAGTTATTTAAACGGTTCTATCAGGCCAATCACAACAGAGGAGGTTCAGGAATCGGACTGTCCTATTCTAAAAGTCTGGCTGAACTTATGAACGGTAGCATCGGTTGCAAAGCGAACAAAGAAAAAGGGGCTATGTTCTGGGTAGATCTGCCTCTTTCTGTGAAAGATAGCGGAGAGAAAGGCTTTGTGTTCACCGAAAGTATCACGTCTGAAAAAGAGTATGATGTTCCGATGAATGAAGCACCGGATAAGGATTATACCATTCTTAAAGACTATACAGTGCTTATTGTGGAGGATCAGGCAGAGCTAAACAATTATCTGAAAAGTGAATTACTATCCTGCTTTAAAAATGTATATACAGCTTACAACGGAAAAGAAGGATTAAGCATAGCGCTTGAGAAGGTGCCCGATTGTATCATCAGTGATATTATGATGCCTGAAATGAACGGATATGAACTCTGTCATCAAATAAAGACGAATGTCGAAGTCAGTCACATTCCGGTAATATTACTGACAGCCAGAACAGACGAAGCCAGTACGCACTACGGATTTAAGACAGGAGCAGATGCTTATCTGACCAAACCATTCTCTATGGAGGCATTACTTAGTCTTACTACAAACATGTTTACTCTGAGACTAAAACTACAGGAGCAGTTCAGAAATTCGGGATATACTCTTTTGCCGGAAGAGATTTGCTGCAACAATGAAGAAGAAATGTTTCTGAAGAAACTTATGACGATTATTGATGAGGAAATATCGAATCCGGATCTGGACGTAGATATGTTGGCAGACCGTATGGCTGTAAGCCGTTCGACACTCTATTCCAAGATGAAAAACATAGCCGGATCAGGCGTTAAAGATTTCATCAATGAGATTCGTATTAAAAAAGCTATGATTCTGCTAAAAGAGACCAATATGCAGATTGTTGAAATTTCCGAAAAGGTCGGATATAATCAGCAACGCTATTTCAGCACTGTATTTAAGCAGTACACGCAAATGACTCCTACTCAGTACCGGTCGGAGAACAGTTCAAAAGGCAAAGAAAGTGCTTAGTGCGTGGTGGTTATTTATCGGTTCATCCGTTAATATATAAAATTTAAAAGAGCTATACCGGACTCCTGACCCGAGTCTGATATAGCTCTTTTATTATACTTAATTATTGTTCAATTGGCATTCCTACCCGGCCATCTTTAATTGACTGCAGAATTGCGGCGTATTTTTCCGCAACCTTCGGATGCTGATCTATCACATTATGCTTCTCCGAAATATCCTCTTTCAGGTTATACAACTGAGGCCGGGGCATATTTCCCAACTCTATATTTGTATTTTTTGATTTAAAGAAACCCTTTCCGGAGTCAATATATTTCCATTTCCCATCCGTCACAGAAAGATTATTGTTTCCGTTCTGTAATACCAGATATTCACGACCCTTTTTGCTTTTCCCTAACCATGCATTCATATGATTTTGAGAATCCGTCTCTTCACTATTCGGGTTCCCTCCTATCAATGACGCAAATGAAGCAAACCAGTCAACCTGACACATCAGTGCATCAGATACCTGACCTTTCGTCTTTCCTTTCCAGCTCACAATACATGGGACTCTCGTTCCGGCTTCATACAAACTGTATTTTCCTCCTCTGAATTCTCCCCATGGTTTGTGTTCGCCAAGCAGCTCTTCGGCCCTGTCCTGGTATCCGTCATTCAATACAGGTCCATTATCACTTGATAATAAGATCAATGTATTAGACAATAAGCCCATAGCCTCCAGTTTATCCAGAATTTGCCCGACACTCCAGTCAAACTGAAGAATAGCATCTCCTCGCGGTCCCATTCCACTTTTTCCTACGAAACGTGGATTTGGAACACGGGGCACATGAATATCATTTGTTCCAAAATACAAAAAGAAAGGATGAGCTGCATTCTCATCAATAAAACGCACAGCTTTTGATGTAATCGTATCTGCAATCGTTTCATCAGTCCACAATGCGGAGCGTCCGCCCTTCATATATCCGATACGTGATACACCATTTACAATAGCCTGATTATGTCCGTGTGAAGGTTGCATTTTCAAAAGATGCGGATTATTTTTTCCGGTCGGATAGCCAGGGAATGAATCTTTATAACTAACCGCAATCGGATCTTTCGGATCCAGATTACAAACCCGTCCGTTCTCTATGTAAACACAGGGAGTACGGTCTCCTGTAGCGGCCATAATATATGAATACTGAAATCCTATGTCCGAAAGGTTAGGCGTAATTAGTCCATTCCAGTCCTGTCCGCCCTTTTTATCACCTATCCCAAGATGCCATTTACCAATAGCAGCTGTTTTATATCCGTTGTCCGAAAACAAATCAGCCATTGTGTACCGGTTCGGACGAATAATTAATCCGGCATCACCATCTGCGATTTCAGTACCTTTTCGTCTCCATGCATATTCTCCGGTAAGCATAGCATAACGGGATGGAGTACTGGTAGCAGCCGCACTATGAGCATTCGTGAAACGAACTCCGTTTTCAACTAACCGGTCAATATTAGGCGTTTGAATGGTCTTTGATCCGTTGCAGGCGATATCGCCATAACCCAGATCATCCGCATAGATAAGAACTACGTTTGGTTTAACATTTTGCGAAGTAACAACAAGACAAGAAGAGAAAGCTGCTGATACTAAAAACGTTCTGTTCATCATTTTCATTCCGTGTAAAATTAAATAGTAATAATAAAAATATTTTTATGGCATGACTATTCTTAGCCTGCGATTTATCAAATCGGGCTATTGCTTTCTCTTTCTCTGTTTTCCGGGTATTATCTCTTTTTTGATTCTCTGTCAGAATAAAAACAAAAATATGAAAAAATATTAATTCCCGAAGAATTCGTCCGATAAATATTCAATGATAGACTCATTTATTCTCTTTCTCATTCCGGTGTTCCTATAAAATATAGTCTGACTTTCATAAAGTCAAACTAAGCGCATTATCTTTGTACATCACATAGCGGAATTAAATCCGGTCACATATTATTTATCTTATTATTTACACACGATGAAACTAAAGCAGATAATTTCACTTTCTCTTATCGTTGTCGTATCCGTTATTCTTTATTTCAGCGGACAGAAAAAGACTACGGCTCAGGCTGAGAGGAATAATATGCCTCTCTTAACCGAGAGTATAATCAGCTATTTTCCCGAAGCCGTTTATCTTTCAGAAACCGACACGGCTGTTTATAAAATAACAAACAATACAGATTCTATACTTGGATACGCCATCCGCACCTCTCCCTATACGGATCATATTCTTGGATATGGAGGTCCGGTTCCGTTAGAGATATTGATAGATCCGCAATACCGGATTTTACATATCTCATTACTTCCGGGTAACGAAGAAACACCCAGCTATATTGAACATGTGAAAATCGAAGGTCTTCTGGAAGAATGGGACAACATAAATATCTCCGAAGTTCCGGATAAGAAAGTAGAAGCTGTTTCAGGAGCGACGATGAGTAGCGGGGCAATCATCGAGACGATGCATTTCCGCACAGCAATGCTCAGTCAGGCTTCGTTCGAAAAGCCCTTTGATTATATGAATCTCTTACGGAATATCGCCGTATTGCTGGTTATCGGACTAGCACTCTATAATTGCTTTATCCCCGGAAAGACAAAAAACTTGCGCCTGTTATTACTTTCGCTTTCCACACTGATTCTGGGGTTTTGGCAAGGAAAGATGCTTTCACTTTCTTCCGATTATAACTGGATTGTTAATGGTATAAACTGGACAGCAAACTGGACACTTATTCTGATTCTGGGATTATCAGTAATAATTCCCCTCATATCGGGCAAATCATTCTATTGCACTTATATGTGTCCTTACGGAGCTCTTCAGGAGTTGATCGGAAAGATCACGAAACGAAAAATAGTTATTCCGGAAAAACTACGAAACATACTTCTCCTGCTGAGACCGGTATACCTGATAGTGATTGTTATTGCCTTGCTGATCCGCATACCTGTAGACCTGGCTAATTTTGAGCCATTTGCTGCATTTGCAATCCGTTCGGCATCAACGTCTGTACTAATTCTGGCAGGATTCTTCCTCGGACTTTCAGTATTCCTTTCCCGCCCATGGTGCAAGTACTTTTGTCCGACAGGCACACTGCTCGATCAGTTCAGAAGAAAGAAGTCGTCTTTATATAAAAAGTAGCCATTTTTCATGACCTTCTGATGGTAGTATCGTTTCACCGAGAAGTATAAACGGAGTTTTCAATACGTACACTTTCAAAAAAACATACGTATTTATTAGCCCGGATAAAGGAGGAATTATTTTTTATATACGGTTGATTTAGTTACGAAATACGGTTGATTTATATTTCCGATGCGCATGGGAAATACATCCCATGCGCATCGGATTGTATTCCGCTCCGCATCGGAATGCAATCCGCTCCGGAGCGGATTGGTAAAACATACGGTCGAATAAAGTAATTCATAGGTATTTCGTAACTAATTACCCGTGTAATCTTACGAGTATATACGTATCTGCAATTATAAATAAACGGAATCGCTCTGACGGATATATCTATCCGGTCAAAACGATTCCGTTTTCTTTTCTGCTTCTTCCCCTGAAAAAAGTCATTTTTATATTGGCATATTGGCACTAATCGCATCTGATACTGATAATCAACAGATTAGATATGACAACATTCATGACAATATACTATTATGCCGACATTCTACCGACACTTATATTGTCATAGATAACAGACTATAATACAGCTAATTGCATCACAATGACAATATGACAATACAAAATCATATTTTTTTCTATGTTAGTAAAACAGAAACATTATCCTTATACAGGATGTATTCTTCCGGCTATTTATCCTTTAATTCTTTAATCCAGACCGGCAGGCTGCCTAAACGCAATTCAAGCTGAGCTTCATAAAGAGACTCCGGATATACCGCTTTGCCAAGACTCTCTATAGCCTTAGTCTGCTCTTCCACAAATGTAGTGTTATTGCCATGAAATCCGATTATAACCGGTGGCATAAAGCGCCAGTAGGGTGTATCTTTTGCCCAGAAATCAAAGTTTGACTTTGACTCATCCAATGCTTTATAATTCCAGAAAACAAGATCACTTAAATGATTTGGATTACTCCCCACCGCTCCGCCTGCGCGACCTCGCATAAATCCACCCTCGCATGCATCAAACAGTGTTGCGCGTGGCTGTGAAGCATGTGCTTCGAAACAACTGTTCGCCTTTGTTTTTACCCTCCATATAACTGTTCCCATAGACGGTTTTGATATACCTACCGAATGCCATTGAGAGGGCTGATCATCTATTTTCCCTATAAAAACACGAGACGAACCTTGCGCTCTTATAGCTGAATGTCCGAGATTACCATCAATCACACAATCATAAACAGACACATTGGCTGACGAAATAACAGATAAAGCTTCGCTCACATCCGTAAAACGGCAATGGCGAACCCACGAGTTTACGGCATTCATCATGACCAGAGGTTTATACCCTCCGTCATCGAGCCAGCTTCTGTGATGTTTAAACGTGTCATGAAAGTTTCCGACAAAAGCAATATTCTCAACCCCTACATTCTCTAAACGCGGAAAACTGTTAATCATCCATCCCCATTTAGGATCCACATCCTTCATAAGAGGTTCTTTAAAAGTTACAGTATTACCTTCCACGCTCACGATCTGATGATAATCCTGCACCATAACTCCTTCTTTCAGAATCTGATTCCAGTTCTTCTGAACAGAGTATGGAGCAAGCTCCTCTGCGATAAGCAATGTATCATTATTCTTTAATTCCAGACAAACCCAGTCGCCGGGTTTAAGCTCCTTTACTGAGGCCACCTCCAGCGAGAAATCTCCGCGCTGAGCCTTGCCCGTAACTTTTGTCAGCGCTTTTTTCTTGTCAAAAGACCGGAAACGAATTAAATCAGGAGAGGTCCACATTTTATTCTCGTCCAATGCCGGATTCGGATATTCCATAAATAATTCCGTGCCGCCTCTCTCCGCACCTGCTCCTTGCAGAACGATCCGGCTGCTTTTAATATATATCGGTTCATTCGGTGCATCTTCCGGACGAAGATCAAAGCGCCCGGCGGGGAAACAGATAATTCCTTCGCCATGTTTATAAGCAGCTTCGAGAGCTTTTATCAAAGCCTCCCTGTCTGACTTCCCGTCATTCGGTACAGCACCAAAGTCTTTTACATCAAAACACTTGTATTTCACTTCCGGAACGCCCGTCTCACCATGCATAAAGCCGGCATACGAGTAGTCAAGAAGAATACCTGTTGATTTCCCCTGTATTTTAAATGCTTCCCAATGCTTACTAACAGGCCGGCCGGTTTTAGTACCAGCCATCAGAAAGAATACAGAAACAAACAGGAATACAACCACTGAGCAAGAACGATGCATAAATAATCTCATAATATCTGGTTAAAAATGATTCATCAGGATCCAAATATAAATAAAAGAATCCACTACTGGTTACCATACGGATACAGAACAGAAAACTCTATCTCATAAAATAAGGTATGAGAGTACCCACATAAAAAAGTGGCAGACATCCTTATAAAAGGACTCTGCCACTTTCTATTTATCTGTACTCTACCTTGAAACAAGGAGTACAGCATTCGCTTTTTACACAATCAATATTCTACTTTATAGTCTTTCTTCACAGGTTCACCCTTCCACGCTTTCTTTGTGGTCCAGTCTTCAGGAGCATCTGTCCAGAAGCGATTATCTGCGGGCAGTCCAAGCGGTAAGAAACTCAGAGAAGCCATATACAGACTTCCGGTAGAAGTATACCCATCTGCCATTCCGGGCTGACTACCATTAAATCCAAGAACCAGCCAGCCATTTTCATCAAAGTTCTGATTCCCGTCATACATATTACGATGAACAGCCGTGAGCGCACAACGCACCTGAGACGGTGAGATATGATTTGGTAGTTTTTCTCTCAATGCAACATCAGCCAGTGACTGAAAAGCAGCCGTACGATATGTTACAGAACGTCCGAATGCCGGATAAGTACCATCCGGTCCTATTATTCTTTCCGAGAATTCAGAATGACGAACCATACGCTGTAAAGCTTCATCCAGTTCCTTCTGACTTGCTCTTTTAGCAGGCAGAAGTGTTTCCAGCATCTGCACCATCATAGAATGCAGCACGTAAGCATTATAATAATCCATACTAAATTTGCTTCCGTCACTGTACCAGCCATCACCGACATACCATTCTTTAATTTTATTTTTTGCTACATTCATCCGGAAAGGATCTGCCTGCTCATCTATCTGCAAAAGAAAAGATTCGGTCAATCCGGTAAACAACAACCAGTTATTATATGCACCTGTACGGTCGCGCAGAGACTTGAAAGAATCGATATAACGTTGTTTAGTCACACTGTCCAGAGGTTCCCATAAAGCTTTTGGAGCACGCAGGAAAGCATGTACCAGATAGGCTGCATCAACGATAGGCTGCGCATGTTTCGTGAAATTGATTCTATCCGGCGAGTCCGGATCAACAGCATTTTTCAAACCTTTCAATGCCTCCTCACGCATTTGTTTACGCAACTTTCCTTCGTTGGTATCATCATCGGGCAGAGCCAGCCAGGGAGCAACCCCGGCCAATGTGCGCCCTACGGCTTCGAGATAAGTCATTTCATCATATCCTTTAGAATTTCCACCCGGAGTTTCCACCGGCATATTCTGACAAAGAGTATTCTCTGCCAGATTATGAATAACCGGATAAGATATTTTCCATAGATGACCTACCCAAATCTCTCTATCCTGTGCACCTGTGTTCTGAGTCTGCACCTTTCCGGCTTTCCCTTTTTTATTTTGATTCTTAGCCTGCAATGATGCTTCGGCGAAACCGGCAATAAATAAAAGCAAAATCAGGACTTTAAGTTTTTTCATATGTTTAAATATCGATTAATTGAGTATTTGATTCAAACCAGCCTCTTAAAACAGAGGCTGATTATTCAATAATTTATTGTAGCGATGCAATGCCTCAACGAAATAGTAATCGGCATACACAAGAGGTACGTCAATTTCACCATTTTGTGGTATTGCTCCCGTACTGTGCATCAGAACATAGTTCGCATTCTCTCCTTCTTTAGCACGATAATTAGGTCCGCCCAGAACATGAACTATTTGTTTGGCTGTCTCTAAATAAAGCTCTCCTTTTTTCCCTTTAGTATATCCGCTCAGTTCAAAAAGAGCAGAAGCCACTAATGCCGCTGCAGAAGCATCGCGGTAGTTTGTTGATATCTTTCCTGCATTAGAGCGGGGACCTGGTGTAAATCCATTCTGAAAAGCATTGAAATCCCACCATGCGATCTTATCCGAAGGCAGATTTGGATGATTTATGTAGTAATCGGCAGCTTTCTGAGCTGTAGCCAGAAAGCGGGGATCCCTGGTTTCACGATATGCTACCGTAAATCCATAAACAGCCCATCCCTGACCTCTGGACCAGGCTGAGTTGTCAGAATAACCCTGCGATGTTTCACCTTTGATAAACTTACCCGTTTCAGAATCATACATAGTAATATGGTAGAAACTGCCATCTTTACGCATTTGATGCTTCATGGTCTTTTCGGCATGAGACACAGCCACCTTTCTGTATGAATCATCCCCGGTAATACGAGAAGCGAAAAACAACAATTCCAGATTCATCATATTATCAATGATTACCGGATAGTTAAACACCGTTGCATCATTCCACGAACGCCAGGAGTTCCACGACTTGATCGTTCCGGTTACAGGGCTATAGCGTGTACACAGCGAGCGTGCAGACTCAATCAGAATATCATTATAGCCAGCTTTGGGTGCAAAAATATTTGCATTTCCATAACTGCAATACATCATAAATCCGATATCGTGATTATCAGTAAAAGTCTTCACAGGTTCCATTTTTTGGGTATAAACCAGAGCGGAATCCTGCAGAGTCTGGTCTTTCGTATAATCCGATAAATACCACAACGTGCCAGGAAAGAATCCTGCTGTCCACAGATAAACACTCCCTTTGGATGGAGTTCCGTCTTTCCTCATACTATGTGGCATTACGGCTTTACCTTCTTTTCCCTGCGGAGGAGTTTTCATCATCAGGCTACATTGTTTCGCAGCAAACTCCATATTCTCTTTAATAAAGCTATGTTCATCATTTTGCGCCCCGACATTACTCATCACACAAGTCAGTAAAATACCCGTTATTAATCTCTTCTTCATCTTTCTGTATCATTATTTTTTTTTATTCTCAAAATTCTTTTCATATCACCAGCCGGGATTATTACTTCCCAAATGAGCATTGCGTTCAAATTCAACTGCCGGTATTGGCCATAAATAATCCCGTTCTACAAATATGCGTGTATAACGATCGTTCCCCAGAATATCGTCATAGGTAAAATTCAACTTCTGCTCACATAGCTTCCATCTCTTTAAATCACCAAAACGATGACCTTCGCAAGCCAGCTCAACTGCACGCTCATGAACAATACGTAAGAATATCTCCTCTTTTGAAGTAGCTTTCAAATCTTCGTGACCGCTGTTAAGAGCAGGCATAGAAGTTGAAGGACGTTGACGCACCTGATTAATCAGTTCTACGGCTTCTTGTTGTTTTCCGGTTTCATTGTAACATTCTGCGAGCATCAATAATACATCAGCATAACGTATCAAAGGGAAATTAATTGGCACATGTTCCCGATTCGTCAACGCTCCGTTCATATCACCTTCCGGAACGAATTTACGCCACAAATAATCATAAGTACCATTATTGTTACGGATATAACCATTCACTTCATTGGTTCCTTTAGCCAGAACAAATTCCATCATTTTAGGGATAGTGCCCACACAACCGTAATAGGTTGAATAAGGAGTTATCAATGTTTGTTCCATCCGTGGATCACGATTAATGTAGATCTGACGAATCAGCTCCTTTTTCTCCGGGTATGAAGATACAATTCCCCCCGTAAGCTCCGCTTTAAAGGTCTGTTCCTGTATAGCTTTACTGGTTGTAAACCCGGGAATAAAGTCTTCCCAGTCAAACTTACTTCCATCTTTATTTTCATACATATCGGCAAAAATATCTGTAGGCATACAGTTATTCCAGCTACTACCATACGTTGCCCGGCTTCCAAGACGCAATGCGAATGGCATACCATATTCAGTACCTGTACCCGATAAATTCTGAATAGAAAAAATCATTTCCGTACTTGTATGTCCGTCAGGAGTAAAGAGTTTCGCATAATCCGGATATAGTTTATATCCATATCCTTTACCCTCTGAATCGTATACAAGATCTTCGAAATCAGCAGCAGCACCTGTATAGTCACCTGCAAACAGTTTCACTTTTCCTCTGAGAGCTACTGCTGCTCCGCGGGTTGCCCTTCCATATTCAGTCTGTCCCCATTTAACAGGCAGAGTACGTACGGCTTCATTCAGATCACTCAAGATAAAAGCACGTGTTTCATCTGCTGTTGAGCGAGGTTTTTTCATATTCATAAACTCTTCGCTCACCACCGTACTTTCATCATAGAGTGGCACTCCCCCATAGAAATCAAGTAAATGGAAGTAATACAAAGCCCGCATGAAGCGAGCTTCACCTCTATACTGATCTTTCATCTCGTCAGAGATAGCTACGGTTCCGATATTTTGTAAAATAAGATTTGTGCGGGCAATCCCTTCATACGTATGCTGCCACTTATTCTGAACAATACCCGAACGGTCTGTATAGGTTCCCTTAATTACCGAAGTCGCATTCCAGTTTGCATCGTAAGCTATTTCTCCGAGCTCGTCATGCCAGAAATAAGCACCGAAAACATTTCCATTTTTCATTTGATTATAGGCACTCATCATCCCCTGGCGGGCATGTGTTTCCGTTTTCCAGAATGTACCTGAACTAACTTTATCGTGAGGAAACTGATCCAGATCAAAACAGCTGCTCAAAATTCCTAACGAGGCAAGAAGTAATATATATTTTTTCATGATGAATGTTTGATTTTAAAAAGTAACATTTAAACCGAAAGAAGCCTGACGCATTGTCGGATATGATATTTTATCAGTTTCAGGATCCATCCCTGCATAATTGGTAAATGTGAAGAAATTCTCCAGACTGCAAAACACACGCACCCGATTCAGAGATGCAGCTTTGCTCCATCTGAGCGGTAATGTATATCCGAGTTGAATATTACGTATTTTGAAATAAGATTTATTGGTTTCCCACAGTGTACTACTACGGGTGTTGCGTCCATCGCCTGTCAGCAATCTCGGATAGATTGCATCTGTACGTCCCTCAAACCATCGTCCATCTGCAATCTCACGACTAATCTGATTTCCATAAGCCAGAGATGAAGAGTGCATCGTCTGATACTGTACTTTATAACTTCCAGTTCCGGAAAGTACTGTAGAAAGATCAAAACCTTTATACTCTACACCCAAAGTGATATTATACAGGAAGCGGGGAGTATCTCCATAACCCAGAGGCACACGGTCGTCATCATTAAAAATTCCATTTCCGTCCGTATCTTTATAAAGAACATCTCCCATTTCAGGGCGTTTGTATGTTTGGAATGGATTTACGGGTTTACCATCAACTACTGGAGCATTATCTATCAGTGACTGTACATAATCCAGATCACTCTGATTCTGAATTATCCGGTCTGCAACTAAAATGTACTGTGTATTTATCGCATATCCTTCCTTGATCATCGTACTTCCGTTAATACTCATCTCGTCTCCTTTAAATTTCGTCACTTTGTTATCTATAAAGGTCATATTCAGACCAACATTGTAACGAAAGTCTTTTATCTTATCAGACCAGTTTAAAGAGAGTTCAAACCCTTTATTCAATACTTCAGCACTGTTCTGAGTAGGAACAGACGAGGAACCATGAACCAGAGGAGCAGGAAGATCTATCAGAATGTCTGATGTCTTCTTATAGAAGTATTCGGCTGTTCCGGACAAACGGTTATCCAGCACATTAAAGTCTACCCCCACATTTGTAACAGCAGTACTTTCCCATGTCAGGTTTCCGTTAGCCAGGGCTGTTTGAGCCATCCCGATCACCATTCCTCCGTTCAATACGTAATTAGCCTGAGCATAAGTAGGAATAGCCATATAGTCACTACTCAAATAATTATTCCCAAGTTTACCCCACGATGCACGGAACTTCAGACCATCGAGCCAGTTTCGTGTATTTCTCATAAAGCTCTCCTGATCTACACGCCACGCACCTGAGAAAGAAGGAAAATATCCCCATCGTTTGTTTTTAAGAAAGCGGGATGAAGCATCTGCACGAAGATTCATTTCCAGTAAATATTTATTAGCCCATCCCATATTTACCCTTCCGAAATAGGAATGCATGGCCCATTCAGCATGCGAACCTGTGGCAACCGCTTCACCCGTAGCACCATTAATAACATCAACAGACGGATCTACCCAGTCGTATTTCTTACTATCAAAAGAACGGTCCCTGCGCATCTCCTGACTGGCACCCAGCATAGCTTTCAGATCGAACTTATCTTTCAGGAATCGATTCTCATAACGGATTACCCCATCCATAAACATTCTTTCAATCTTCCGGTTATAGCTATAAATATAATTACGGCGGGAGTCTTTCTGTACGATAGATTCGGTATTAAAATTCCAGGTATCGGTCAGATTTGTTTTCTTCCAGTTGTCCTTATCTGTAAATTCATATGAATAGGATCCGTAAACACTTAACCCTTTACAAATATCAATAGTACCGTTAAACTGAGCTCTCATGTTCCTTTCCTTCTTCCCTCCGACTTCTTTATATAAGGATAGAAGAGGATTATTTGCCTGCATATCATCTTCCGGATTTTGCTGTCCGCCATATCTTCCGTCGGGATGTCTGAGCACGATACCGGGTGTACTGGCAACTCCATAAGTAAAAACATCACCTACCTTATCCTGTCCTAAATCTGTATTAGCCAGATAGCCATTAAGTTTTGCTCCGAGTGTAAGCCAGGAAGTTACTTTAGCCTCAACATTTGAGCGGAAGCTATAGCGTTCATATCCTGAATTTTCCATGACACCCGGATTCATATTATATCCGAATGAAGTATAAAATGAAATTTTATCAGATCCTCCGCTCAGAGATATATTGTGATTCGTAGCAACTGCTGTCCGGAACACTTCATCCACCCAGTTTGTATTGGGATATAATAAAGGATTGCGTCCGCCATCATTCCGCCACTCACTTATTGTTTTATCCGTAAAGCGGGCGGGCTGTCCGCTATTGGTATAGGCTTCATTCATTAATTCCATATATGTCGCATAATCCGAGACTGCATCCACCGTTTTCCCGATAGATTCAAGCGACACGTATCCTGTATAATCAATATTAACCTTCCCGCTTTTTCCCTTTTTGGTTGTGATCAGGATTACCCCGTTTGCTGCACGTGAACCATAAATAGAAGCTGACGCTGCATCTTTCAGGACTGTCATACTTTCTACATCCTGAGGAGATACACTATTTATATTACTCTCCACCCCATCAATAATTACAAGCGGAGCCGAGTTATTCAGTGTTCCCTGTCCCCGTACAAGAATAGAACTATTATCATCGCCCGGCTTATTACTTGAGGAAGTAACCGATACTCCGGCTGCCATTCCGGCCAGACCGGATGATAAATTTGTGATCGGTCGCTTTTCTGAAATACCGGACATATCAACTGACGAGACTGAACCCGAAAGATTCTCCTTCTTCTGGGATGCATAACCCACAACGACCACCTCATCAATCAATTTTGTATCCTCCTGCATTTTTATCGTCAGATCTGATTTTTCTCCGACTTTCACATCCTGATCTTTATATCCGATATAACTGATCTGAAGAACAGATCCTGAAGGTACATGATTCAGAATGAATCGTCCGTCAATATCAGTAATAGTCCCGATTTGCGAATTCTTCACTCTGATATTAGCTCCGATAATTGATTCTCCCTTTTCGTCCAGAACAATACCACTTATTGTTCTTCCGGTTTGAGCAACAATTGCTGATTCGATACGACCATTATGGTCAGCTGCAGCATACACAGAACCTGAAGCTAAGAATAAAGCACCTCCGATCAGACAACCTGAAATTGCAGTATAAGAACTGCACTTCTTTTTTTGCTGGCACATAGTTATTATTTTGTTTTAAGGTTTTGTGCAAAACAAGTACTTTGCTTTTGATGCAAGGGATTAGATTTGTCTTTTTCAGGGGAGAAAACATACAACACAGATGATTTAACATTCAGGAATGTATTTCATTTACAACGAAAAGACGGTTCAAACAAGCATACAATCAGCGTCGAAACAAATAATCGACATATAAGACTCATAAAATGATTCTGACTAAAATAAATTACTTATTACACATATATACCCCCCCGAATAGACAATATATCCCCTCTAAAACCCCGTATTCTCTTATTTTTGTAGTGCAAATAAATCAAAACTATCCCAACGTTATATAAACATATCTGATAATAAATGAAAACAACCATTATCTCTCTGCTCATCATTCTGACGTGTTTTCAATACGAACTCACTGCCGGAAACAAGTCTTATTCCACACGCTCAATTACTCATGACCTGATCTACTTTAAGGATTGGAGCTGCGGTGCACTAAATGATAATTTCCGAAAAAAAGATCTGGCAAAAATGCAAAGCCCGTTAATGAAACAACTGGCTGCCGGTTTATTAACTAATACATACCGGAAGAATTATAAACATCATTCATATAAACCGGTATTATCGGATAAAGGACTTGAGAATCTTTTAAAACTGAAAGACGGCTACAGTCTTTATGAAAATATGACCGGCATTTATCTTGAAGCCGGTGAAAATGTTGTGCTGACAGGAGATCTTCATGGCAGAAACATCAGTCTTCTTATACCGGATTGGGAAAGACAGCCAACTCCGGGTTTTCTTCCGACGAAAGATCCGGAAGGCTGGAGTCTAAAAAAACAGGAAATTACACTCCGTGAAGGTGTCAATGTAATATATGTAGAGAAAGCCGGTAATGTATATCTGAATTACTTTGCTGACTGTGTAGAAGATGCACCGTCTGTGAGTATTCACTTTCTGACAGGAACGGTCAATGGATATTTTGATTCCTCCGTTCACTCGAATGAAGACTGGAAAAGACTTCTGGACAATGCTACCGGTCCTGTCCTGGATGTAAAAACACGTTATATGCAACTGGCATATCCGGTAAAATTTCTGAAACAATTTGCGTACAACTCAGGGTTAGAGTTAGCTGAAAACTACGATAAGATCATGTATGAACAGTATCGTTTTTCAGGAGCTGTAAAATATAACCGGATACCGGACAAGCGCATACTTGCTCGTGTGAACTATAACTATTATATGTTCAGAGACAAAGACGGTGTCGCATTTCTGGGTGATGAAAAAACAATGGATATGGCAATTAATAAAGATGTTGTAACAAACTGGGGTGTTCATCATGAAATCGGTCATGTCATGCAGATGCGTCCGCAATTAACCTGGGGAGGAATGACAGAGGTAAGCAATAATCTGTTCTCCATGTTTGCCTCTATGCAACTGGGGGCACCAAGCAGACTGAGCAACCGGGATATTTACACGAAAGCTTTCGGGCAAATACCCGATTCAGGAAACAGCAAGTTTGTGATGACAATCAAAGATCCGTTTCATAAACTGGTACCTTTCTGGCAACTTCATGTTTATTTCACCCAAAAAGGATACCCTGACTTTTATGCCGATATGATGGAACATCTGCGAAACAATCCGCACAAAGGAACCGGAAATGAGTCAATAAAAAATATGCATGAATTCATGAAGCTATGCTGTGATCTGACAAAAACGGATTTAACTGACTTCTTCCGGACCTGGGGCTTTTTTGAAAACGGAGTCTATGATATCGGGGATTACAGTAACTATAAATTCAATATCTCACAACAAGATATGGATGATCTGAAACAATATATATCGGATAAGAATTATCCGAAACCAGCTATAGATCTGTCCCGCATAACTGATTAAAACACTAAATATGATCGCAAAACAAATAACTCATATACTGAAACTTATTTCTTTACTCGTCGTATTATTTGTAAATACAAATGTATACGCACAAGTCTCTAAGTTCTCACCTCATCCGCGTCTTCTGTTTACTCCTGCTGATGAGGCTGATGTCCGGTCAAATATCGCAACAGATCCGCTTGCTAAAGAGTTAAGTATCTTCTTAAAAGAAAAAGCAGACTCTGTTATCCTTATTCCTCAGATACCCTACCAAAAGGATAAACACGGAAATATTCTGAGTATTGCCCGAAGTTATGTATTCAGACTAACAACTCTTGCTACAGCTTACCGCATATACGGTGATCCGAAATATGCTGATGCCGTAAACCGGATATTACTCTACATCTGTCAGCTACCAGACTGGAGTCCGAAACACTACCTGGATACATCCGAATTAAGCACCGGTGTAGCTATTGCTTATGACTGGCTTTATGATGTTTTGCCGGAAACTACTAAAGAAATCGTACGGAAAACTCTCTACGAAAGAGCGCTGTCTGTTGTACTGAATGAATATGAGAACGGCAAAGTGGGTAGCTGGGCTAAAAGAGAAACCAACTGGAATGTGGTTTGTAATGCAGGAATGACAATGGCTGCTCTGGCTGTTGCTGAAGATTATCCGGAAGAAGTAAACACAATTCTGAAGAATGCAGCTCAATATATTCCTAATTGCATGAAACATTTTGCACCTGACGGAGTATGTTATGAAGGTCCTGCATACTGGGGGTATACGACGGCTTACCTCTCTGTCTATTTAAAGGCAGTAATGGAAAACGGTGGAGATAAAGGTAAAATTTCTCATATGGAAGGGATTCCCCGTACAGCTTTGTTCTATAAACGAACGCTCACTCCTGCCGGACAACGATTTAATTTTGGTAATGCCGGAAATGAGGAGATAAACAGTCCTGCTTTTTTCTTCTTCGGAAAGCACTATAATCAGCCTGAAGTGAGTGAATGGTACAGAAAAGAACTTACAGAGGTTATCAGAAAAGATAAGAGCCTCCATCAATTATTCTTTCTCTGTCTGCCCTGGTTCGATACAGCAGTTGCCAATCGTTCCGCGAAATTACCTCCTGCCGAAGTTTACAGGAATTCGATCAACGACTTAATCGTTCTGAATGGCAATCGCGAAGAAAAAGGCTCTGTATTTCTGATTGCTAAAGGCGGCGAACCCGGACAAGCTCATCAACAAATGGATTGCGGAACTTTTATCATAGAGAGTGACAGCGTATGCTGGAGTGAAGATCCCGGAGCCGACGACTACAGCCTTCCGGGATTCTGGGACTATAAACAGGGAGGAAAGCGATGGAGCTACTTCAGAAACAACAACCTGTCTCATAATACACTTAGTATCAACGGTAACTTGCAGCACGCAGAAGGAAAAGCTTTTATTTGTGAAGACGGAACTCAATGCAGTCAGCCATTTGTAACACTGGATTTGTCTTCTCTTTATGCCGGTGATGCAAAATCCGTTTCTCGCACATTCCATTTAATGAACGACCGGAATGTATGTATAGAAGACAATGTCATTCTTGAAGATCCGGAGTCATATATATCCTGGAGAATGCTAAGTAAAGCCGAAATACACACAGATGACAAAAAAGCTTATCTGACACGTGACGGTAAAAGATTTTATCTGAAGATTCTTTCTCCGGATAATGCCTCTTTTAAAAGCTATCCGGCAAAGAATAATTTTGAGATTGAATATCCTGTCAGAGGACTCAATATCCTTGAAGCTGTCTGCCGGTTTGAAGGAGAAAAAGGAAAAATAATTATTCAGCTTAGCAGCATCCCGGAATAAAACAGTCAAAACCAAAATACCATTTACAATGAAACTAAAGACATTATTGTGTTACACACTGGCAGGTTACATGCTTCTGGCATGTTCTCCTCAGCAAACGAAACAGACAGAAACCAGTTCTTACGGGACTCGCTGGCATTGGGATAAAGGAACTATTATCACAGAGACTCCCGCACGAAAAGATGGCCAGAAAAGTGCCATCGGACTAACCGCTCCTAAAATGGAAGTTGTACGTGTCGGTTTCGTCGGACTAGGTATGAGAGGACCGGGTGCAGTTAAAAGATTCACTCATATCCCGGGGGTACAAATTGTAGCGCTTTGTGACTATAACCAATCTTCAGCAGAGAAATGTCAGGAATATCTGAAACAGGCATCTATGCCAAAAGCGGCTATCTATTCAGGAGAAAACGGCTATGAACAGTTGTGCCTGCGCGATGATATTGATCTGGTGTATATAGCTACTGACTGGATGCATCATTCTCCGGTGGCTGAATTAGCTATGAAGAACGGAAAACATGTAGCCATTGAAGTCCCTTCGGCAATGGATCTGAATGAATGCTGGACACTGGTGGATCTCAGCGAACAAACCCGCAAACATTGTTTTATTCTCGAAAACTGCTGCTACGACTGGTACGAAATGAACACGCTGAATATGGCACAGCAAGGTGTATTCGGAGAAGTTATACGTGCACAGGGAGCCTACATACACAATCTGGAACCATTCTGGGATCATTACTGGAAAAAAGACAGTACCGATCTTTTGGGCTGGAGATTAGAGTACAATAAAAAGCGCAGAGGAGATGTGTATGCCACTCATGGACTCGGTCCTGTTACTCAGGTATTGGACATACACCGCGGTGACAGAATGAAAACACTGGTAGCAATGGATACAGAAGCTGTAGTAGGGAAAGATCTTGTCGCACAAAGAACAGGTTCTTCCTGCGAGGAATTCAGAAATGGCGATCACACGACAACCCTCATCCGTACTGAAAACGGGAAAGTCATAGAGATACAACATAATGTAATGACACCTCAACCCTACAATCGCCTTTATCAGTTAACAGGTACGAAAGGATTTGCCAATAAATATCCGACACAGGGTTATGCCCTTGATGCAAGTCAGATGGCAGCCTCCGGAGTACAGCCGGTTGTTGACAATCTGGATTCTCACCGTTTTCTACCCAAAGAAGATATGGATGCTCTGATCTCTAAATATCAACACCCTATATTGATAAAATATGGAGAAATGGCAAAACAGGTCGGAGGACACGGAGGGATGGATTTCATCATGGATGCGCGTTTGATTTACTGCCTTCAGAATGGACTTCCTCTGGATATGGATGTTTATGATCTGGCTGAATGGTGCAGTCTGGCTGAACTGGGCGAACTCTCAATGGACAACAACTGTGCAGCTGTAGCATTTCCTGATTTCACTCGTGGTGACTGGAATACCGTAAAAGGTTATAAACATGCTTATGCATCTCCGGAGGACGAAGCGATAGCCATGCAAAAAGCACTGCATTTTACCAGCGAACTAAAAAAACAGGGAGCTAAGGAATGGCAGGAAAGTAACTAATTAGAGATAATACTTAAAAGACAAGAGCACGTACCGACCTATGGTTAATACGTGCTCTTTTTTTATTTATTCCGGTACTCCTGAGGAGTAATATTATAAGCAGACTTAAAACAATGTCTGAAATAGCGAAGAGAATTGAAGCCCGACTGATAAGCAATCTCTGTAATCTGAAGTTCCGGATTATTTTTCAATAATACGGCTGAATACTTTAACCGGATATTCAGAATGAATTCATTCGGAGTCATACAACTTAATGCCTTTAGCTTATTATACAAAGAACTACGGCTCAATGCCATCTCTCTTGCCAATGTGGCTACATCAAATTCCGGATTCGGAATATTCTCTTTGATAATCTCTTCCATCCGGAACAAAAATTCAGCATCGATCGGGTTCAGAGCCAGTGACTGAATATCATTTCCAGTCTCCTCACTGCCACTAAACTGCTGTCCAAACTTTTGTTTCAAGATCTTACGGTTGCGGATAAGATTTGCAATATGTCCCATTAGTAAATTATTACTAAATGGTTTTTCAATATAATCATCTGCTCCACACTGTAATCCTTCCATTTTCCTGTTATCAGAAGTCAATGCCGTCAGCAGAACAACCGGTATATGGCACAGGTCAAAGTTATTCTTAATCTTTGAGCACATTTCAGTTCCGGACATCCGGGGCATCATTATATCACTAAGTACCAGATCGGGGGATTCCTCCATAACTTTCTTAAGACCTTCCTCTCCGTTCATTGCAATAATCACTTTATAAACCGGAGACAACAGCGAGGTTAGTATCTGAAGGAGTTCTTCATTATCTTCAACAATCAGCACACAATCTTTTGTTCCACTCTCAGAATTATCTGCTGCCTCTTCCGGTTGAGCTGATTCTGTCTGAATGACCTCTTCATTGAGAACCTCAGCCTCCTGAAAAGACTGTCCCGCAGACTCTCTCTCAACAACAGAAACTGAAGGATCATTTACAAACACATTCTCCCGCGGTAAATCCACCGTAAATACTGTTCCATACTGTACCGTACTTGTTACTGATATCTCTCCATGATGGAGATCAATAATTCCTTTTGACAAAGCAAGACCTATCCCGCTTCCGGGCGATGATACAGAAGGATTCACCTGATAAAAGCGATCAAAAATATAAG
>JBOFKD010000305.1:0-1668 GCA_051657165.1 Bacteroidales bacterium | reverse complement strand
AAAGAGTTGGAAAATGCAAATTCAATTTTGACAGTATATGAAAATGAACCTATTTCAGGAGATATTATTTATAACGGAGATGCTAAGAAATGGAGAAAGCTTGTAAATGCTTACCGTTTGAAGGTGCTCATGTCTTTTTCTCAGAAAAGTCAGATTGGTAATTTACCGGTAGCTGATACTTTTGCAAAGATCGTATCTTCAGAACCCCTGATGGAATCTGAGGCTGATAACGGACAGTTGATTTATCTGGATCAGCAAAGTAACCGATATCCATATTTTAATGATAGTGATTTCGGTTCCGGAATGTATATGGATTCTACTTATATTGCACTATTAGCTCAACGAAAGGATCCTCGTTTATTTGCAATAGCTACACAGATACCTAAGGCAGCAGAGGCAGCCAGACCAATTGATGATTTTAGTTCTTACGATGGAGGAGATCCGATTAAGCCTTATGCTGAAGTAAACACAAAGGCTGCAAACGGATTGGTGTCTAAGCCACAGCCACGTTATTATAAAAATGCGACAAATGAACCCTTTATTCTTTTGGGATTTAGCGAACAACAATTAATTTTAGCGGAAAGTATCGTGCGTGGATGGACTCAGGGAGATGATCAAGCTTTTTATGACTCAGCAGTAAAAGCATCATTTCGCTTTTATGCTACGTATGCTAAAGATTTTGCCACGTATCTTACTGAAGCTGATGCAGACAAATATCTTAACGGACAACTTGTTGCATATGATAAGAGTATGAATACCGGGGATAAAATTGAGCGTATTGTTACGCAAAAATATATTCCGTCTTTTTTGCAGGCTGGTGGCTGGTTCGGTCTATTCGAATATCAGCGCACGGGATATCCGGAGCTACGCAAGAATGATTTAATGCAGGTCCCTTACAGATGGATGTATCCGCAAAGTGAGTATAACAATAATCCTGACAATGTTCAATCAGCTTTGAGTAGCCAATTCGGAGGCAATGACAGGATTACGGATAAGACTTGGATTTTTAACCAATAATACACAATGAAAAAATTAATTTATGTTTGTGCATGCTTTTCTCTGCTTGCACAAACACAGCTTTCAGCACAGAACGCAACGAGACCCCGGGCGATAAAAGTAGCCAATGAATACAGCACTACACGTAAAGAAATAAACATTCCTCAGATTGATGGTTATGTTCCCCTGAAGTGTGATTTTCATATACATACTATGTTCTCAGACGGGAGTGTGTGGCCAACAGTCAGAGTACAGGAAGCCTGGGAAGAAGGGCTGGATGTGATTGCGATAACAGATCACTTAGAGTATAGGCCGCATAAAGCAGATCATAATCTATCTCATAATCGCTCTTATGAATTAGCTGAGGATGAGGCGAAGAAGAAAAATATTGTTCTGATTAAGGGTACGGAGGTGACAAGGAATATGCCTCCGGGACATTTCAACTTACTATTCATAAAAGATGCAGATAAATTTGATCAACCTGATTTCATGAAAGTAATGGATGAGGCGAAAGCCCAGGATGCTTTTGTTTTATGGAATCATCCTGGATGGGGGACAGACTCAACTCGCTGGCATGATATACATGAAACGCTATATAAAAAAGGACTTATTCACGGGATTGAAGTTTTTAATGAGTTGGAATGGTATCCCGAAGCTTTAGATTGGGTGCTG
>JBOFKD010000304.1:0-24014 GCA_051657165.1 Bacteroidales bacterium | reverse complement strand
ATAAGTGCATCATCTTTGTCAGATAAAGAGTATTGCGAGTCTTTTTGTTTTTATGATGATATTTTAATTTTATATACTAAGTTAGATCAAGATATAGAAACTCTATTCTATTCAGATTGTAATCACATTCCTAGTCATTACCGTATATATGGTATAACAGAAAATCTTCCAGAATATTATGATCCATTTTTAGACACAATGTATCTGATAGAGAAAGAGAATTTTAAAGAAATACCGAGAGAATCCATAAGTCTAACTAATATTTTCATTGAGAAAGGGATGATGGAGGCACCACCACCTCCTCCAATTGATTAGGATACGCGAACTGATGGTATTAATATCACAAACAACCACCTTCGGGGTTGCAAGACTTGGGTGTTTCCCCTTTCCACGGGTAAAAGCAATACTCCTGAAGGAATCTATTGCTTCTACGCCGCGGTTACAAACAAATAATCCCTCTGGGATTAAAGAAAAGTAATAAGCAGAGAAGTTGTTTCCTTTACCATTACTTCTTACAAGATCCGAGCTTATACGATTTCTATCATTAGTAATGGAGTTTTTTCTTTTACGCCGAAGGTGTAACTAACCTGTAACCGCGGCTGACGACCGATTGAGGGAGTCGAGCCGTGAAGTAGATAAGAAAGGGAATATTTCATAGAAAGAAGGGTGTATCAAAATCGTATAGATTTGACACACCCTTCTTTCATAAATATATCCGGTATAACATTTCTAGAATTCAGCCGTTAGACGCAGATTGACCTGAAATGAAGTCAGATAATTTGGTACAGCGTACTGATTGTTATTAATGTCTGTAACCCAATAGTAGGAGTTAACGTTTTTGAAGTTGGCAATATTAAACAGATCCAGTGCAATCCAGATACTCTTGAAAGCGCTGAAAAAGCCATTATGCATAAACTTGTCCTGATTGCCGACTAACTGACGCGATATACCACAGTCGATTCGTTTATAAGCCGGGGTACGGAAGAATCCACCATCCATTCCTTTGTGAGGAGGAGAAACGGGAACTCCATCAGCCAGTACTGCTTTCAGATTAAATTTATACTTCGGATTGCTCGGGAAATAATCCTGGAAGAACAAAGAGAAACTATATCGCTGCTCTGTAGGACGTGGAACCCATTTCCCACGGATCTTTTCTTCGGATTTCATAAGCGAAAGGCTTATCCATGAATCCGTACCCGGAACAAATTCACCGAATAATTTAAAATCAACACCTGTAGCATATCCGTGTCCTTCGTTTTTGCCGGCATAAGTGACACGCACATTGTCAATGGTGTAGGGGATAAGATTATCCAGAGCTTTGTAATAAGCTTCAGCTGTAAAGCGGAAAGGTCTTCCCCAGGAGCGGAAATTGTAGTCGCCACCACCAATGAACTGTAACGAACGTTGTGACTTAATGTGTTTATTAAGTTTTACGATAACGTTGCCGTTTACATTTACTGTATCACGAAATTCTTTATAGAATGGTGACTGGTAATATAATCCGGTTGAAAAACGGAATGTCAGGTTCGGATTTTTATGAGGCACAAATGAGATGTTTGCTCGCGGACTTGCCAGAAACTCATTATTAAAGCTCCAGTAGGAAAGTCTTACACCACCTGTCACTCCCCAGAATCCGGAACTGTTTACCCATTTGTAATTATCCTGAACATATCCTGCAAAGCGGTTACTCGAAACATCGTTCTTAGATTGTAAATTGTAGAAAACATTTACTTTATCTCCGGTAGACGGAAGCGAATAGCCTGCTGAGTCACGCATTTCCCATTCACGCATCTTATCTTTAATACGTTCTCTTTTGTAGTTTACACCCCATTCGAACAGTGTAGACCCAACTTTTGTCTCGCCCGAATGTCCGAGTTCAAGAACAAGAGCCTGAAGCCTGTTACGTGCATGTTCGTGATAAGTCCCAACACCTGATGAAATATCATTCGAATCCTCCGGATCACCAACATCACTCAGCCAGTATTGTCCGGTGATATCATAGGTCTCATGCTCATTCGTATTAAACGCAGATGCATTGATCCGTAATTTTGTATCTTCGTTTAGCTTTCGCGTCAATGTCATAGCTCCGAAAAGAGTCTGAAATAAATCCTCTTCCTTACCTTCGAAATAGACTTTGAATTTCTTAGCATTCATGTAATTCCCGAACTGAGTAGAACGGGATTGAGGTGTAAAGTTATATTCGTTTCGCGAAACATTTCCTAAAAATGTAAGATCCCAGTCTTTAGCAAAATCCCAGGTCAGATGAGTCTGAAAGTCAAGAAATGAAGGATCATATTCCCCTTTTTCCTGAAGTGTGCTAAGGAATGTTGTATTTCTCTTAAAACGAATGCCATAAAGCTGAGAGAAATTGCGGGAGGTACTACCAATGTAAGCACTAGCTCCCATAAGACTGGCACTTACACCAGCCTCAAATTCACTGGGCTTCTTATAGGTAATATCAAGTACAGAGGCCATTTTGTCGGTATACTTAGCATCATACCCTCCGGCAGAAAAACTAACTTTCTCCACCATATCAGGATTGATAATACTTAATCCTTCCTGCTGTCCGGCACGCATAAGCAGAGGTCTGTAGACTTCTGTACCATTGATATAGACGCTATTCTCGTCAAAATTTCCTCCACGGACCGAATACTGAGAGCTTAATTCATTGTTAGAATTCACACCTGCAAAAGTGACAATCAGAGATTCGATGCTTCCTCCCGAAGGGTCTGATAGAAGACGGGTCTTAGATATATCTACATTTTGCATTGAATTGATCTGACGACGATTTTCGGTAACAGTAACTCCTTCAAGCATATTGCTTGATTCTTTAAGTTTGACGGTCACAAAATAATCTTTTTCAGAAGGAAGAAAAGTGCGGGCACTTTTTTCGTATCCGAGAAAGGAGAAAACAATATCCGTAGTATCGGAAGCAGGAATTTCGAGCTCGAAATATCCTGAACCACTTGTAGTTGTTCCTCTGTTTTCTTTAATAAGATGAACATTGGCAGCTTCAACAGGCTGTTTCTTTTCATCCAGTACATAGCCGAAAACTTTTACCTTATGCTGCGCAAAAGTAATTCCGTGTACGATTAAAAGACAGAGAATAAATAGTGTTCTGTTTTTACTCATTTTTCGATATTAAATCGTGGCTTATAAATTAGATAAAGATGAATATAAGTAAAAAGGCGACAAGTCATAAAAACTCTTTACAACTTATCGCCTCTTATTTTATCATCTCAAAGGAAAGCTAAATGTGAATCCTTTGTCTTATTTCTTTTCAATCGGATTGATGCTCAGGCAAAGTTCTGTTAATTGAGCAGGGTCAATCAAAGAAGGTGCATCGATCATCACATCACGACCTGAATTATTCTTAGGGAATGCAATACAGTCACGGATTGAATCTAATCCTGCAAGGATTGAAACAAAACGATCTAACCCAAATGCAATACCACCGTGAGGAGGCGCACCGAATTTGAAGGCATTCATCAGGAATCCGAACTGATACTGAGCTTGCTCTTCAGTGAATCCTAAAACCTGGAACATTTTGTTTTGTAATTTGCTGTCATGGATACGGATAGATCCGCCACCAAGCTCAACACCATTGATAACAAGGTCATAAGCATTTGCTCTGACTTTGCCCGGATCTGTTTCAAGAAGAGCAATATCTTCTGGTTTAGGAGCCGTGAACGGGTGGTGCATTGCAAAGAAGCGCTGAGCATCTTCGTCCCACTCAAGAAGAGGGAAATCAACTACCCATAGAGGAGCAAATACATTTTTGTCGCGCAGACCAAGCTGGTTACCCATCTCAAGACGAAGTTCGCAAAGTGCTTTTTGCGTTTTCTTCTCATCACCTGCAAGGATAAGCATTAAGTCGCCCGGTTTAGCACCAAAACGATCAGCCCATGCTTTCAGATCTTCCTGAGAGTAGAATTTGTCTACTGAAGATTTTAATGTTCCGTCAGCTTCGCAGCGTACCCAAACAAGACCTTTTGCTCCAACCTGAGGACGTTTAACGAAATCAGTAAGAGCATCAATTTGTTTGCGAGTGTATGTTGCACATCCCTCTGCACAGATACCACCTACATATTCAGCTGAATCAAATACTACGAAGTCTTTGCCTGTTGTAAGATCTTTTAATTCAACGAATTTCATTCCAAAACGGATGTCCGGTTTGTCAGATCCGTAATATTTCATTGCATCGGCATAAGGCATACGGATGAACGTATCATTGATATCGATACCTTTCAGATGTTTGAAAAGATGTTTAGTCAAACCTTCAAATGTATTTAATACATCTTCCTGAGTAACAAATGACATTTCGCAGTCAATCTGAGTAAACTCAGGCTGACGGTCAGCACGTAAGTCTTCATCGCGGAAACATTTCACGATCTGGAAGTAGCGGTCAAAACCAGAAACCATCAAAAGTTGCTTAAACACCTGAGGAGACTGAGGTAATGCATAAAATTCTCCCGGATTCATACGTGAAGGTACTACGAAGTCACGAGCTCCTTCCGGAGTAGACTTAATCAGTACAGGTGTTTCTACTTCAAGAAATTTCTGATCGTCAAGGAAACGGCGAGTCTCGAAAGCCAGTTTGTGGCGCAATTCAAGATTTGCTCTTACCGGTGAACGGCGCAAATCAAGATAGCGATATTGCATACGCAGTTCATCACCACCATCTGTTTCATCTTCAATAGTGAAAGGAGGTGTTTCAGATGCATTCAGAATAATCAGATTCTTAACGATAATTTCGATATCTCCGGTAGGGATATTTTTGTTCTTAGCAGAACGTTCCATAACAGTACCATCAACCTGAATAACGAATTCACGACCTAATTTATTTGCTTTATCGCAAAGTTCTTCGTTCTGTTCGTGGTTAAAAACAAGCTGAGTGATCCCGTAACGATCACGGATGTCAATAAAAGTCATTCCACCCATTTTACGAACGCGTTGTACCCAACCTGCCAGTGTAACTTCAGAGTTTACATCAGCCATTCGTAATTGTCCGCATGTATGTGTTCTATACATAATTTTTTTATATTATAGTATGTTTGAAATCTTATACGTGTTGTACTTTGCATACGACCCGCCAAAGTTAGTATATTTTTTTAATTCTCATTTAGCAAATACTGCATTTTATACGTTGATATTCCTATTCCGGATTATGAATTATATATATGAGTAATGTAATGATGATAATCACAAACTCTTTATTGTCATATAAAGCATTTACCTTATCTTTGCGCCGGACTAAGTGGGATAAATATGGAAAATATAATTTACGATAAAAACAGCATTGAATTCGTGACTGTCGCAGTAGAGTTCTGCTCTCTGATGGAAAATGCACGTAACTTTTCACGCGGTGAGTTTGTGAAAAAGGCTGTTGTCGTTCTTCCGTTACTTTACCTGAAAGCAGTATTGCTGAGTAAAGATAATGAAGACGAGCTGGATGGATTTCCGGAGCAATTTGTTTCGGAAACTGAATACGAAATGGTGCGTTCTCAAATAGCATCTGTTCTGGAGGATAAGGACGATTATCTGGAGACTTTTCATCCGGATATGGCTTTCAGTGACATGCCTATTGCGGCCTTGATTTCCGAAGATCTTGCTGATATTTATCAGGATGTTAAGAATCTGGCCTTTGCTTACAGTACACGTCAGGAGGATTCTATGCGTGTGGCACTGGATATTTGCAGAACCAGCTTTTATGAATACTGGGGTCAGAAACTGACGAATGCAATGGGTGCGCTTCATCCGGTTCTAAGCAAAATCGAATCGGGAGATGAGGAGGATGATCAGGATGATTACTCAATAGAGAAAGATGAAAACTCCTTATTTGGCTATGGCGGCGACGAGGACAATAGGAACGAAGAAATATTATGATAGTGGATACTGAAAGTATAAAAATCACGAAAGAGGAGATCGCAGAGCTTCCTGTTATTGAGTATGATGGCAGAATCGTTACAATTCAAACAGCAGAAGAAGCAGAAAAAGCTGTGAGTTATCTTTCAACCTTTAAACTGCTGGGCTTTGATACAGAAACAAAACCTGCCTTTAAGAAAGGTGTAGTCAATAAAGTTGCTCTTTTGCAATTATCAACACAGGATACATGTTTCCTGTTTCGTCTGAATATGATCGGAATGCCGGAATCTTTAGCAAAACTATTAGCAAACGATCATGTTCTGAAAATAGGATTGTCATTAAAAGATGACTTTGCACAACTAAACCGCTTATGCGGAATTACACCAAAAGGCTTTATTGAACTTCAAAGCTTTGTAAAACCTTTTGGTATCGCAGATAACAGTTTACAGAAAATATTTGCCATCCTTTTTCAGCAAAAGATATCAAAGAAGCAAAGGCTTACCAATTGGGCAGCTGATGTTTTAACAGATGCACAAAAAAAGTATGCAGCATTGGATGCATGGGCTTGTTTGTCTATCTACAATCGTTTATCTGAACGATTCTAATCTAATCTCTTATATTATCGAATAATGGGAAACACATTTGGAAACATATTTCGCCTGACTTCTTTCGGAGAGTCGCATGGTGTAGCTTTAGGCGGTGTCATAGATGGGATGCCTGCCGGTATAGAAATTGACCTGGCTTTTATTCAACATGAACTTGACAGAAGAAGACCCGGTCAGTCAGATTTGACAACTCCCCGCAAAGAGGGTGATAAAGTAGAAATTCTTTCGGGAGTCTTTGAAGGACACTCGACAGGAGCTTCTATTGGCTTTATCATCCGGAATGAAAATCAGCATTCTTCAGATTACGATAATATAAGAGATGTCTTCAGACCATCTCACGCAGATTACACCTATACACGAAAATATGGATTACGCGATCACAGAGGAGGAGGCCGTACTTCGGCCCGTGAGACTGTAGCTCGTTGTGTGGCAGGAGCTTTTGCGAAACTGGCATTGAAACACCTGGGTATATCCGTTACGGCATATACATCACAGGTGGGAGATATAAAACTCGATCCGGATTACAAAAAGTATGATCTCAGTATGATTGAATCCAATCCTGTGAGATGTCCGGATGCCGTGGCTGCTTCTGAGATGGGTGAACTGATCAAAGAGGTTAAAGCTGCCGGTGATACTATCGGTGGAGTTGTGACTTGTGTTGCTCAGGGAGTTCCTGTAGGACTGGGACAACCTGTTTTTCATAAACTGCATGCAGATCTGGGGGCTGCTATGCTGGGAATAAATGCCGTGAAAGGATTTGAGTACGGAATGGGATTTGATGGTATTGGCAAAAGAGGATCTGAAGTTAATGACCGTTTTCTGAATATCGGTAGCCGTATACGAACTAAGACTAACTATTCCGGAGGAATTCAGGGTGGAATATCCAACGGTGAAGATATTTATTTCAGGGTAGCGTTTAAGCCTGTTGCTACGATTCTTATGAATATTGATACTGTAGACGATGAAGGAAACGAAGCTATTCTGAAAGCAAAAGGCCGGCATGATCCTTGTGTATTGCCACGTGCAGTTCCGATTGTAGAGGCTATGGCTGCAATGGTATTGTTAGATCATTACTTATTAAATAAGACTACTAAATTGTAATTTGATGTTTTTTAATTATATTTGTCGGTAGTCAAATTTATCAAGTACCAAGAATTAATACACAATTAAGTTATGATCAAACAGTATATCCAGGAAAATCAGGAACGATTTCTTGATGAACTTTTCGGATTAATCCGTATTCCGTCTATTAGTGCAAAACCAGAGCATAAAGCTGATATGGTAGCTTGTGCAGAACACTGGAAGTCATTATTGTTGAAAGCCAAAGCTGACAAGGCTCAAGTAATGCCTACAAAAGGGAATCCGGTAGTATATGGAGAAAAAATAGTTGATCCAGCCGCTCCGACTGTATTGGTATATGCCCATTACGATGTAATGCCGGCTGAACCATTAGAGTTATGGAAAAGTAGTCCGTTTGAAGCTGAAATCAGAGACGGACATATCTGGGCGCGTGGAGCAAATGATGATAAAGGACAATCATTTATTCAGGCTAAGGCGTTTGAGACAATGGTTAAAAACGATTTGCTGAAAGTAAATGTGAAGTTTTTGTTTGAAGGGGAGGAGGAGATTGGTTCTCCGAGTCTTGAAGCATTTTGTGCTGAACACAAAGAATTGCTGAAAGCAGATGTTATTCTGGTTTCAGATACAGGAATGGTTAGTAAAGATCAGCCAAGTATTACTACAGGTCTGAGAGGTCTTGCATACTGGCAGATTGATGTTACAGGTCCGAATAAGGATCTACACTCAGGTATCTTTGGTGGTGCCGTGGCTAATCCGATTAATGTACTATGCAAACTGATTGCAGATGCAACGGATGCTGATGGCAAAATCACAATTCCTCATTTTTATGATGATATTCTGCCTGTATCACAGGAAGAAAGAGATATGATTGCTCAGGTTCCTCATTCAGACGAAGCTTATATGAAAGCTTTGGGCGTTAATGCGTTATTTGGCGAAAAAGGATATTCTACACTTGAGCGTACATGGATTCGTCCAACGTTTGATGTTTGTGGTATCTGGGGTGGTTATACAGGAGAGGGTTCTAAAACTGTACTTCCTTCTGAAGCTCATGCTAAATTATCAAGCCGTTTAGTTCCGGGTCAGGATCATGAGAAAATAGGAGAGCTGGTAAAAGCTTATTTTGAGAGAGTTGCTCCTGATTATGTGAAAGTAAACGTGACATCTATGCACGGAGGTGAAAGTTACGTATGCCCGATCACTCTACCTGCTTATAAAGCAGCAGAGAGAGCTTACGAGACAATCTTTGGTGTTCGTCCGCTGGCTGTAAGAAGTGGAGGAAGTATTCCGATTATTGCAGCTTTTGAGCGCGTATTAGGTATGAAGAGTATTCTGATGGGCTTCGGTCTGGAGTCTGATGCTATTCACTCTCCGAACGAAAACTTCTCACTGGAGTTGTTCAACAAAGGAATTGAAACTGTATGTGAATTCTACAAAGAATTTGCTAAGAAATAAGAAGCAGTTATCTGCTTTTAAAAAAAAGAGGATGTGTCTAAAAGTACACATCCTCTTTTTTATTTGTATATCGGGCATGGTATTAAGTCATTTCATGCTTTCATATCATGAATACTTTTTCATAGGTTATTCGTGTTATTCATTTTGTAAATATATATAGAATATTGATATGATATACTATTTGTGTGATTAATAACAGAATATGAGAATATATAGTATGAAAAGTTAAAAATAGGAGAGATGCGGAATAATATTGATCGTTTTCCTATCTTGCATTAGTATATACATATGCTAAACGGTGAATATGAGTAAAGTAAGAGAAGTTGGACGCTTATTGCTCCGAACGCAGATGAATAATAAAACGGTAAATGAAGGAAATGTTCCGGTTTATTCCGATATCAACCAAATGCCGGAGAGTACAGCTGTTAAATTCTGGAGAAAGCCTTGGTTTTCTACCATACTTGCAGCTATTTATATAATATCGCCACTTGATTTTATGCCGGATATACCAGTAATAGGATTTTTGGATGATATATTTCTCGGAATTATTATTGGGCTGAACTGGGCTCAATATTCGACAGAAGAAAGTAATCGTGTACTTGCCAGTCTGATAGGACTGATAAAATGGGTAATGATTATTCTGGGTATTATACTGGTGCTTCTGGTTGCTATATTTGGTGTGCTAATTGCACGGCTATTCCAGTAAAATGAATTTGAAAATGTATGATATATAAAAGGATACAGCATTGTTTCTCTGTCTGAAACATGTTGTATCCTTTTGTTTTATATATTAATCCAGGATCAGAGATAGCTGGATGCGTTTACGTTCACGGTCAATACCGATAACCTTAACCTCAACATGCTGATGTAGTTTAACGATTTCAGTCGGATCTTTAATAAAACGCTTTGCCATATTTGAAAGGTGAATCAAACCATTCTCTTTGATTCCTATATCAACAAAGCAACCAAAGTTTGTAATATTATTTACAATTCCCGGAAGAATCATCCCTTCCGATAAATCACTTAGTGATTTTACGTTAGGATCAAATTCGAATAACTGAACAGATTGTCTTGGATCACGTCCCGGCTTCTCTAGCTCCTGAATAATATCTTTAAGTGTTGGCAGACCAACTTTATCCGATACATATTTCTCAGGATTAAGCTTCTTCTGAAGTTCTTTGTCTTTGATCAGATCATTCACACTACATCCAAGATCTTTCGCCATTTTTTCTACGATATGGTAGCTTTCAGGATGGACTGCCGAGTTATCTAATGGATTATCGCCATCACTAATGCGCAGGAATCCCGCTGATTGCTCGAAAGCCTTTTCGCCCATTCTCGGTACTTTCATAAGTTGCTTACGCGTGGTGAATGCACCGTTTTCTTTGCGATAATCTACAATGTTCTGTGCCAGAGCAGGACCCAGACCAGATATATAAGTAAGCAGATATTTGCTGGCTGTATTCAGATTCACACCTACCTGATTCACACAAAGTTCGACTGTCTGATCAAGAGATTTTTTTAGTTTTGTCTGATCTACATCATGCTGATACTGGCCTACACCGATACTTTTAGGGTCAATCTTAACCAGCTCGGCAAGAGGATCCATCAGCCTGCGGCCAATAGAAACAGCTCCACGAACAGTAACATCGTACTGAGGAAACTCTTCACGTGCAATTTTAGACGCTGAATAGATAGATGCCCCGTTTTCACTTACAACATACACCTGTACTTCACGCGGGAAGCGCATCTGTTTGAAGAAGAATTCCGTCTCACGACTTGCCGTACCGTTTCCGATAGCAATTGCTTCGATATCATAGGCTTCAATCATTTGCGATACTTTACGCATAGCTACAGATTTGTCGTTCTGAGGCGGATGCGGATAGATTGTTTCATTATGAAGCAGGTTACCCTGATTATCCAGGCATACAATCTTACAGCCTGTACGGTATCCCGGATCGACACCCATAACGCGTTTTTCACCAACGGGAGCACTTAAAAGTAACTGACGCAGATTCTCTGCAAATACTCGAATTGCTTCTTCGTCAGCTTTATCCTTAGAAGTAGCCGCATATTCTGTTTCGATAGAAGGACGGATCAGACGCTTATAAGAATCTTTCATAGCGTCTGCCACCATATCTGATGATTCGCTATTTCCTTTCACAAAGAAGCGTTCCATACGCTCCAAAGCCTTTTCATCCGACGAAGGAGTAATTGTAACTTTCAGGAACCCTTCTTTCTCTCCGCGACGTATAGCCAGCAGACGGTGAGATGAGCAGCGACGAAGAGGTTCTTCAAAGTTAAAATAGTCTCTGTATTTTTCAGCCTCTTCTTCTTTGCCTTTTACAAGCTTTGCTGTCACGATGGCATCTCTGTCAAAGCTGTTACGTACAATGTTACGGGCAGTTTCATTCTCGCTGATCCATTCGGCAATAATATCTTTAGCGCCTTTTACAGCATCATCGCTGTCTTTAACATCACCCTGAACAAATTTATCAATCTTAGAAGAAAGATTTTGCTCGCGTTGTCCCATTATAATTTTAGCTAAAGGCTCGAGTCCTTTTTCACGGGCAATCTCAGCTTTAGTTCTTCTTTTCGGTTTAAATGGCAGATAAATATCTTCCAGTTCAGTACCGGACCAGCAATCTTCAATACGTTTTTTTAAATCGCCCGTAAGTTTCCCTTGTTCTTCGATAGTAGACAAAATTGTTTGTTTACGTTTTTCTACTTCACAAAGTTTAGCGTATGCCTCCTGGATAGCAGCAACAGCAACTTCATCCAGACCTCCGGTAAGTTCTTTTCTATAGCGTGAAATGAAGGGAATTGTAGCCCCTTCGTTCAAAAGCTTAATTGTATTTTCAATTTGCTTTTCAGAGATGGAAAGCGATTGAGAAATCAGTTTGTTAAACATAGTTTTCTGTTAAAGATTATAAGATGCTTTTGCTTTTTCAATATAGTTTAATAGCGTTTCTTTGCTGGCTGAAGGAACATGATCGAAATACATATGACCAAGTACTTTCATTCCGGCTGTTTCGAAATTGCAAACATCAAATGACCGGCGCATAATTTCAATACCGCCGTTTGCGTCATAGTTTGCATAGCTGTTTCCCATAGGTGTAAATATTCTTACTTTTTTATCAGTAAGTAAGCCCACCATCCCTTTATCCGTATATTTGAAGGCAAAACCATTTGTATATACACGTTCGAAATAACCTCTTAATATAGCAGGCGCATTATCCCACCAAAGAGGATAGATAACAGTTATTTCGTCCGCTTCTTTCAATAAGTCCTGTTCGTATTTAATATCCGCCGGGATTTCGCCCTGTTGCAGCATCGCCAGATCACTTCGTGTCAATAAAGGATTAAAACCTATAGCATATAAATCGCGTACAACAACATTCTGTCCTTTTATTGTTAAAAACTCAGTGATCTCATCAGTAAGCCAGGTTGAAAAACTTTTAGGATTCGGATGAGCTAATAATATTAAATGGTTCATATATATTATTTTTTACTACTAATATCTATTTTCTTTATTTTACCTGAGAGCGTATTCTCCATTCCTGAGGATATAAGTTATTGGCTCTGTTACCGATATTTTTCATCCATCCCAGAGGTTTGGATTTATAAGTTATCAGAACATACCCGCGTGGAGTCTCATCATTCAGAGCAATAGCTTCTTTGCGTAAATATTGAATAGCCTTTTCCTCAGAAACTTCTTCTTCAATAAACATTTCTCTGTTAAGTTCAGGAGATAAAGCCAGCGCATGATCCGGAATCATATCTTTCCCTTTCTGCTGAGCAATATCAATACCTGCTTTCACAATTTTCAGATTTGCCTGAATAGCCCTGTATAAATCAATATAACTTTTAGGTATTGCTATAAATGATTCATTCACAGTAACAATTTCAAAATCATTTTTGTGAAGTAACCAGTCATAAAGATAATCCGGAGTCTTGATTATCACATCTTTAGATGACTTTTTGGACTTGCCTTTTTTCTCTTTTAATTTGTAAGGCATGCAGATTTCATCATCCGGCTTACGCAAAACAGCCATAAAAAAGCCTTCACCCTTCGTCTTATGAGGCATGAAACGATAAACAGGATAATCATATGTAAGACCTCCTGTGACTTCCGGATAATTATCCGTGTTTACGGGGAGTACTTCTGCACCATAAGTTTCAGCTATATAATGAACATTTTCTTCATTTTCAGCTGTATTGTAGGTACAAGTACTGTAGATTAACAACCCGCCCGGTTTTAGAGTTTGCCAGATTTGATCAATAATCCCGCGTTGTCTGACAGCGCACATATCTACATTATCAGCAGACCATTCTTCAATGGCCACAGGATCCTTGCGAAACATACCTTCACCCGAACACGGAACGTCAGTAAGAATGACATCAAAGGTATGCGTAAGCACGCTGTAATCTTCAGAGGAATTATTCGTGACAATCACCCGGTCAGCGCCCCATTTCGTCATATTTTCGGCAAGGATATTCGAACGGTTACGCATAATCTCGTTACAGACAACCATACTTCCTTCCGGCAAAAGAGAATAAGCAAGTGTAGTCTTTCCTCCCGGTGCTGCACATAGGTCCAGATATGTAAGAGGGCGATTCGCATAGGTGCGGATCGCTTGTTCTATAAACATCGAAGAAGCTTCCTGCACATAATAACAACCCGCATGAAACAGAGGGTCAAAAGTAAAGGAGGGACGTTCACGAAGATAGAATCCTGTATCGCTCCACTTTACTTTTTCAGCTATGGGAAGATAAGAAAGCTCATCAAATGAAGCTTTTTTACCGTTTATACGAATGCTTACAGGAGCCTCTTCATTCAGACCGGTTTCAAAATCCCGAAACTGATCTTCTCCGAGTATATCAATAGTTTGTTTAATAAAGTCTTTTGGAAGAATCATCTTGCAATAGTCGATTAATAATGCTTTTTCAAAGCAAATGTACCTTTTTTATTCGTTTTTTCGGAAGAAAAAAGAAATAAATGAATTGTGCTTTGGCATATATCATTTCTAATGCTTACTTTTGAAAAAATAATATAACTATCAAAACTATATTAATTGATATATGACTCCACAGAAAACAATTCTGAAACCTGTTTTGACCGTTTGCATGTTGCTAGGTTTTACAGGGCTAATGGCTGTAGAACCGGCATTTGTTGATTCAACGCTGGCAGCTGATTCTGTTGCGGCTGTGCAAACCGCAAAAGTAACCAATCCGCATCATTTGCTACAGGGTGCAGGTTTTACAATGACTTCTCTTCTGAGAGGTTTGTTAGGGATGTTTTCCCTTATTTGTATTGCCGTACTTTTCAGCAGAAACCGGAGAGCTATTAACTGGAAGCAGGTAGGAGTAGGACTTGCGCTTCAGATTTTATTAGCTGTGGGTATCCTTTATGTTCCATTTATTGGTTCATTTTTTGAAATCTTTGGAAAGGTTTTTGTTAAGATTCTTGATTTTACAAAAGCAGGTACAGAGTTTCTGTTAGGAGATTTGGTTGACCTGAACAAAACAGGTTACATTTTCTTATTCCAGGTGTTGCCAACAATTATTTTCTTCTCGGCATTAACGAGTTTGCTTTATTATCTGAATATTATTCAGAAAGTAGTAGTAGTAATTGCATGGGCTCTTAAAAAAGTGCTGAATATTTCCGGCGCTGAAGGTCTTACTGTTTCGGCAAATATATTCCTGGGACAGACAGAAGCGCCTTTGATGAGTAAGAAATACCTTCCTGAAATGACACGTTCTGAGATCTTCTTAGTAATGTCAGCCGGAATGGCAACAATCGCAGGAGGTGTGTTAGCTGCTTATATCGGTCTTTTAGGTGGAGGAGATCCGGCAGCCAGACTTATGTATGCAAAATATTTGCTTTCCGCTTCTGTGATGGCAGCTCCTGCAGCAATCGTTTTCTCAAAAATTCTGATGCCTCAGACTGAAAAACCAAATGAAGGTTTGGTTGTTTCCTCTGAATCAGTAGGATCGAATGCACTGGATGCTATTTCTAACGGTGGATCTGAAGGGGTTAAACTGGCAGTTAATGTGGCAGCAATGTTGCTTGTATTTATTGCTTTTGTAACTTTTGCCAATTATCTGTTAGGTGGTCTTATCGGTCGCTTTACAGGCCTGAATGATTGGGTTGTAGATTTCACAAGCGGACAGTTCAAGCAATTTAATCTGGAGTTCATTCTGGGTATGTTATTTACACCGCTTGCCTGGTTAATGGGTGTTGGTTCATCTGACGTTCCGTTGGTGGCAGGTCTGTTAGGAAAGAAATTGATCATCAATGAATTTGTTGCTTATGCAGATTTCGTATCTCTGAAAGACGCAGGTGCATTCCTTGAGCAGAAGTCAATCATCATGGTAACTTTTATTCTTTGCGGTTTTGCAAATATCAGCTCTATTGGTATTCAGATCGGGGGAATTGGTTCACTAGCACCGAATAAACGTGAATGGCTTACACAATACGGTCCGCTGGCAATGGTTGCAGGTGCATTGTCATCTTGTATGTCAGCTACGATCGTAGGAGCAATTCTGGGATAATACAAAAAATAAATATTATTTTTGCAGCGGTTAGTCGATTACGACTAGCCGCTTTTTTTATTCGCTAAAACTTAAACATATGCATATTTTTTATTCTCCCGATATTCTTTTAACAGGTGAATTGTCAGAAGAAGAATCGCAACATTGTACAAAGGTTCTTCGCCTGACGGAAGGTGAAGAGATTATGATTACAGACGGAAATGGTCATTTTTATCGTTCCCGTATTGTCCGTGCGCATCACAAGCGTACAGCTATTGAAATACTGGAGGTGATTGATCAGCCTTCTGATCGCGACTTTAAAATTCATATTGCCGTAGCTCCGACTAAGAATATGGATCGTATAGAATGGTTTGTTGAGAAAGCAGTAGAAATAGGTATTGACGAGATTTCATTGCTTAAATGCCGCTATTCTGAACGAAAAGATATAAAAGCAGACCGTATTCGTAAAATTATGGTTTCGGCTATGAAGCAGTCTTTAAAAGCAACTCTTCCGGTTCTGAATGAAATGGCAGACTTCAAATCTTTTATGCAAAGAGATTTAGAAGGAGATAAATTTATTGCACATTGCTATAAGGATCAGGAGCGTATTTTCCTGAAAGATGCATACACTAAAGGACAGTCTGCAACTATTTTGATTGGTCCTGAAGGTGATTTTAGTGAAGAGGAGGTTGTTTTAGCTTTGGAAAAGGGCTTCTCTCCAGTATCATTAGGTACAGCAAGGCTTAGAACAGAAACAGCTGCTTTAGTAGGCTGCCATTCCATTCATGCATTGAACTGGTAATAAAAGATAGATAATTGCTGGAAGAAACTTGGTTTTAAGAGGATTTTCTAATACGCATATCTTTGCATTTTTAATCGTACTTCTTAGTCAGAATAAACCGGCAATTAAATGCTTAATATGAGCTGTTTAATTGTTTCAACTGCATCATTTATATTTCGCATGCGCATGGGTTGTAATTCCGATGCGCATGCGAATATATTCCGGTGCGCACCGGATGTATTTCCGATGCGCACCGGAAAAGTAAATCAACCGTATCTCGTAACTAAACCAACCGTATATAAAAAATAATCTACCCTTTGATTCTTCTAACATATACGTATATTCGTTTGCATCTGCCTCTCCACTTCCTGCGAATAACTACTATTAATGATCTCTTCAGAATTAATATCAACGAATGAGTCTGCCATGAAGTCAAATAATATTACATATCTGTCGTCTCTGATTTAGAGAATCTATTCTGCTCGTATCTATCATTCCATCATTCGTAATAAATATAACTAAAGCCAATATTTCTGCTGTGAATTAAATATATTTGCAAAATACCAAAAACTACTTCTACATGAGAAAACAACTACTAGGCATCCTAATGCTTTCATCCCTGGCATCTCCGGTGCTGGCTCAGACAAACTATGTTCCGACTACTGAAAACCTGAAAGCACGGGAAGAGTTCAGAGATAATAAATTCGGTATTTTTCTTCATTTCGGACTGTATAGCATGCTCGCTGACGGTGAATGGATCATGACAAACAAAAATCTCAATCACAAAGAATATGCAAAACTGGCAGGAGGCTTCTATCCATCAAATTTTAACGCTGATGAATGGGTTGCTGCCATTAAAGCTTCCGGTGCAAAGTATATTTGTATAACTACTCGTCATCATGATGGATTCTCGCTTTTTGATACAAAGTTTTCTGATTTTAATATTATGAAAGCAACACCCTTCAAAAGAGATATTATAAAGGAGTTATCCGAAGCTTGCCGGAAGCATGATATAAAACTTCATCTTTATTATTCTCTTCTTGACTGGTCGCGCGAGGATTATTATCCGCTGGGAAGAACCGGAAAAGGTACAGGGCGAACATCTCACGGAGAATGGAAAACGTATGATCAGTTTATGAATAATCAGCTATCAGAATTACTGACAAATTATGGTGATATTGGTGCAATATGGCTAGATGGCTGGTGGGATCATGATCAGCATCCGGACTTCGACTGGCAGTTTCCAAAAATGTATGCAAATATCCATAATCTGCAACCGACTTGTCTTATAGGAAATAATCATCATATTACGCCATTTGAAGGAGAGGATCTGCAAATATTTGAGCGTGATTTACCGGGTGAAAACAGCGCCGGATTATCCGGACAGAATATAAGTCCTCTGCCTTTGGAAACATGTAATACGATGAATGGAATGTGGGGATATAAGATTGTCGATCAGAACTATAAATCGCCACGAACTTTGATTCACTATCTGGTGAAAGCGGCAGGTATGAATGCAAATCTATTGATGAATATTGGTCCACAGCCGGATGGATCTTTACCTGCTATTTCGATTGAGCGGATGAAAGAGGTAGGTGACTGGATGAAAATATACGGAGAGACTATTTACGGAACACGTGGAGGTATTATATCACCAAGAGACTGGGGAGTAACGACGCAAAAAGGAAATAAACTCTATGTGCATATTCTGAACTTACAGGATAATGCATTATTCATACCCTTGAAAGATACTAAAGTGAAAAAAGCTCTCCTGTATAAAGATAAATCACAGGTCAGTTTCAAACAAGATAAGGATGGTCTCGTGCTGAAATTTGCCGAAGTACCGGGTGATATTGATTATATAGTTGAATTAGAATTATAATAATTTACTCGAATAGCAGTCCTGGCTGCTTTTATTCTCTAAATATAACTAAATAAAAGTCATAGAATACGGAACAAACATACTTGCTTAAATGTTTGATATATGAATCAAAGGCATAAAAATAAACAAGTAATAATGGAGTTTAAAGTTAATACCAGTAGAATGCAAAAAGTGATTCTATTCTTTCTGATAGGTATTCTTTCATCGTGTATATCAAAGAAAGACCAGAAGGTAACAGATGTAAGTCTGACAGGTGCAGGTGCTACATTTCCGTTGCCATATTATGATGTGACATTTAAGGCATTTACGGATTCCACAAAAATAGACGTTGTCTATGGTGGGATAGGCAGTGGAGGAGGTATTCGCAGTCTCAGAGATTGTATTGTTGATTTTGGAGCTACTGATGCATTTATGTCAGACAAAGATATGGCAAAAATGCCTGCTCCGGTTATTCATATTCCAACTTGCATGGGTGCTATTGTGATGGGATATAATCTGCCCGGGATAGAAAATCTGAAACTGACGGGAGAAATTATAGCTAATATGTATTTAGGTAAAATCACCAAATGGAATGACGCACAAATAAAAGCTGTAAACCCGCAAGTAACTCTTCCGGAATCAGCTATTTATCCTGTATACAGATCAGATGGCAGCGGAACAACTTATGTTTTTACTGATTATCTGTGTAAAGTCAGTCCGGAATTTGAGAAAGTAGTAGGTAAAGGTAAATCATTAAAATGGCCTGCAGGAGTAGCTGCAAAAGGTAATCCTGCTATAGCCGGACTCGTGAGTCAGACTATAGGAACAATAGGATATATAGGTTCCGAATATGCTTTTGCGGCTAAAATACCATTTGCTTTGTTACAAAATCATTCGGGTAAATATATCAAGCCTTCTGATAAAAGTATTTCAGCAGCTGCATCCGGAGAACTTCCATCAGATACCCGTACGATGATCACCGATTCACCCAATCCTGATGCATATCCGATTTCTTGTTTTACCTGGATTGTTATATACAAAGAACAAAAATATAACAACCGGAGTCTGGCTCAGGCTCAGGCTACTGTGCAATTAATGGAATGGCTGACAGATTCAGTGTCTCAGGCACTGACGTCTGAAGTAAATTATTCACCGTTGCCGGTATCGGCTATCCGGCAGGCAAAAGAAATCATCAAAACCGTGACTTATGAAGGTAAATCATTGAAGTAAAAGAGCAAGTATATGAAAGATAAAATATTCAGAGGACTATTAATCCTTTGTGCTGCGTTTGTATTACTTATATGTGCCGGTATTGTATATTCTCTGGTCAGCGGATCCTTAGAAGCATTTCGTTATTTCGGATTTTTCAAATTTATAGGGACAGCAGAATGGAATCCTCGCCCGGATCAGGAAGAATACGGTGCTTTATCGTTTATAGCAGGTACAGTAATGACTTCGTTTCTGGCGTTATTGTTCTGTTTGCCTTTTTCGCTTTCTGTGGCTTTGTTTACCGGAGAGTATTTTCGGGGAACGAAAGCTGCTGTCATTATAAGTTCTGTTGTCGAATTACTGGCCGGAATTCCATCCATTGTTTACGGCTTATGGGGATTTTACACATTACGTCCGGTTATGGTTGAGCTGAATTTATCAACACAAGGCTTTGGGGTACTAACAGCATCACTGATTCTGGCTATAATGATCATACCCTATGCCTCATCACTAAGTTCAGAGTTTATATCAATGGTACCAAAAGATTTGAAAGAAGGAGCATACAGTTTAGGGGCAACACGCATGGAGGTTATATCACATGTAATATTGCCAAATTCCGGATCAGGGGTCTTTGCCAGTTATGTGCTTGCTCTCGGGCGGGCACTGGGCGAAACAATGGCAGTGACCATGCTGATTGGTAATACAGAAAATATTCCAAAATCATTGTCAGCTACGGGAAATACGATGGCAAGTATTATAGCGAACCAGTTTGGTGAAGCCGATGGCCTGAAATTAAGCTCACTGATTGCTATAGGATTACTATTATTTATAATAACGGCGATTATAAATTTTATTGGTAAAATTATTATTTCAAAATTTAGCAAAGCATGACATCACAACCGGTAAATAAGAGATTAATCGTTTACAGAAAAACAAAAGATCGTTTGTTTTTCTGGGGTATATGCATAATAGCTTCGCTAACAGCAATCCCTCTTGTGCTTATTATATGGGAATTGATAAAGAAAGGTTATAAGCAAATTAACCTCAGCTTTTTTACAGAAGCAGCACCTAATACACTAGAAGCCATTTATGCAAAGAATGAAGGTGAATTAATCCCCGGAGGTATCGCTAATGGTATAACGGGAACATTAATAATGGTTGCGATAGCTTCGTTGATTGCAATACCTTCAGGTATTATGGCCGGAATCTATCTCTCAGAAAATCAGAAAAGCAAATTTGCCCATATCATTCGTACACTTACAGATTTGCTTCAGGGAACACCCTCAATTGTTGTTGGTATTATTGTATACTTCTGGGTAGTAAAACCTTTGAGTAGTTACTCAGCTTTAGCAGGTAGTGTGGCTCTGGCTATTATGATGCTTCCACTGATCATAAGATCAACGGAAGAAACTTTAAAGATGCTTCCCGTAAGTTTGAAGGAAGCAGGTCTTGCGCTTGGAGCATCTTATACGAGTGTTATCCTTAAAGTGTTACTTCCTTCAGCATTTGGAGGTTTATTTACAGGAATTTTGCTGGCCGTTTCCCGGGTTACAGGAGAAACTGCTCCGCTTATGCTTACTGCTCTCGGTTCTACAGTTGTGAACTGGGACGTGATGAAGCCAACAAGTGCGGTTTCTCTTTTGATATGGCAGTTTTATAATGATCCGAATCTGGTGGATATGATATGGAGTTCATCTCTGTTTCTCTTAATTCTGATTCTGATCTTAAATATTGCAGCTAAAAGTGTAGCCCGAAAATGGCGTATACATTGATAATTACTAATAATAAAATCTATAAATGTTACAGATTGATAATCCTGTTCTTCAATTTAAGGATGTTTCTATTTCATATACACCCGGTAAGAATGCTGTAAATGAAGTAAGTGCATCCATTGAAAGAAATAAAATAACAGCAATAATGGGACCTTCCGGTTGTGGGAAAAGTACACTTCTGAGGGCTGTTAACCGAATGCATGAACTATATCCTGATATAAAGATATGCGGAGAAATACTTATTGATGACCGGAATATACTGACGATGAACCCTATGGAAGTACGGAGAATTGCAGGAATGGTATTTCAACGACCAAACCCATTTCCGACTATGAGTATCTATGATAACGTAATTGCCGGCTATAAATTAAACGGAATAAGCCTTTCTAAAAAAGAAAAAGACGAAATTGTTGAAACAAATCTCCGGAACGTTGGTCTCTGGGAAGAAGTTAAAGATTCATTGTTTAAGAAAGGTACCTTTCTTTCGGGGGGACAGCAACAAAGATTATGCATTGCCCGGGCTTTAGCTCTTAAACCTGAAGTCCTGCTCATGGATGAACCTACATCAGCTCTTGATCCTATAGCAACCAACCGGATAGAAGAATTACTGCTCGAACTAAAGAATGATTTTACTATAATTATTGTGACACATAATATGGGACAGGCAGCACGTATATCGGATTATTCTATGTTTATGTATCTGGGGCAACTGGTCGAATATGACGAAACAAAAGTTATGTTTACTAATCCTTCTGATAAACGCACGGAAGAGTATCTGACCGGGCAGTTCGGATAACTACGTATTTAGTAGCTGCTTTAAGTAACCACTGAAATATCTACAGACTATGATGACATTAAAAGAAAAAGTATTCAGCAAAATAACGAATGATTTCCAGGTAATGACGATAGAGGTATTCTCTCAACTGGAAATGATCAGAGAAATGATGGACGATAATACGAATGAGGACGTCTATACTACTATCAAAAATAACGAGCTGATTATTGATAGTTTAGAAGTGAAGATTCGCTCCGAAGTGATAAATACGATTGTGTTATATACACCAAGAGCCACTAATCTGCGCATTATTATCGCATATTATGATATGACAGCTTATTTGGAAAGGATAGGAGATCTTTCGCTGAATATTGCAAACTTTCTCAAACAGGCAGATATTCACAATGAATTGTTTAATGCATTTAAAGACAAGCTTCGTCAAATGCTTGATATCGTTGTGTCAATGGCTAAAAATGCTATTAAAGCTTTTACGGATAGCGAGCCTGAGTTAGCCAGAAATGTAATCGAAATGGATGATGAAGTAGATCGTCATTTCTATGAAATAGGGCAGGAGCTTCCAAAGATGTATGCCTCACGCCAGCTTTTAGAGCAGGAGTTGACCGATATACTGGCTATTAATGCAATTTCGTATAATATTGAGCGTATTGGAGATCACTCTACAAATATTGCTGAATCAGCAGTATATCTTATTCAGGGAAGAAATATTCAGCACCTGGACCATCAGGATACCGCTGATAGTCTTCTTAATAATGAATCCTGATTAAGAATTCGTTGTTTCATTAAGTTTCCAGTCAGAAACAAATTTGCCGGGGTTTTTAATGAAAAAACTCTTAGTCTTAATCTGTGTACCCGATATTTCGTGGTAATATATTTTTACTCTGAACTTGTTTGTTTCAACTCCCTCTATGCATGATAAAGGCAGGCTCCATCCTCCTAAAGTGAGGTAGGGCTCATTCCGTAAAACAACTCTCAGACGAAGGTATGTGAAGCTTAGAATGACCTGAATGAGACCAATTGTTAAGAATGTGACAATCTCCATCATACTATTGGCATAAAATGCAAGAAAAAGAGCTACTAACAGAAAGATTAGCAAGATACTGAATAAATAGTAATTATTCCAGTTGTAGACGATCTTAGCAGGTTGTGATTTCATATTTAAAAGGATAATAATAGAAGTATTCGCTTGTTTTTTTGCGAAAATAGCAAAAAAAGGATATAAAAAAACAGAATGTCAAATTTAAATACTATATTGGACGCGAATACACCCTTTAAAGCTATTATTATGAAAAGGACTTATAAAACACAATCACTTCCGAATATATGGCAAAGGATAGAATGGTATAACCGTAAATTCTGGCCATGGATTCTTTTTAATCTTTCATTAGCTTTGGTTGCAGCCATATTCATAAGTACTTTTGTATCTGGAATCTGGATTGTTGTCTTTACGCTTGCTGTATTTATCATTGCATATATGAATGCACATGGAGGGAAATATTATACCGGTGATGATCATATGATTTATGAGGTAACAATTGATGATGAAAGGAAAGAGGTAACAGTAAAATACTGTATGTTGCTAAAATCGAAGACTGTTGTGCCTTTTGAGAAAATTCACGTGAATGTAGCAATGTACACACGCAAAAAAGGAGTACGGAAGCAATCTCATTTGTTTATATTCAGAAAAACTTATTTCGCAAAATATTGTCTTGGTTCTGTGAAATATCCTTGTAGTGCTTTTCCCTGGGAAAAAGAGGATATTTATAATTTATCACAGGACTTATTTGATATAAAGCTAAAGAATAAGACATGGAAACCGGATGATATCATTTATGCAGCACCTTCCGGAGCACCTATGCAGGGTAAGTGGGCATTTAAGTATAATAATCTGGATGAAATAGGATAAAAAAAAGAGCGGCCATATATGGAGGGCACTGAAAAAGGTTGTACTTTTTGAGCTACGGGCTCCTTTTTAACAAAAAAAATGGCTGTAATTTGATTTGATGAATTAAATCAATTACAGCCATTTTTATAAGCTATATAAGCTTATTTCAGCTTATAA
>JBOFKD010000303.1:0-19158 GCA_051657165.1 Bacteroidales bacterium | reverse complement strand
TAAAAGCGGTAACTTCGCAAAAGAATAATTAAATATATGGATAAAAATAAGATTAAGATCGAGTTTGCTCCTTTACAAGGTTTTACCGAATCGGTTTACAGAGAGCTTCATGCTAAGTATTTCGGAGGAGTAGATAACTATTACACTCCATTTGTACGAATTGAAAGAGGGGATTTCCGCAACAGAGAATTGCGCGATATTCTACCAGAAAATAATCAGCTGTCGCATGCGATTCCGCAGATGATTGCATCAACTCCGGATGAACTAAATCGTATTGCGGATAAGTTTCGCGAACATGGCTATACGCGTGCAGACCTGAACATGGGATGCCCGTTTCCGTTAATTGCAAATAAGCACAAAGGTGCAGGGCTACTTCCGTTCGGAGACGAAGTAAAAACCTTACTTGAGGCTGTTAATCAACGTACAGATATGACTTTCTCATTGAAAATACGTCTTGGATGGGACTCACCTGAACAGGGACTTGCTTTGATGGATATGATCAATGATACAAATCTGTCGCAACTGACTGTTCATGCCCGACTGGGTAAACAACAGTACAAAGGTGATGTAGATATGGAAGCTTTCGGGCAATTCTATGAACGCTGCAAACATCCTTTGCTGTATAACGGTGATATAAAAACAATCGAAGAGATCGATCATACTCTTGAACTTTATCCGAATCTATCCGGCATTATGATCGGCAGAGGATTACTTGAGAATCCTGCTCTGGCATGGGAGTGGAAGAATAATACTACTATGACGGATGCAGAGAAAAGAGAAAAAATCCGTAAAATGCATGACGAGCTTGTTGAAATCTACCGCAACTCATTGCAAGGCGAACATCAGATTCTGACTAAACTTCAGGCTGTATGGGAATATCTGTATCCGGAAGGGGAGAAAAGACTGCGAAAAAAGATAGTAAAGAGTGGTAAACTGGATAACTATCTGCAAGCGGTACGCAACCTTCTATATTGACAAAAAGGTGCTATAAAAGAGTTTATTGTAGCTTTTTGATTTTCGCTAATCGCTCAGAACAGGCTCTTTTGAATGCTGTTTTTCTTTATGAAGACAGAGCCAAACCTGCACGACTTAGTAACCATCTGGTAATCAGAGACGTACAAACGCGGATTTTCAACCGTATAAACGCGCCACGATATACGGTTGATTTTGCCGCAATATACGGTTGAAAATATATTTATATACGTATCTCGCGGCAGAAATGTACGGTTAAACTTTTGGATTCGACCGTAGGAAAATTGAAAAACAAAGGAGCAAAATTTATTTTGCTGCCTTGAAACATACAAAGTGCTACTTTCATCTATTTTTAAGTCTCTTTTGGCTCTTTTTTCTTCAAAGTTTTGATTAAAAATCCGAACAGGATTTTTTTGACTATTTGTTTATTTAAGTTATAAAAATGTTGCTTTTTGCTTTATTAGATTTCCAAATGCATATAACTTCATCCCCTCACTATTAGCATAAGGATACTAAGATATAGAAGTATAAACAAAAATATCTGTGAGTATTGTTTTTATTCAATATTATTATATATTCGCAAAATACTTATCATTGCTGAAAGTCGCTCTTTAAGAGGATCCAAAGGTGCTGGACTTAAAGTAGGAACTAAAGCGGCCATTGATGCATTTTATGTGTATTAAATATTTTGCCTATGAAAACGAAACTTCTAACTTGCCTGTTCTTTTTGCTATTATCTATAAGCAGCAAAAGTTCAAATTCTTATCCGAATAACAAGTCCGATGATTATTCAACTCAACTGGTCGAAAGCAGAATGTTTATGATCGAAGCCAGAGAGTTTTTTATTTCTGACTCGAAAGATCCTGTCAGATACGCAACCAATTGCTTTCTGGCAATGGACGGAAGCAATGTGGAGGTTAAATTTGATCCTGAAATTTATAGAGAGGTCTTGTCCTCTAATCAGATTGAATACACTGATGTCAGACTAGAGAAGATAAGAGAGAATAAGAAATCGGCTGACTATAAGTTAATTATCAACAACCTGTATTATATCCTTGTTTCCGTATACAAGAAATCGGATAAATGCTTTGTGAAATATTCAGATAAGATATCTTTTAACGGTGTGATCAAGAAACTATAAACAGGAGAGGCTGTCTGAAACCAAATTGGTCAGACAACCTCTCCTTGTTATATAAATAATATTATCTCAGAATTAATATTCCACTTTATAGTCTTTCGGTAAGGAAACACCTTTCCAGGCTTTCTTCGTTGTCCAGTCAGCCGGAGCATCCGTCCAGAACTTATTGTCGGCCGGTAAACCTAAAGGAAGGAAACTCAATGTCGCCATATATAAACTACCTGTAGATGTGTAGAAATCGGCTATTTCAGGCTGACTTCCGTTAAATCCTAATACCAGCCATCCCTTGTCATTAAAGTTCTGATTTCCTTCGTACATATTACGATGAACGGCTGTAAGCGCACAACGAACCTGTGCCGGTGATATATGAGCCGGAAGCTTTTCGCGAAGAGCAACATCAGCCAGCGACTGGAAAGCTGCCGTACGGTAAGTTACCGAACGACCGAATGCCGGATAGGTTCCGTCAGGGCCAATAATACGTTCGGAGAACTCGGCATGTCTCACCATGCGGTTCAGAGCTTCTTCGTATTCCTCAGCAGTTGCTTTTTTTAATGGCTGAAGGTTTTCCAGCATTGCAACCATCATCGGGTGCATTACGTAAGCATTGTAATAGTCCATACTGAATTTCTTCCCATCGCTGTACCATCCGTCACCCACGTACCATTCTTTCACTTTGTTTTTGGCTACCATCATACGGAAAGGATCTGATTGCTGGTCAATCTGAGCCAGGAATGATTCGGTAAGTCCGGCAAAGAGAAGCCAGTTGTTATAAGCGCCCGTACGGTCGCGAAGCGATTTGAATGCATCCACATAACGTTGTTTCGTCACGTCATCCAGAGGCTCCCACAATGCTTTAGGCGCACGCATAAATGCATGAACCAGGTATGCGGCATCCACAATCGGTTGCGGATATTCAGTAAAGTTTAAGCGATCGGGAGAATCAGGATTTACGGCATTGGTAAGGCCTTTGATTGCATCTTCGCGCATTTGTTTACGAAGCTTTCCTTCTGCGGTATCATCATCCGGAAGAGAGAGCCAGGGAGCAACTCCTGCCATCGTACGGCCAACGGCTTCGAGATACGTCATTTTATAAGGATCGCCCGAATAATTCGGTGCAGCTTCTACCGGCATATTCTGACGAAGTGTACCTTCTGCCAGGTTGTGAATAACCGGATAAGAGATTTTCCATAAACAGTTTACCCACAAAGCACGATCCTGTGCTCCGGTATTTAATGTTGTCTGAGCTTTTTTGGATTTGCCCGCTTTTTTGGTGTGTGCAAAAGAAACTGATGTAGCTAACAAAAGGATTGCAAACAGTACTACTAAGTTTAGTTTTTTCATATAAATGATATCTGAATTATTTGATCTTCTTCTGACTCTGAAATACAAATATAGAAAAATAAAAGGCAGCTGCAAATTTAATTCCGGGAAGAGCAAACGGATATTTAAAATGAAAAAAGGAGCTAATCCGCAGATGCGGAAAAGCTCCTTTTGATCTATTTAAATCACGAATGATTAGTTCGGTTGTTTAAGTTGCTGGTGATGTTTTTTCTCTTCAACAGCTTCAACTACGTTCATTACGTAGTCACCAAGTTTCTCACACTCCATGATGATATCCATGTAGTTTGTTCCTGCCTGGTATGTATAAAGTTTTGCATTTACATCTTCGAGGTTCTGACGACGTAACATACCGCGATAGTTGTTGATCTCTTTTTCGCGATTGTGCATGCCTTCGAACTCCATTTTTGTAATTGTCTCTTCGTTCGCATCTTTAGCCATCAGACTGTGAAGAGCAGCCAGATCGTCTTCGATCATATCGAACATACGCTCAATGTGCTGATTCATCTCTTCTGTAAACTCTGTATGCGTTTTAGCTTTATGATTGATCGTACGTGCGATGTGGAAACAGCTGTCACCGATACTTTCGATTTCGGTTACTTTCGTCATCATACGACGAATTGCAGACTTACTCTCAGAGCTTAGACGACCTTCGGAAACCAGATTCAGATAGTTCGCTATCTCAATCTCCATACGGTCACTGATGCCTTCGTATTTCTCAATACGCGAGAACAGTTTTACAAACTCCTCACTGTTTGGTTTCTCTTTGTGCAACTCACGTACAAAATGGAACATACGCTGTGTTCTTTCCACATACACAAGAATCTCTTTGCGAGCCTGAACAATTGAGAATTCAGCTGTTGAAAGCATACCTGTAGAGATGTATTGTAAATGGAAATCCTCTTCGTTCTGTTTTTGTTTGATAAGTGACGAAACAACCCATACATAACCTTTTACAAACCAGATCATGATAAACATGTTCGTGATATTGAAAATAGTATGGAACATAGATAAAGCATAAGCAACTGAACCCTGTCCTTCGATGTACTCCTGACGAAGAGCGATCATCTGCGGATCTGTCAATACTTCTTTGCTTTCGATCAATGCCTGAGTCTGAGAAGACATATTGTGTGTCAGATTAATTAATGCTGCCGGATCACCTAAACCGTATTCAATCATGATGTAGTTGATCATCGCGATAAACGGTTTGAAGAGGATAAGTACCCATGTTACACCAAATACATTGAACATAAGGTGAGACAGAGCCGCACGTTTTGCAGAAACGTTTGCATTAATTGCTGCGATATTTGCTGTGATAGTAGTACCAATATTCTCACCAAGAACCATGGCTGCTGCAATATCGAATGAAATCCATCCTTTACTACACATAATCAGCGTAATAGCCATTGTCGCACTTGAAGATTGTACGATTACGGTAAGAATTGAACCAATTAAAAGGAATAGGAGAGTAGAAGCAAATCCCATTTGCGTATACTCCGTAAGGAATTGAAGAATCTCGGGGTTACTCTTAATGTCGGGAACGGCATTTTTAAGAAAGTCAAGCCCCATAAACAAGAAAGCAAAACCAACCATGAACTCACCCCATGACTTTCGCTTACTGTTAGAAGAGAAAATAAAAGGAATAGCCAGACCAATCAGCGGAAGTGCAATAACACTAATACTAAATTTGAATCCGAATAAAGAGATAATCCAGGCAGTTACCGTCGTACCAATATTGGCACCCATAATAACCGTGATAGATTGCGCCAGTGTCAAAAGACCTGCATTCACGAAACTAACAACCATTACAGTTGTTGCGGATGAAGACTGGATAAGAGCAGTGATAAGCACCCCGGTAAGAACGCCCATTACTCGGTTCTTAGTCATCGTGGCTAGAATCCCACGAAGCCTGTCTCCGGCTACTTTTTGCAACCCTTCGCTCATCACCTTCATCCCGTAAAGGAACATTCCCAGTGAACCGCAAAGAGTCAAAAAATCATAGAATGAATAATTCATTGTTTTAAAATTACTGTTTTGTTGGTTATATTATTCTGTCTTATAGTGATTTCGGGCAAATTTAAATAAAAAAGAACCGAAAATTCCCACATGATTTCTTATAATTTGTATATTCGGCAAATAAAGTTTGTTTGTAATAAGAGTGTAATAACATTTACTATATTTACCTCACAAACAAAACATAAAGAATATTTACAGGCCGAATCTGACTATAAGAGTTAATACTTATCCTATCGTTTAATATACAGGATTCCAACTCTGAATATTCATTTAACCTTTTAATAAGTAATCGCAATGAAAAATGAAGTTCGCGTATATTGTAAGAACACAAAAACCTTCCATTGTGTTCCCGTAGGTACATCACTTATTGAAATTGCAGAGTTAATAGAATTAAAACTTCCTTTTAAACTAATCGCTGCACGTGTAAATAATAAAACTGAAGGTCTCCGTTTCAGAGTATATAATGCCAAAGATATTGAGTTTATAGATATCAGATCGTCATCGGGGATGAGATGTTATACCCGCTCTCTGTGTTTTATTCTCTACAAGGCAGTAGAAGATTTGTATCCGGGAGCTGAACTGAGGATTGAGCATCCGATCTCAAAAGGATATTATTTCACAATCACACACACAGAGCCGATAGATGCCGAGAAACTGGAGGCTATAAAAAAACGGATGCATGAGATTGTAAATGAAGATTTGCATTTCAAGAGACTGGAGGGACAATATGAAGAGGTGCTGGATCTCTTCAGACATAAAAATAAGATGGATATTTATAATCTTCTTAAATCGACAGGCGACAGCTATTACTCATATTACAAACTCGGCGATCTGGTAGATTATTATTACGGTTGTCTGGCTCCTTCAACGAGCTATATCAATTTGTGGGATATTCAGATTTATAACGGAGGGTTCCTGCTGAAAGTTCCGAACCGCGAGAATCCGAATATCATGGAATATCCGCTTCATCAGCCGAAACTACTGGAAGTATTCTCTGAGAATGTGAAATTCAATAAGATTATTGGTCTGCAAAATGTAGGGGAGCTCAATAAAGCTATTTCTATGGACCTGACAGGTGATCTGATTAAATTGTCGGAAGCTTTGCACGAGAAGAGAATATCACATATCGCAGACGATATTGCGAGCCGGAAGGATGTAAAGGTTATTCTGATATCAGGTCCTTCTTCTTCGGGGAAAACAACATTCTCAAAACGTTTAAGTATTCAGCTGATGACGAATCTGATTCGTCCGATTGCTATTTCGCTGGATGATTATTTCATGAACCGGGATAATACGCCGCTTGACGAAAATGGTGATCATGATTTTGAATCATTGTATGCATTAGACCTTGTTAAATTCAATGAAGATCTGGACCGGATACTGGAAGGAGAGAAGGTAGAACTGCCTACGTTTAATTTCGAAACAGGACAACGGGAGTATAAAGGAAAATCTATTCAGCTGAAGCCAAATAATGTACTGCTGCTTGAGGGTATACATGCCTTAAACCCGGATCTGACGCCTTCGATCGATGAAAAGCTGAAATTCAGGATTTATGTATCGGCACTGACAACGATTTCGCTGGATGATCATAACTGGATACCGACGACCGATAATCGTTTATTGCGCCGCATAATCCGCGACAGTAAATACCGTAAGTATTCGGCAAAAGATACAATTGCGAGATGGGAGAGTGTGAGAAGGGGAGAGGAGAAGTGGATTTTCCCGTATCAGGAGAATGCCGATGTGATGTTTAATTCGGCTTTGCTGTTTGAACTTCCCGTAATCAAGAATCATGCAGAGCCATTATTGAAAGAGGTTCCGCAGAATTGCAAAGAATATGCGGAAGCGTATCGCTTACTTAAATTTCTGAATTACTTCAAACCGATTTACGAAAGAGAGATTCCTTCTACTTCTTTACTCAGAGAGTTTCTGGGAGGTAGTAGTTTCAGATATTAAACAGGATAAGAATTGTGAGATATGTTTAAGCAGAATAAGACCTATTTAAATCAAAAAAGGGTGTCCGAACCGGACACCCTTTTTATATTATTCAACGTCAATCAAAGTTCTGCGAGTAGCAAATGCTTTCTCGTATTCTTCTTTTGGACCAACGATAATTTTCTCGAAATCGCGCTGACCTGTTCCGGCAGGAATCAAGTGACCGCAAATAACGTTCTCTTTCAAACCTTCAAGTCTGTCAATTTTACCATTGATAGCAGCATCGTTAAGGACTTTTGTAGTTTCCTGGAACGAAGCAGCTGAGATAAAGCTTGTTGTTTGAAGAGCCGCACGTGTAATACCTTGTAGGTTCTGAGATGAAGTCGCAGGGATTGCATCACGAACTTCTACTAGTTTCATATCACGACGTTTCAACATTGAGTTCTCATCACGTAATTTACGAGGAGTAACAATCTGTCCTGGTTTCAGGATTTGAGAATCACCCGCATCCATAACTACTTTTTTGCCCCAGATACGATCATTTTCTTCCATGAAATCATGTTTGTCAATAATCTGTGCTTCCAGGAAGCGAGTATCACCCGGATCAACAATAGTTACTTTACGCATCATCTGACGAACGATAACCTCGAAGTGTTTGTCGTTGATCTTCACACCCTGAAGACGGTAAACGTCCTGAACTTCGTTCACGATGTACTCTTGTACAGCTGTAGGCCCCTTAATGTTAAGGATATCAGCCGGAGTCGTAGCACCGTCAGAAAGTGGAGTACCTGCACGAACGTAGTCATTTTCCTGAACAAGGATTTGTTTAGAAAGTGACACTAGATACTTCTTAGTTTCACCAGTTTTAGATGTAACGGAGATCTCACGATTACCACGTTTTACTTTACCGAACTTAACCTCACCATCGATCTCTGCAACAACAGCAGGGTTAGATGGGTTACGAGCTTCGAACAACTCAGTTACACGTGGAAGACCTCCCGTGATATCACCCGCTTTACCTACGGCACGTGGGATTTTCACGAACTCTTCACCGGCTTTGATTTCATCACCCTCTTCCTTCAACAAGTGGGCACCCACCGGAAGGTTATAAGTTTTGATGATATTACCGTTTTTATCTACGATGTTAGCAGCAGGAACTTTTGTACGCTCGCGAGATTCAATAATAATCTTTTCGCGAAGACCTGTTGTCTCATCCGATTCGATTTTGTAAGTAATGTTCTCAATAACGCTTTCAAGCTCAACACGACCGGCAACCTCAGAAACGATAACGGCATTAAATGGATCCCATTCACAAATAACATCACCTTTTTTCAGTGAATCACCCGGGTTGAAATATAATTTCGAACCGTAAGGGATGTTAGTTGTAGTCAACACAATTTTAGTGTTTGGATCAACAATACGAAGCTCAGCCAGACGGCTAACAACGATTTGTACATTTTTACCAGTTTCATCTGCCGCTTCTACAGTACGAAGCTCGTCGATTTCAAGGAAACCGTCATAACGAGAAGTTACGTTAGAGATAGCTGCGATATTCGAAGCAACCCCCCCGACGTGGAACGTACGAAGTGTAAGCTGTGTACCCGGCTCACCAATTGACTGAGCAGCAATAACACCAACCGCTTCACCTTTTTGTACCATTTTACCGGTAGCAAGGTTACGTCCGTAACAACGAGCACAAACACCTTTCTTAGACTCACAAGTCAATACAGAACGGATTTCTACGCGTTCGATAGGAGAGTTTTGAATAGCTCTTGCCATATCTTCGTTGATTTCTTCACCTGAGTTACAGATAATTTCACCTGTAAGCGGGTGTTGAATATCGTGTACAGATACACGACCTAAGATACGCTCAAACAGAGACGCAACAACCTCTTCATTATTTTTAATCTCAGTACAGATCAAACCACGTAAAGTACCACAGTCCTCTTCGTGAATAATCACATCCTGAGCAACGTCAACAAGACGACGAGTCAAATATCCGGCATCGGCCGTTTTCAACGCCGTATCCGCAAGACCTTTACGAGCACCGTGGGTAGAGATAAAGTACTCTAACACCGACAGACCCTCTTTAAAGTTCGATAAGATCGGGTTTTCGATAATCTGACCACCTTCAGCACCTGCTTTTTGCGGTTTAGCCATAAGACCACGCATACCAGATAACTGACGAATCTGCTCTCTTGAACCACGGGCTCCCGAATCAAGCATCATATAAACAGAGTTGAACCCTTGATTATCTGTTGCCATTTGCTTCATCAAAATATCAGAAAGCTTCGAGTTAACGTGTGTCCATGTATCAATAATTTGGTTATAACGCTCGTTGTAGGTAATGAATCCCATGTTATAGTCATTCAAAATCTGCTCAACTTCTTTATAACCTTCCTGTACTAATTCTTCTTTCTGTGCAGGGATAATAACGTCTTCAAGGTTGAATGAAAGACATCCTCTAAACGCCATTTTGTAACCCAAATCTTTAATATCATCCAGGAATTGTGCTGTACGGGTTACACCACAAACTTTGATAACATTACCGATAATATCACGAAGTGATTTTTTAGAAAGAATCTCATTCAGATATCCTACTTCTTTAGGTACGAACTCATTTACCATGATACGACCAACAGAAGTTTCACGAAGTACTTCTACAAGATTTCCGTTCTCATCTAAATCGTCAACGATTACGTGAACCGGAGCGTGAAGAGAAACACGACCTTCGTTATAAGCAATAATTGCTTCTTCAGGACCGTAGAATTTCAAACCTTCACCTTTAGCACCCGGACGTAGTTTTGAGATATAATAAAGACCTAAAACCATGTCCTGAGAAGGTACAGTAATAGGAGCACCATTCGCAGGGTTAAGGATATTGTGAGATGCAAGCATCAACATTTGCGCTTCCAGAACCGCTTCATTACCCAATGGTAAGTGAACCGCCATCTGGTCACCGTCGAAATCGGCATTGAAGGCCGTACATGACAGTGGATGCAACTGAATAGCTTTACCTTCGATCATTTTTGGCTGGAACGACTGGATACCCAGACGGTGAAGAGTAGGGGCACGGTTCAATAGTACCGGATGACCTTTCATCACGTGTTCCAGGATGTCCCAAACTACAGGCTCTTTTCTGTCAACGATTTTCTTCGCTGATTTCACAGTCTTAACAATACCACGTTCGATCAACTTACGAATAACGAATGGTTTGAAAAGCTCTGCAGCCATTAATTTAGGAATACCACATTCGTGCATTTTCAACTCAGGACCAACGACAATTACCGAACGCGCAGAGTAGTCAACACGTTTACCCAATAAGTTCTGACGGAAACGACCTTGTTTACCTTTCAAACTATCTGAAAGAGATTTCAAAGGACGGTTAGCATCATTCTTAACTGAGCTCGATTTTCTTGAGTTATCCAAAAGTGAATCTACCGCTTCCTGAAGCATACGCTTCTCATTACGTAAGATTACTTCCGGAGCTTTGATCTCGATCAAACGTTTCAAACGGTTGTTACGAATGATAACGCGACGATACAAGTCATTTAAGTCAGAAGTTGCGAAACGACCTCCATCAAGTGGAACAAGCGGACGAAGTTCCGGCGGAATAACAGGAATCACTTTCATGACCATCCATTCCGGCTTATTTCTATGTTTAGAAGCACGGAAAGATTCTACAACCTGTAGTCTTTTCAATGCTTCAGCTTTTCTTTGCTGTGAGCCGTCAGTATTAGCTCTATGGCGTAGCTCGTAAGACAATGTGTCCAGATCCAGACGTTGAAGCAAATCAATCAATGCTTCAGCACCCATCTTAGCGATGAATTTGTTTGGATCGTTATCGTCTAACATTTGATTTTCACGAGGAAGCTCATCTAAAATATTTAGGTACTCTTCTTCTGATAAAAGATCAAACTTAGCTAAACCGTCTTGTTCTTTAACACCAGCCTGGATAACTACATAACGTTCGTAGTAAACAATAGCATCCATCTTTTTAGTTGGAAGACCCAAAAGGTAACCAATTTTGTTAGGTAAAGAACGGAAATACCAGATATGAGCTACAGGAACAACCAACTGAATGTGTCCCATACGTTCACGACGAACTTTCTTTTCTGTAACTTCCACACCACAACGGTCACAAACAATACCTTTATAACGAATACGTTTGTATTTACCACAGTGACATTCGTAGTCTCTTACAGGTCCGAAAATACGTTCGCAGAATAAACCGTCACGCTCTGGTTTATAGGTACGATAGTTTATTGTTTCAGGTTTTAATACTTCACCGCTTGAGTTCTCCAGAATTTCTTCAGGAGACGCCAGACCGATCGAAATCTTAGTGAAATTATTTCTAACCTTGTTTTCTCTTCTAAAAGCCATATACTAATGTATAAAGAGTTGATTTCTGAAAAATATAAAGCATGAAAATAGTTATCGGGAAGGAGCAACTCCTTCCCCTAATAACTAAATATGCATTTTACTCAAGATTTACACTTAAACCAAGACCTTTAAGCTCGTGTAGTAACACGTTCAGTGACTCAGGAATACCTGCAGCCGGCATTGGTTCACCCTTAACAATTGCCTCGTACGCTTTAGAACGTCCGTTTACATCGTCTGATTTGATCGTTAAGATCTCTTGAAGGATGTGAGCTGCACCGAAGGCCTCGATTGCCCAAACCTCCATCTCTCCGAAACGCTGACCCCCGAATTGAGCTTTACCACCCAATGGCTGCTGCGTAATCAAAGAGTAAGGACCAATAGAACGAGCGTGCATTTTGTCCTCAACCATGTGACCTAGTTTCAACATATATGTTACCCCTACAGTCGCAGTCTGGTCAAAACGTTCACCTGTACCACCATCGTGAAGGTAAGCTTTACCATAACGAGGAATACCTGCTTTATCTGTCCATTCGTTCAAATCATCCAAATCAGCACCGTCAAAGATCGGAGTTGCAAACTTAACACCTAAGTCTTTACCAGCCCATCCAAGTACAGCTTCGAAAATCTGTCCAAGGTTCATACGAGATGGTACCCCCAGAGGGTTAAGAACGATATCAACCGGAGTACCGTCAGCTAAGAATGGCATATCTTCATCACGAACAACACGAGATACAATACCTTTGTTACCGTGACGACCCGCCATCTTATCACCGACACCGATCTTACGTTTCTTAGCGATATAAACTTTCGCCAATTGAATGATACCAGTTGGAAGTTCATCACCGATTGTAAGGTCAAATTTCTTACGTTTCAGTTCAGCATCCAACTCTTTGAATTTCTTCAAGTAGTTCATGATAACCTGCTTGATAAGCTCATTTTTGTGCTCATCTGAAGTCCATGCACTAACCTGAATACTATTATAATCAAGTTCTCTTAAATTGCGGTCTGTAAATTTAGCTCCGGTTGCAATAAGTTCTACACCTAAGTAGTCTTTAACACCCTGAGAGTTCAAACCTTCAGTCAGTACCAATAGTTTGTCTACAAGTACAGACTTCAATTTATTCATTTTCAATTCGTACTCTTCGTCCAGTTTAGGCAGGATTGCTTTATCAGCATTTCTTCCTTTTTTCACCTTCATTGCACGAGAGAAAAGATTTGTTCCGATAACAACACCTGATAATGAAGGAGAAGCTTTCAATGAAGCATCTTTCACATCACCGGCCTTATCACCGAAGATTGCGCGAAGAAGTTTTTCTTCCGGAGAAGGATCAGACTCACCTTTAGGAGTAATCTTACCAATCATAATATCTCCAGGAATGATACGTGCACCAACACGAACAATACCTCTTTCGTCCAAATCTTTCGTTGCTTCTTCACTTACGTTCGGAATGTCAGAAGTTAATTCTTCCATACCACGTTTTGTTTCACGAACCTCAAGAGAGTATTCATCCACGTGAACTGAAGTAAAGATATCTTCACGAACTACACGTTCGCTGATTACGATCGCATCCTCATAGTTATAACCTTTCCAAGGCATATATGCCACTTTCAGGTTCTTACCAAGAGCAAGCTCTCCTTGTTGAGTAGAATAACCTTCAGTTAAGATCTGACCTTTCTCTACACGCTGACCCGGACGACAAATCGGACGCAAGTCAATCGTTGTATTCTGGTTAGTTTTTCTGAACTTAGGAATATTATATTCTTTCACTGAAGTCTCGAAGCTTACAAATTCTTCATCTTCAGATCTGTCATATTTAATTCTGATCACATTTGCATCTACATACTCAATGTAACCACCTCTTTCAGCTGTAATCTGAGTACGAGAGTCACGAATCAACTGACCTTCGATACCAGTACCTACAATCGGAGCTTCTGCTCTCAATAGAGGAACAGCCTGGCGCATCATGTTAGATCCCATCAATGCACGGTTCGCATCATCATGTTCCAGGAACGGAATCAAAGAAGCCGCGATAGAAGCAATCTGAGTAGGAGATACGTCCATTAAATCAACCTCTGTTGGCTCAACTAACGGGAAGTCACCTTCCTGACGAGCTTTTACACGAGAACGGATAAATTCACCATTATCATTAAGTGGCGCATTACCCTGAGCGATGATTTTACCTTCTTCTTCTTCAGCAGTCAAATAAGTAATATCACCTAAATCCACACGACCTTCATTTACTACGCGGTAAGGCGTTTCAATAAATCCAAGCTCGTTGATTTTCGCGTAAACACAAAGAGATGAAATCAGACCAATGTTCGGACCCTCAGGAGTCTCAATCGGACATAAACGTCCGTAGTGAGTGTAGTGAACGTCACGAACCTCGAAACCTGCACGGTCACGAGAAAGACCACCAGGACCTAATGCCGACATACGACGTTTGTGCGTCAATTCAGCAAGAGGATTCGTCTGATCCATGAACTGAGACAAAGCATTCGTTCCGAAGAAAGAATTGATTACAGACGAAATCGTTTTCGCATTAATCAAATCAATTGGAGTAAACACCTCGTTATCACGAACGTTCATACGATCACGAATTGTACGGGCCATACGAGCCAAACCAATACCAAACTGGTTATATAGCTGCTCACCTACAGTACGTACACGACGGTTGCTCAAGTGGTCAATATCATCAACAATAGCTTTAGAGTTGATCAATTCAATCAAATATTTGATGATAGAGATAATATCCTCTTTCGTCAATACTTTAACGTCTGAATCGATGTTCAAATCTAATTTTTTGTTGATTCTGAAACGCCCAACTTCACCTAAATCATATCTCTTATCAGAGAAGAATAGGTTTTGGATAACTTCGCGTGCACTTGCATCATCTGCAGGTTCAGCACTACGAAGCTGGCGGTATATATAAATTACTGCCTCTTTTTCAGAGTTACTAGGGTCTTTCTGAAGCGTATTATAAATAATTGCGTAGTCAGAAAGATTCATTTCTTCTTTATGCAGAAGAATAGATGAAGTACCCGAATCGATGATATCATCGATATTCTCTTCTTCAAGGACAGTCTCACGATCAATAACAATTTCGTTACGCTCTATAGAAACAACCTCACCGGTATCTTCATCAACGAAGTCTTCGATCCATGTTTTCAAAACACGGGCCGCAAGTTTGCGTCCAACAGCTTTGCTCAATGCAGCTTTTGTCGCTTTAACCTCTTCTGCAAGGCCGAAGATTTCAAGAATGTCACGGTCACTCTCAAAGCCAATAGCTCTTAAAAGAGTTGTAACCGGTAACTTCTTCTTACGATCGATATAAGCATACATGACATTATTAATGTCTGTAGCGAATTCAATCCAAGAACCTTTGAAAGGTATGACGCGAGCAGAATACAGTTTCGTTCCGTTAGCGTGTACACTTTGTCCAAAGAACACACCCGGAGAACGATGTAACTGAGATACAACTACACGTTCAGCACCATTGATCACAAAGGTACCTTTTTCAGTCATATAGGGGATAGGACCCAAATATACATCTTGGATTACTGTATCGAAATCTTCATGTTCAGGATCTGTACAGTATAGCTTCAATTTAGCTTTTAAAGGCACGCTATGCGTAAGACCGCGCTCCAAACACTCATCAATAGAATATTTTGGAGGATCGATATAGTAATCTAAGAACTCTAGAACGAAGTTATTTCTCGTATCTGCAATTGGGAAGTTTTCAGCAAATACCTTATATAATCCCTCATTCTTACGTTTTTCAGCTGGAGTATCTAGTTGAAGGAAGTCTTGAAAAGACTTTAATTGCACCTCAAGAAAGTCCGGATAAGAAAGAGGATTCTTAATGGATGCAAAATTTACCCTTTGATTAGCGTTATTCAAAGACATTGTAAGAGTGGATTAGTTGAACCTAAAAAAATAAAGCGCAAAAAGGTTAAGAACCCTCCAAAGAGGATTCCTAACCATTATTCCTAGATAGAAGGATATATTACTTAAGCTCAACTTCAGCACCAAGCTCTTCAAGTTGTTTTTTAAGAGCTTCAGCTTCGTCTTTAGATACACCTTCTTTCAATGTTGCAGGAGCAGCGTCAACGATATCTTTAGCTTCTTTCAAGCCAAGACCTGCTAGTTCTTTAACAGCCTTAACGATAGCCAATTTGCTAGCACCAGCTGATTTCAAAACAACATCGAAAGATGTTTTTTCTTCTGCAGCTTCAGCAGCAGGACCAGCCATAACTACAGCAGCAGCTGCAGGCTCGATTCCGTACTCATTTTTAAGGATCTCTGCTAATTCGTTAACTTCTTTAACTGTAAGATTTACTAGTTGTTCAGCAAAATTTTTCAAATCTGCCATCATTGTATAGTTTAAATAGTTTATACTAATTTCTTAATTATCTTATTGTGGAATCAGGATCAGATTATTCTGCTGATTCACCTTCTTTCTCAGCTTTAGCAACAAGAGCTGAAATGATATTGCGCATTGGAGATTGAAGCAATGCAACAACGTCTGCGATAAGTTCGTTTTTGCTCTTAAGTGAAGCAAGAACATTTAACTGATCAGCTCCGTAGAAACCACCTTCTACAAAAGCACCTTTCAATGCAGGAATTTCAGCCTTATCACGGAAAGTTTTGATCAATTTAGCAGGAGCGTTACCTGTGTTAGAGAACATCAATGCAGATGTACCTTTCAAAGCACCGTACAAAGGAGAATAATCTTCTTCCAATGATTCGAAAGCTTTTTTCAACATTGAGTTTTTAACCACTAACAATTTAACGTCAGCTTTGAAACATGCTCTTCTTAAGTCACTTGTTTTCGCAGCATTTAAGCCTGTTGTATCAGTGATATAGAAGTGATTGTATTCTTTGATAGTTGAAGCAATTAGCTCAACCATACCGCCTTTATCTTCCTTTCTCATAATTCCTTAATTTTAGTTTTCTTCAACTGATTTAGGATCAATCTTAATACCCGGACTCATGGTACTTGAAAGAAAAATACTCTTAATATATGTACCTTTAGCAGCAGACGGTTTCAATTTGATAATAGTAGAAACGAATTCTTTTGCATTATCACGAATTTGGTCTGCAGTGAAAGAAACCTTTCCGATTGAAGTATGAACGATACCAGTTTTGTCAACTTTAAAGTCGATTTTACCTTGTTTTACTTCAGCAACTGCTTTACCTACCTCGTTTGTAACAGTACCGCTTTTTGGATTCGGCATTAAACCACGAGGACCTAATACGCGACCTAGAGCACCAATTTTACCCATGATAGCAGGCTGAGTGATGATAACATCGATATCAGTCCAACCACCTTTGATCTTAGCGATATAATCGTCAAGACCTACATAGTCTGCACCTGCAGCTTTAGCATCAGCTTCAGCATCTGGAGTACACAAAACCAGAACTCTAACTTCTTTACCAGTACCGTGAGGTAGAGAAACAACACCACGAACCATTTGATTCGCTTTACGTGGATCTACACCTAGACGTACGTCGATATCTACAGAAGCATCAAATTTTGTGAAAGTAATCTCTTTAACAAGCTCAGTAGCTTCTTTCAGAGAGTACGTTTTCCCTGCTTCAATCTTGCTAAAAGCCAACTTTTGATTTTTTGTAAGTTTACCCATCTCAATTGAAGTTATTAATTATTAAAAGGGAATTCTCCTGTAACAGTGATACCCATACTTCTCGCAGTACCTGCTACCATTGTCATAGCAGATTTCAGTTCAAAACAGTTTAAGTCCGGCATTTTGTCTTCCGCGATTGCTTTTACTTGTTCCCAAGTAATAGAAGCAATTTTTTTACGGTTAGGCTCAGCAGAACCACTCTTTTGTTTAGATACTTCTAACAATTGAACTGGAACCGGAGGAGTTTTAACGATAAAATCGAATGACTTATCTGTATAGTAGGTGATAACAACAGGTAATACTTTTCCTGCTTTGTCTTGAGTTCTGGCATTAAATTGCTTGCAAAACTCCATGATGTTGATCCCTTTAGAACCTAACGCAGGACCAACAGGAGGAGAAGGGTTTGCAGCGCCTCCTTTAATCTGTAATTTAATTTGTCCAGCAACTTCTTTAGCCATTGTTTTCTAAATTTACGTTTGACAATCAGGCATATTATGCCTCTTTTTCAACTTGTAAGAAACCAAGCTCGAGCGGTGTTTTTCGCCCGAAAATCTTGACCATAACTTTTAGCTTCTTTTTCTCAGTACTAACTTCTTCAATAATACCCGAAAAACCAGTAAACGGTCCATGATTCACCTTAACCACTTCCCCAACTTCAAAGTTGAGATCAATGTCTCCTTCGGCAGTCTGCAAGTCATCAACAATACCAAGAATGCGATTAACTTCAGATTGTCTTAAAGGAACGGGCTTATCATTACCGCCTAAAAAACCAATTACGTTTGGGATATTACGGAGTCTGTGAGTCATCTCTCCAACTAAAGCAGCTTCAATCAAGACATAACCGGGATAAAGATTCTTTTCAGTAGCAATCTTTTTTCCGTTTCTCAAGTGATAGACTTTTTCAGTCGGAATCAATACCTGAGAGACATAGTTCTTCATATCTGTATTTCTGATCTCAGCTTCCAGATACTCTCTAACTTTGCCTTCCTTACCACTAATGGCACGTAATACGTACCACTCTTTTTTAAGTTCAGACATTGTAAACCTCTAGATTAAAATACTTTTGTGTAGAAAAGTCGCATAATATTCTCAAAACCTGAATCCATAAGGAAAATAACAAGCGCAATCAGGAGGGAAGCAAACATTACAACAACTGCACTGCTATATAATTCAGATTTTGTCGGCCAAGATACCTTATAAACGAGTTCGTTATAAGACTCTTTAATATAAGTAACTATCTTTTTCATCATCTTAGCGATTTGCACGGGTTGAGAGACTCGAACTCCCGACACTCGGTTTTGGAGACCGATGCTCTACCAACTGAGCTAAACCCGTATTATAGTCTGCTCTCTTTTGGAGAGCAGACTGTTGGTAATATATATTTATTTATTACGCAATAATTTCTGTGATTTGACCTGCACCAACTGTACGACCACCTTCACGGATAGCAAACTGTAGACCTAGGTCACAAGCTACTGGATAGATAAGTTCTACGTCGATTGTCAAGTTATCACCAGGCATAACCATTTCAGTTCCTTCTGGAAGAGTGATCTCACCAGTTACGTCCAATGTACGTAGGTAGAACTGAGGGCGATATCTGTTATGGAATGGAGTGTGACGACCACCTTCTTCTTTTTTCAAGATATAAACTTGAGCTTTGAATTTAGTGTGAGGTTTCACCTGACCTGGGTGACACATAACCATACCACGTTTGATTTCGTTTTTGTCGATAC
>JBOFKD010000302.1:0-81723 GCA_051657165.1 Bacteroidales bacterium | reverse complement strand
TTCTTTTTAACCGGATTTAAGCTGGATACAAAAATCCCTTTTCTGGACAACCATGCTGTCATTGGCGGATAATTCACATGTTTCTCTTTACAAAAATCACGTAAAGTTATTTCTTTGCCCTCATGGCGTATAGCCATGACTTGATCAAGTGTAAGTTGGTAGCGCTCTACTGCTTTCATAAGTTGTTTAGTTTTATTGCCACAAAGGTAGGTTGAAGCTTGATTTCCTGAAAGAGACTATTCCGGAGACGCTTACTGAGTTTTGAATCGACACAATCAGCACTTTTGTGTTAAACAGATGATTAACAGGTGTATAAGTGTGCTGATTCACCTCAAGTGAATCAGCACTGAGGGCTTCAATCAGCACACTTATCAGCACACTTGTTGTTGGTGTATCTGTTTGATTATTAGTTATTAATGATGGAGCGGTGCTGATTGTGCTGATAGTGCTGATTGAAAGTCAAACTTTATGTGCGTTATAAGCGATCAGCTTTATTCCCGTATTTGCCTGCCGGGAAATACGTATATCTCTGCTGAGAAATACGTATTTCTCAGCTACGAAGTACGTATTTCTTTCCATCAAAATACGTATTTCCCGGCGCACAAATACGTATTTCGTTGAACAGAAACACGCATTTTTGTATCGTCCTGAATTTAGTATTATCGCCCAATTCAATTTATTATGCATTGTATACTAAATCCGTAATTAGTTTCAAAACCTGTCAACCTTTTCAGTAAAAGTCGCGACATACAAATGCGGATATTTTTCATATGTATCCTTTAGAAAGTTCATACTTAAGAACTTGCGCGTTCTTAAGTATGAAAATTCAGACTATCCTTTCGTTTACAATAAATACACTACATGAAGTTTTTGATTTTTAATTGCCATCATTTGCCATACGTGCAAAAAATAAGTGTAATGTGCTAATTATCAATATTATATATTATGATAAATACGATGGCAATTCATGGCAAATGAATTTGATTTGCCATATCATTTGCCATATCAATTGCCATACGTTAACTGATTGTTATCTAGTTTGTTAACTGTAGAAATAGACCCCAATGGCAAATGATGGCAATTCAAAACAAAAAACTCTGTGTATCGTTTTTTAGGATCAGTGCGACAACATGTAGATGCGATTCTCATTGCTATTTGTTCTGTTCTTTTACGCCGAAGGTGTAATTTGTCTGTAACCGCGTTTTGAATTATGAATCGGAACGGATGAAGGATTCAAAGCGTGGCTGATGCCTGCCTTAGAGCCTTGCTTTATCATACAGTAATATTAATTTTAGGTTACAGTTAAAATAATCATTAAAAAGTTTGCTGTTAAATTAAAAATATTACATTTGCTAAAAGAATACATAAATATGCGCCAGAGAATAATTGCTGGTATATCAAATCTATATTGAAAAACTTGCTTCTATAAGGCTTTAAGAACTAGTATGATGGTGGTTTGCTGTTAGATGTAAAAGACAGTCTTTAGTTAATAAGATTATATGTCTTAATGTATTCAGAATCTTAAAAATTATTATCAATAACCTTAGATAAAACTTATAAACCTGTATATGGATTATTCGTCAATGCATAATATTTTCTTTAGAATAGTGATTTTGAATATTTTTTATGTTTAACAACTGGATTGTTTTATGAGAAGATTAACATTTCTATTGTTTAGCCTTTTTCTAGGCATCGGGCTGCTTCAGGCCCAGACTAAAGTCTCAGGGACAGTATTATCGGCCGAAGATGGTCAGCCTATTGTAGGTGCAGCTATTATGGCAAAGGGTACATCTGTCGGTACAGTAACCGATTATGACGGGAAGTTCTCTTTGAATGTTCCCGAGGGTGTGAAAATCTTGAAATTTACTTATGTGGGTATGGAGCCTTTAGAAGAGGCGGTCAAACCAAACATGCTGGTGAAAATGAAGTCCTCTTCGCAGGCATTGGATGAAGTAATGGTAGTCGCTTTCGGAACAGTTAAAAAAGAAGCGTTTACGGGTTCTGCGGCAACGGTAGGTGCAAAAAGTATTGATGCCCGCCCGATAGCCAATGTGGCAAAAGCCCTTGAAGGTGCTGCTGCCGGTGTAAGTGTTGGGTCTTCAGCCGGACAACCGGGATCCAGTCCGACTATCCGTATTCGTGGTATTGGTTCGATTAATGCATCCAGTGATCCTCTGTTTGTGGTTGACGGAACTCCTTATGCAGGGACACTGGCGAATTTGAACCCGGATGATATTGAATCTATTACCGTATTGAAAGATGCATCGTCTTCTGCGCTTTATGGAAGTAGAGCTGCTAACGGGGTAATTGTTGTTACTACGAAGAAAGGGAAACAAGGACGTACTACATTTGAGGTAAAAGTAACGCAGGGTATGTCCATGAGAGGTATCTCTGAGTATGACCGGGTAAATGCTTATCAGTATGTTCCTTTGGCATGGGAAGCTATGCGTAATGGATTTGTATCGGCAAATAATATGTCTGTAGCAGATGCTTCAGCAAAAGCTTCTGCCTCTATTATGGGAAAAGATGGATTAGTTTTTAATCCGTTTAATGTGAAGCCGGAAGAAGTAATGAATGTTGATGGTACGATTAATCCGAATGCGGTATTGTATAATCCATCTGACTTGAACTGGTACGATGCAATATCAAGAACAGGATATCGGGGAGAGTATTATGTAAATGCTTCAGGGGCTAATGAAAAGTCGGATTATTTCTTATCGGTTGGATACCTGGATGAGAAAGGTTATATCATTAAGTCAGACTATAATCGTTTTACTGCACGTCTGAATGCAAACATTCAACCTGTAAAATGGATGAAGGCAGGAGTAAATATTGCCGGAACTGTGTCAAATTCTTCGATTACGGATACAGAAAGTTCTACAGGATATGTTAACCCATTCTATTTTACACGCAATATTGGTCCTGTTTATCCGGTACATAAATGGAATGACAAGGGCGAATTTATTTATAATGCAAAAGGAGAAGCTGAATTCTCTGATGATGGACGTGGTGCAGGAGCAAGTCCGGGTCGTAATATCGTAGCAGAAACTCTTTGGAATGATAATGACTATCAGCGTAATGTGCTGACAACGAAAGGTTATGTTGACTTCTTTATTATTGATGGATTGAAAGTTTCATTGACGGGAGCTATGAATATTGATAATTATCTGATAGGTACATTCGGAAATAAAATAATAGGGGATGGCTCACCGGCCGGCCGTGCGCGTAAGTCCAATTCAAAACGTTCCGAATTAAACTTTAGTCAAATCCTGACTTATGAAAAACGTTTCGGGAAAAACCATCTGGATATTTTATTGGGACACGAAAATTACGAATATAAATATCAGTATTTATATGGTTTTAAACAAGGTATTATTGCTGACGGAAACACTGAACTAATCAACTTTACGACAATTAATAGCTTGTATTCATACAAAGATTTATACAGAACTGAAGGGTATTTGTCAAGAGCTAATTATGACTGGGACAGTAAATATTATTTATCTGCGTCATACAGACGTGACGGATCTTCAAAATTCTCAAAAGATCATCGTTGGGGGAACTTCTGGTCTGTAGGTGCAAGCTGGAGAGTAGACAGAGAGCGTTTTATGGAGTCAGCTTCCTGGCTGGATCTTTTGAAATTGAGAGTATCTTACGGTGAAGTAGGTAATGATGCTCTGTTAAATGGATCGTCAATAAGTTACTATCCATGGCAGTCTTTATATTCAATTTATCAGAATGGCTCTGAACCGGGTGCTTTGTCTGATCCATTAGTAGGTAACTACAAATTAGGATGGGAGTCTAATAATTCCATTGATGTTGGTCTTGAGTTTTCAATGTTTGAAAGCCGTCTGAACGGTACTTTTGAATTCTTCAGAAAAGAATCCAGCAATCTGTTATTCCGCGTTCCGCTGCCTTTGTCTTCAGGTGCTAAAGAGCAATGGAGAAATATCGGATCTATGTATAATCAGGGCTTTGAGATTTCTCTGGATGGAGATATTATCCGAACAGATAATTTCTCATGGAATATGAATGTGAATGCAACATTCATAAAAAACAAGATAACAAAACTGCCAAATGGACAAGATATTGTTTCCGGAACTAAGAAACTACAGGAAGGAAGAGGTATTTATGACTATTGGTTGAAATCTTATGAAGGTGTTGACCGGACTAATGGTAATGCTATTTATTTGGTTGATGAGTCTCGTATTACAACCGCAAATCAGGATAAAGCTTATGTGTATGATGGGAAATATGTGACAAACGATCAGACGCTGGCAAAATATGAATACCATGGTACAGCTTTACCTGTAGTTTATGGAGGTATTTCGAATACGCTTAATTACAGAAACTTTGCATTCAGCTTCTTAATGACCTATAGTATTGGTGGTAAAACATACGATACAAACTATGCGAACTTAATGTCTGCTTCAGCCGGTAAATATGGTAGTGCTCTGCATACAGATATGCTTGACCGCTGGACTACACCGGGGCAAGAAACAAATGTTCCTGCGATGAATTCAGCAAAAGCTTCAGATTATGGCGCAGCATCTAGCAGATGGTTAGTTAACTCAAGTTATCTGGCTCTAAAATCAGCATCGTTGTCTTATAGCTTACCAGCATCTGTTTATAGTAGATTAAATCTTAGCGGATTGAGAGTTTATGCAAGTGGCGAAAATCTATTTATAGCAACAAAACGAAAAGGAATGGATCCTCAGGCTAATTTTAACGGGACTACACAGAATGTGTATCTGCCTTCACGTATTATAACTTTTGGTCTTAATCTTTCATTTTAAATAATCGGATATGAACAATATATTTAAAAAAGCAGGGACTCTCTTTTGTTCCTTATTATTGCTGTCATCATGCTCTGAAAGTTATTTAGATACTATGCCGACTGACAGTTACAGTGAAGATTTTATTTTTGAGAATTCAGAAAATGCGATGATCGCGTTGAATGGTATTCACAGAAGTATGTATAAGCAGTATGATGCTCAGGATCAGGCTGGCTATAGCTCTTTAATGCTGGGTATGGAGGTTATGGGTGAAGATTTTGTGATGACATCTTCCGGAAACGGATGGTGGAATTCTCAGGCTCAGTGGATTAATCACCTGGATCCTCAGCGTACATGGAATACATATGTTTATTCATTTTTGTATGCGACCATTCGAAATGCAAATGCGATTATTAACCGCATAGATCCTCTTAGCGGAGAAGAGAAATTTAAAAATCAGATAAAAGGAGAAGCTCTTACTTACAGAGCGTTGGCACATCTCTGGTTAGTACAATTGTATGCTAAACCATATGCATCTGATACGTACGAACGGTTGGCTATTCCTCTGATGCTGGAAGTGACGGATGAACCACAGCCAATGGCTACAACTAAAGCTGTTTATGAGCAAATTAAAAATGATTTCCTTCAGGCTGAGGAGTTGCTGAGTAAAGGAGAACCCGGAAAATATAATAAATCACATTTTTCGGTTCAGGTTGTTCAGGGATGGTTAGCACGGTATTATCTGACTATTAAAGACTGGCAAAATGCAAGTGCCTATGCTCAGAAAGCAATATCTACAGCAAAGACTGCAGGTGCTAAATTAATGTCTCAGGAAGATTATAAGAGTGGATTCAATTCAGCGACTAATCCGGAGTGGTTGTGGGCTTCTATTATGATTCCTGACCAGACGGTTTATTTCTACTCATTCTTTGCTTTTGCTTCTTATAATTTTAGCTCAAGTAATATCAGATCTAACCCTAAGGCTATAAATGATAAATTATATGCTAAAATTCCGGAAAAGGATGTTCGTAAATGGTGTTGGGTCCCGGATCCGTCAAATTTAACATTGCCAAGTAGTTCATTTAAGAAATATCCGTATATGAACAGAAAATTTGCGGTGGCAGATTTATCAAGTTCAGTGGGTGATATTCCATACATGCGTTTAGCTGAATTATATTTGATAGATGCTGAGGCTAAAGCCCGAATGAATGATAACAGTGCTGCAGATGTTTTGTTTGAGCTTGTAAAAACAAGAGATGCTACAGCTACAAAATCAACAGCAACAGGAGATGCTTTGATTGAGGAGGTGATGACTCAGAGACGAATTGAGTTGTGGGGTGAAGGATTCCGTTTTCTGGATCTTAAGCGCTTAGGCTTGCCTTTGGATCGTAGAAATACCAATAACCAGGCAGCTTTGGTTGTAACAATGGAAGTGCCTGCATCATCTAATAAATGGTTATGGCAGTTTCCTCAGGATGAGATTAATGCAAATCCAAATGTGGTTCAAAATCCGATTTAATGTATAAAATAAAGGCTGTCTGAGTTCGTTCTCAGGCAGCCTTCATTTTTATTTAGGATTTGTTCTGGTTAGTATCATTGTCGTATTCAGAGTTATTGATATGAGATCATTGGATAATATCAATACATCATAATTTTCATTTTGTTTTTTATCTCTGTCCGGATAAAACAGCATGAGCCGATTCCTTTCTAGATCTAAAGAGTAGTTGAAGTTTTCGGATACAACTTTATTCGTAAATGTATCAGTTATCGTACGTACACCTGTGTTATTCGCTTTAAATACGAATACATAACTATAATAATAGTTGTCGAAATTCTCAATTTTTACACTGCCGGTCCATCGGCTGTCAGCAAGAGTAAATTTATTGTCATCATCTTTGCAGGAAGTTGTAATCAAGCATGATAATAGAAATAGGAAAATACTGAAAGTTCTGATCTGTTTCATAGATTTTAAATTAGGTTATATGTTCTGCAAATATAGTAAATTGAAATTAGGAGATGAATTATTGCTGTCTTGTAAATATTTTTGAGATGTAGAAAAGCTGAACTTCAGCTTTTTTCGTCTGCAAATAATATTGCTCAGTAAGGATCCTAAAATGATACATATATTAAACTGCGTGAATACCGTTAAGACGTTATAGATTCATTATAACTGTCCCGGTCTGAAATAATATCATTCATATTGTCTTTCGCCCACAGTATTAAAACTTTGATATGAGGCAAAAGAGATTTACCTCGTTTCGTAAGAGTGTATTCAACTCTGGGAGGAACTTCTGCATAAACTTTTCGGGATATGTATCCATCCTCTTCGAGCGTACGTAAAGATGATGTAAGCATTTTTTGTGAGATATCCGGTATTGCACGGTGTAACTCATTAAAGCGCATTGTCGAATTTTGTTCGATAGTAAACAATATAAGCATAGACCACTTGTCACTTATACGTGCTAGAATATTTCTTATAGGACAATGCGTATAATATTTTTCTTTTTCTGTAAATACATCCATAATATATAATGATAAAAGTCAGGGGTAAAAGTAACCTATATGCAGAGAGTAAGCAACAAAAATGATCAGATAAATCATTCTTCGATTATTTTCAAAAAAAGATTACGGACAATCACTTCAGAGTCAATAATACTAACATCGGGGTAACTAATGTACTTTTGTGTAACTTCTTGTGTTATAGATGTGAATGCTATATATTTGCCACGTGTTTAAATAATAGTAATCACTAATTATACAAATAGATGAAAGAAATAGAAATCATTTCGGATGGAGCAAATTATACTGCTGCGGACATGGGTGCTTTAGATAAGATTAATGAATACACATTTCAGTTTACACCCGATATTGCAATTCCCGGAAAGTTATTTATTGGAGAAGCATTAAAAAATACTGGTACAGAGGTTTCGTTTACTGTAGTTCCTGCCGGAATGGGTGGAGATTTTCTTCATGTCCACAAAACGAATGAAGAATTATACATTGTATTAAAAGGATGTGGAGTATTTCAGGTAGACAATAACCTCTTTGAAATTAAAGAAGGAAGTCTGATCCGGGTCGCTCCTGGTGGGAAACGTTCCTGGAAGAATACAGGAGATGAGCCCCTGATCATGATTTGCATTCAGAGTCTTGCCGGCTCCCTCATAGATCTGGGAATTAAAGATGGAAGAATACTTCAGGAAGAGATAAAATGGTAAAAAGAGAGAGTCTGATGTAAATAATTCGATAGAATAACTTAGGCTTACATTTTTTGTGAGATATAGCTTGAAAAATAAAATTACCAATGAGTCTGATAAAAAGCCACCTGATTTTGCTTTTAACAAGTCAGGTGGCTTTCTCTGGTTAATATGTGCTATTAATTGGTTTTATTAGTCATAATAATTTTAATTCTACCACCATTCTTTATATCATTGTGGGTAAAAGAAAGATTTGTGACCGGTTTTTCGTTTATATAAACTTCTTTGATGTATTTATTTTCGGGTGAATTATTTTCTACATCAATTTGGAGGATACCTTCTTTCATTCGTATTGTGGCCTGATCAATAAGAGGTCTTCCGATTGAATAAACAGGTTCACCCGGACAAACCTGATAAAAACCAAGTGTACTCATAATATACCAGGCTGACATTTGTCCGCAATCCTCGTTTCCGATAATTCCATCGGGTGTCGGGGAGTAAAAGTTACGTAAAATATAATCTAACTTTTCTTGTCCTTTTTCGGGATGATTCGTCCAGTTATACATATAAGCAATATGATGGCTTGGTTCATTGCCATGAGCATACTGACCAATAAGTCCGGTAATGTCACTTGAGGCTGTAGTTCCGTCAACATGTGTTGATGCATTAAATAATTTATCAAGATAATTTTCAAGAGAATCCCTGCCCCCGATTAATTCTGTGAATCCATCAATGTCATGTGGGAAAAAGTAAGACCACTGATAGGCTGTTCCTTCCACATAATCACTTTCCATATGTGCTGAATAGTGTGGATTAAAAGGTGTTCTGAAAGAACCATCACTCAGGATACCTCGCATGAATCCGGTTTTATTATCGAAATAACGTTTATAATCATTTCCTTTAGTTCTATATTCGTTATAAGCAGATGTATCCCCGGTAATTTTTGCTATCTGACTGATACACCAGTCATAATATGCCATTTCAACTCCCCACGATACAGATCCTTCGATAGAATCAGCCGGAATATATCCAAATTGTTCTTTGTAATATAAATGTTTCGTAATCAGATCAGCTTCACGGGTTTCTTTAAACTTTTCAGCAAGATCAGGTCTGTAAACAGATGATGCTTTTGATGCCGTGAGCCAATTGTTTAGTTCCGATTGGGATATATATCCTTTTGTGGCAAGATCGGCTAGTATAGAAACTGCGGGATAACCAACCATACAGCCTGTATAGTTTGATACCAGAGGCCATTTAGGAAGTATTCCACCTTCTTCATATCCTTTAATTAAGCCTCGTCCCATTGCGATAGCTTTGTCAGTGTCGAAAACAGTTAACCATGGATGGATTGCCCGAAATGTATCCCAAAGAGAATAGGCTGTATAGTTTGTGTGTCCTTCTTTTGCGGTATGAATCTCTTTATCCATTCCTTTGTAGCGACCGTCAGAATCCTGCCATAATATCGGAGCCATCATTGTGTGATACAGAGCAGTATAAAAATTACGGAGAATAATTGTGTCAGATGTTCGGATACGTACTTTACTTAAGGCATTTTGCCATATCTCTTCTGATTGAGTTTTCGTTTTGAGAAAGTCCCAATGATCCATTTCGGCAAGAATGTTATCTGAAGCTCCTTTCTGATCAACACCCGAAATCGATACTTTTGCTAAAAGTGGATTGCTGTTTTTTGAAAACTCAAAATATAACTGAGCATTTTTTAATGTGTCATTCGTATAGGGGTATGAATTAATATACTCATCAACGTTATTTGTTATTAGCTCTGCTTTAGCGAATGGTTCAGAAAACTCGAGAGTATAATGAGCTATATGATTATGTGCCCATCCTTTTGTAGTAATAGTTCCCTGTATTTTTTCAGGAGAAACTATGGTTATTGTATTCGCAATAATGCTATGTCCCCAATTCGGCTGAAGAATATGAGCAAGATTAAGCATTACCCTTCTTTCCTTTTCAGGAAAAGTGTATTTGTGTAGTGCAACTCTTTCTGTAGAGGTAAGTTCAACTTTTATATCAAAGTTGTCTAAATAGACTGAATAATACCCGGGACTTGCCTTCTCATTTTTTTTACTGAAATTGCCGACTGGGATGGAGTCCGGAGTACCTGTATATGGTAAGATAGCTACATCTCCTAAATCTCCGATTCCCGTTCCGCTTAGATGCATATTGCTGAATCCATAAATAAGGGAGTCCGAATCGTGATAACCACTACTGGCCTCCCATCCTGATAAATGAGTATCGGGACTTACCTGGATCAAAGAATATGGTCTTGTCGCTCCGGGGAAAGTATGCCCGTGTCCACCTGTTCCGATGAAAGGATCAACCCATTTTAACAGGTCAGAATGGCTCTTTTGAGCACATCCTGAAAGAATTAATAGTAACCCGCTTAAGAAGAATAATTTTTTTTTCATTCGTATTGATTGATTTAGAGTAATCCTAATATCCTGTTCCGGGCTATAAGACATGCCCCAATCATGCCACTTTTATCTCCTAGTTTAGATCTTCTGATTACTGTATCTTTGTTTACCAGATTAAGCGAATATTTTTTTACTGCACTTTTAATCGGAAGTAAAAGATAGTCTTCTGTTTGTGCTAAAGTCCCGCCTATAATCACGAGTTCCGGATTAAACAGGTTAATAAGTCCGGCAATACCTTTTCCAAGATTAGCTCCAATCTCTTCGATGATTTCAATCATAAGCATATCTTCTTTATTAACAGCAGTCACAAGATCTTCCGTTTTGATAGATGCATTGTTTTCAATAGCGCTGCTCAGGATGGAGCGAGCACCTTCTTTATGTTTTTCAAGAAGAATCCGGTACATAGCAGAGCCTGAAGCACCTGTCTCAAGACAGCCTTTTTTTCCACAATGACAAAATATTTCGTTTCCAAAAAATGGTAAATGACCGAATTCTCCCGAAAAGCCAGAGTGTCCGTAATAAAGATTTCCATCCAGAATCATACCCATACCAAGACCCCAGCTAGCATTTATGAATAATACATTTTTTTCACTTTTAATTTCACCACTCATATATTCACCATAGCACATAGTGCGTGAGTCATTGTCTATGAATATTTTATGACCTAATTTATTTTCAAGAATATCTGTAAGTGGCTCTTCGTTAAAATAAAATGTACTATAGCTATATCCTGTTGCTGTATTAACCCTACCAGACATATTAATGGCTATTGATATTATTTTATCGTTGTTTAGATTGTTGCGCGAACTAAAACTTCTGATTGCAATGCAAAGAGCATCCAGAGCTTCGGGTGTATTTTCAAGTTTGAAATCTATGTTTGACTCAGAGAACAGAAGCTCTCCTTTGAAGTTTAGTACCCCCATTGATAAAGAGTGTCTTTTAATATCCACTCCAATAAAAAAACCGGCATTGGGATTTAGTCCGTATATATTAGGTTTTCTACCTCCGTTTGTATCTTGTTTGCCGAAATCCAGTACATACCCTTCGTCAATTAATTCAGCTATAAATTTGGTAATAGTAGGGATGCTCAGATTCATTTCTTTAGATAAATCAGAAATGCAGCTATCTCCGTTTAAGGCATAGAATCTTAGTATATCTCTTTTTATGCTATCAGCCTTAGTGCTTGCGTCAAATATATTAATAAACTTCTTAGTCATGATAAATTTTATATTGGTCTACAAATAAAATAAAATAATTTAATAATGGCAATATTTGGAGTGTGTAATTTGAATTTGTGCTTTCGTTTTAGATGAAAGGTGTATTTATTGATGTGTAATTCGTATTGTGCTGATAATATGTTAATATACAGAAGTTATGTTGATGTGGTAATCGGAAAGTCTGTATGTGTAATCTCTTTTATAAGATAAATTATTGAAATATAGGTGTGGTGTATTTTATTGTTTTATTTGTTTATAGGAATTATATATTAAAATAATTTACTAAATACTTGGTTGTTTAATATATTATATTTTTATTTGCAACCATAATGTTCTATTAGAGTTGTTTGAGTAATATCTGATATTATTTAAGTATGAGAACTTAATTTCAATACAAGTAAAAACCAAAGCATATAAATTAACATGAAAATCGAGGATCGCAGAGGATTTCTTAAGAATATGTCTCTTGCCGGAGCAAGTGCATTATTAGGTTCATCAATGTCTGCTTGTGCAGGAGTTGCTAATGCAAAGGAGGAGCAATCAACCGGGCTTGTTGGTATCGAGAGTAAGCTGATTGTACCTAAGAATAACGGACTGAAAATTACAGGAACATTTCTGGATGAAATTTCGCATGATATTCCTCACCAAAACTGGGGTGAACAGGAGTGGGATCAGGAATTTCAGCACATGAAGCGTATTGGGATTGATACTGTTATTATGATTCGTTCAGGTTATCGTAAGTTTATCACTTATCCATCAAAATATTTATTGAGCCAGGGATGTTATATGCCATCTGTTGATTTGCTTGATATGTATTTGCGATTAGCTGATAAATATGATATGAAATTTTATTTTGGTCTTTATGATTCAGGTAAATACTGGGATACAGGAGATCTTAGCTGGGAAGTAGAAGATAATAAATATGTGATTGATGAAGTGTGGGAGAATTATGGAAGCAAGCACAAAAGTTTTCAGGGATGGTATATAAGTGGGGAAATCAGTCGAAAAACAAAAGGTGCAATTGATGCTTTCCGGGCAATGGGTAAACAATGTAAAGATGTGTCCGGAGGACTTCCTACTTTTATCTCACCCTGGATTGATGGGAAAAAAGCAGTTGCCGCAGCAGGTAGTTCATTAAGTAAGGAAGATGCTGTTTCTGTCCAGCAACATGAGAAAGAGTGGGGTGAGATATTTGATGGAATTCATGATGTTGTAGATGCTTGTGCCTTTCAGGATGGTCATATTGATTATAATGAGCTTGATGCATTTTTTGAGGTCAATAAAAAGCTGGCTGATAAATATGGAATGGAATGCTGGACAAACGCAGAAACATTTGACAGAGATATGCCGATAAAGTTTCTTCCGATAAAGTTTGATAAGTTACGGTTGAAGCTTGAAGCAGCAAAGCGCCAGGGATATGATAAAGCAATCACTTTTGAGTTTTCCCATTTTATGAGTCCTCAATCAGCTTATTTGCAGGCAGGACACCTTTATAACCGATACAGAGAATACTTTGAAATCGTCTGAAAATGAAAAATCAAAATAATTTAGGATATGTCATATTCCTGTCAGTTGTTGCAGCTTTAGGCGGCTTCTTATTTGGATATGATACGGCTGTAATTTCCGGTACTATAGAGCAGGTTACAAGACAATTTAATCTTGATGCACTGGAGCAGGGATGGTATGTAGGTTGTGCGTTGATTGGTTCGATACTTGGTGTTGCCGGTGCAGGAATTTTAAGTGATAAATTCGGTAGAAAAAATACCATGATTTTGTCGGCTGTACTATTTTCCTCTTCAGCTATCGGCTGTGCTGTTTCAGCTGATATTAATCAGTTAGTTATTTTTCGGATCATTGGGGGAATAGGTATTGGAGTTGTTTCAATAATCTCACCTCTTTATATCTCTGAAGTATCTATAACTCAATACAGAGGAAGACTGGTGTCATTATATCAATTAGCTATAACCATTGGTTTTCTGGGAGCCTATCTTATAAATTTCAGACTTCTGGATTATTCTATGACAACTTCGCCCTCAGAAGGGATCTTATCTAAAATTTTTGTGAGCGAAGTATGGCGAGGTATGTTGGGTATGGAATCAGTCCCTGCATTACTGTTTTTTATAATTATATTTTTTATACCGGAAAGTCCCCGATGGCTTGCTGTTAAAGGCGAAGACCAGAAAGCAGCTAATATCTTAATGCGCATTTATGGAAATAAACAAAGTGTTGATAACGAGATAGAGGCGATTAAATCGGTTCTTAAAACAGATAATGAAAGCAGTGAGTTCAGGTTGTTACTAAAACCCGGATTATTTAAGGCTCTGATGATAGGGGTTGCGATTGCAATTCTAGGACAGTTTATGGGTGTAAATGCCGTACTGTATTACGGGCCGTCAATTTTTGCTGAAACAGGTCTTTCGGCCGGAGATTCTCTTTTCTATCAGGTATTAGTTGGGTTAGTAAATACTATAACAACAATTCTGGCTTTATTGATAATTGATAAGGTAGGCCGAAAACAGCTAGTCTACTGGGGTGTTTCCGGAATGGTGATTTCTCTTTTGCTTATAGGCTTTTATTTCATCAAAGGACAGGATCTGGGGATTTCAACTTTGTTTTTGCTGACATTCTTTTTATTCTATATTTTTTGTTGTGCCATTTCTATATGTGCTGTAATATGGGTGCTCTTATCAGAAATGTATCCAACAAAAGTAAGAGGTCTGGCAATGTCAATAGCTGGATTTTCCTTGTGGATAGGCACATTTCTTATTGGACAACTTACTCCATGGATGTTACAGAATCTGACACCTGCAGGAACATTCTTCTTATTTGCAATAATGTGTATACCATATATTTTAATAATCTGGAAACTTGTACCGGAAACAACCGGAAAGTCATTAGAAGAGATTGAGGCATACTGGACAAAATAAAATAGATATGATTGATATAAACAAATTAGCGGAGCAATATAAATCCGAATTAATGGATAATGTTCTTCCTTTCTGGATTGAAAATTCACAAGATAAAGAGTGCGGTGGTTATTTTACTTGTCTGGACAGAGAAGGTAAGGTGTATGATACTGATAAGTTTATCTGGTTACAAGGACGTGAAGTGTGGATGTTTGCCATGCTATATAATAAGGTAGAGAAAAAGCAGGAATGGCTCGATTGTGCTGTTCAGGGTGGAGAGTTTCTTAAGAAGTATGGACACGATGGAGACTTAAACTGGTATTTTTCACTTACACGGGAAGGCAAGCCATTAGTTGAACCATACAATATCTTCTCTTATACTTTTGCAACGATGGCTTTTGGGCAGTTGAGTCTGGCTACCGGAAACAAGGAGTATGCAGAAATTGCCAAAAAGACTTTCGATATTATTTTATCTAAAGTAGATAACCCAAAAGGGAAATGGAATAAAGCATATCCGGGTACCCGCAATCTGAAAAATTTTGCCTTACCGATGATTCTATGTAATCTGGCTCTGGAAATTGAGCATCTGCTGGAGCCTGAATTTCTGCAAAAGACTATGGATGTATGCATACATGAAGTAATGGATGTATTTTATCGACCTGAATTAGGGATAATTGTTGAAAATGTAACTACAGACGGAGACCTGTCTGATACATTCGACGGGCGTTTAGTGAATCCCGGACATGGAATTGAGGCTATGTGGTTTATTATGGATCTTGGTGTACGGCTTAACAGACCTGATTTGATAGCTAAGGCTACAGAGATTACACTAAATATCTTAAAATATGGATGGGATGAAAAACATGGCGGCATTTTCTATTTTATGGATAGGTTAGGAGCTCCTGCACAACAACTGGAATGGGACCAAAAGTTATGGTGGGTACATATTGAATCTATGATCAGTACATTGAAGGCTTATAAATTAACCGGATCAGAAGAAGCTTTAGAGTGGTTTAACCGTCTACATGATTATACATGGAATCATTTTAAAGATACAGAATACAGAGAATGGTTCGGATACTTAAATCGTCAGGGTGAGGTTTTATTGAATCTAAAAGGTGGCAAATGGAAAGGCTGTTTTCATGTCCCGAGAGGTTTATATCAGATCTGGCAATTACTAGAGGAATTAAAATAAGAACTTAAGAAAATAAATATAATCAAGAATGAACTCTTTCATTTATAAATTTTCAGCAGGTATTGCTTTAGCAACGTTATGTGCTTGTTCGATACCGAAGACAGATTCTACAGATATTGTAATCATTGGAGGCGGAGCAAGTGGTGTAACTGCGGGGATTGAAGCTGCCAGATTAGGTTCCAAAACATTAATATTAGAGGAAACTCCCTGGTTAGGAGGAATGCTGACTTCTGCCGGTGTAAGTGCGATTGACGGGAATCACAAACTCCCCAGCGGACTATGGAATGAATTCAGAGATAGTTTGATTGGCAGATATGGGAGTGCTGAAGCATTAGAAACCGGATGGGTAAGTAATGTGCTTTTTGAGCCATCTGTCGGCAATCAGATTTGGAAGAATATTGTTGCAAAAGAACAAAACCTGAAGGTTGAATACGATTCTAAGCTTAAGAAAGTCGAAAAAAACGGAGATGAATGGTTGATTATTTACGAAGAGGAAGGTAAGGAAAAAACTATTCATGCAAAAGTGCTTATAGATGCAACAGAACTTGGAGATGTCGCGAAAATGGCCGGAGTGAAATATGATATCGGGATGGAAAGTCAGGCTGTTAGCGGGGAGGATATTGCGCCTGAAGAATGTAATGATATTATTCAGGATTTGACATATGTGGCAGTTCTTAAGGATTTTGGGCCAGAAGCGGATATGACTATTGATAAACCGGTGAATTATGATCCGTCTCCTTTTTATTGTGCTTGTAAAACTCCTCAATGCACAAATCCGAAAGAAAAACAGCGAGTATGGAGTTGTGAAGAAATGCTTACCTACGGAAAGTTACCTAATGGAAAATACATGATTAACTGGCCGATTGAAGGAAATGACTATTATGTTAATCTTTTGGAGATGACTCCTGAGGAGCGCCAAGAAGCATTAAAAGAAGCAAAGGCATTCACACTAAACTTCCTATACTTTATGCAGACGGAATTAGGTTTTAAAAACCTTGGGCTGGCAGATGATGAATATCCGACAGCTGATAAACTTCCGTTTATTCCTTATCACAGAGAATCAAGAAGAATTCATGGTCTGGCTCGTTTCAATGTTAATCATGTCGCTAAGCCATATGATCAGAAAGAGTCTCTTTATCGTACAGGGATTGCAGTAGGAGACTATCCGGTAGATCATCACCATGCACGCTATCCGGATTGGCATAAATTGCCTGATTTACATTTTTATCCGGTTCCATCTTATGCGCTCCCTTTAGGTACAATTATTCCGAAAGGTGTTAAAGGACTTATCGTTGCTGAGAAATCGATTTCTGTATCAAATCTGGTAAACGGAACAACGAGACTTCAACCCGTAGTTTTGCAAATTGGACAGGCTGCAGGTGCTTTAGCTGCATTATCTGTTCAACAAAATAAAGATGTGGCTGATGTTTCTGTAAGAGATGTTCAGAATGCTTTGTTAAATGATGGTGTTTATATTCAGCCATATCTTGATCTGGAGAAAAATGATCCGCATTTTAAAGCTTTACAGAGAATTGGATCAACAGGTTTACTTAAAGCTGTAGGAATGAACGTAGGTTGGTCTAATCAAACCTGGTTTAAAGCAGATTCAGTTGTAACCAAAACAGAATTAAGTGAAGGATTGAAAAATTTATATCCGGGTTATCAGTTAAATGTCGAAAATGAGGGATTAAGCATTAATGATGCAGTTGTAATCTTAGGTGAAATCCAGAAAAATGAAAATAGCTCACTGACGACAATTGATACTCAGTTTTGGGAATCGTTAGGTTTAAATGAATTTATACCAGAAAGGTTGATAACCAGAAAAGAAATAGCTGTATTATTTGACAAAGTGCTTGATCCGTTTAATACAAAGAATATCAATCATTCAGGTGATTTTATTGACTAAAAAGATAATCAATTTTTTAATAAACTAAATAATCTAATCTATCAATTTAAAAATGCTACTATGAAAAAAATGCTAGTCTTATGGCTACTGTTGTGCTCCATAGCATTACAAGCCCAAACCTTTAAGCTTAAAGGGGTAGTATCTGATGCGAAAGAGCCACTTCCAGGAGTAAGTATTCAGATCAAAGGGAAGAATGTAGGGACTGTAACGGATTTCGACGGTAAATATTCCATTGATGTAAATAAGGGAGAGACACTTCTTTTTTCGTATATCGGATATACACCTGTCAGCATTGTTTATAATGGACAAAAGTCTCTGGATGTGAAAATGAAAGAGGCCGTGAATGAATTATCTGAAGCTGTAGTGGTTGGATATGCACGTCAGAAAAAAGCAACATTAACAGGTGCTGTAGCTTCTGTTAATTCCGAAACATTAAACAAAAGAACTGTTGCGTCTTTATCTACGGCACTTCAGGGTACAATGCCGGGGGTAACTGTACAACAATTATCCGGAGAACCGGGCGCTGACGGATCAAAAATTCGTATTCGTGGTGTAGGGTCTATTAATTCAAGCTCTAATCCTCTGGTGTTAGTTGATGGAATTGAAATGGATATGGATCAGGTTGATATGAATTCAGTTGAATCGGTATCCGTATTAAAGGATGCTGCTTCTGCATCTATTTACGGATCAAGAGCATCTAACGGTGTAATTCTGATTACCACAAAAAGAGGGACAGAAGGTAAAGTGACAGTATCATACAATGGATATATGTCGGTGCAGCGTCCGACTAATATGCCGGAGGTTGTTTCTGCAGCTGATTATCTTCAGTCTGAACTTAATTCATGGGATAACGCCGGACGTCAGACCCCGGATGATGTAAGATTTGCCCGCGAACAACTGATTAGCGATTATCGTATGTACAAAGCGGACAACTGGAACCGTTATGATACAGATTGGAAAGAGGAGACTTTGAAGAATGCTTCTATAATGACTAATCATAATGTTTCAGTAAGCGGAGGTAATAAGAATATTAAATTTTATGGCGCAGGTGGCTATATGTATCAGGACGGTTTGATTCCGAACAACTCTTTTGACAGAACTAATATCAGAATGAATGCTGATGCAACAATCACAAACTGGATGAAATTTAATCTGGAATCAAGTCTACGCCAGTCTAATACAGTAAAACCAAGTGTAGGAACGCCAAAATCAATTATTAATAAGTCTCTTTATATGCTTCCTACTCTTTCAGCAGCGAAAGAGTTAGATGGAAACTGGGGCTATGGTAAAAACGGGGATAATCCGACAGCTGCAGCTAATGCCAGTGGAAAGTCTAAAACAAAGAGTTCTGAAGTGTTAGTAAGTGGAACTTTGATTTTTAATCCGCTTAAAGACTTAGATATTCAGGCTCAGTATTCCAGACGTATATCAAGTGCCAGATCAAGAAATATAACAACGCCATATACAACTTCTTTGAAAGGAATTATAATGGGAGAGTATCCGGCAGATGATAATGTGTATGAGGGATGGAGTGAAAATATTCGAAATTATTATAGAGTTCAGGCTTCTTATGGTAAGGAATTTTCAGGAAATGATTTGAGACTTTTAGTTGGATTTCAGGCAGAAGATAATACAAATACAAGTTTTAATGCTTCAATGAAAGGCTTCGAATTAGGAAAATATTATCTGGGTAATGGAGATGCTTCGACGTCAACGGCAGGAGGAGGTGCAAGTTCCTGGGCCATGGCGTCTTATTTTGCACGTGTAAATTATAATTATAAAGAAAAATATCTGTTGGAAGCGAATGCCCGTATTGACGGATCATCTCGTTTTATACATGATAGATGGGGCTTCTTTCCTTCTGTATCAGCAGGATGGGTTATTTCAAAAGAAGACTTTATGACTCCGGCTCAAGAGGTGTTGACGTTCTTAAAAGTAAGAGCTTCTTATGGCCTTTTAGGGAATCAGGATATAAATTCTAATTATCCTTATTCTGCGAATGTAACCGCAGGATATGGTTATTGGTTTGATAAAGATGTGGCTCCGGGAGCAGCTCAGATTGCGTTAGCAAATCCATATATTAGCTGGGAAAAATCCAGACAAACAAATATTGGTTTGGATGCTCAGCTGTGGGAGGGCATGCTGGGTATAACGGCTGATTATTTTATCAAAGATATTTATGATATGCTTATGCGTTTCCCGTTACCTTATTATGTAGGAATGCAGCCTGCCTATACAAATGATGGTGATATGAGTAATAAGGGGTGGGAGATAGCTCTGACGCACAGAAATAAAATCGGAGATTTTAACTATAGTGCAACGTTTACTTTGAGTGATACTAAAAATAAGATAACAAATCTAAACGGACTGACATTCCAGGATAAGTCGATTATGGAAGGGTATCCGAAAGATGGTATCTGGGGATATGTTTCTGATGGGTATTATCAGAACTGGGATGATGTGAATAATTCACCAAAACTAAGTTCTGGTGCTCGTCCGGGTTATGTGAAATATAAAAAAATATACGAAGGAGAAGGTGTTGATCCAATGCAAATAGACAGCAGAGATCAGGTGTATCTGGGAGACCAGTTTCCACATTTTGAATATGGATTAAACTTGTCAGCCGGATGGCGAAATTTTGACTTAACAATGTTTTTTCAAGGGGTAGGAAAAAAAGCAGCCTATATGAGTGGTATTGGTCTGAAACCTTTTTCTAATGGATCTAATTTATTTAAGCATCAAATAGATTCATGGACTCCTGAAAATCCGAATGCAGAATATCCGATTTTGCTACCTGAGGACAGCTCTGCTGATAATTTCCAGAAATCAGATAAGTGGGTGAAAAATGGAGCTTATCTGCGTATGAAGAATTTGGTAGTTGGTTATACTTTACCCCAAAGAGTTACTAATAAAATGAAGATTGGAAGCTTACGTTTTTACCTGAGTGGGCAGAATCTCTTCACAATTAGTAACTTCTATAAAGGATATGACCCTGAGACAGAATATGCAGGAAAATATGGAGGAGAGTTCTATCCGATTATGCAAACATTTACATTTGGTTTGGATCTAAAATTCTAATGCCTAAAAATTGAAATTATGAAAATGAATATACGAAATATCGTTAATTATAAATGGATATTGTGTGCTACATTGTCATTATCATCGGTTGGCTGTAGCGATTATCTGGACCGCCAGCCTTTAAGTGAATATTTATCTTCAGACTTTTATAGTACGGAAGGTGGAATTAAACAAGGAGCAACAGGTTGTTATCAGATGCTTTACCAAAAGCAGGAAGATTTTAGTAATATTCCAATGATGGTACTTTGGGATATGTATACACCCTTTGGGATGGAACGGGCGGATAACTCCTCTATTGGAGTAGGGAATGTTGATCTTACTTCTAATTTTTCGGTTGAGTATGCCTGGGCAACGCTTTATACATCAGTTGCCAGATGTAATACTGTAATAGCAGGAGCAGAACCTTATAAAAGTGAACTGACAGATAAAGCAATACAATACCTCTCAGAAGTTAAGGTTTTAAGAGCTTATTATTACATGCATCTGGTATCCTTGTTCGGAGATATTCCATTTCTTACTGCTCCGGCAACGGCTGAGCAAACGAAGTATATAACAAGAACATCCTGGAAAGAAGTTGTTGATTTTATCTTAAATGATCTGGAAGAATCAAGTCAGAATTTACCGTGGATAAGTGAATCGATGGGGCGTGTGGATAAATCAGTGGCATTAGGTCTCAAGTCAAGACTTGCTTTATATGCAGGTTCGTGGTGTAAGTTTGGCCATGGAAAAGATGCGATTACAGATGAGATGAAAGGGTCCGAATATTTTAAATTATCGGCGGATGCAGCGAACCGGGTAATTAATGAAAGTGGCCGGGTTTTGTCTCCTGATTTTGATGCATTATTTACTCGTAAAGGCCAATTGACAGGAGGGCCTAAGTCAGAGAATATGTTTAATCTGATGTATTCAGATCAGGGTTCAAAAAAGACACAATATATGTCTGTCGGAGAGCAATGCCGGATGATTGGTCAAAGTGGTCGTTTTCCATCTCAGCAATTAGTGGATAATTTTGAAATGAAAAATGGAAAACGTATTGATGATCCTGCGTCAGGTTATGATCCAAAAAAACCATTTGACAGCCGTGATCCGCGATTGAAAAAGTCTATTTATGTGCATCATGATACAATTATCGGAAATATAAGTACAAAGACCTCTAAGTTTTTAATGGAAGTATATAATCCGAAAACAAAAGAGTTTGATGCTGAAGGAAATGATAAACTGATTGATAATCTCGATTATACCGGATCTGTTGCTCAATATGGATATGTTCAGAGTGGAGTAGGGTTTCTGTGGAAAAAATACAATCATTTCGATGATGAATCCACATTTTCACCTTCTTATAACATTGTGTTAATGCGTTTTGCTGAGATGTATCTTAATTACGCAGAAGCTAAAATAGAGTTAGGAGAACTGGATGCAACAGTTGTTGATGCTATTAATAAGGTAAGAGCCAGAGTGGATATGCCTGATATTATCGCTGTTGATCCTTCCCGATTAGGCAATCAGCTGAAAATGCGTCAGATTGTGAGACGAGAGAGAAAAGTTGAGTTTGTAAAAGAATTTATGGCACTTTTCGATATGAGAAGATGGCGTACAGGTAAGTTGCAAAATGATCAGCCAACTTACGGTTATCCATTGGCTAAGGGTGTGGATGCTTCTAAAGGTATTTATCCTGACGGATATGAGCAGGCTACTCCGGATATGGTGCCAAGTTATGGTGCACCTGGGTCAGAAAGAGATATTAATGACGTTGCTGATTATTCTGCGTACGGAGATAAGTTAAGAAAACGTGATGTTGACAGACCTAAAGGATGGAATGATCGCTATTATGTATGGCCGGTTCCTCAGACAGAGAGAAATAAATGTCCTTACTTAGATCAGAATCCCGGATACGGACTATAAGTAAAAGCAAGATAAAAAATTGCCCGGACTCATTGGAGTCCGGGTTTAAGATAAGAAACATGAGAACGATTATTAATATTATTTCTTTGCTATTTCTTTTTTCAACAGGAGTTTTAGCACAATCCCTAATAACGATTGAAGCACCCAGTCCTGACCCGACACTTATTGTTCGCGGACCGGAAAAGGAGATATCCAGCTTGAATGCTTCAGATTGGGAAACAAAGGGCGATGGATTATATTTATTTACTTCCGGATATGGAAAATCAGTAAAAAGTAGTAAGTCTAATTATGTAGGAATTGTAGTTGATAGTCAGTTTAAAGTTCTTGAAATTTTAAACGGAGGTGTCACAAAAGGTCAAAGACCTTCTTTTAATCAATCTTTAGATCTGAATATTCCCGAAAATGGTTTTGTACTCGTTGCTTCAGATGACTCATATGCGACTAAGGGATTTAAGAAATTTGTAGCAGAAAGTTTCAGAAAAGGAGATTTGGTGAAACTTAGGAATAACGGAGAGATAGCTGATCTTCAAAAGGTTTTTGATTTATTAGGTAGAGATGCTGCTCCTATTCTGATTTTAGAAGATGATATTCTTAAAACAGTAAGGAAATCTAAAGAAGTAATTAAAGGAAGTATTGCGAACTTTTCGGATACGCGGAAATTATCTTTGACTGCAAAATCAGGAAATGTATTTTACCCTGTTAAGTGTGATAGGAAAGGTAATATTTCTGCAACAATTTCATTAATGCCCGGAACTAACTATATCGATTTCTATTTATTAGAAAACGGAATAGAAATACAGAAAGTACCAATGGCTATTTACTATAAGACAGTAAAGAATGAAAGATCAGAAATAGTAATGTGGGTAGAACAATTTCCGAATGCAACAACATTGACTACTGATGAAGCAGTAGAAGAAATGGTTCAGAATGGAAAGAAAGCTGGTTTTACATCTCTAGGATTTGATGTGAAAGGACCAGAGGGATATGTTTCTTATCGAAAAAATAATTTATCTAAATCGCCATATCTGACAAATAGTATTAATCCGAAGAAAAAAGTTGAAGAAAATGGGTTTGATTTATTAGAATCAATACTAAAGTATGCGCATAAACATAATATGAAAGTGTATACCAGCTTTAATTTTTTTACAGAAGGGAATATAACTGCGGGTGATTATGCAATTCTTGATCAGTACAAAGATTGGGAAGAGATTGTGCAACGACCTGAAGATAAAGGAAAGATATTGCGGGTCAGAGATAGTCAGCATGGTAAAGATGCTTCAGCTGGAAAAAAAATAGCTTTGGCTTTTGTTAATCCGTCGAATCAGGAAGTGCAGGATTTTCAGTTGAAACGAGTTGAAGAAGTTCTTCAGAATTATCCGATAGATGGGATTGTTCTTGACAGATGTCGTTATGATAATTTATATGCTGATTTTAGCCCTGTTACAAGAAATGCTTTTGCACATTATCTCAATTTGAAAGGCGAGAAATTAGAAAATTTTCCAAATGATGCTTTTCTAATTGATGAAAATGGGCTTCTGATAAAAGGAAAGTATTATAAGGATTGGATTAATTTCAGATCTCTGACAATAAAACAGTTCACAGACCGGGTAAGATCTCTGATAGATCAGTATAAGATCTCTGTTAATCCTGACTTAAAGCTGGCTGCATATGTGGGGTCTTGGTATGAGGTTTATTATCAGAATGGAGTAAACTGGGCAAGCAATGATTTTTCGTATGAGTCCAGATTGAATTTTCCTGAAAGTGAAATTTATAATGCAGAATATAATAAGTCGAGTTATCTGGAAAATCTTGATTTCTTAATGATCGGGACTTATTATAAAACGGGTAAAGAAGTTAACAGGTATATAACTCTTGGTAATATTCTTACAAATGGGAAATTACCTTTAATTGGTTCGATGAGTCTTCCGGACTTAAAGCCGGAGGAACAAAGTGAAGTCTTTAAAGCCTCTCTGGATAATTCATCAGGACTTATGATTTTTGACCATTGTTATATAAAATGGCAGGAATTTATAAATAATATGAAGGATGCAATGAAGAACAGAGAGAATAATTAATCCTTATTTTTAATATTGATATTATGAATGTAAAAAAAATCAATAAATGGGGTATTTTCTTATTTATATCCCTATTGTCACTTAGTCTTACAGCTTGTTCAGAAGAAGAAGATTCCCGTCCCTATCAGGATGTTCAGGTTGTTGGTGTAAAAGTTGACGGACAGCTTTATTTACCAAATTATGGAACTAATGAAGCAACAGTAGTTTTGCCGGCAGGTAAAAATCTATCAAAAGTAAAGACAATGATTCTGGTAGCCAACGGAGACTTACTGGATTTTTCAAATGGCGATTACCATAATTGTGAAAAGCCTTTTGACCTAAAACTTCAGAGTTTTAATGGTGGAATTATTGATTATAAATTACGTGTACAATCTCCTCCTAAATTGACAAATCTTATCATTGAGGGGCTTATTATCTCAAATGAAGATATTCATATTAGTGAGAATAAAATTGTAGTTCAGGTTCCTAAAGAGACTGTTTTGTCTGGTCTAAAAGTGACAATGACTTTTGTGAATGGAGAATTACAGAACTTTGTGAATGGAGAGTCTTATGATTATAATAAAACAAGATCTTTCCAGCTTTTGGGTGTTGATAAGGAAACTGTTTATCCATATGAGTTGATGATTACAACAGAACAAGTTGGTCCTGCTTCTATCAAAGGAATGTCAATAAATGGGATTAAATGCGATTCAGTAATTACAGATGATAAAAATATTACGACAGCTTATATTCCTTCTTTGGTTGACTTTACAAATGCATCTGTTGACCTTGAATGCGGATTTGGAAATATAGTCGATGAGAATGCAAAATTAACAGCATTAAATCTACTGACTGGTACAAATAAAGTAAAAGTAACGGGTACAAATGGCTCTGTTACAGAATTTACGATTAATGTACCTAAATTGTCGATCACTCCTTATCTTGAAAAGACATATTCAACATTTGGGTTTGGTTCAGATGCATTATCATCGTTCGCATTTAGTGGTGAATATTTTGCTGTATGTAATCATAATACGAAAGATGCAACAGCAGTTCCTGTTGGACCAAATTACTACAAACTGGATGGAACTTATGTAGGTCCTTTATCTAAAGAAGACTCTAATATTGATGGAAGTGCTGTTCTTGGGATACGTAAGTTAGCTGCAGATAGTAAAGGTGTAGTATTAGGTGTTCAGCTGGGAGCAGGAGCAGGTGCATCAACAGAATTAAAAATATGGAAATGGAATACTGTAAGTAGCAAGCCTGAGGTATATATTACATATACTCAGACTTCGCTAGGACTTGCTTATGCTCCTCGGGCTGCAGGTATTAATATTCAGGGAGCTTTAGATGGAGATGCTATTATAACAATTCCTGTAGCTCAAAAAACAGATGTTTTGGTTTGGGAAGTGAAAAGTGGTGTGTTAAATCCAATTCCTAAAAAACTAGCATATCCTATCTCAGGAGTAGGATATTATTATGCCGTAGAGCCTCTTCCATTAAGCAAAGAAGGTTTTGCCGGTGCTTCTACAAGCAATTCCTTTAGTGGTATAATTAGTCTGACGGCTCTAATGGGTGAAAATCATAAAATTTCAGGTATTACGACAACAGATTGTTCGACAATTGAACATAATGGAAGAATTTATCTGGCTTATACAGCATTTGTAGCAGGAAAAGGAGCAAGACATCGTGTTTGTGATATTACTTCAGGAAGCATTGAATCATATCAAAACCCGATTATGGATATTCTAATGCCTTCAAATCAGGGTAACGGTAATAATACGCTGGATTCTCATTTTATGGTTCGTAACGGAAAATTGAATGCAGGATTTGTATGCTCAAACATTGGACTTCGTTTATATGAATTAGAGAAATAAGAATAATATTTAAAATAAAAATCCTGTTCTATCTATTCTGTATTGATGGTTTAGAACAGGATTTTTTAATTGATTTATTTATATGGGGAAAAGAGCCTTTTCATTAGATGCACTAAGGGGATATGCCATAATCACTATGATTTTATCCGGTACAATAGCTTCAGGAATTTTGCCGGGATGGATGTATCATGCACAATTACCACCACCATCGAATTCATTTAATCCAGAAGTTTATGGAATAACGTGGGTTGATTTAGTATTTCCTTTCTTTTTATTTGCAATGGGTGCAGCATTTCCATTTTCAATAGGAAGTAAGATAGCTAAAGGTATATCTAAGTATAAGCTTGTATGGGATTCTGTTGAACGTGGATTAAAACTTACATTTTTTGCGATATTTATTCAACATATGTATCCATGGGTATTATCTTCTCCACAGGATCCTACAGCCTGGCTCACAACATTATTTGCATTTTTCTTACTTTTTCCTATGTTTATGCGATTGCCATGGAACATGGCAGAGTGGCTTAGATATGCTATTCAAATCTCTGCATATGCAGGAGCTTTAGCAATGATGTTATTAACAGATTATGCCAATGATCGAGTTTTTTCATTAGGATTTAGTAATATTATTATTCTTGTTTTGGCAAATATGGCTGTTTTTGGTTCATTATCATATATTTTTACAGCCGGAGACTGGAAAATACGTATTGCTATTTTGCCGTTTGTAATGGCAATATTCTTGGGAAGCTCTACTGATGGCTCATGGCAAAAGATTCTCTTTAATTTTTCGCCAGTGCCGTGGATGTATAAATTCTACTACCTGAAATATTTGTTCATCGTTATTCCGGGATCAATAGCAGGTCAGTATCTGAAAGATTGGTTGAATAGTAAGGATGGTGAAAATGTGTCAGACGACGAAAAGCGAATGCTGCCATTTATCTTACTCCTTTCTGTTGCTGTAGTTGTATTGAATTTGTATGGACTCTACATGAGATATTTAGTTCTGAACCTTTTTGGAACAATAGCATTGCTTTCATGCCTTTATTTCCTGATCAGAGGTAACGGATCAGATAAAGCGTATTGGAGGAAACTTTTCATTGCAGGTGGATATTTGCTGATACTTGGTTTGTTTTTTGAAGCCTATGAAGGGGGAATTCGTAAAGACTCGTCAACCTATAGTTACTATTTCGTAACGTCAGGGTTAGCTTTTATTTCAATGATTGCATTTTCCATAATGTGTGATTTATATAAATGGAAAATAATGAAGCCCTTCGAAATGGCCGGTCAAAATCCAATGATCGCTTATGTGGCAACAAATATGCTGATTATGCCTTTACTGAATCTGACTGGGTTGTCTTCTTACCTTGAATTACTTACAGTTAATCCATGGCTTGGATTCCTCCGTGGAGTCGTGCTTACAACACTTGCAGTTGTGGTTGCAGTTTTCTTCACACGGATAAAATGGTTCTGGCGAACTTAAATGTTTAAACTTTAATTTATAATGATATGAAAAAACGAAATTTGTTTTTGAGTGTAATAGCACTTTTAACATTCGCATTTTCCTGTTCAGGAAATGATGATACGAAGAAAGAGGAAGAGATTAAAGATCCTGTAAATAATTATTTTCCCGGAGAAGTTAAACCACAGGCTTATTTTCAATGTTTTCCGGGGGCTTACTACAGAAAAGTAGTTAGTTCAAAAGATACATGGTTGGGTATAGGCGGTAAAGTTATACTTCCTCAAATATCTTTTGATCCGGATAGGATAAATCCGGCAAAACCGAAGCAATATCTGGATAACCCTTCTCTTTATCTGGGAGGTAATGCAAATGGTCAGGAAACAGATATAGGAATGACCTGGGAGGTGATTCGCGATCAGAATGGGGCGGTAACGGCTGATCGAAGAGCTTTCAGACCATTCTTAAGAAGAACAGGATATAAGGGAACCGGACAAGAAGCAAATTATATGAATGCCCCTGCTGAAGACAGGTATTACTGGTATCAGGGAGATGAGATTGAAATCTCATTGGAAGTCGTTCGTGATGGATGGATTTTATTTACTGTTGAGGGAGCTGGTAAGAAATATCAGCAGGAGTATCAGTGCGATGGTTATAAGTTGAATAGTAAGATAGAATTTAAGCGCGTAAATGCAATAGATCAGGTTGCTAATGAAGGTAAACCTGCTCAGCCAACAAAAACGAAGGTGGAAAATAGTCTCTGGAAAGAGTCCTATCTATTCAGAATGTACAATAATGAGTTAGTAAAAGCCCCGATTCATAGCGGTCGATTCACAGATATGCGCTGTCCTGATGTAAAATATTTTTCAATAACAGCATCAGATGAAGAGAAGAAAAAAGGTGGGGAAACAATTAATATAGATGCAGGGATATGATAATTTCGAATAGGCGATTTACAGGGTTGATTTATCTTTTGTTTGTGTTTATAATGCTTAATGCAGAAAACAGAGAAATACGTGGTGTCTGGATTCCTGATCCGGGTCATACTTCTTTAATGCATACATATAGAAATATAAAGGATGGTGTGGCTGATATGAAAAGTTTAGGTATCAATACTTTATTTCTGTGTACCTACGCAAAGACAGAGGTTGCATTCAAAAGTGATGTTTATACTAAATATTCAGCTTTTAATTCACCTGAGGATTCTTATATGTTCTCTAAGTATATGGACGAGTATAATCAGCCAGAGATTAGTCCATCCGGAGATCCTGTCAGAGATTTAATTGATGAGGCAGCAAATAATGGGATGAATGTAGTTTTTTGGTTTGAATATGGTTTTATGGGTTCACATGGTCCAACACCACCATCTCATCCTCTTTTGGTGAAAAATCCCGAGTGGCAAAGTGCTGGAAGTGATGGCAAGCAAGCGGCTTATAATAAGACGGATTACTACTTTAATGCATATCATCCGGAAGTTCAGGAGTTTTTAATAGAGTTGATGGAAGAATCAATTAAATTGTACCCTGATGTGAAAGGGATACAAGGAGATGACCGGACTCCGGCAATGCCAAGAAATTCGGGATATGATGCATATACTGTTTCCCGTTACAAGTCGGAGCATGATGGTCAAATTCCTCCTGCCGATTATAATGAAGAAAAATGGGTTGACTGGCGACTAAATATCTTAAATACATTTGCGAAAAATCTGTATGGTCGTGTTAAGTCGAAAGGATCTCAGTATCTTGTTTGTTTTGCGCCAAATCCATACCCTTGGTGTAAAGATAATCTGATGCAGGATTCTCAGTCCTGGTTGAAAGACGGTGTGGTTGATTTGTTATCGGTGCAATGTTATCGCTTTGATAATAAAGCATACGAAGGAACTGTCCGGGAAGCACAGAATAACATTGGGGCGGTAACAGATAAACTGGTGTTCAATCCTGGTATTATCCTGAAAGTTGGACAAAGATATCTGCCCGGGGAAAGTCTTAAACAACAGATTCTGATTAACAGAGCGCTTGGTACAAATGGAGAAACATTCTTTTATAATGAAGGATTGAAAAATAAAGAAATCAGATCAGTCCTTCAAGAATTGTATAAGTGATCTTTTTATAAGCAATAAAGGCTGTATTCGTATCTTTTTGGATTAGGGTACGGCCTTTTTTCTAACTAATAAAGCGATACTATGATAACCTTTTTGATTTGTCTTGCAATTTTAATAGCCGGGTATTTCTTTTACGGGAAATATGTTGACCGGATTTTTGGTACAGATGCCGGCAAAACGACACCGGCTTATGAAGTAAATGATGGTGTGGATTATATCCCCATGTCTGACAAACGTATTTTCCTTATTCAATTCCTGAATATTGCTGGTTTGGGTCCTATATACGGAGCTATTATGGGGGCTATGTACGGACCTGTAGTCTTCCTCTGGATAACCTTCGGGACAATTTTTGCAGGAGCGGTTCATGATTACTTTTCAGGAATGATCTCTTTACGGAATAACGGGAAAAGTCTTCCTGAAATTATCGGAGATCAGCTGGGGCTGTCTGTTCGCCAGGTGATCCGCGTTTTTACACTGATTCTGATGATTCTTGTCGGTGCAGTCTTTGTGTCAGGACCTGCGGATATCCTCACTGGAATGTCGGATAATAGTCAGTCATTGGGTATATGGACTGCAATTATTTTTGTCTATTACATGATGGCTACTCTTTTTCCAATTGATAAAATAATCGGAAAGATCTATCCGGTTTTCGGTCTTGCTCTGTTTATTATGGCATTTGGTATTATGGGAGCGATGCTTATGCATGGTTACGAAATTCCAGATTTGACTTCCGCTACGTTTACAAATATGAACCCAAATAGTGGATCATTCCCGATTTTTCCATTTTTGTTTGTTACCGTTGCCTGCGGTGCGATCTCCGGCTTTCATGCGACACAGTCTCCTTTGATGGCACGCTGTCTGAAAAAGGAAACAGAGGGGCGAAAAGTTTTTTTCGGAGCTATGGTAGCTGAAGGGATTATTGCTTTGATCTGGGCTGCAGCTGCAATGAGCTTCTTTGGGAATATCGGATCATTTCAGGATTATATGCTGGCAAACTCTGATAAAGCAGCATTAGTTGTTGAGTCTATTTCTGTAGGATGGTTGGGGAAAGCAGGTAAAGTCCTTGTTCTTCTTGGTGTAGTTGCTGCACCGATTACATCCGGGGATACTGCGTTTCGCTCTGCACGCTTAATCATTGCTGATGTTTTTAATTTTTCTCAAAAGAGCATTAAGAATCGTTTGATGATAGCAATTCCATTATTTGCAGTAGCATTTATTCTGTTACAGGTGAATTTTGGAATTATCTGGAGATACTTTGCGTGGTGTAACCAGACATTGGCTGTATTTACGCTTTGGGCAATCACCATTTATCTTGTCAGACTGAGAAAAAATTATTTTATTACATTGATTCCTGCATTATTCATGACCGCAGTGTCAAGTTCTTATATTTTGATGGCAAAGGAGGGTTTTAACTTGAATCATACGTTTAGTTATTCACTCTCACTTGCGATTACCCTTGCAGTCTTCGTCCTTTTTATCATAAGAAAGAAGAATATAGAATCTGAGCCATCTAAAGTAAAAGTCAGAAGTTAATCATGAGAAAAATACTATATTCTATTTCTCTTCTCTTTTTGGTCGCTATGCCTGCAATTTCGCAGATCCGCTTTGTTGATGCAAAAGAACTGAAACTTTACGGGAAATTAAGTGATTCTACAGAAACACGATATGAGCGCCTTCCGGCTAAACTCAAAAATAAAACAAGATCTCCCGTATGGAATTTAGGGAAAAATACTGCAGGATTATTCCTGCGGTTCTCTTCCAATAGTTCCTCTATCTCTCTGAGATGGGAGTTGAAGGATAATGTCGTTATGGATCATATGGCATTCACAGGAATAAAGGGATTTGATCTCTATTGTTTGAACGATAGTGGCAGATGGCAGTTCGTGAGTTGTGCGCGTCCTAAGGGTAAACTGTCTGAAACGAAAATTATTAGCAATATGCCAGTTAAGAACAGAGAATTCTTGCTGAATTTTCCACTTTACGATGGTGTGACTGATTTACAAATAGGCGTAGATTCTTTATCTGTGCTTTCTTTGCCAAAAAATGATGAGTTTGCAGATCAAAAACCCATAATTGCTTATGGAACAAGTATTCTGCAAGGAGCATGTGCCAGCAGGCCGGGTATGGCTGCGACCAATATCCTCACACGTAAGTTAAGCAGAGAAGTAATCAATCTGGGATTCAGCGGTAATGGTCAGCTTGATTATGAGATAGCCGAAGTAATGTCAGAACGTCCTGCTGTTCTTTATCTTCTTGATTTTGTACCTAATGTAAATGTAAAGCAGATTGAAGAGAAAGGGGAGAAGTTTTTCCGAATAATCAGAGACCGGAATCCACAGACCCCTATTCTGTTTATTGAAAATCCTATTTTCCCACATACCTTGTTCGATGCATCATTATCCGATTATGTGCCAGCCAAAAACAGGGCTCTTAAGGCTTTGTTTAATCAGTTACAGCATTCAGGAGAGAAGGATATATATTATTTATCTTCTGATAATTTGCTTGGTTCGGATCAGGAGGCAACGGTTGATGGTATTCACTCGACCGATCTTGGCTTTATCCGTTATGTTGATATTGTTTATCCTCTAATTCAATCAATACTATTAAAGCGACAATAATTTAACTATGAACACACGATTAAAACTACTTTTTATTTTTTCTTTTCTTGTTGTTTACGTACCCATGTTTGCAAAAATAGAACTGCCTGCTTTGATTGGCGATAATATGGTTTTGCAGCAAAGATCTCAGGTTAAACTTTGGGGAAAAACAACTTCTCAGCAGAAAATTAAAATATCACCATCCTGGTCAGAGAAAGACTACTATGCTCAACCGGATAAAGACGGGAGCTGGGAAGTTCAGGTTTCTACTATTGAAGCGGGTGGACCTTATCAGATTGAATTCAAGCAAAAAGAATCGCTTGTTGTGAAGAATGTCCTTTTGGGTGAAGTGTGGTTGTGCTCCGGGCAGTCCAATATGGAGATGCCTTTAAAAGGCTTTTTCGGACAACCAACGGCACATTCTCACGAAACGATAGTAAATGCTAACCCGAATACACCTATCCGTCTTTTTACTGTTCCAAGAGCATATAAAAAGGAAAAAACAGATGAGGTGAAATCATGCTGGCTACAAAATACGCCATATAATGCGGGTGAATTTAGTGCAGCCGGTTATTTTTTTGCTATGCAATTGTACCGCACGCTACAGATACCTGTAGGTATGATTCACTCTTCATGGAGTGCTTCTAAAATTGAAGCATGGATGAAGCTCTCAACTCTTGAGACTCAATTTCCCGAAATAGATCTTACAGATACAAAGACAAAAGAAGAAAAGGTGATAGAATATCCCAATGGTAAAGGAGCTTTGCTATACAATGCAATGATTTACCCCCTTCGTGATTATAAAATTCAGGGTGTTATCTGGTATCAGGGAGAGTCTAACAGCAACGAACCAGAACAGTATAAGAAACTAAGCAAGGCCTGGATGAGCGATTGGCGTGAGCTGTTCAATAATCCTCTTTTGCCATTTTATATTACCGAGATCGCTCCGTATAAATCAAGGGGTAAAGATTTTTTGAACTTACCTGACTTCAGAGCTGCGCAGCTTGATATTGTACGAGCTGATTCATTGACTGCTATGGCTTCTACGGGTGATTTGGGAAGTGAGCACTTTATTCATCCTCCTCAAAAAAAAGAAATAGGAGAGCGTTTAGCGTATTGTGCTTTAGCTAAGACTTATAAAATAAAAGGAATTCCTTTTGAGGGTCCAATCTTCAAATCGTGGATGAAGGTTAATGATAAATATGTGATTGAAATGTCTGGAACGGCAAACGGACTAATACCCGAAAATGATTCGGTGACAGGTTTTGAGTTTCTGACTCTGGATGATAAACTGGTTCCGGCCAAAGCAAGGATAATTAATGGAAGTTCCAAAATCCAGGTATGGAATGATTCCGCTCCTGCTCCCAAAGAAATACGCTATGCGTATAAAAACTTTGGAAGAGGAAATCTGAAAAACGGCTCATATCTTCCTGCTGCTGGTTTCAGAATAGTAATTGATAAGTAAAAGCATATGATAAAATCGATAATGAATACAAAGGGAATATTTTTAGGAATTTCAATGCTTGGATTGATAGCTTGCAGCGAATCAAAGAGTATTGAGGAATATAAGATTATACCATTGCCAAATGAAATAACTAATGGGTCAGGGAAATTAACTTTCACACCGGGTGATGAGTTTCAGATACAAAATTCACATTCTGCTTTTTCTAATGTTGCAGATCAGCTTCAGGATTATCTCATTCAGAAGTATCAGTTGAAGCCATCAGCTCATGCAAAGCTGGTTGTTGCTTTTGAAAAAACAGATTTAAGCAATCCGGAAGCATACAGACTTAGCGTAGCAGGAAATAAAATAACGATTCAGGCTTCAGCGCCCAATGGTGTTTTTTATGCATTTCAGACATTAAGGCAGATGCTTCCGTCTCAGAAAGTATATCAGTCAGATAAAAAAGCTGAGCTGAAAGGCGTTGAAATCAGTGATGCTCCACGCTTTGGTTACAGAGGGACTCACCTCGATGTGGCGCGTCATTTTGTTACGGCTGATTCAGTGAAAAGGTTCATTGATATCCTGGCTATGCACAAGATGAACACCTTCCACTGGCACCTGACCGATGATCAGGGATGGCGTCTTGAAATAAAAAAATATCCGGAACTAACAGAAAAAGGATCAAAACGTAAAAGAACGGTTATTGGACGTAACTCATTGCAGTATGATACCATTCCTCATGGTGGGTTTTATACCCAGGATGAGGTGAGAGATATTGTTGATTATGCATCAAAGCGCTATATTACGGTTGTTCCTGAAGTAGATTTGCCAGGACATATGCTTGCTGCTCTGGCAACATTTCCGGAACTCGGTTGTACTGGAAAAGGATATGAAGTGTCCGAGAAATGGGGTGTTTTTGAAGATGTCTTATGTGCGGGTAATCCGAAAACACTACCTTTTATTTACGATATATTCGATGAGGTCCTTACTCTTTTCCCATCTCACTATATCCATGTGGGAGGAGATGAGTGTCCGAAAGATAAATGGGAAGATTGCCCTAAGTGTCAGTCAAAGATCAGACAACTTGGATTAAAAGATGATTCGGTTCATACGGCAGAACAAAAACTGCAAAGTTTCATTACTCAGTCAGTTGAGGAGTATTTGAATGAACACGGACGTTCACTTGTAGGCTGGGATGAAATTCTCGAAGGTGGCATTTCTCCTAATGCAACACTAATGGCCTGGCGTGGGAGTAATTATGCATTTGAAGCTGCAAAACTTGGTAATAAAGCCATTCTTTGTCCGAACCGGTATTATTATCTGGATTATTATCAATCTGAAGATATTGATGGCGAACCATTGGCTATTGGTGGTTGTTCGACTATAGAACAGGTTTATAACTATCAACCTGTCGAAGATTCCATACCTCTGTCTGTTAAATCTATGATTCTCGGAATTCAGGCAAATCTCTGGGCTGAGTATGTCAAAAATTTTAATCACGCTGAGTATATGCTGTTACCAAGACTTGCAGCAGTTTCAGAGACGGCATGGAGTAATTCTCCTAAAAACATGAAATCATTCTTAGATCGATTGTCTTCATTAACTGATCGTTACGATGAAGAATCGTATAATTATGGTAAGCATATCTTTGACGTTCGTAAAAAACTGATACGCGATACAGTTAGCAATACACAATTACTCGAGTTGTCTTCTTTGGGTAATGGTCGGATTTATTATACATCTGATGGTTCGGAGCCTACAGAAAATAGCTTACTATACAAGAATGCTATTCCGATTGATAAATCAATGGAGATACGAGCTTGTGTTTATCGGGACGGAAAAAAAACGAAAACATTAAAGCAGAACTATTCTTTTAATAAAGCTACATTGAAGCCGATTGTACTTAATAAAAAATCTTATCCGGATTATACTTTTAATGGGGCGAATCTTTTAAATGATGGATTGACTGGAGAGAAAAATTACAGATCAGGATATTGGTTGGGGTATAATGGTGAGGACTTATCAGCAACTATTGATCTTGAGAATATATCTTCAATATCTAAATTGGAATTAGGCACTCTGGTGTCAACTGCTGATTGGATATTCAGGCCTGTTTCTATCGTCATATCAGTTTCTAACGATGGGAACGAATATAAGACTATAAAAGATCATATTCTGCCTGAGTCTGAATCTGATGTTTTTGAGATAGAGCGTCATAGTTTAATGTTTGATCCGATAGATGCACGATATGTCCGTATTGATGTATTTAGTTTAAGAAATATTCCCGACTGGCATCCTGCAAAAGGGAAGCCGGCATTTATATTTGTAGATGAAATATCCATTCTTTAAATCTAATCTGATATGATTGAAAATGATTTGATTCACGCATGTTATCATGGTCTGAAGCATGATAAGTATGATTTAGCAGTTTTACCATGGGGGGCAACAGAGCCTCATAACTATCATTTGCCATATGGTACAGATTTCTTGCTGGCAAGAAGTGTTGCTCTGGAATCAGCCAGAGTATGTGCAAAGAAAGATATTCGTGTTATGGTTTTGCCTTCTGTCCCTTTCGGTTCTCAGAATCCGGGGCAAAGGGAAGAACCTTTTTGTATTCACATAAATACAGAAACTCAGAAGTTGTTGTTGCGTGATATTGTGAAGTCTCTTCATTACCAGGGATTGAGAAAACTGGTTATTATGAATGGTCATGGTGGAAATAGTTTTCAATCAATTGTGCGGGATTTATCTTTTGAGTTTCCTGATTTTTTTATTGCAATCATCAATTGGTATGCGGTTGTGCCGGCGGGTAACTATTTTCAGAATCCGGATGATCATGCCGGTGAACTGGAAACATCTGTAATGATGTATTACTTTCCGGGTAAAGTCGATTTATCTAAAGCCGGAAATGGTAAAGGCAGACCTTTTGCTATTGACGGGCTCAATGAAGGTGTAGCCTGGACTCCTCGAATCTGGAATAAAGCATCGCGTGATACTGGTATTGGCGATCCGTCTCTTTCAACTGCTGAAAAAGGTAAGGCTTACGCTACTGAAGTTGTAAAGAAAATAAGTGATTTTTTCACAGATCTGGCAACAAAAGAACTGTATTAATAAAAAACGGCTGATGATATAATTCATCAGCCGTTTTTTATTATTCTATATTTTTTTTGCAGGTGTAGTGACCTGATGAACTTACCATAAGGCTTGCGGCAACTAATCCAATGCTAAACGCCAGTGTTATAAAACTCATAGCATTAGCATTACTGGTTAATCCTTTAAGCTGAACAGTAAATATTATAACTAAAATCATTAAAGCTGATAACAGACCACTTAGTCTTACAAGGATATTTGATATAAAGCTAGCACCAGTTGCTAGCCAGAATATTCCGACAAGATATACCCAGAATATAGAATATGGTAAAAATGAGGGAACCATTTTTACATCATCTGCCGCATATTTAAAATGTACATATCCTAACAATAGATATGCAATACCGGTCAGGATACGTCCTGCTTTGAAGAGATTGTTCATAATTTTTTTATTGTTATAACATGCAGAGTCAGATATTAGCAGAATAAAATATGCTATATAATGTGAAATGCTCTGTTAAAATAGAATCTCCTCTTAATCCGGATCAAACATATATAAAAAAAGAGCTGCTTGATTCGTCAAGCAGCTCTTTTTTTAGTCATTCAAAATTATTTTTTTGAAGTATATCTTGTATTTAATCCACTAACAATTTCAGTAGTGATATCATAAGCTTTATCAGCGTATAAAAGATTATCGTTATTTGTATTACTGATAATCATATGGAATTTTTTCGCTGAATTGTAATGATTGATGTAATTATTGATTGAGTCACGAATCTGTTGATTCAACTTTTGTTGCTCATTCATAAATTCAATACCAAGACGCTGATCCAACTCCTGAAGTTCTTGTTGTTTACGCATTAAACGATTTTGTTCAGCTTCTGCTCTTTCGCGAGAAAGAAATGCATTGTTTTCAATTTTGCGTTGAAACTCTTTCATCTCATTTTCTAACTGGCGTGCTTTTTCGTTTAAGCTGGCACGTGCACCTTCCTGCTTGCGGATTAATGATTCGCTGGCATCATGTGCAAGATTATAATTTTTCAATAAAGAATCAACATCGATGTATGCGATTGGCAATACAACATCAGTCTCGATCGTCTGATTCTCAATTGTATTTGAGTTAGTAGATGATTTCTTATTTGAAAATTGCATAACAAACAACACCACAATAGCTGCAGCGAGAACCCCATTAATTAGATAGTTTACGTTTTTCATAAATTACTATTCTTTATTTCATTTTTTTTCTTTGTTGTTTTTAATTTCGTCATCTTCCAGACGGTCAAATAAACCTTGCTTTTGCTGAGCTAATTTATCATCTGTTTTAGCACAAGAGATTCCCCTTTTGGATAGAGCTTTATTTCCACCAATATGAGTATTTGGAAATTTCCCATTTTTGGTGAAAAACACTTTGATTCCCAATAATAGTACTGAAATCCCTACAATTATGATTACAATAAGAAGTACCTTCAACATTCTTCGTTATATTTGCGTACAAATATAGAGTTTTTATGAGAAATAATGAACTTCAAACTGAAAATGTGTGGCTTTTTTTCGAAGAGATAACAAAAGTGCCACGCCCATCTAAGAAAGAAGAGCAAATTCGTGCATATTTAGTTGATTTTGCGGTTAAATATAATTTGTCTTATGAAATAGATAATGCCGGTAATATTTTGATAAATAAACCGGCAACAAAAGGCATGGAAGACAGACCGTCTGTGCTTTTACAATGTCATATGGATATGGTCTGCGAGAAAGATTCTGATGTAGAACATAATTTTGAGACAGACCCCATTCAGACATATATAGATGGAGACTGGATGAAAGCTAAAGGTACAACTCTAGGTGCGGATAATGGTGCCGGAATGGCTGCTGCTTTAGCTGTTCTGGCTTCTGAAACCATTCCTCATAGTCGTCTTGAAGCTCTTTTTACTGTAGATGAAGAGACTGGGTTAACCGGAGCAGCAGCTCTGGAAAAAGATTTTTTTCAGAGTAAGATCTTGTTGAATCTGGATGGTGAAGAAGGTATTTATGTAGGTTGTGCAGGAGGAATTGATACGCGTGCTCAATTTGCCTATGATCGTGCTGATTTATCAAATGGACTGTTTTTCTTTCGGATCAGAGTGTCCGGATTAAAAGGAGGTCATTCAGGTGATGATATAAATAAAGGCTATGCGAACGCAATACAGTTGCTTACCCGTTTTCTATGGCTCATAAAATCAAAATACGGAATAGCTCTTTCAGAGATATCAGGAGGAAATCTGCATAATGCTATTCCTCGCGAAGCATCAGCATATGCCGGTATACCGTTCAGAGATAAAGAAAATCTTCGGATCGAGCTGAACCACTATATAGCAGATCTTGAAAATGAATATCAGAGTACTGAACCGAATTTACGTATTGAGCTTGATTCAGAAGATGTGCCTGATTATTGTATTGATCAGCAAGTGGCTGACAATCTGCTTGCATGTCTTTATTCATGTCCGAATGGTGTGATTTCAATGAGCCGGGAGCTGCATGGTTTAGTAGAAACATCTACAAATCTGGCTTCAGTAAAACAAAAGAATGATCATATAGAGGTTGTGACAAGTCAGAGAAGTGCGATTGAAAGTTCTAAATATGATATTGCTTACAGACTTGAAGCGTTATTTAAAATGGCAGGCGCAACTGTTTCTCACGGAGAAGGATATCCGGGCTGGCAACCGGATCTGGAGTCTTATCTTGTGAAAAAGGCGTCTGATACCTACAGGAGTCTTATTCATGAAGAACCTGATATTCGTGCCGTACATGCCGGATTGGAATGTGGTCTCTTTTTAAAGAAGTATCCGGGACTGCAAATGATATCTTTCGGACCTACAATTCTTGGTGCACATTCTCCCGAAGAGCGTTTGTCAATATCCTCAATGGAGAAATTCTGGAAGCATTTACTGGAAATTTTGAGAACAATTTAATATAATCCGATGCAATCAATACTAACTAAATGTATTGTTTTTTGTGCTTTGATTTCAGGTTTGATGTCTTGTATGTCTGATCCTGATTTCTCGTCAAACCCGAATAAGCTTCTGACTTTTTCGGCTGATACGTTACGCTTCGATACATTGTTTGCGGATGTTCCTTCAGCAACCCGCTGGTTGAAAGTTTACAACAGAAATAAGGAGCCCTTGCTGATTAACGATATCCGGCTTTCTTCCGAAACGAAAGAATTCAGGATAAATGTGGATGGTGAAAGTGGTAGTGTATTTCAAAACATAGAGATTCTTGGAAAGGATAGTATTTTTATAGCCGTTGAAACGACATTGAAGCCTGCTGCAAGTAATGACCCTGTGATCGCTCAGGATGCTATTCTTTTTTCCTTTAACGGAATAACTCAGAAGATTGAACTGGAAGCTCTTTCCTGGGATGCGATTAAATGGGATGGGATGGTTGTGAATAAGCATCTTACGCTCACTTCGGAGAAGCCATATTTAATATATGATTCTTTATACGTAGCACCGGATGCTCTTTTAGATATAAAAGCCGGTACCAGAATTTTCTTTCATAAGAAAGCCCGATTAATAGTAGATGGATCTATACACGCAACAGGACAACAGGGTATGCCTGTAGTTTTTCGCGGAGACCGTCTGGATGATATGTTGTCAGGGCTTCCTTATGACAAAGTCTCAGGTCAGTGGGAAGGTATCTCTTTTTCGGAGAAAAGTTATGATAATAAATTCGATTATTGTGATATTCATTCATCTGTCAATGCGATAAGAATCGAAGGCAAAAGTATGACCTCGCTTCAACCGCAATTAATTATTAAGAATTCACTTATTCACAATTCCCTGAAAACAGGATTGTGGGCTAAGAACACATCACTGTCAGTATCGGGATCACAGATTACAAATTCAGGCGAAAACTTACTTGATCTGAATGGCGGAGTCTATAATTTCGTGAATTGCACAATAGCCAACTTATATTCATTCGGAGCTGTTTACGGATACGCTGTTAATGTGTCGTCTGAGGAAAAGGAGCTTTCTCTCATTATGCGAAATTCAATCGTGTGGGGGAAAAACAGAAATGAAATTTATATTCCATCTTCAGCAACCAATAATATCACGTATAAATTTGAGAACTCTTTACTGAAGGGGAAAGAAGAGCAAACAGAGAACTATCAGAATATAATCTGGAATATAGATCCTCGTTTCAAAGCCAAAGGGACAGATCATTATTTCGATTTCAGACTTGATTCTGCCTCTGTAGCAAGAGGATTAGGTAAACAACCTATCTCTCCTGCGCCGGATATAGATTTCTACGGCGTAAACAGAAATGTCGAAAATCCGGATGCCGGAGCTTTTCAGTATTCCGGAGAGAAATGAGATATATCTTTATCATAATAATGTCTTTGGGCATTTTGTATAATGCGGAGGCTTCTGAGAACAGAAGCTTCCGCATTGTGTTTTATAACGTAGAGAACTTGTTTGATCTAAAAAAAGATTCATTGAAAGATGATTCTGATTTTTTACCCGGTGCTGGCAGAAAGTGGAATTATTCAAAGTATAAGCACAAACAAATAAATCTTTCAAAAGTGCTGTGTGCTATCGGAGGCTGGGATGTACCTGCGCTAATCGGGTTGTGTGAAGTGGAAAATGATTCGGTGCTAAAATACTTAACCCGTTACACTCCACTCAGAGAGCTAGGTTATAAGTATGTTGTTACTAACTCTCCGGACAGAAGGGGGATAGATGTAGCACTGCTTTACCAGCCTGATCAGTTCCGTCTGCTGGAGGTTAATATGCTTCCTGTCTCACAGGGACAATCTCCGACAAGAGATTTATTACATGTTTCAGGAAGAGTGATTTCAGGAGATACGCTCGATGTATTTGTCTGCCATCTGCCTTCCAAGAGTCGGGGAGAAGCACAGTCTGATCATTTGCGTATGAGAGTGGTAGAAGAACTCATATCCCGATCAGACAGTATTTCGGGTCACAGAGCTAACTCCTTTCAGATTGTTATGGGCGATATGAATGATCATATTGATTCAAAAGCATTGACTCAACTAAGAAAAAAATTACATCATATATCTCATGATCAGAAAGAGATCGGAACATATTATTTTCAAAACAGCTGGGAGACGATAGATCATTTTTTTGTCTCTGACAATTTGCTTCGGGCAGATAGTCATATAACTGTCTTTCAGATGAAAAGTTATATATTTGCACCGGACTTCTTGTTTCGTGAAAATAAAAACGGAATTAAGGTTCCATGGCGAACCTATCAAGGGTTATATTATTCGGGAGGTTATAGTGATCACCTCCCTGTATATTTAAATTTGAATATTAAGTGGTAGAAGAAATGAATAGAATTAAGGTGATTGCTTTTGATGCAGATGATACATTATGGGAGAATGAAATATTTTTCAGAGAGGCAGAACACAAATTAAGTGTATTGTTATCTGAATTCGGGGATGAAAAAACAATTACTGATAAGCTATTTGAGCTGGAATTGAAAAATATTGCTCTCTACGGATATGGTGTGAAAAACTTTATACTTTCAGCAATAGAGACTGCAATGGAGGTTAGTGATTCATCAGTTTCGAACAAAACTTTGAAGGATATTATCGAAGTAGGGAATGATATTTTGAGAAAACCGGTTGTACTGCTTGACGATGTGAGAGAAATTCTTCCTGAGATAGCGAAAAGTTATAAAATCATTCTGGCTACAAAAGGTGATTTGCTGGATCAGCAGAGCAAAGTAGCCCGTTCGGGACTGGCCGATTTATTTCAGCATGTGGAGGTAATGAGTGATAAGAAAAAATACAATTATGAATCTCTGTTGAAACAACTAAAAGTCAAGCCGGAGGAGTTCCTCATGATAGGAAACTCATTAAAGTCCGATGTTTTACCCGTACTTGAATTGGGCGCAAATGCTGTACATATCCCATTTCATACCACATGGATTCATGAAATGGTAAGTGAAGATGATTTGAAAGGAAAGGAATTTATTAAACTAAACTCTTTTAAAGAACTTATGCATTTAATGAGTCCTTCCCAACCAGCTCTTCAAAAATAACAATGCCCGCAGTACCTGCTTTGTCCGGATATATGAGTTTGAAGCTGAATCGATTGAAAATTAGAAATTTTGTACCTTAAATATTAGAAAAATGAAAAGATTTTATAGTCATAAAGTAGTTGCTTTAATGCTTGTTTCTTCTTTGGCTTTTACGGCTTGCGAAGAGAAAAACAATGATTTATTAAAAGATAAAACACAGAATGAAAAAGTAAATGAATGGATTTATTCAGAAATGAATAATCAGTATCTCTATTATAAAGATATACCTAAAGCTTCATCTCTTAATTTCAATCAGGATTCACAGGACTTTTTTGCATCTTTATTGTCACGGCAGCAAGAAATGAAAACGACTTCGGATGGACGTGAATACTTTTACTCATATCTTGAAGTGCCCGAAAAGTCTAAAGCCATGTATTCAGCAAATCTGACTTATGGAATTGAATTTCTCAGATATTCGAACCCTGCGGCTGCTGGTTCACAGATTGCCCGTGTGTTGTATGTCTTGAAAGATTCTCCGGCAGAGAAAGCCGGTATAAAGCGAGGCGATTTTATTTATAAGGTAAACAATGAACGCTTGAATGCTACCAACTATGCATTGCTCAAGTCAGGGTCGGCTATAACGGTTTATAAGGCTGCATATATTTTGAATCAGGCGATAAATGAGTATGAGTATGTTGAATATAATACTCCGGTTAAGCTGGATGCTGCACAAAGTATAGATGAAAATCCAATTCATTATTCACGGGTTATGCAGTTTGGTGACCGTAAAATCGGATATTTGGTATACAACGCTTTTAAGTATGGACCTTCCGAAGACGGAGTTGATTTCAGATATGAAAATGAGTTGCGTGATTTAATGAAGAGTTTTAAGAATCAGGGCGTGTCTGATCTTATTCTGGATTTGCGTTATAACGGAGGCGGTTTTTTGCGAACTGCACAGCTTCTGGCCAGTACATTGGTCCCTGCTCCTGAGTTGGGCAGCTTAATGGCCTATCAGGAGATGAATGATAAGCTGGAAAAGACAAATAAAGAGAAGGAATTAAAATTCTATACAAGTTCTGTGATTAACGATGCGAATCTTAATCTGGACAGGCTGGTTGTTATTGGTACACGTTATACGGCATCAGCCAGTGAATTGATTATAAATAGTCTAAGGCCTTACATACCTGTGATCCATGTAGGTGAAACTACTGAGGGTAAAAATGTGGGGTCGTACTCAATTAAGAACGCTACATTTCCGGGATATAAACTACAGCCTATAACAATTAAGATATATAATTCGCTTCGTCAGTCAAATTATAGAAATGGTTTTGTTCCTGATGCTGTAAACTCATACTCGGAAATTGAGTTCGCACGACCGTTTGTCGCTTTCGGAAGTCTGGATGATATTTATATGCAAATGTCTTTGCGGGCTTTGGACGTAAGTATAAAACAATCGCAGAAAGTATATGGCTCTAATATGGAAATGCCGGTACTTAAATGTCTGGGCATTTCTGAAATAAATAATCCGAAGGGTTTGATTTGTGAATAGCCCTAATACCGAAATATTCAGTTAAGTAAACGGGATTTGCTGTTACTTCAGATATTTACCCGCTTTCAAGAGTAGGACTGATATTCAATTAGTCTATGATAATTTGAATGTTTTTCGGGAGGATAAATCAATAAAAAAAGCGGAATCGTTTTGGATGGATAGAAGTATCCGTTAAAACGATTCCGCTTTTTTATGTATTGCCAGACAAGGCGCATATGAAGTGGGGTAAACCTACATTGTATTATGTGCAATATCCGTATGAACGCAAACGAATATACGTATAGACTAGCCGGAATAAAGGAGGAATTATTTTTTATATACGGATGGTTTAGTTACAAGATACGGTTGATTTACTTTTCCGATGCGCATCGGAATTAGAACGCATGCGCATGCGAATTCTAAGGGATACGGTTAAACGAACTAAACCTCTTATATACAATAATTAGTTGTCGGTTTATTCTTACTAAAATATACGTTTAAGAAAGCAGAAATATACGGTTATTTTTGAAGAAATGGAGGTGTATCAGAGAGTATTTATTAGCTACCGGCAAATGAAAGTTTGCTACTTGCAAAATTTATTTTGCTACTTGCTAATTTCAATTTGCTACTTGCAAACGGGCCTGATCATGCCGTTGGAAATTTGCTTAAGAGAAATTCGAAATTCTCTTAAGAGAAAATGGAAAATCACTTAAGAGAATCTGCGGAAGCTCTTAACTCTCTTCAGGAAAAACTATACACAGAGTTTTACGTTTTGAATTGCAACCAATTGCAACCGTACAGCTTGATGTGATGTAAGTGTCTGTGGAATAGTATTTTATGAGAGGTTGAGGAGGTTGCAATTGAGGTTGCAAATGGTTGCAAATGGTGATGATTGATTGCAATTGAATTTCTTGAATTGCAACCCGTATCATATTGTTTAACAGTGTGTTATATAGGGTTGCAATTGGTTGCAATTGAAATCAGGAAAATTTGAGTGCAGATGTTTTTCCGATGAATCATTCGTATAAGAAATCTAATAGCGGAGAAGCTTACTCTGTATTTTCTACACAGAGTTTTGTGTTTTGAATCGACACAATCAGCACTTTTGTGTTAAATAGATGATTAACAGGTGTATAAGTGTGCTGATTCACCTCGAATGAATCAGCACTGAGAGCTTCAATCAGCACACCTATCAGCACACTTGTTGCTGGTGTATATGTTTGATTATTAGATGTTAATGATGGGGAGGTGCTGATTGTGCTGATAGTGCTGATTGAAAATCAAACTTTATGTGCGTTATTAGAAATCCGTGATCAGTGTATAAAAGCGGTTGGTCTGAAAGCTACACAAACAACCACCTTCGGGGTTGTGGAGAGGGAGGGTGCTTACTTTCCGGCGGTAGAAACAATCAAACTCCTTCGGAGGATTGTTTCTACCGCCCGGTTACAGACAAATTATCCTTTCAGGATAAAAAAATAAGACTCCTTGTTTCTATTTTGTTATGTATAGGATCAGTATAATAACGCAGAATGTAGGATCACATGGCATGTGACCGGGGTTCAAAATAGTATGCCATCTCGAATACACCACAATTATATACGCTGGGATAAAGCCCTTACCATAAATCTCTAACATATTATATCGGGCATACGCTCTGAAACTCCCGTACTCCTTGTTTCTATTTCTTTTATGTATATGATCAGTGCGACAACTTGTAGATGCGATTCTCATTGCCATTTGTTCTGTTCTTTTACGCCGAAGGTGTAATTTGTCTGTAACCGCGTTTTGAATCCTGAATCGGAACGGATGAAGGATTCAAAGCGTGGCTGATGGCCAGACTTGCACCACAACCCCGAAGGTGGTTGTTTGTGAAGTGACTGACCAAAACAGGAACTCCGCTAACCGTGTTTATCCGCTAATCCGTAAATAGCATTAATTACAAGAATTATAGCCTGCCGGCTTAACTTTGGTGAAAAAAAGAAGGGTGTGTCAAGATCGTATTGATTTGACACACCCTCTTATTAATACTACACTATGAAAAACTCTAAAAATCCTATATCAGATCTCTATTGTCGTTAGAAAACAACTCTCCGCTGTAACGAGTAGTAAACTCACAGATTCCCGAGAAAATCAATAAATGAAATCGGAAATTAACTCCGCAAATTTAATATGTAATTCATTGAATTACCTAAGAAACGTGCAATGCACACAGATTTTGTAAGCGGACGTTACGAGAGAGTTGCTCTTGTCTCTTATTCACGATATTATAACGTGCTGCTGAGAGTTTTTGTTTTTAATAGTTTTGAAAAAACGTTTAATATTCGGTAAATAACCCGTTTGTAAAATTATCATTCGCCAATAAAACTACCATAGCGATGATATTCAAAGGAAATACTTTGCTCTTTCAGGTAATGAAGCAGCTCGATTCTGCCTTCGCTTAGAGGTCGGGAATTAGCTATATATATACCAGAAGCGGCAGCTTTGTTATAAATGGCATCCGAGTATTTATCATTGCAGGTTCTGATCCGTTCAAAGTTCTGCATGTTGCTGATAAATTCTTCTTCATTTTGGATCAGTATGACAGCCTGGCATTCTTCAGCGATCTGTTTGATGCGTTGCATTTCGGTATACTGATTGTCCAGAGATATTGTTAATGGAGTTTTGCATCCATAAGCTCCAAGAGCCACCAATGCAATATCTATTGGTTTATCGCCTGCGTTTACGCGCAAACAGCAGTTCTTCAGAGGAAGATAACGGGTTGTATTTTGCTCACCGTAGATGTGATTCACATCAGTCTCTTTACAGAAAATAGTATCGTAATTTCTGGCATAGCTGCGAATAGCTTTCTTAAGCATTCTCAAATCATTCTGATCGGGGAACAGCTCCTGTAATTTTTCAAAATACGGAAGAGCTTTGTCATCTGAAACCTGTGTTTCTTTTTCGATAAAGTTCACAAATGTTGATACATAGTTAACTCCCCCGGCTTTTAGTCCGCCACCAAATGCAGAGCGCTTCATCCCGCCGAACGGTTGTCTGTTCACAATTGCTCCGGTTATGCCCCGGTTGATATAGAGATTGCCGGCAATAATTTTACTTTTCCAAAGTTCACGTTCGTCTTTACTGAGTGTTTGTATACCCGATGTTAACCCGTACTCCAGTGAATTAACCAGCTCAATACCTTCTTGCAGCGAATCAATGCATACGACAGATAGTACAGGCGCAAATATTTCATTCTCAAATGTGAAGTTGCCTTTTCTTACTCCCCATTTAACACAAGGTTTAAGAATGAATTTGTCCTGATCTGCAAATGTTGGCGGAACCAGCCATTCTTCTCCTGCTTCGAGCTGAAGAGCAGTATCAAGTTTTTCATTATGATTTGTAATCATCGGGCCAACGATATTCTTCGTGTCCCATGGTGAGCCATATAAAATACTGGTTACAGCATCTGTAAGTTTCTTTCTAAAATCAGGATCATTATACACACCCTTTTCAAGCAATAGCAGAGAACAGGCAGAACATTTCTGTCCGGCATTACTGAAAGCTGAAGTAACAATATTCTGGATAGCATGATCCTGATCACCGCACTCTGTGAGTATTATAGCATTTTTACCACCGGTTTCTGCTGATAGCGGGCATTTTGGGTTTTCTTTTAATATAGCAAAGGCTGTGTCCGTGCCACCGGTCAGGATTGTGTGTTTTATAACCGGACTGGTCGTAAGTATGCTGAGAGTCTGATAGGTGTCACATACAACAACCTGAAGAACATCTCTCGGAACACCTGCGTCCCAGAAGCATTTAGCAAACTCCCGGGCTATCGGGGCTGCTACTGTTGCTGGTTTTAATATTACACGGTTACCGCCTGTAAGTGCAGCGGCAACACCTCCAACCGGAATAGCTAAAGGGAAATTCCATGGCGAAACAACTAAAACAACTCCTTTTGGTGAGCTCTTAACAGTTTCCAGATTTTCGAAATCAATCATAGATATAGGATAGAAGCGGCAAAAGTCCACAGCTTCTGATACTTCAACATCACCTTCCATGATCGTTTTCCCCGTAACGGCAGACATACATCCGATAAGATCCCCGCGTCTTGCGTTCAGCAAATCAGCTGTCTTCATAAGAATTTTTTTTCTGTCTTTTAGAGAGGTCTGGCTCCATAAAGAGTCATCTCTGTCTGCAATATCCAGAATTTGTTTCATTTGATCTGCATTGCATAATCCCATTTTAAATGTGGTGACAGTATCGCTCTGGCATCTGTCTGTATAACTTTTGTATTGGGCAGCATCCATGCCTTCTTTGCCGATTTGTACAGGGATGGTTATTGTCGGAGAATTCGTACCTTTTTGCCATTTCTGAACAATGGCTTTAACCCAGTCTCTTTGAGACGGAAGGTCGAAGTCTGTGTCTGCTTCATTTACAAATACATCAGCATCACCTGTCTCAGGAGGCGGCATCATTCTGTTTTGCTTGCGTTTCGGGGTAGCCGAAATATCATTCTTCATATTGAAAGCAGAAGTGAACTGATCTACAAGAAAGTTCCAGTCCGGACTGCCGACTTTCAGATTGAAGGAATACCGAAGGAAATTATCTTTGCTTGTGTTTTCGTCCAGGCGTCTTACCAGATAAGATATTGCATTCAGAAAATGTTCTTTTTTGACCACAGGAGTATAAAGGATAAGTTGTTTATCCATAGATCTCATTGTTCGGGCCAGGTGGTTTGCCATTCCTTCCAGCATTTCAAAAGATACATAATCCTGCACCAGATTCTTCTGGCTCAGCAAAAAGGCATAACCAATTGTGAACAAGTTGTGGGATGCAACACCAACACGAAGAGCCTTGATATTGTCGGGGTCAAGAGCGCGGTCTATTATTTTCAGATAATTTGCATCTACAGCAATTTTAGTATCGTAAACCGGAACAGTCCAATGTTTAAGTGAAGATATAATCTCCTCCATTTGCAGGTTCGCGCCTTTTACCAGACGCATTTTTAGCGGAGCTCCTCCATCTTCAAAGCGGGCTTTGGCAAATTCCAGTAATTCGCTTTGCAGATCCCAGGCATCAGGCAGATAAGCCTGAATAACAATCCCCGCTGTATAATTCTTAAATTGTGGCATGGCAAGAACTGTTTTAAAGACATCCATCGTTAAATGTATATCTTTATACTCTTCCATGTCCAGATTTACAAATTTGGATACTTTCTTTCCATTCAGATTAACGTACGGATTGTCGATTGCTTTCTGAAATATGGCTGCTACGCGTTCGCACAAATCTTTTCTGCTTTGCTCATAGTTCAGCGGATGTATCTGTGCGTATATTCCTGAAAGTTTTATGGATATATAAGTTATGTCGGGTTGTTCAAGAGCTCTGAGATAATGCTTATACCGGTGATCAGCTTCGTTGTTTCCAAGAACAACTTCTCCGAGAAGATTAACATTTTCTATGATGCCATCTTTTTTTCTCATAGCCAGATGTTCGGTAAGTTTAGGACGGGCCTCATCAATGATAACATTTGATGTTTCTTTGCGTATTTCATCTTTAAATACAGACATCGCAATATTGTCAAAGTGATATCCGAATCCGGCGAACAAAGTCATTAATAGCTTTTCGGAGAATGAGAAGAAGCTGGGACTGCCGTATTCGTCAACAAGCCCTTTAATCTGATAAGACAGTTTTTTATTGTTGCGGATTTGTGTGGATTGATCCAGCATGCAAGATAAAATGAATTTATCCCGCGGTGTCTGTACAAGTGTCGCGTACTTTTTTTGCTCTTTTCTTTCTGATGCAGTCAAAGCATGTGTACTTTTTGAATGAAAGGATTGTACCCATTCAATGACTTCCGGAATTGTGACTTTGCTCATGGTCAGAGTGTTTTTAGGTGAATACTGTTGATTTTTGAAAAGTAAAATAGAAAACCGAATTTGTAATTATAACGCAAATAAATATAAAATGTTTATTATTATAGTATTAAGGGGATGAAATATTATTTTTTCAAGTAAAATATTGTATTGTAGTTTGAAATTGAAATAATATTAATAAATATGACTCTAATATTTATTTCTGTTTGTGTTAAATCTGAAATGTATAAAAGTTTGTCGAAAATATGTAACAATGAATTCTGTCTTAAAGATGTTTATTTTATGTGATTTTAATACATTTGCACTCGTTTTGGATGAGATCGCTGCTTAGAAGTAAGAGAAGATCATATATGTACGGAATCAAAGTTATGTCTTGAATGAATGTTGAATGTTGTTTTATTACATTACACCGTAACCAATAAATATTGTATTGTTCGGAGAATTTAGTTTGCACTTTCTTACTGTATAAGGTGTCAGCTTCAGTTATTAAAGAAGGATTGAAGTTTGACATTGAGTGTTTTATTTAACTTATCAGGTCGGTATGCATAGAAAAGATGAAGATAAGTCACAGGTTTGTAAGCCTCACGAGATAGGTCCCGGTTATTTGTTTACCGTAGTGGATCTGACTAATGAAAGTCGGTCAAAGTCAATTGTGTCAGAAAAAGATAATTTATTGTTGTTTCTTCTTCATGGAGAACTTTCTTTTGGAAATGAGCTGGTTGAAAGTCAGCGGCTAAAGGGGCGGGAGTTTGCTTTTATAGAAGCACCATTCTCGTTGAGGATGAATATTAAGCAGGATAGTTGTGTTATGATTTTGTACTATCGGGATTCTTTATGGATTACTAGTCCGGAGATGCAGGAGAACGGGAGTAGTCAGAAGGTGAGATTCTGTAATCATAACTTTGTTCTTCCCGTTAAAGAGCCTCTGTTGCTATTTCTTAATCAATTACGCCGTTATCACATGGATGGATTGGATTTTAGTCAAACACTCTATGATGTGAAGCTACGCGAACTTACATTTATTTTTGAAAAATATTATTCTGACGAGGCCAGTGTAGAGGCTTTCAGGCAGAATGTTTCGACCTCTCTTGACTTTCGGACCAAAGTAATGAGTACTTATCAGCAGGCAAAGACAGCAAAGGAGCTGGCGGATCTTTGTGGTTACGGTTTAAAAAGCTTTCAGCGAATGTTCAGACTTCATTTTAACGAAACTCCTTATCAATGGATGCGAAAACAAATGGTGGCACCTATTGAAGATAAATTGAGAGATGAATCAATTCCTATAAAACAGATTGTTGCCGAGTATGGATTTTCATCTGTTTCTCATTTTAATACCTATTGCAGAAAGTATTTTGGGGCAACACCCAAGGCGGTCAGAGGCCGAAAGTCAGATGAATAGTCGTAAATGTAAAATAAAATGTCTTTAATCTGATAAATAACTGGCTTCTTGTGTATTAAGAATTCATTAAAAATGATTAGTTTTGCATCGTGAACAAGTATAACCCTCATAGGTTTATGAGTTGTATTTGTTCGATTGATCAGGATGATTAAAAAAAATTATAAATCCAACTTTTTCAGATAGAGCGTAATGCTCTTTGAGTCTATTGTATTGTTCCGGTTTCTCTGTGAAGAGAGACCGGTTTATTTATATATATAATCCTCTTTGTTTATTCTTTAAGTATATGTGTTCAATTATTTTCTCAATCTTTAATAGAAAATTATATATTTGCACTCAAATCACTACGCATCTATTGAGATCATCCCGGCATTGAGTCATCAGACTTAATTTTGACTAACTTTCCGGAAATCAGAATGATCTTGTAATTATTTTTTGTCATGAGCTTAACTAATATGGAATTTCGATGCTTTTATAAAGGAAAAATATTTTATCTGCTTTTTCTCCTTCTCTTTACCGGCTGCTTTTCGGAAGATATGTCTGAATGTGGTCAGGGTGTCACGTTTTCATTTAAATATGAATTGAACAATAAATACTGGGAGCAGGGAAGACCTGTCGATCTTTTCAACTCTTCGGTAAATTATCTTACAGTATTGTTTTTTGACGATGAAGGAAAGTATTTTGATTCGTTCCATGCTGAGGATATCATGCGGCAAAAGGATTATCGTATGAGGATTCGTCTGCCTGAAGGGCGCTACTCGGCTATGGTCTGGGGAAGTCGTGAGTATGGTAATGATTATATGCTTTGTCATGTGTTTGACGCTGATAAAGATCAGTTTATAGATAAGTTGCAGAAAGGAGTTACGACAAAAGATGATTTCCGTTTAATGGTGACCCGCCGTTACGGATTTGAAAATGGACGGATTCTTATTCAGGAGCTGTCTGATATTTTTTACGGGAATGTTCCTTCATTCGAATTGTCGGCCAAAGCGGGAGAAATGTCTCATGTGTCAGTCTCTATGATGAAAAACCTGAAAAAGCTGGATGTAATTGTAAAAAGAGTAGGGGAGTCTGGTCTGGCAGAAGGACGACAGAGTCTGTATGATACTTATTGCATTGCCCGTAACTCTCAATATGATTATATGAATGCATTGCCTGATAATGCCCGCGAGGTGAAGTATCTTTCTACGTCAGTCAAAAGCGAGTCGGGCTCTGTGCATTATAATTTTAATATGCTCAGACTTATGACAGATCGTAATCCGATGCTGTATCTGGATGATCCGGTTACGAAAACGAATATTCTTAAAATTGATATAGTTGCTGCTATTCTGAAGCATCCAAAATATAATTCACAAGAGGATCTGGACCGGGAGGATTATTTCGAATTTGAAATCCGGATGTACTCTAATCTGGCGGTTGAAGTTTTTGTAAATGGCTGGAAATCATACGAAGTGGATATTGAAATATAGGCTGTGGAATGAAAGATATATTACAGTCCTGAAATGACTTTTACTGAATGGGTTGGCGGGTTCGGAAACTCATGACGGATTGACTTTACACTTTCGTTTTCTTACTCCTCACTTGAAAATAAAAAAAGGTAAGCGACAAATCCTGTGTTTGTTGCTTACCTTTTTTTATGCATTTGCTGCAAGATTTAAATATGATCTGTATTCAGCATTCGCACAACGTCTTTCTTTATAGAGGTCCAAACGCGTTCGCTCATCTTAGTCCCGATACATTCAATAACATGTCCCGAGATTAACGATCCGATTTCTCCGCAGGTAAGCAGAGGTGCATTTTTAGACATGCCATACAGGAATCCGGCAGCGTATAAATCACCTGCTCCTGTAGAGTCTATGCATTTAGCTTTCGTAGCAGTTGCATGTATTACCTCGTTGTTGTAAGCGATGTATGATCCTCTTGGTCCGATCTTCACTACAGCAATCGGGCAGATTTCTCCTAATTTGCGTGCTGCATCTTTAGGATCACAATTTGTATATGCCGCAGCCTCTTCTTCGTTTGCAAAAACAATATCTGTCGAACGAAGTAACTCTCCGAAGAAAGCATGATTTGCTTTCACTATATTATAGCTGGCAAGATCCAGTACAACTTTGCAACCTGCATCTTTTGCCATTTTTACAGCATGACGGATGAATTCAGGGCTTTGTACTAAATAGCCTTCAATAAAGAAGTAGTCATAGCCTAAAAACATTTCTTTGGTTAGATCTTTTACTTCAAGGTTAGCCGCAGCGCCTAAATATGTACCAAATGTTCTTTCTCCGTCCGGCGTAATCATAGTCATTGCACAGCCCGAAGAGATAGTGTCATTCAATAAATATGTATGAACGCCATTCTTATTTAAATCCTCTTTGTAAAAATTTCCGTAATAATCATTCCCGGTTTTACCAATAAAACCTGCCTCGATTCCCATTCTGGCAAGTCCACAAATAGCGTTAGCGGCAGATCCGCCTGTCGCTAAAAAGGTGTCATAATCACGAATTGCCTCTAAAATTCGCATTAATCCGTCCTCATCTATCAATTGCATGCTACCTTTTGGAAGGCTCATTTTTTCTAGATAAGTCTCTGATTCTAATCGGACTAATACGTCTACAAGGGCATTCCCCACTCCTAATACTTTCATTTATTGCAATAATTTTTCTGCAAATATATTGCATATTTTAAAATAAGCGATTACTTTTGCAACGCAATCGAGAAAAAAACGATGCTAAGAGTGACAAAATGTTCTTAACGAATAAATGTCATTTAAACCTTCTTCAGTAGCTCAGTTGGTTAGAGCACCTGACTGTTAATCAGGGGGTCGTAGGTTCAAGCCCTACCTGAAGAGCCAAAACAAAACAACCAAAGATATTATCTTCTTCAGTAGCTCAGTTGGTTAGAGCACCTGACTGTTAATCAGGGGGTCGTAGGTTCAAGCCCTACCTGAAGAGCTTAAGCCTCACATTTGATGTGAGGCTTTTTTTATATATAAAATCTAATATTTGCCGGATTTTTAAATAGCCGGTAATTGTAATCATACTAATTTGAACGCTATGGAACACGTATTAAATCTTTTCGCCTGTTGTCCGAAATGCGGATCCGGTCATTTTTATCCTTCAAACGAGAAAGCTAAACGATGTGAGGATTGTGGTTTTGTTTATTATATCAATCCATCGGCAGCTGTTGTAGCCTTTATCTGTAATGATAAGGGAGAGCTTCTTGTGGCAGTAAGAGCAAAAGAGCCAGCAAAAGGGACGCTGGATATGCCGGGAGGATTTACGGACCTCAACGAAACGGTAGAAGAGGCTGTAGCCCGAGAGGTAAAGGAGGAGACGAATCTGGATGTGGCAGAAATGAAATATCTGTTCTCTTTGCCCAATAAGTATCTGTATAGCGGACTAGTCGTTCCTACGATGGATTTATTCTTCGAGGTATCTGTTTCTGACTTATCGGTATTGAAAGCCGGCGACGATGTTCAAAATTGTATGTTTATTTCTATAAAAGAATTAGATCCCGCAAAATTCGGTTTATCTTCCATTTCTAAAGGAATTGGAATGTATAAAGAGATGAAAATGTTTGATCTGTTAAAATAAATACAAAACAAATCTCAACTTACGACTGTTTTAAATCTGTTTAATTCAGCAATTTCAATAATAAACTATTTGTATAGGAACTTTTTTATTTGATTTGAAATCATTTATCAAAGACTTTACCGAAGAGTTTATTATTTTTGCCAAAAATAGTTTACAATGAAGCGATTTTCCACTCTTATAGCAAGTATGTTAGTGGTCGGAGCCGGAACGGTTTCGGCACAACTTCCCTATACGCCTGAAATTGGTGTTTCTCACTTAAAGCAGGCCCGCAATATGTTTGAGCAACGAAACTTTGTCGGTTGCCTGAACGAGTTGCAGATATATTCAATGGATAAGAATTCGTGTACAGATTCAGATGTTGCTTTTTTGAAAGCCGCATCAGCAATGGAACTGAATACACCGGATGCTCAGGAGTTGATGGATGTCTTTCTGAAGGACTATCCGCAAAGCGAGAACCGGGGACGGGCTCTGTTTCTTCAGGGAAGCTATAAGATTAATCAAAAGGAATATGCCGAAGCGATCGCTTTGCTTGAACAGGCCGGTGATAGCTGGTTGTTTAAATCAGAGCAGGCAGCCTGTTATTACAAACTGGCATATTGCTTCCTTGAAACAGGACGTATAGATGCCGCTAAAGGCCTGTATACACAGTTGAGTTCAGATTCGTATTATTACATGGCATCGGATTATTATCTGGCTTATATCAGCTATCTTGAAAAAGATTACAATAAGGCATTAAAAGGTTTTATGCCGCTGATTAATATGCCCGAATATAATGCCGTTGTTCCGTTTTACGTAGCACAAATATATTTCATCAACGGGAACTATGAAAAAGCTATAGAATATGCTCAGCGCTTATCTTCTGTGGCTAACTCAGATAAAGAATCACGTGCAGAGATGTTACGTCTGATTGGTGAAAGTTATTATTATATGGGAAATGGCTCAAAAGCTATTACCAATCTCCGCGAATATATCTCGATGACGAACCGTCCGACAAGGAGTGCATTCTATGCACTGGGATTGTCAGAATATGAGGCAGGGGATTTCAAAGCTGCTATTTCATCTCTTTCGAAATGCACATCCACAAATGATGTGTATGCTCAGACTGCCTATTATTATCTGGCTCTTTCTTATTTGAAAATAGGAGAGACAGGTAATGCCCGTATGGCTTTTGAGGCTGCGTCAAAAATGAATTTTGATCAGAAGGTGAAAGAAATGGCAATGTACAATTATGCGCTTACTGTTTACGAAACGGCTTTCTCTCCGTTTAATGAATCAGTAACTGCATTTGAAGATTTTCTGAATACGTATCCTAACTCAGTGTATGCTGATCAGGCAAGCAGTTATCTGGTAGATGTGTATATGACTACCAAGAATTATCTGGGTGCGTTACAGTCTATTCAGAAGATTGCTAAGCCGGGAGCTAAAATTCTGGGTGCAAAACAGCGTATTCTTTTCTATTTAGGAACAGAGCAGGTTGTGAATGCCGATTATCAGAAGGCTATCCAGCTCTTTACTCAGTCTATAGATTTGGGCAGCTATAACCCTGAAATACGTGCAGAGGCATGTTACTGGAGGGGTGAGTCTTACTACAGACTGGATGATTATGCGAAAGCAATCAGTAACTACCAGCGTTTTCTGAATGAAACGACTCAGCGCAATCAGCCTATTTATGCATTAGCCTTGTACAATCTGGGGTATGCTTACTTCAAATCGTATGATTTTGCGAAAGCAAAGAATGCTTTTGAACGTTTTATTGATACAACGAAAGATAAAAACAGCGCCTTGTATTCGGATGCATTAAATCGTCTGGGTGACTGTCAGTACTACCGCAGAGAGTTTAATGCGGCAGAAAGAAGTTATGCTGCGGCTTCTCAGACACAGGGAGGAAGTGCAGATTATGCTTTATACCAGAAAGCAACGATGCAGGGTATCCAGCGCCAGCAGACACAGAAAATTGAGACGCTGAATCAGTTGTTAAACAATTATCCAAAATCTGAATACATTGATGATGCTCTTCTTGAAAGAGGAAAAGCTTCTGCTCAGGTTAATAATTATGCCGGAGCGATCAAGGACTTTAAGCGTATTATCAATGAGTACAATGCGGGGTCACTTGCTCCTACAGCTGCAATTCAGCTGAGTCTTGCTTACCGTAACACCGGAGAGCAGGAAAATGCACTTGAAAGCTATCGTTATATCCTGAAACATTTCCCGGGAAGTGAAGAGGCGAAAGTCGCTAATGCCGATCTGAAGTCTATGTATCAGGATTTGAATCGTATTGATGAGTATGCAAAATATGTAAACTCTCTGGGCGGAGCATTTACGTTCTCTGCAACCGAGCAGGATTCGCTGACATATCTGGCTGCGGAGCAAACTTACCTGAAGGGCGATAATATCAAAGGCGAGCAAAGCTTTATTAAATACCTTCAGACGTTTCCGGAAGGAGCCTTTGTTGTAGATGCAAACTACAACTTGGGTATGATCACGCTTCGTACGTCTAAAGATGTGGCGGAACGCTATTTTACAAAAGTAATATCCTTCCCGAACAATAAATATACGGAAGATGCGTTATCAGAGTTAGGAACAATCTATCTCGGACGCAAGGAGTATGATAAATCTTATCAGACTTTTAAAGACCTTTCAGTTGTGGCAGCTAAAAAACCACTTCAGCTGAAAGCTAAAGAAGGTATGTTGAGAAGTGCTGTCGGACAGAATAATCATGAAGAGGTGATCCTGGTTGCTAATACAATTATCAACGAACAGGGCGTGAATCATGAACTTCAGAATGAAACACTTTATCTGCGTGCGAAATCATTAAAAGCTTTAGGCCAAAATCAGTATGCTCTGAATGACTATAAAGAGCTGGCTAAAGATACCCGTTCTGTTTACGGAGCTGAAGCGAAGTATAATGTAGCATTGAGTTACTTTGAGGGAGATGATCTGGCAAATGCCGAAAAAGTATTGTTTGAATTTATAGATCAGGGAACTCCGCATCAGTATTGGCTGGCTAAAGGGTTTATTCTTCTTTCAGATGTATATGTGAAGAAAAATGATGACTTCCAGGCAAAACAATACTTGTTGAGTCTGAAAAATAATTATAAAGCGAATGATGAGCTTCAGCAACAAATCAATGAGCGTTTGCAGAAGATCCAAGCTCGTGAGAAGAATCAAACCCGATAAGGGAATATCGTTAACACTCAATTCTTAGAAAGTAATGAAAAAGAACAGATATATTCTACTTACTGCGCTGGCACTTTTGTCTTCAGGTATTGCGTCGGCTCAGTCAGAAAAGAAAGAAAAACAGGAGGAGACAATCGAACGTGAGCTTTTAATCGAAAAAGAGTTTACTCCGATCGTGCGTGATGCCTCAAAAATAACTCAGCTTCCGGCAGTGGAAGCTCCAAAAGGAGATATTAAAAAGAGTACAGATTATTCATTCTGGTCTATAACGGGTACTCCCTTGTATGAAGTAAATCCATTAGCTCCTGCGGCTATTGGTACAAATATGGACTTTTCCGGACAAAAGGGTTATGCAACTCTTGGAATGGGTAATTTATGGAACATAGATGCCGGTTTGGGATACTCTTTCCTGCGTAACGCGAATACGGACCTGAGTGCAACGTATGATTTTTATAATACATCGGGTAAACGCGAAGGGTATTTTCTGCCTAAAGCAACCTACAAGATGTTTCAGAATAAACTGAACGTACATTTGAATCAGCGTATCTCTAAAGTTCGTCTGAATGCAAATCTTACGTATAATCAGGCTCAATTTAATCAGCCGGTATTCACGTTTGCTCCTGATCTTCCGGTTACAAGTGTGAACGGGAAGAACAGACAGAATAATCAGGTAAAACTGAATCTGGCTATTCCGCAGATTCGTCTGGCTGAAAACTATGATATGAAGCTGTGGGCAAACTATAGTTTCTATCAGAAGAATAACTTTATGACAGCCGGGGAGGGTAAGCATAGTCTGACAGAGAACTATATCAATGCCGGTACGGATTTGTACGGAAATGTTTTGGGTAATCTGAAAGCGGGGGCTTCGGTTAATGTTACTTCATGGGGTACAGATAACCTGATGACTGCGGTGAACGTTACACCTAAGGTAGGGGTGACACTGGATAATTTTGACTTCCTGGTAGGTGTAGGCTTGCAGTTTAATCCGGAAGCCGAGGCTCTGGACTTTATGAGCTGGCCTGAGACTGCCGGACTATCTTCTCTTTACAGAGGAGGAAAGCGCTTTAATATCTATCCGGAAATTCATATGAACTGGAGTTTTGTACCGTCAGCTTCTCTTTTTGCTACGGTAACAGGGCGTTCGGAACTTTCGACTTTCCAGAATAGTGATGATGTTTGTTATTATGCAGCTCCTGTGGCAGCTCAGTTTGCACCGGTATTAAATAATATCCGTTTTGATGGTAAAATAGGTGTACGCGCACTGATTGCCAATTCTTTATCATTAGAACTTTTTGGAGGAGCAGTTCGTTATGAAAATGCAGTATATGCAAAAACAATGTTCAATGAAGGTTCTCCGCTGCTTGTAAATATAATGGCTCCCGACTTCTGGTCTGTACGTTACGGCTTAAAAGCTGAACTGGCTATGGGAAGCCGATTAAATATTGGTGCAGGTATTCAGGGATCTACGAATATGGATCATATTCAGCAACCTGATTTTACAGCCGACTTTAATGTCGGATACCGTCCTGTAAAACCTTTATTGATTGATCTTTCATATCAGTTGCTGGGTGAACGTAAAGCAGAAACTGCTACACTTTCACTTCTGGATTACAACAATGGACTGGTTGTGACAAGCAATCCGGAACAGGTAAAGATGAAAGCGGCCAATCTTTTGAAGCTTAAAGCAACTTACGACATCAATAAATACCTGGCAGCTTATGTTTCTGCCAATAACTTATTGAATCAAAAATACGATCTTTGGTATGGATTACCTGCTCAGGGAATTAATTTCATGGTAGGTGCGACACTTAAATTCTGATAAAGTTTTCGTTGTAAAACTTTCATTCGAATAGAATAATAAAAATTGAAATAGAATCTTAGAGAAGATGCAAAAAAATTTAGTCATAGTGGAGTCCCCTGCTAAGGCAAAAACCATCGAGAAGTTTTTAGGACAAGACTTCAAGGTTATGTCTAGTTACGGGCACATTCGGGATTTAAAGAAGAAAGACTTTAGTATTGATATAGCTAATGGCTTTCAACCTATATATGAAGTTCCTGCTGATAAAAAGAAATTAGTAGAGGAACTTAAAAAACAAGCTCAGGATTCAGAGATTGTTTGGCTGGCTTCCGATGAGGACCGCGAGGGAGAAGCTATAGCATGGCATCTTTATGAGGTTTTGGGACTTAATCCCGATAATACGAAACGAATTGTTTTTCACGAGATTACGAAGAGTGCGATTTTAAATGCAATCGAACATCCGCGCGATATAGATTTAAATCTGGTAAACGCGCAACAGGCTCGCCGTATTCTTGACCGCATTGTGGGATTTGAACTTTCGCCGGTATTGTGGCGCAAAGTGAAACCTGCACTTTCAGCAGGTCGCGTTCAGTCTGTAGCTGTTCGTCTGATTGTTGAGCGTGAACGTGAAATTCAGGCATTTACTCCGGAAGCATCTTACCGGGTGATTGCTATATTTAAAGTGCCTAATCAACAAGGCGACTTTGTAGAGCTAAAAGCAGAACTAAATAAACGCTTTAAAACAAAAGAAGAAGCAGATAGCTTCCTTGAAGCTTGCCGGAATACTGATTTTGCTATTGAAGACATTCAGACCCGTCCGACCCGTAAATCGCCGGCTGCTCCTTTTACTACTTCTACCTTACAGCAGGAAGCTGCACGTAAGTTAGGATATTCAGTATCGCAGACCATGATGATTGCTCAGAAGTTATACGAAAACGGGCATATCACTTATATGCGTACCGACTCCGTAAATCTTTCTGATCTTGCCGTTAATACGTCTAAGGAAGAAATTATTTCGACTATGGGCGAGAAATACTGGAAGTATCGTCAGTTCCATACAAAAGCAAAAGGGGCTCAGGAAGCCCACGAGGCTATCCGTCCTACCTATATGAGTAATCAGCAAGTAGGAGGAACGGCACAGGAGAAACGTCTTTACGAACTAATCTGGAAACGTACAATCGCTTCTCAGATGGCTGATGCCGAACTTGAAAAAACAACTGCAACGATTGGGATTGCTTCAGCATCCGAGAAGTTTGTAGCTGTAGGTGAGGTGTTGAAGTTTGACGGTTTCCTTCGTGTGTATCTTGAATCTACGGATGATGAGCCGGAAGCTCAGGAAGACGGATTGCTTCCTCCGATGGCAGTCGGAGAGGTGCTGGATATGAAAAATATCACGGCAACCGAGCGATTCACACAAAGACCTCCGCGCTATTCGGAAGCTTCTCTTGTACGTAAGCTGGAAGAACTGGGTATCGGTCGTCCTTCTACTTATGCGCCAACTATCTCTACAGTGCAGCAGCGCGAATATGTAGAGAAAGGCGATAAAGAAGGAGTTGAGCGTACTTTCACCGTTCTTACTCTGGCTGATGGTAAAATAAAAGAGCAACAGAAAACGGAAACAACAGGGGCTGATAAAGCTAAGTTATTCCCGACTAATATAGGTATCGTTGTAAATGATTACCTGACAGAAAACTTCCCGAATATTATGAATTACAGCTTCACGGCTAATGTGGAGAAAGAATTTGATGGTATTGCTGAAGGTGATCTGGACTGGGTAAACGCACTGACTAAATTTTACGGTCCTTTCCATACTACGGTAGAGGAGAGTCTGGCTGCAAAACAGGAGCGTAAAGTAGGCGAACGTCTTCTGGGTACTGATCCTAAAACGGGTCGTCCGGTATCTGTGAAAATTGGTCGTTTTGGTCCGATGGTTCAGCTTGGAGCAAACGATGAAGAGGAAAAACCTCAGTTTGCCACACTCATGAAAGGTATCTCAATGGAGGATATGACACTTGAACAGGCATTGAAACACTTTGAACTTCCCCGTACACTGGGTGAATACGAAGGCGAAACTCTGACTGTGGCTGTAGGCCGTTTCGGTCCGTATGTGAAATTCGGCAAGATGTTTGTCTCACTTCCGAAAGGAGCTAATCCGATGGAAACAACGCTTGATGAGGCTATTGTACTTATCGAAGCCAAAAAGAAACAGGAAGCAGAGAAATTTATCAAAACATTTGATGAAGAACCTGAACTGGAAGTCCTGAACGGACGCTTTGGCCCTTATATTGCTTATAAGGGATCTAACTATAAAATACCTAAAGGTACAGATCCGAAAGAGTTAACTCTGGAGCAATGTAAGGAGATTATCGAAAATCAGCCTGCTAAGAAAACAGCTGGTAAAAAAACTTCTGCAAAGAAGACAGCTGAAGAGAAAGAGCCTGCTGAGAAACCTAAAAAAGCTACAGCTAAGAAGCCGGCAGCGAAAAAAGCAGCTACTGCAAAGAAAGCTACTGCAACGAAAAAGGCGACTGCTAAAAAAGCGACTACTTAAAATTTATACAATGGGGAGAGAAAAGATCAGAAACGAGCTTTTCTCTCCTTTTTGACAAAGAGGTTATCACAACTTCCGGATATTTATTTAAATCTTGATAAACTTTCCGAAAGTAGCGGTGACCACGATGTTTCCGATTCATTTTTATGAGCTCAAAATTAAAATTAATGTTGGATGCATATAATGCATTACCGGATGCAGCGAAGTTTTTCCTGGATATTCTGGCTGCTTCATTTGCTCCGGTTACCACAAATAAAATATCTCAGATGGCTCGTTTCCTCGAGCGTGATTATGGGATAAAAGTTAATATAGAATCTCTGGTTGATGATTTTCTGATAGATTCTCAGGCCTCGCATTGGGGAACCCGCACGGTTATCCCCGAACTAAAGGTGCGTTTGTTTGAAGAATTTGCAAAAGACACAGACAGGTATGAGGATGCTTTGCAGTTTAGCAAAGGAGTCAGTACTTATTATACTTTTGATAAGGAGTCTAAACTGTTGACTTCTCTGCGCGATTTTCTGCTGGATTTCCTTCATAATAAAGGGAAATCTCTCGAACGTCTTTCTTTTGAAATCATCCCTGATTCCGATGAAGAAAATGCAATCTCGGTTCTTTTTCATACCATGCTTGATTCTGCATATAACGGAATCGAACATTATCTGGGCAAAAATGCTCTGATGCGTATTGTCGAGATGGCTGTGAAAGAAAAATACGAGAAACTCAATAATGAGTTTGATTTTAAAGCGCTGATTAATCGTGTCCGTAAAGTGCCGGCCGCAGCTTATATTTTTCCGGAACCTTATAACTCACTGTATGCCGAAGGTGCTCTTGAAGAGGGAGACTTCCAGTTTCTGCGCGATTCTGTCAAACCGGAATCCCGTTCTGCTCTTTTTGCTCTGGCTTCATTGCGCCTGATTGAAGGGGATGCTGCTATGGCATTAAAGTATTTCGAAGCCGGACTGAAGCTACAGAAGAAAATCCTAAAACAGCCTTTCCCGCATCTGCCGGTCTATAAATTGTGTTATGCACAGGCTCTTGCTCAGCTTAAGAATGAGGGAGCTGCACCTGCTATTGCTAAGCTTCTTAAAAATAAGGACGTGAAGCAGGATGCTATTCTGTTTTCGATTCTGGCTATAAACGGAGGTATCTCCCGTGAAGATATTGTCGAAGAACTGATAAGCATTAAGATGAAAGGTCGTTATGACCTTGTGGAGAAAGTCTTGTTGCAATTAATTGCATTAAACTACGAACTGAAATTGCCCGATCAGCTTCTTGTTCCGGGTGCTGCTGAATTGCTCGAAGAGCTAAACCTGAAATGGCTTCTTTTTGAGATGTCTTCAGCACTGAACGATGTGCTTATTCAGAGTGCTCTTCAGGAACAACTGGGCGTATCATCTGTGTTTGCCAGTCTGAAAGTTGAAAAAGAGTGGGAGCGTATTCTAAATGCTTTAATTGGAAAAGAATTTAATGCAGGAGCAGCAAATACTCCTAAAACATACCGTATAGCTTACCTTCTGAATTACGATGAATATTCGATTACTCCTATACAGCAACAGTCTAAGGACGGACTTGTATGGAGTAAAGGTAAATCAGTGTCACTTCAGCGTTTTTCTACATACGATGTGGAAGGTATGACCGAACAGGATAAGCGTATAGCCGATTGTGTGGAGCGTGACTCTTATTATCGTCGTATGTATACGCTGGATTTGCTCGATGCAGTCCGTTATCTGATCGGACATCCTTATGTGTTTATGGCCGAGAATCCGACTATACCTATCGAGATTGTCGAACTTAAACCTGAGCTTACGATTACTAAAAACGAAGGAGGATATCGCCTTTCTCTCAATCTGGAAGATGTATCCGAACCTGTTCAGCTGATGAAAGAGACCAATACGCGTTTAAAGGTGATGAATCTTTCTAAAAGTCAGCAGAATATGTTGTCTATGCTAATGCAGATATCTTACGTGCCCAAAGAGGGTAAGCCTAAGTTGCTTGAACTGCTGCATAAACTGAACGGCGCATTAACTGTATATACGGATCTGATTGACAAAAACTCAGCATTGGCAACGATTGATGGTGATTCGCGTATTTTCGTTCAGATAATCCCGATTGGTGATACACTTAAAGCTGAGCTTTTTGTGAAACCGTTTACCACTGAGGCTCCTTACTGTAAGGCCGGTATCGGTGCGCGCAATGTGATTGGCGAAAAGGATGGTGAGAAAGCTCAGGCGCGTCGTGATCTCGACACCGAAAAGTCTAACTGGTTAGTCGTAAAAGATGCTCTTGATCGTATCGTTATGGATGTTGAGGACGAAAATGATATTTATATTTTCGATGATCCTTACAGTTGTCTTGAATTTATGGAAACCATCAAGATGCTTGACGGCATTTCTGTACTGGAATGGCCTGAAGGTGTGAAATACCGGATTACCGGATATGCTCAGTCTTCGAATATGACCATTTCGTTGCGCAGCCGTGCTCACTGGTTTGAACTGGAAGGCGAATTGCGCGTGGGTGAAGATAAAATATTCTCAATGCAGGAAATCCTGCTTGCAGCCCGCAACAGCAAAGGTCGTTTTATAGAGTTGGGTGATGGCGAATTTCTGGCATTGACAGAGCAGTTCCGTAAACAGTTACTGGAGCTTGATGCTTATGTTCAGGATACGAAAGATGGTTTGATGATTCAGCAGTTTACCTCTTCGATCTTCGAAGAACTTGAAAAAGAAGGAATGCATCTGAAAGCAGATAAGCAATTCTATGATTTCCGTGAGCGTTTGCGTGAACAGGAACAAAAAGAATACACCGTTCCGGTCAACTTGCGGGCAGAGCTTCGCGACTATCAGCTCGAAGGATTCCGCTGGATGGCTCGTCTTGATGCATGGGGTGCAGGAGCTTGTCTGGCTGATGATATGGGTCTTGGTAAAACCGTTCAGACGATTGCCATGCTGCTTCATAAAGCACATCTCGGACCAACTCTGGTGATTGCTCCGGCATCTGTTCAGCCGAACTGGATACGCGAGATTAATCGCTTTGCTCCGTCACTTAATATCATCAATCTTTCGCCCGTTCAGGATCGTCTGGAAAAGATACGTCTGGCTCAGGCAAATGATGTGTGCATCGTTACCTATGGGGTTCTGGTTACTGAAGAGGAATTCATCGTCAAGAAAGAATGGGCTATGGTAGCGCTCGACGAAGCGCATACGATCAAGAATAAGGAAACAAAGATGTCGAAAGCTGCTATGAAGCTTAATGCCGGTTTCCGTTTGATTCTGACAGGTACGCCGATACAGAATCACCTGGGAGAGATATGGAATTTATTCAATTTTATCAATCCGGGATTATTGGGCACGTTCGAGCGTTTCCGCGATCGCTTTGTGGTTCCTATTGTCGAAATGAAAGACAAAGAACAACAACGTCGTCTGAAGAAACTTATTGCTCCGTTCCTGCTTCGCCGTACGAAGTCGGCCGTATTGGATGAGCTGCCTCCAAAAACAGAAATTGTCAAAGAGGTGCAATTGTCCGAAGCCGAAACCGCAGCGTATGAATTGTTGAGACGCGAAGCCGAAACTAAACTTACTCAGGAAGGAGAGGTGACGCAGATTCAGGCACTGGCAGAGATTACACGTTTGCGTATGGCTGCTTGTAACATCAATCTGGTTAATAAAAACATAGGATTGGAAAGCTCTAAGATAGAGACCTTCCTGGATGTTGTGGATGAGTTGAAAGAGAATAACCACCGCGCACTGGTGTTCAGTCAGTTCACTTCGCATCTGGCTCTTATCCGTAAAGCGCTGGATGAAAAAGGAATCTCTTATCTCTATCTGGATGGCTCAACTACTATTCCGGAGCGTGAGCGTCTGGTCAAACAATATCAGTCGGGGGATGAGTTATTATTCCTGATTAGTCTGAAAGCCGGAGGGCTTGGATTAAACCTTACCGCAGCCGATTTCGTGATTCATATGGATCCATGGTGGAATCCTGCGATTGAGGATCAGGCATCCGATCGTGCATATCGTATCGGACAGACCCGTCCTGTAACGATCTATCGTCTGATTGCTAAAGATACAATCGAAGAGAAAATACTTCGTCTTCATGCAACGAAAAAAGATCTCGCAGACTCTCTGCTTGAGGGTACGGATCTTTCTCATAAACTTACCCGCGAGGAACTACTGGATCTTCTAAGGGGATAATGCTACAAAACAGGTAGTCTGACTTTAAATAGCCGGGCTACCTGTTTTTTTTTTGAGAACTATCATTTTGTCAAAATCCTGATCGCCCAGAATGCGATAAAATTGCACGAATTTATTTTCAGTCCGTATATGTTATGTAGTGGTTATTGTGTATATTATTAATAATTAATATGTTAGTTATGGTGGTGTGATAAACGCATCACTGTGCTATGAAATATATACTTCTGTGCCGCGAAATACGGTTAACTCTGAAAGATTAACCGTATTTCGTTGCGACAATATACGGTTAATTTTGCCGGGAAATACGGATATAAATTTATTTTCAACCGTATTTCCCGGCAAAAACATACGGTTGATTTTCCACTCTTCTCTTTCTATGCCCCAGACTCCCTCTTTTTGTATAAAATCCTTCTCCTTTTCCGGTATAATTTTCATTATCAAAAAGAAAGATAAAAGCTCCTGATTGAAACAAAAGGTAAGAGGGTGCGGGTTAAATAACAGGGTTGTGAAAACTGAGTATGCCGGACTTTCTGTCATACAAATAAAACCTTTATCTTTGCGGAAAATAAAAAAACGGAAGCATGGACGGTTTATTTACCTATCTCAAAAATAATATACGGGTACAGTTAGTGATCTATCTTTTTAAATGGTTGCTTATTTGTACATTGGTCGGAGCGCTTGTCGGCACTGCTTCTGCCGGATTTCTGGCAGCTTTGAATCTGACTACGGCATGGCGCGAAGCCCATACCTGGATTATAGCCTTATTGCCGCTCGGTGGTCTGGCTATTGGTCTGATGTATTATTACTGGGGGAGCGAAGTGGTGAAAGGGAATAATCAATTGCTGGAGGAGTTTCATTCTCCTAAAAAGATTATACCGTTCAGGATGGCTCCGCTAGTACTTATAGGTACAATTATTACGCACTTCTTCGGAGGTTCGGCCGGCCGTGAGGGTACAGCCGTTCAGATGGGAGGAGCAATAGCCGATCAGTTTACCCGGATATTCGGATTCCATAAGAGAGACCGTCAGATTATTCTTATCTGTGGTATCAGTGCCGGTTTTGCTTCTGTATTCGGTACTCCACTTGCGGGAGCTGTTTTTGCTCTGGAAGTAATGGTGATCGGACGTATGCGTTACGAAGCGCTGGTTCCGTCTTTCCTGATTGCGGCAGTTGCTAACTATGTTTGTTCGGCATGGGGCGCTTCTCACTCTCACTATGCCGTAAGTCTGGTTCCGGCATTCACCCTGCCTAACCTATTGTATGCTGTACTGGCCGGAATCGCATTCGGACTGACAGCCACACTCTTTGCGAAATCCACACACTACTGGAGTAAACTATTTGGCCGTTATATCAAATGGGCTCCGCTGCGCCCTTTCGTAGGCGGTATTATTCTGGCTGTAGCCATCTTCTCTTTCGGAGCATACAGATATACCGGTTTGGGGCTGCCTGTTATTCAGTCAGCATTTACCGATGAATTGCCGTATTACGATTTTATACTCAAACTTCTTTTCACCTCATTTACGTTGGGTGTCGGATTTAAAGGGGGCGAAGTGACACCTTTGTTCTTTATCGGAGCTACTTTAGGAAATGCTCTTTCCTTCTTTATTCCTCTTCCTATGGCATTACTGGCTGCTATGGGATTCGTGGCTGTATTTTCCGGAGCTACCAATACACCTATCGCCTGTACGCTGATGGGGATTGAACTTTTCGGGATAGAGTCCGGTATTTTTATTGCTCTTTCCTGTGTGACAGCCTATCTGTTTTCCGGTCATTCGAGTATTTACTCGGCTCAGATTATCGGGAGTCCGAAACACATCCGGCTTATCCGCGATAAGGGAGATACCATAAAGAATACGATGGAATAGCAGGCTTTAATATATCTAAAAGAAAATAAGCACCTCACTCAACCCAATCGTTTCCGGTTTGTTTATTATATAAATAACTTAAATAATCGGATTATGATCAGGATAGATTCCCGTATTTACAAATTACTATTTATTCTTTTTCTGCTCTCATCGTGTCATTCAAAGAAAGATGCACCGGATGCATACGGTAATTTCGAGGTAGACGAAGTGGTGGTTTCAGCACAGGCAAACGGACAATTACTTCAATTTGACTTACATGAAGGTGATTTACTTTCGGGAGAGCAGATTGTAGGTTTGATTGATACCATTGATCTGTCCTGGAAAAAAAGACAACTCGAAAAATCTATTCTGGCTCTGGAAGCTCAGATTCCCGATATTGCGCCGCAGGTCAATGTAATTAATGCCCGTCTGACGAATGCTTTGACGGAACAAAAACGTGTACATCTGCTTGAATCTTCAGATGCTGCAACTCAGCAACAGCTCGACAATGCCAACACGGCCGTGAATGTGCTCGAAAAAGAAAAGACCTCTCTTTATACACAGCTTAATACACAAACGAAATCTATTTTAGCTCAGGTGGAAGCTCTCAGAATGCAGATCGGAGAAGTAGACGAACAGTTGCGTAAATGTACTGTATCGGCTCCTGTATCCGGCACTGTACTGACAAAGGTGGCTCAGAAAGGAGAAGTAGCTGCTTTCGGCAAGCCTCTTTTTGTGATGGGCGATTTATCCAATCTGAATATACGTGCTTATATATCCGAGCCTCAGTTGTCGCAGATTAAAATCGGGCAACAGGTAAAAGTGGGTATAGATGCTCCTGATCATTCCCGTATATTTTTAGACGGGGTAGTTACGTGGATTGCCGCTAAGGCTGAGTTTACACCTAAAACTGTTCAGACAAAAGACGAACGGGTAAATCTGGTGTATGCCATGAAAGTGAATGTGAAAAATGATGGGGCATTAAAGATCGGAATGCCGGGTGAAGTCTATTTTAATATCAATCCATGAACGAAGATCAGTCTATTCAAATCGTAAATATATCCAGACATTACAGTAAGATACAAGCGCTCAATCAGATTTCTTTTACGGTCGAATCCGGAGAATTGTTTGGACTTATCGGTGCCGATGGTGCCGGGAAGACAACTCTGTTCGAAATACTGGCTACTCTATTGACTCCTGATGAAGGCTCGGCTTCTATCGGAGGAATGGATCTGATAAAGCAGAAGAGTGGTATTCGTGCGTCTGTCGGATATATGCCCGGTAAATTCTCCTTGTATCAGGATCTGAGTGTGAGGGAGAATCTTGATTTCTATGCTACGATTTTCGGAACGTCGCTCGAAGAGGGATACGATCTGATTGCGCCGATATGGAATCAGATAAAACCCTTTTCGGATCGTCCTGCCGGAAAGTTGTCCGGTGGTATGAAACAAAAACTGGCTCTTTGCTGTGCTCTTGTACACAAGCCTGTCGTATTACTGCTTGATGAACCTACGACCGGGGTTGATCCTGTCTCGCGAAGAGAATTCTGGGATATGCTCAGGAGCCTGAAAGAAAAGGGTATCACGATACTGGTTTCGACTCCTTATATGGATGAGGCCGTGAAATGTGAAAGGATTGCTTTTCTGAACGAGGGGAATCTGCTGGATGTAAAAACACCTGATGAATATATTCAATCTTATCGCGGGACTTTATGGTGCGTTGAAGCACTCTCGCCCTATGTCACGCTGAAACAACTGGAAGCTTTATCTGTTACAGAATCAGCTTATATGTTTGGTCGGGATATACACTGGACTGTTGCGGAGAACACGATTACCGATCCGGCGGAGTTTCTGAGCGGACGGGGAGTTGCCTTTACAAAGGTCAGTCGTATCGAACCTGTTATTGAAGACTGCTTTATGCAACTGATGAAAGGAGGGAATCTATGAATTCGATTGAAGTAAAAGATCTGACCAGGAAGTTTGGTTCCTTTACTGCGGTCGATCATATCTCGTTTGATGTCCGGCAGGGCGAAATTTTTGGCTTCCTCGGAGCTAACGGAGCCGGAAAGACAACGGCCATCCGGATGTTGTGCGGATTGCTTGACCCGACTTCCGGAGAAGCTACTGTTGCCGGATTCGATGTGTTCCGGCAGAAGGAACAGATCAAGAAACATATTGGTTATATGAGTCAGAAATTTTCTTTGTACGAGGATCTGACTGTCAATGAAAATATTGACTTCTTTGCTGCCATATATGGCTTGACGCGCAAAGAAAAGGAGGCTAGAAAAGAGGAGATGTTTGCCAAACTGGGTAATGCCGATGCACAGAACCTCCTGGTTAGGTCTATTCCTTTAGGGTGGCGTCAGAAAATAGCCTTTTCGCTGGCTTTGATTCATCGGCCGCAAATCGTATTTCTGGACGAGCCTACAGGCGGAGTTGATCCGCTGACCCGCAGACAATTCTGGGAGTTAATCCATCAGACTGCCGGAGAGGGAGTGACCATGTTTGTGACTACTCACTATATGGACGAGGCCGAATTCTGTGATCGTGTCTCCATTATGGTTGACGGACGCATAGCTGTGCTCGATACTCCGCAGGGCATGTGTGAGAAATATGGCGTGTCAAAAGTAGATGATGTATTCTTTAAAGTTGCAACGAAAGGAGAAATGAAATGAAAATGTTGCGTGCTTTTGTGTTAAAGGAGACAAGACATATACTGAGAGATGTCCGCACACTTGGAATCACCATTCTTATGCCTGTGGTTTTAGTCATTTTGTTTGGCTATGTGATTACAAATGAGATTAAGAATGTAGAGATGTCGGTATATATGCCTCAGCCTGATCAGCAGGCGCGGCTGATCGCAGATCGTTTTACTTCATCGGGTTATTTTGATGAGGTGAGGCTGCTTGAGTCAAATCATGAAATAAGTTCTGTTCTGCAACAGGGCAATAAGCTTTCTCTTGTTTTCCCTGATCAGTTTGAGCAAAAGTTGAGAAGCGGACAGCCTGTATCCATACAGCTGGTACTGGATGCCTCCGACATGAACACTTCTCAGGCAATCATCGGATATGCCGAAACGATATTAAATGAGTATAAAACCGAGTATGCACAAAAGAACGGTTTAACGCTGACACAACCTTTTGAATTGCAGATTCAGATGTTATACAATCCTGCACTGAAGAGTGTTTATATGTTTCTGCCCGGTGTGCTGGCTCTGATTATGCTTATCGTATCGGCTATGATGACGGCGATATCGATAGCCCGTGAAAAAGAGCTGAATACGCTGCGGCTGCTGCTGGTGTCTCCGCTTAAACCGATGGTGATTATTATCGGAAAGGTGATTCCTTATATGGTACTCTCTGTTCTGAATACGCTTCTGATCATCGGACTTAGTACGCTGGTGTTTAAAATTCCTGTAGAGGGCAATCTTGTTTTATTATCTTTCCTGTGTCTGCTTTTTATATGTACGGCACTCGCATTCGGCATTCTTATCGGATTGAATTCACCGAGCCAGCAAGTCGCTATTATGGTTTCCATTCTGTCACTCTTTTTACCAACGCTTATGCTTTCGGGATTTGTGTTCCCGATTGAGAATATGCCAGTGTTTCTTCAGTGGCTCAGTAATATATTCCCTGCCAAATGGTTTATCATTGCTTTGCGCTCAATTCTGATCAGAGGGGCGGGTATAATCTTTGTATGGCAGGAGCTTCTGATTCTGTTTATTATGCTGATAGTCTTTACTGGTGTAAGTGCCAAAAGACTTAAATCCGGAATATTATGAATTTGATAATTGCATTCTTACGAAAAGAATTTTTACAGATACGTCGCAACCCGATCATGATTGTCATCATTCTGGTTATCCCTGTTATTCAGTTGATATTGCTTGTGTATGCGGCTAATCCGATTATGAAAGAAATAAAGGTGGGAGTAGTGGACCCCGATTTATCTCAGACAACACGCTCTATTGTACATAAAGTCGTGGGGTCGGGTTATTTTAAACTTATCGGCTATTTTGATACCCGTGAGGCGGCGTTAAAAGAGATTGAAGCCCGCAATCTGGATTTGATTATTCAGTTTCCGGATAATCTGGAACGGGAGCTTGTAAAAGGTCTGAATCCCGCTCTGTCAGTAACAATTGATGCTGTCAATGGAATGAAAGCCAGTCTGGCAGGCTCCTATATGGCACAGATTATTCAGAGTTATGCGCAGGAGAAAGCACTAAAACTTCAGATAGCTACCGGACATAATCAGACAAACGCTGTGACTCCCGATCTGACTATTACTTATTCGCAATGGTTTAATCCGCTGATGGATCATAAATCATTCATTCTTCCGGGTATTCTGGCCATACTCCTCACGGTCATTTCTATCGTATTGTCGGCTACTAATATTGTGAGAGAGAAAGAAATGGGCAATATTGAGCAGATTAATGTTACTCCGATTTCTAAAATCCAGTTTATGATCGGGAAGGTAATCCCTTACGGGCTGATTGGTCTGATTCAGTTTACCATTGGTCTGATAACCATGCGATTTTTATTTGATCTGCCTGTGGCAGGTTCTTTAGGTCTGCTGTATTTCATTGCGTTCATTTACATATTGGTCGTTCTGGGAATTGGTTTTCTGATATCTATTATTTCAGACACTCAGGCTCAGGCTATGTTTACAACGCTTTTCTTTCTTTTTATATTTATATTAATGAGCGGGTTTGTCACTCCCGTATCCAGTATGCCTCACTGGGCTCAGGTGATGAATCTGGCGAATCCCGTGGCTTATATGGTCGAAGCTATGCAGGCTGTCATTCTGAAAGGCAGCAGCTTCTATGATATCCATACGCATCTACTCACTCTTACTGGCATGGCAGTCGGACTGAATGCACTGGCTGTAATGTTCTACCGGAAGTCATCCGAGTAGTGTATATTCTTATATTTATACATCTGACGTGAACTAATGTCTTTAAATGGACGTTCTTACGATATATTGGCTTGAAAATCTAAAAATATATCGTATGGAAACTAAAAAGTATATTGAGAGAGAACACGAATACGGAGCACATAATTATCATCCTCTTCCCGTAGTCCTGAAAAAAGGAAAAGGCGTACACGTATGGGATGTGGACGGAAAAGAATATATTGATTGTTTAGCCGGATATTCTGCTTTAAATCAAGGTCATTGTCATCCGCTGATCGTCGGAGAAATGATCCGGCAGGTATCCGAACTTACACTGACCTCCCGCGCTTTTCATTCGGATGCACTGGGCGAATATATGGAATATATGTGTAAACTGTTTTCGTATGATAAGCTTATGCCGATGAATACAGGTGCGGAAGCGGTTGAAACGGCTTTGAAGCTGGCCCGCCACTGGGGATATCGCGTGAAAGGCATTCCTGAGAATGAAGCTAAAATAATTGTATGCGAATCTAATTTCCACGGACGTACCATTTCTATCGTATCGTTTTCGTCAGATCCTCAGTCTTATGGCGATTTCGGTCCGTTTACTCCCGGATTTATTACAATCCCCTATAATAATGTAGAAGCATTGTTTGAAGCTTTACAGGATCCTCACGTGGTAGGGTTTCTGGTTGAGCCTGTGCAGGGCGAGGCCGGAGTGATTGTGCCCGATGAAGGATATCTGAGTGATGCTTACGAGCTGTGCCGGAAAGCAAAGGTGCTTTTTATTGCAGATGAAATTCAGACCGGCCTGGGCCGTACCGGAGCTCTTCTGTGTTGCGATCATGAACAGGTGCATCCTGATGTACTGATTCTGGGGAAAGCGCTTTCGGGCGGTATGTTTCCCGTATCAGCTGTGCTGGCGAACAACGAAGTCATGCTGACAGTTCGTCCCGGCGAACATGGATCTACATTTGGCGGAAGTCCGCTTTCAGCCCGTGTGGCACAAAAAGCAACCGAAGTGTTACTGGCTGAAAAAATGACGGAGAACTCTGCATTGATGGGCGAAATGTTCCGGAATGAAGTACGCAAGATAGATTCTCCGTTTATTAAAGATGTGCGGGGGAAAGGACTGATGAATGCCATCGAGATACGCCCGTATAAAGGAATTGATGCATGGGAAATATGCATGCGTCTGATGCATAAAGGAGTACTGGCTAAACCTACGCACGAGCATACTATTCGCTTTACGCCTCCGCTTATTATCTCATCCGGAGAGATGACCGAAGTGCTGGAAAGACTCGAAAATGTATTCTATAATATAAAATAGTATGAAAGTCAATGTAATAGGCGTTCCGATTAATTTTGGATGCGACCGGAAAGGGGTGGATAAAGCTCCTGATCATTTGCGCCGTAACGGACTGATTGACCGGATACGAAAATACGGGCATAAAACCTACGATACCGGAAATCTTTATATACCCGATGTGCCGGAAAATGATAAATTCAAGAGTGGCGAATCGCTGAAATATCTGGAAACAATCGTGGAGGTGAATAACAATCTGGCTGAACTGGTTTACGATACGTTGCAGGGCGATGGTTTCCCTCTGGTAATCGGTGGCGATCATTGTCTCGGGCTGGGGAGTGCTTCCGGAGTAGGAGAGGCTTTTGATGATTTTGGAATTATCTGGCTGGATGCTCACGGCGATATTAATACGCACGAAACTACACCCAGCGGTAATATTCATGGAATGGCCCTGGGTGCATTGATGGGCAAAGGAGCTTCCAGTCTTGTCAATATCTACGAGCCGGGCAACAAAGTCAATCCGAAGAATGTGTTTCTGGTTGGTACACGGAGTCTGGATGAGGGCGAGCTGCGGCTGATAGAAGAAGAGCAGCTCAGTGTTTATCCGATGACTGAGATCCGGAAGATAGGAATCAAGCATGTAGTTCACGATATTCTTCATAAACTACAGGAAAGGAAGATCCGTAATGTTCACTTTAGCATAGATATAGATGTGCTGGATCCGGCCATTGCTCCCGGCACAGGTACACGCGTAGAAGGTGGTATGTCTTTGCCGGAGTTTAAGCAGTTCGTTTCCGGAATGCTGGCCACGCATCTGGTCAAATCGATGGATGTTGTAGAGTTTAACCCTGATCTGGATGATGGCGAAATCACAACGGACCTGGTACTTAATATTGTAGATTTTATAGCAGAATGTTTGTAGAATCATAAAGATCAAGTGGAGGATGTTCAGTCTCAGTAAGACGAATGTTCTCCACTTTCTCTTTCTTATGAGTTGAACAATTTAACAATTCTTTCTGTTGTAATTATTTTAACAGGAAAGTAATTACAAATCATTTTTTTGTTTGCACTGATAATTAAGTACAATTACTGATTAATTCAATCATGAAAAAGAACACAATTTTATTAACAGGAGCTATCCTGAGTTTATCTATCTGCGATGTGTCGGCCGAATCTAAAGTGCCGGTACAAATATCCGATTCTGTAAGACTTGATGAGGTTGTTATTACAGGCTCTCTGTCAGAAGTGAGTAAAAGACAACTTCCGCTTCATGTTGAGGTGATAGGCAGAGATGAAATTGAAAGACGAAAAAATTATTCCTTATTGCCCCTGCTTTCAGAGCGCGTGCCCGGAATGTTCGTTACCCAGCGAGGTGTTATGGGCTATGGTGTGGCTGCCGGTTCTGCCGGTTCAATGACAATGCGTGGCATAGGCGGAAGTCCGAATACGCAACTTCTGGTCCTGATTGACGGTCATCCCCAATATATGGGACTGATGGGGCATCCGCTGCCTGATATGTATGAATCATCTATGGCCGAAAAGATAGAAGTCGTGAAAGGTCCGGCCTCATATCTGTATGGTTCGAATGCGATGGGAGGAGTTGTGAATATAATCACGCGTGCTCCCGATAGCCGCAAACCTTCGCTTCTCCGCGCCAATGTCATGTACGGAAGTTATAATACGGCTTCGGCAAATGCTTCTTATGCCTATCAGAAAGATCGCTGGGATGCTTATGTTTCCGGAACATACAATCATACCGACGGACACAGACGCAATTCTGAATTTAATCAGTGGAGCGGTTATGGGAAGGTTGGATATCAAATATCGGAACATTATAAAACAAGACTCGATTTTAATATAACCCGCTTTAAAGCTTCCAATCCCGGAACAACAGAGAAGCCTATTATTGACAATGATGCCCGTGTTCTGCGGGGGATGACATCTTTATCCATAGAAAATAAATATGATAACCTGAACGGTGCATTAAATGTGTATGTGAATTTCGGGGACCATAAAATTAACGATGGGTACTTTGAAGGAGCAAAACCAAAAGATTATTATTTCCGGTCGAAAGATAATATGTGGGGTGCCACTTTTTATCAGACAGCTTCTTTGTTTACAGGAAACAGTCTGACAGCCGGTGTTGATTTTAAAGCCTTCGGTGGAAATGCCTATAATGATTTTATGGAGACCGGGGAGCATAAGCAACTGGTCGATAAACATATTTACGAAATGGCAGGATATGCAAATATGAGACAGTCTCTGAATGATCGTTTGTATCTGAGTGCCGGTATCCGGTATGACCATAACAGTCATACGGGAGGGACATGGGTTCCTTTTGGAGGATTGAGTTTTATTGCAGCTCCGCAAACCGTATTGAAAGCCGTTGTGAGTAAAGGATTTCGCAATCCCACAATCCGTGAGATGTATATGTTCCCGCCCCAAAATCCGGATCTGAAACCCGAAAGTCTGATTAATTATGAATTGTCTGCCTCTCAGGGCTTATTTTCAAATCGCTTGCAGCTGGATTTAAGTATTTATTATCTGGATGCAAAAAATCTGATTCAAACTGTTCGTACCGACGGACGTCCGCAAAATATCAATACAGGCAGAGTAAAGAATTTTGGGGTTGAGTTTATGGCAAACTATAAGGTGTTATCGAATTTTTCATTGAATACGAATTATAGTTATGTGCATATGAAAGAGCCTGTTCTGGCTGCCCCTAAGCATCAGTTCTATTTTGGAGGAACCTGCGATGTGAAAGACTGGAGTTTCCAGACCGGTATTCAGTATATCAATAAACTATACACACAAACAGCTCCGGCACTGACAGATAACTTTACGCTATGGAATGCTTCTGTTGCGTATTCTCCATTGTCATGGCTGGAGATTTATGCCAAAGTTGAGAATATACTGAACCAGAGCTATCAGATTAATGCAGGGTTTCCGATGCCCGGAGCAAATGCTTACGGTGGTATAAAAATAACAATCTGAAAAAAGTGAATATGAGTGATCCGATAAAAGCTTTCTTTGACAGAATGGCTCCTCAGTGGGATGTTGTGTGTAAGCACGACAGAGCCCGGCTTGATAAAATACTTACACTTGCCAAAGTTAAAGAAGGAGACAGAGTTATAGATGTAGCATGCGGTACGGGCGTACTTACCGAACCTTTGCTGAGTAAGCAGGTAAAAGAAATTTATGCCGTAGATCTCTCGGAAGAGATGATAGCTTGTGCCCGAATGAAATACAAGATTCCCGAAGTCCGGTTTGAAGTAATGGACTTTCTGAAGAATCAGCGTACAGGTTATGATCAGGTAATAGTACATAATGCTTATCCTCATTTTCTGGATAAGCAGTCTCTTGTGAAAGCATTGCATAAAGCCTTGCGTCCCGGTGGTCGCTTTGTGATTGCTCATTCCGATAGCCGTGAGCAGATAAATACCTGTCATCATAAACTCGATTTTGTGCTTTCAGAAAAACTTCGTCCCGTCGGGATTGAAGCGGAGTATTTTCAGGCTTTATTTGACATTGATATTATGATTGACGATCCGGATATTTATATGTTATCCGGGATAAAAAAAGAAACGCGTTAATCAACAATATATATATACTATTGTTTATCTATTTTAAGTATCCATTTAATGATAAGAGTAATGAATGCAACTACCAAAATGATTACGCAGCCATTCATGTTGCCGGTAACATATTTAAGAGCATCTGTTTTTGTGATTTTAAGTGTGCTGACACCCGTTGTTATGCATCAGTTTTCAATAAGTGGCGTAGTCTTCTTGCCAATTCTGTTCTTTACGTTCTTTGCTGCAATCCGTTACGGATGGGCTGTCGGACTATTATCGGCTATCGCATCACCGCTTGTCAGTAATATGCTGACAGGAATGCCTCCGGGAATAATTCTGTATGTTGTGCTTGCACAATGTGTTGTGATCTCTCTTTTAGCAGGCGCATTTATGCAAAACAAATTCAAAATCAGTTTCTTGCAGATTCTGGCCATTATCATTGCTTATCAGGCAACAGCCGTAATTATAGAGTCCTTTGCATTTGGTTTTACTGATGCACTGCATGGATTTACAACTACAATTCCGGGTATGCTTATCCAATTGTTTTTCTTTACTTTGTATAGTAAATATCTGACAAGCAGAACTTAAAGCTCTGTTTGTCCGCTTGTGAAAGGTGTAGTTCCTTTCCGGGAGAGCACTAAAAATCCTCTATCTGAAAATGATTAAATAAAAAGGTGTAAGAAAAGAGTATTATGTATTCTTTTTTTGCGCCTTTTTTCGGATCTTAGAGGAGATAAAAAAGGATATATTTACACTTTGTATTTTAATCCCGAAGGATTATTTGTCTGTAACCGCGGCGTAGAAGCAATAGATTCCTTCAGGAGTATTGCTTCTACCCGTGGAAAAGGGCAACATACATAAGTCCACAACCCCGAAGGTGGTTGTTTGTGATTTACAACACAATCCTTTCAGAATAAAATTCGCAGCTCTATTCTTTTCCTCCGATAGCTCCTTATCAGTTGCGAAACGGGAGTTATAGACAAAGGAATCTCATTCGAGGTATGGATAGTACAATATTTGCAATGATGAATGATTCTCATCATTATTTTTCATAAGTTAAATCCTGTTCTACAGAAGCACTATTACCATATTTATCAGGTATATTTCCCGAAAAAGTTGTTTTTATTCTTGAAAAATAATCATCTGCTCCACTAGTAGTAACAAAAATATCATGCTGCCAGCATAAATAAACTAAATAATTAAATCTTGAGTCAAAAATGATTTTCTTTTTATTTAAAAAATCGTCTATTACACCTTCTATTCCGAAGGTATTGTATATAGACTTTAATTGCACATCTTCTACAATAGCATATTCTTTATTTTTATCATAAACATATTCATTAATCATTAGTGGTTTCCCTTTCTGAGACTGTTCATATAGCGCTAACCCAAAATTCTTAAAATCAATAACATCAACTCCTAAGTTTGCATATAAAGTTCCAGTAGTAGTAGAAATAAAAATCTTATTCTCCTGAAATTGAATCAGAACAATAATATGTTTACTGGTCATGTCACTTGCAAAGTTTGACTTAAATAAAAAGAACGATTTACGAATAGCTTCATATTGTTTCTGCTTTTCATTTTTACAAGCAATGAAGCTAAGTAGAACAAGTGCTAGTAGTAAATATTTTTTCATATGCTTATTATTTTAAATAATTATTTCTTAAAGGAATCTCAAGTTTCTTCCGGGAGTAATTCTCATATTCAATAGCATTCCTAATTGCATTTTGCATTTCGATAATTGTATTTCAAATTTATCAGGAGCATCTGCTTGATTAGGAAGCGGAGAGGGAAATGTTGAAATTGGATTTGGATTTAAATTTAAAATATTAGGAACAGTTGTTGTATTTTTTATAGGTCTAAGTTTTTTCCATCCGGATCCACAAACATCACAGGATTCCCTGCACAATACGCATAAGGCGATATAGAGTAATACTTTTCGGCAAGCGGATCAATGGTTGTGAACTGCAAAATAACAGCATTGTAGTACCTTGCTCCGTAGTCATACCAATCCAATCCGTGCATACGGATTAGCTCTTTGCCGTTGTATTTCCGTCGATTAACTCAGAATCAGGCAAATATAAGAAGTAGTTTTGATTTGCAATCTTTTAGAAAGTAGTTTTTATCTGACTTATTCACAAACAACCACCTTCGGGGTTGAGGGTAAGATTGATCGTCACTTCCCACGGGTAGACTCCCTTAATCGGTCGTCACCCGCGGTTACAGGTTAATTACACCTTCGGCGTAAAAGAAAAAATCCGAACTAAAACGAAGATAGATCCTCGTTTTAGTTCGGATTTTGTAAGGAGCAATAGAAAGGATCCGGATTCTCAGGTTAATGCTTTGTATTTTAATCCCGAAGGGATTATTTATTTGTAACCACGGGGTAGCTTACATTTGCTCATGTAATTTAACAATGAACTTGGTGTTAAGTATTATTGATAGATGGATTTTATTAAATTATTCAAAAATACGCTGTCGTAGATATTGAGATATTTTAACGAATCGATTTCTCTTTTAGTTTCTAGCGTATCTTGTATTTTAGATTTAAACATAAAAAGATCAAATAGCGCAACTTCATCTTTATTTAAGAGCAAGTAATCATTTATTTGCCGAATAGTTGAAGTATAAAGACTATCTTTAACTCTATTATCTTTACAATCAAGTGCTTTGAAATTATTTACAAATAAATTTTTTTGATATGGTTTAGAGAAATCACTACTATTTAACGAATTAACAAATTCTACCCCTTCTCTATACTTATGATTTAAAATAA
>JBOFKD010000301.1:0-1107 GCA_051657165.1 Bacteroidales bacterium | reverse complement strand
CGTCCAGATTCTTTAATGAATTACGGACACCCGAATAATTAGCTCTTCCTTCAAATCCAAAACTGATAACTTCAGTGAAATAGTTAAGATTGACGCTCTGATTTATACCGTTGTTTTTAGAACGATTTTCCTGTCCGTTCGTAAAGCCTGTACGTTGATTAAATGAATATCTTGTTACACTTCCCATCTGTAGCTTTTTGTTCTTAAACGGAAAGTTGAACATCAGGCTATTGTTAATAACCCAGTTTCCGTTCACATTTCTGTATGATGTAAAGTTTTTTCCATTCTCAGCGTTATAAATGGAATAGGATGTAATCGCATTTTGCTGCACAGAAAGCGAAGAATATATGGCTGCACTAAATTGTGACTTTCGGTTATAAAATCGTCCATTTGTGTAAACTGTGTGAGAGAATCCCGTTTTCAGATCAGGATTCCCCTGTCGCTCTGAAACCGGAGATATTACTTCCAAAACTGAAGATAGTTGTTGCGTTGTTGGTAAGTTACTTCGACCTGAATAATACATATTCAGGCTATATCCTTTTTTATTCTGCCACATAAAGTTCATCCGCGGAGAATAATTCAATAATGTCTGATGTTGCTCCTTTAATGTCGTATTACCAACGTAAGTATCTTCTTTTTGTCTGGAAGGATCAACTCCCATTCCCAATGAGTAACTGACGTTTTTGATCTTAGAGCGGAAATCAAGCATAACAGGTTGAGATACCCGATTACTTTTCGTACTTCGGCTATATAAAGAATCTAACGTAGAATAATCCTCACCATTCCAGGCATACGTGTTGTTTTCGTTATTGCTTTTTGTTTGTTGTATAGAATAACTTAAGCGTAAAGAACTGTTTTTGCCAATTGGTTCAACATAGGCAATACGACCGGTATAATTCAGATTCGTATTGTCAGTCAATCTTTTCTGATCCAGATTTACGATACTGTCACCACTCTCACGAAAGAAAAAGTTATCAGAAAGATTATGTGAATCTCCGTTCGAATTATTATTAGATATATTAAACTCCAGATTGATACTTCTTCCTTTTTTACTAAGTCGTCTGTTAAAGAAGGTGCTTAGTCCAAAATCAACACTTTTTGTAAATC
>JBOFKD010000300.1:0-3967 GCA_051657165.1 Bacteroidales bacterium | reverse complement strand
ATCGAAGGCTATCATTTTGATTTCGTAACGCGCAACCTGACTATTAAAGCCGGGGAATTAAGCGGAGCAATTCAGCTAAAGGGGCACTTCGAAAATATTGTTTATGGTGAAAAGCTGGAAGTAGCACTTCGTCTGCTGGCACCTAAGACAGAGCAGTGGGAACTATACGGAAATGAAGCAAAAGTATCATTGATTAAATGCCCTGATTTCAATATTCAGGATTTTGCAGGTAATCTGGAAATGATTGCAGCTTTCCCGTTCAGTGACAAATATATCAGCTTTTATGTTAAATCGGAGATTCAGGATGATAGTACATTGATTATCAAAGAACCGTTCGATAATGCATATGATCTGAAAGTGCGTTTCCATTCTAATAACATCAATCCGTTTGAGAATGGCATTTCAGTTCTTGAGCAGATTGCTTTTCCGGATGCCAGCTACGGGCAGGTTTTTGTAAAGGATGTTACTTCAAATCCATCTTATTATTTGGGTGAAGGACGCGTATTTGCATTATTTCTGGATGTTTTTGTTCCGCGCGTAGGATCATTCGGTGTTCATCAGTATTTGTTCCGTTGGGTTCCGCAGTCGCAGGTTGATGCAGACAACAACAATACCGGAACTCCAATGATGATGAATCAATATAATTTTGTGCCTAAGCACTGATTTTTAATAGCATCAGGGAAAACGGGCCGGACAGATCCGGTTTTTCCGATGAATATTTGACATTAAACCAACATACACAATGAATTACAATAAACTATTTATAGCATCTTTTTTATCAATCCTTCTAATGGTAGTGGGATGTAGCAAAGATGAGACGGTGATTAAAGAATCTTCAAAAATTGACACGAAAGATATTCTTTTGTCATTAGAAGCAGGTAAAGAAACGATTTCTTTTTATGCAGCAGATGCGTGGACAGCATCGCTAAGCACAACTTCATGGATTAAAATTGATCCGACAACACGTGCAGGTGAGGCAGGTGATTCGAAAGTGATTATCGAGTGGGATAAAAACACAAACATCAAAGAACGTGTTGCTGACTTGACGATTGCCGTAAAAGGAGAAAATCCGGTGAAGATTCGTTTAATCCAATTTCCTGAATCGCCGATGCTTACTGTGGATAAGCAGGAATTGAATCTGGTAGTTAAACCAGCTGCCGGTAATGGTAAAGGACTGTTTGTTGATACGATCAGTGTGAAATCAAATATCAAATGGGCGATTAAGAATATTCCTGCATGGATTGAGTATTCGACGGTTGGGGATAAAGAGCCACAAGAAGGGGTGTCTACCGATATTCAGTTGATTATTTCGGCAAATCCTGCTAAGTTTGATCAGACAGTAATGTCTGCAACAATTCAGTTAGGTCAGAAAGATAATGCAGATCTGGATGTAGCATTGCAGATTTCAGCAGAAACAAGCATCAAAGCAATTGGTGCAAATAATGCAGAAATTTCTTCACTTCAGTTGGAGTATTCTTCGGGAACGGGTAATCAGTATGCGGCATCTTTCAACTTAGTGTCGAACACATCCTGGAAACTGGCTGAATGTCCGCAATGGCTTCAACCGTCTAAAACAGACAACGCTCAGGAGTATGCAGCGAGTCTGAATACGAACATTAAATTCTGGTTTCATGTTCAGACAGCAGATTTGGATACCGAAGCATTGAAAGGAAATGTTGTCTTTGTAAACGAGAAAACAAAAACGTCATTGTCTCTTGAAGTGGTATTCCCGGGTACAGGTATGAATTATTTCGAAAACAACATTATGCTTAATCCGGATGCACCGTTTAAGGCTTCTCAGTATGATGAGAACTGGGAACAGATTCCGGGAGCTACTTCGGTTGATTTCGATATGTACACAGCTGTGGATTATGCATCGCTTAATGAGGCACCGTTTACTGTACATTTTGTAAGCAGTAATTATGGTATTGCTCTGAATAAACCGGCTACATGGGCTGACGTGGAGATTGCTCAGGAATTCAAAACAGGCAAATCTCCGCTTGTTTCAAAAAAACTGACATTATTTGTACATGATCGTAATGAGTATATGGAAGCGAATGCTTATGAAAAGCGTTTTGCTTATATGATCGTTACGCCTAAAAATGTAACATTTGATGATCTGTTTGATCAGGCCGGCAAATTGAAAGCCGAATATGAAAATGTGGCAAAATTGTTTGGTCAGGAAGGTAAAGCCCGTCCACCGTTCAATTCTGAAATTCCGGATGAAGTACAATTTACAGCTAAAGGAGGTGAATTGAAATACATGATTATCTCCGGACCGGAGTTTCTGAATTCACAGGTTGAAGATCAGTCATGGTTGTCAGTTAACTTTGAATGGACAGAGAATTTTGAATTGAAAGCTGTTGTAAAAGCACAACCGAATACGACAGGTAAAAGTCGTTTCCAGACTGTACAGTTGACAGAATGGGTTGAAGCTACACAATCAGAAGATGTTGTATTTGAGTTTATCGTGACTCAGGCAGCAGAATAAGAAAAAACAGGAATTCGAGAAATTTACTAACCGGAGGAGACCGTAGGGTTCTCCTCCATTTAAGAGAATCGATGAAAAAAATAATGAAGAATATAAACCTTTTTCTATGTTTTCTGACATGTATGGTACTTGTATCTGCATGTTCGGACGACAATGAGCTAGGTAAAAATAATCAGTCATTCGGTTATTTTCAATTAAAACTTCGTAAGGCTCAGACAAAGGGCTTAACAGCAGGCAACGAGCTGGAAAACCTGAAAGATGCAAAGAAAATTCAGGTGGATTTGTTGTTCGATAACAGACAAATCACACAGACATTGAATCTGTTATCGGTAAGTGATGAAGCTGCCGAGTTCGGTATTACATCGGAGTCGATGCAATTGCTGACGGGAAATTATACATTGACAGCTTACCGTATTTACGGTGAGTATGTAGAAGGTTCGGTAGATGGAGATAAAGCTCCGGTTCTTCAGGAGGGCGAGCCGGATGAACCAACTTACTTCACGATCGAAGATCAGCGCCTGACGTTGATTGATCTGGATGTGGTTGCTCAGTTGAAAGGTAAACTGTCGCTGATCATTGGTAAAGATTTCTCAAATATTCAACCGGCCCGTGCAGGATATAATCCGGAAGACTTCAACTATGGTAGTATAGCTTCAATCCGTGTTGATATGAAAGCAGGCATTAGCGGACCGACCCGCGAATATGTTTTCAAGACATGGAGAAACAAAACGGACTATCATTTCCACACAGATACTTTGTCATTACGTGCTAATGATTACACAGTTAATCAGGTTCGTTTGATGGATAAGAACAATAAGTTGATTATGGTAATTGATCAACCGACGGTTCTTGAAGTGAAAAATCAGGTGCACTCGATCGATACAGTATCGATTGATATGCCTTTGACTCCGGCATTTAAGGACTATATTGCCTTATACAATATCTGGAAAAAAATGGATGGTGAAAACTGGTACTGGAATGGTATGGGCTTCAAAGAAGGGTCCAACTGGTTATTCCGTTATTCAGACGGAACACCTCGTCCATTGGATATGTGGGGATCACAACCGGGAGTATCAATAGACGGTCGTGGTCGTGTTATCGCATTAACGATTGGGGGATTCAATCCGAAAGGGATGGTTCCGGACGAAATCGGGGAATTGACAGAACTTCAGAATCTTTATTTAGGGAATCACTCAGATGCGGCACAAATTGATCCGGCTATCGGGACAGTTGTAGTGGACAAATCTGAACTTCAGCGTCAGGGCGTTGATATTTTCAAAAATCGTATAGAGATTGCGAAAGACGGATTGAAACTAAGATACCCGGCAAAAAGCTATTCACTGGAGTATAAATCGACAGCTGGCAATACAGCATTGAAATATGCGGTTCCTTATTTTGCACATGACTATACGGGTTACTCAAGCCGTATTTCGGGTATTTCTCCTGAGATCTCGAAATGTAAAGAGTTACGCATGC
>JBOFKD010000299.1:0-1356 GCA_051657165.1 Bacteroidales bacterium | reverse complement strand
CTAAAGCATAGAAAATATTAAATGCTGTCAGAATAGACAACGGTATGGATAAAGCAATAATTATAACCAAACGTAGATTCTTGAGAAAAAACCAAAGGATTATAACAGCCAGGATACCACCTATTACGGCAGACCAGCTAATTTCCTTCAGATTTTTTTCCATCACCTCAGCTGTGTTACTTTGCACAATAATCTCAATACCCTGAGGTTTTAAATCCTCATTTAATATATTTATTGTTTCTGTGATACGATGTGATAAGTCGATAATATTACTTTGTGCATCATTCGTGACAGCACACGAAATAGCTTCCATCCCATTTACCCTGCTGTATGATACCTCTTCCTTAAAATCAAAGAATATAGTTGCGATATCTTTCAACAGGACAGAATTTGCCGCTACAACAATATTTTCCAATTCCGAGAGTTGTTCATACTCCGCATCGACATGCACAAATAATTTTTGCTCATTATCCGTCACATTTCCTACAAACGTCCGCGACTGTGCATGATTCTTTATGGCTCCGCGAACTTGCTCAGGAGTCAAGCCATACGCCTTACACACCTCTCTATCCAGACAAACCTCAATTGCTTTCCGCCGGCCTCCATAAAGATTAACAGATGCTACGCCATCAATATTTTCAAGCTGAGATTTAGCCTTTTCCTCAAAGATATTTCTGATACGATCTACTCCCCCATCACCTCTGATCTGAAGCATAATAAAATTACCTGACACAGAGCCATCCATACCCTTTTGTACAGATGCTTTTATCCCATCAGGGAGAGTGGATGATATCGCATTAATCTTCTCCTGTAATTTAATTGATGCATGTTTTAAATTTGTCCGCTTTTTTAGTTTGATCTGAACACTACCCCCATTTGCATTGGCTTTTGATTCTATCGATTCAATACCATCAAGCTGACTAATCACACCCTCAACTGGAATAATTACCTGATTCTCCATATATGCAGGATCTACTGTGCTGGAAGACGATACCTGCACATAAAGAACGGGAAGTTCTGCATTTGGCAATAACTCCAGTTTTAATTCCCTATATGAAATATATCCCAAAACAGCAAATGCAAGAAATAACATAAAGATAGTTATTACTCTATTTACGATAAACTTCATATTGAACCTCTCCTTCTCCGTTTAATATTCTCGAATGTCAGATACAAACATGGTATCACAATTAAACTCATCGCTGTTGAAGAAATCAATCCTCCGATGACAGCTATTGCCATCGGAGCTCGTAAAGCAGCACCGTCACCAAATCCAAAAGTTAAAGGCAACAATGCTAATATCGTTGTTATTGTAGTCATAAAAATAGGACGGATACGCTGCTCTCCTGCTTCAAT
>JBOFKD010000298.1:0-1453 GCA_051657165.1 Bacteroidales bacterium | reverse complement strand
GATGATGATTCGCACGTGTATGAGAAACGCGAAACAACGTTTGGTTATTTCGAAAACGGTGCCATTCGTGAGATGAAAGTCCGTACGGAGAATGAGATGGATAAAAGTACGGAACATTTTCTTTACAATGTTCAGGGCTTGTTATTGAAACATACGCTTGACTCGCGTCAGAGCAATGCAATCTGGTCCTATGCCTATAATACAGCCGGTCTTCTCACTCAGATTGAGCATACCGATGGAGAAGGCACCGAAATAGGCCGTATGCGTGCTATCTATGATCTGGACGCACATCGCAACTGGATACGAGCCGAACAGCGTGTGACGGGTTTTATCGACTGGAATATGCGTGAAGGTACTTACCTGTTGTATCGCAATCTCGTTTATTAAATCATAACTGATTGTTCGTTAAATAGTAAAAGGAATATTGCAAAAGTCTCACTTTGAGACAGGCAGTATTCCTTTTTTTATTATTTTTGCAAAAAAAGAAAAATTCAAAAAATAATGCGTAAATTCATTTCATTTATCTTGTTGACAATATTGCTTCTTTCGGGTTGCAGTAAAGGTTTTGATGATAAGCTTCGTGGAAAGTGGCAGTTAAGAAGCTATAGTGATGCAGACACAAGCCGTTCTTATGATAAGGTTTTTTATAATCTAAGTAAAAATGTATTGTGGATCCAGACTCCCGAAGTGCAAATGATGGGTCAGTTTTTTCAGAAAGGGGATAGTTTACTTCTGGAGTTTCCCGATAACGAAACGATTCCTGAAGTAATGAAAGATTTTGGATGGACCTCAACTCGTGAAATGGTACAGATAAGAGACGTGTCCCGACGTAAACTCGAATTGAGTCAGGGTAATAAATATTGGATTTTCCGCAAATTTTAAAAAAACAGCAAAAAGAGATTCGAATGAAATTCAGATATATAGTAACATGTACATTGCTTTTATTCATTATCGGCAAAGTTCAATCACAGCATATACCTGCTGTATTTGTCAAAACTGATGTGCAGTTAGGCACCGGTGATACTGCACCGTTTTGGTTTATGACGAATCAGCACGGACTGGCTGCAACAGCAGCGAACAGTGCTTATTTACGTGCGGGAGCAATCAGGGAATGGGATACAAAAAAACGTTTTGATTATGCCTATGGAGTGGATTTGGTCGGAGCGTATAATCTGGATGCGGATTTTATTGTACAGCAGTTGTATGTTGACCTCAAATACCGTTCGCTGTTTATTTCTCTGGGAGCAAAAGAGCGTAATGGAATTTTTCGCAATCCGGTTCTTTCTACTGGTGGTACGCTCTGGTCGGGTAATGCACGTCCGATTCCGCAGGCTCGTTTTGGATTCTATGACTGGGTAAAACCTTTTCGGGCTGACTGGTTTCGTCTGAAAGGTGATTTTTCGTATGGCTGGTTTACGGATGGTTGTTTTCAACGTGATTTCATCAATAAAGA
>JBOFKD010000297.1:0-128420 GCA_051657165.1 Bacteroidales bacterium | reverse complement strand
CCCATGCGCATGCGAATACATTCCGATGCGCATGGGCTGTATTTCCGATGCGCATCGGAAAAGTAAATCAACCGTATTTCGTAACTAAACCATCCGTATATAAAAAATAATTCCTCCTTTGCTTCGGCTAACAGATACGTATATTCGTTTGCGTTTATGCGAGTATTACACATAATAATAAGTGGCAGATATCAGCGAGTAATTGTCGAGCTTGCGGTATTTATACGCTATTCCCTCAATACCCATACACGACAGACAAAAAAGAAGAGGATGTGACCTTTTTGGCACACCCTCTTCTTTTTCATATGAGCGATTATTCATGTAATACTTCTGTCTGGATAAGCATTGTCCGGTAAATCTCTGCTTTCTTGGGCAGCGCCAGCGGATAAGCTCTGGAGGAAGAAGGCATTCTGTATATTTTTAATTCCTTTCCATTAAAAAGCGTTGTCGTATAATGTCCGATTTTTGGTGTTTCGCAATTAAAAAGAAGAGATAATGTCTCTGTTGCTTTTTCGCCTGTTGTCACAATAGCATTACAATCCGGAATCGACGTTAATAAAGCCTCTATATTAGTCGCTTCAACTACTTCTAAAAATTTATCAGAAGCATTATCTTTTAATCTGCGGATACTTGTAGCTGTATCAAAAATAGCAATACCTTTTTCTTTACAGAATGTCTCTATTTCTTTTTGTTTGAATGATTTATGGATGTTATCAACAAAGCGATCTTTGTTGTTGAAAAATATAACACCCATAATACGCCACATATCATTGATAAAGTTCGGATAAAAGAAATTCATCGACCATCTGTGGGGTTGTGGAGGAAAACTTCCGAGTAGCAATATTTTAGCATTTTCCGGAAGGAAGGGTTTTAAAGGATGTTTCTCTATAGGGAGATGTTTATTATCTGACATATCAGCTATATTTTTAGAATATCAAAAATACAATTTAATGCGGTATATGGTTCAAAAAAAGAAAGATCATTTCAAAACATTGAAATGATCTTTCTTTTTTAGTTTTTATATTCTTCAAATAACATGAGAAGATGAGCAGCTGACCAGCTGAAATGTGGAGCTTTCAACCTTTCTCCTGTATGAGTGCCATAATTTTCATGAATAGGAGCAGATTCCTGAAGGCCGTCTAAACGATTAAATACCTGCTCGGTGTATTTATCAGCCTCCTCATTATATCCGTAATTACGAATTCCATTGATTCCGAAATATACCTGATCAAGCCAGATCGGTCCTCGCCAGTACCCTTTCGGCATGAATTTAGGATTATCGGCAGCAACTGTAGGGAAAGGAATATAAGTAGAGAATTTAGTTGTATCTCTGAATTTATTCATAGCTTGCGCTGCTTGTTCTTTTGAACTAAGATTCGCCCATAATGGAATATAAGATTCAGATCCCTGCTCTCGTATAAATTCTCCGTTCAGATTTTTATCATAGAAAAATTGATCTTTCTCATCAAAGAAATAATTCATATTTTCTTCCGGAGTTCCTTTAATTTCAAGATCCATACCTGCAACCGGAGCAAGTTTCTTCAACAATTGTTTCTCGTAAACCAGAAATGCATTCAAATCAACAGATTCCTGATTGAAGCTCCAGGCACTGTCATGATTTCTTACCATTTTTGTATTATCAAAGCGGATTGCATTATCCATGCCACTTTCCCATTTGGCAGCTTCTTCGGTTCCGTCAACAGATCCGAACTCACAGATCTCATTCTGATTATGATCTCTGTTAGTATACCACCAGTTGTGATAATTCACGAGTTGAGGATATATTTCGCGGATAAAAGCAGTATCCTTAGTCTCTTCATATATTCTGTTAATAGCCCATGCTGCTAAAGGCGGTTTACTGTCACGTGCATTATTTTCTTCACTATTGGTGTAAATACAATCAATGATCATTCCATCCGGCATTTGATAATCAAACATAGTCCGGATCTGATCCTTTGCAAGTGAAGGTGCGATCTTTGCAAGGGCATATGCATGTTTCCATGAATCCCATGCCCAGAATCCTACGAAGTAACCTACTGCATGCGAAGGAACAACTCCATCGTGTAATAAAGCTCCTTTCGCACTTCTCCAATTTGAAAGAAGAGTTACTACGGATTTGGCTGCGATACGATTATATTCAGCCGGTTGTTCGGGTCTGATTACAGCTTGCAGGTAATCATTCCATTTCATTCTTTGCTGGTTGATATAGATATCAGGTGATGAAATGATCTGATTTGCCTTCTGAAGTCCGGCCATAAGCTCTTTCTTATGATTAAAGTAAGAGATTACGGCATATGTATTTTTCTTTTTGTCAGACTGGGCTGTGTAGTTAAAACCGCTTACAACTGTTTTGACATCCGATTCAAACGTAAGTGCCAGAATCTCGCCATTTTGCAAAGCTATAAGCAGATTCTCTTTTTCTTTTTTGATCACGTATTCCTTATCAAACAGTTTCCCAAAGAAATGCCAGTCTTCTTCTTTTTCAGCACTAAAGGATATCAGTGCATGATTTTTATCGACAAAAAGCATACGTTGCGTCATTCTGCTTCCTTCCTCTGAACTGGCAAATAATCTGATTTCACCCGGAATGTAATTAGTCGAATCAACCACTAAATTACTTTCTGATGTATTCACAAATGAAGCCTGGATAAAAGCTTTAGAAATCCATTTGCGGGAATCCAGATCAAAGGGACCTGAAAATCCTATTTGTTTGCTTCCTTTTTCGGGAAGAGTAAAGCCCATCCATGAACCCTGATCAGTGAACCATCCTTTGCCACCGTATATCGTATCAGGAGAATAGGTTATATCCAGAATCTGAGAATACTGGTCCTGGATCAGATCTTTTTCTTGTGTCGCCTGAGAGCAAGCGACACAGAAAAGACATAGTAAAAGATAAAGTGTATTTTTCATATGTGTAAAGTTAATAGGGATTTAGAACCATCTTTCTGTTGCCAGATCTTCAGTATTACTTTTACTATTTACAGGTATTGTGGTAAAACTATATGTCCTTTTTAATGGTGTGATTGTATATTCAGGATGCACTTGCGCCCCCCATGAATTATCACCTCCGACACCCATTTGTTCAGCATCAATATTTAACCATACGAAGTCTTCTTTCTGAATGCTGCCTCCGTGCTTCCGTTCGATCGGAAAAGGAATATGATCCAGTTTATCCTGAGTTGTATTCCATGCACTGACACTTAATGGTTTATCTCCGGTAATAAGAAGTCCGTTTCCTGAATTATCGCAAAGAGATAACCATCTTACATCACATTTATTAGCCGTCTCCTGAGGTCTCACATAGGCATGGAACTGGCTCCATACGTCTGAGCTATATTTGCCAATAGGTGCAGAATTCTTACGGTCTGCGTAATTCTCATGAGGACCTCTGCCCAACCAGGTCATATTATCAAATGTTCCCGGCAGGATCATGAAGGCACCGAATCTTGGCATTTCCGGTAACTCCTTTGTGCCCGGAGTAAATGTCATGCTTGTTTTATAAACACCATCCGGTCTGATCTGATATACGATTTCAAGTGTCGAATTCTGTTGTTTCAAATCAAACAGAGTTGTTACTTTTATGACACCGTTTGCCAGTTCAGTATAGTTTATTGATCTTAATGTTTTTTGTTCGCTTGCTTTTTTCCATGTACCGCATCTGAATAATGTTTTATTAGGTACATCATTATCTGTTAAAGGACGCCAGAAATTTGGAGTAATACCTTTCATCAGATAATTCGTATTTCCGTAAGTCAGAGAATCCATTTCCCCGCTTATCTTACTGAATTGCATATAATAATTAGCTCCGGAGATCATCAGCTTATTCTTATTATCAGAAATTGAAGATTTTCCTGAAACAGACCGGATATTATTATTTGCTGCAAATACCGGAAGCTGCCATTGGCTCATTGCTTCGATATGTCCGGATTTTACCAGAGGTTCATCAGAGTTCCGCACGGCTTCTAACTTAAGAAAGTATTCTTTTCCGGGTACAGGTTGAATAGACTCAAGTGGCAGAGTTACAACAGTGTCACTATTTGCCTGAAGTCCTGGAAGCAGGAATGTCCCTGATTGAATATTCTTACCGTCAGATTCTATAGTCCACTGTATATTTACATGATTCAGATCTATAAAATCATATCTGTTCTTAATAAGTATCTGATTAGAAGTAAACGGTACTGGTTGAAAGTCTATATATTGATATACTTTCTTAACTTCCCAGATATGAGGATGTAAAGAGCGGTCAGCAGCAACAAGTCCGTTTGCACAGAAATTAGAGTCATTCGGTACTCCTACGAAGCCAAGGTCTCCGCCATATGCCCATATCTTATTTCCTTTATCATCTTTGTGTTCAATCGTCTGATCTACCCAATCCCAGATAAATCCTCCCTGAAGTTGATCGTATTTATATATAAGATCCCAGTAATCCTGTAAGTTCCCGACACTATTACCCATAGCATGTGCATATTCGCATAAGATTAACGGGCGAACCTGTCTTTGATTTGCATGTTCCCGAAGTGTATATATGCGGGCATACATCGGACAGAAAATATCAGAAACACCTGTTCTTCTGGAACCTTCATATTGAACCGGTCTGGATGTATCTCTCTTTTTAGTCCAGTTATAGATTGTTTCAAAATGTTTTCCGTATCCGGATTCGTTTCCTAATGACCATGTTATAATTGAAGGAAAGTTCTTATCGCGTTCCACCATACGGCTCATACGTTCCATAAAAGGAGTTATCCAGGGCTCGTTATTAGCTAACGTCCCATCCGGATGGAAGTCCATTCCGTGTGATTCAATATTTGCTTCATCCACAAGGTACATGCCATATTTATCACACAGTTCATACCACTCCGGACGATTCGGATAGTGAGAGCAACGAACAGCATTGATATTAAACTGCTTCATCAACTGAATATCTTCTATCATGCTTTCTACCGAAATAGTGCGTCCTTTTATTGGATCATGTTCATGACGGTTCACTCCTTTTATAAGAACCGGAGTTCCGTTTACCAGTAGTTGTCCGTTTTTTATTTCTACAGATCTAAAACCAACTGCCTGTTTAAAGGACTCTGTTTCTTTACCGTTTCTATCCAGCTTAGTGATTACCAGATCATACAGATTCGGCTGTTCAGCATTCCATTTTTTTACATTTGGTATGTTCTGAGCAATAGAAAGTAAAGTATCTGTAGCTGACTTAACAGCTAATGTTTTGTCCAGTATTTTTTTACCGTTATCCAGTAAAGATATATTTACGGAAGAACCCGTTTCCAGATTTTCCGGATTCATTTTGACTGACAGATCAAATAGTCCATCCGTGTATGTGTCACATAAAAGAGATTTAACCTCGAAGTCTTTGACACGAGATTTAGGTCTTGCAATTAAATATACATCACGTTCGATTCCACTATATTTCCAATAATCCTGATCTTCCAGATAAGAACCGTCGCTAAAGCGAAAGACCTGTACGGCTAATTTATTCTTACCTTTCTTTACCAGGTTCGTAATATCAAACATTGCAGGTAGCCGGCTATCTTCGGAATAACCCACAAACTCTCCGTTTAACCAGCAATTAAAAGCTGACTCTACGCCTTCGAAGTCTAATATAATATCCATGCCATTCCAGTCTGCCGGAATTGTAAATTCATGGATATAGGATCCTACCGGATTATATTCTTTGGGAACGAACGGAGGATTAGCCGGAAAAGGATACTTTACATCCGTATAAATAGGAGAGTCAAATCCCTGAAGTTCCCAGCTTCCCGGCACATTGATGTTCTTCCATCCCTTTAGACTGTAATTTGTTTTGTAAAAATCCTTGGATGCTTCGTTGTAGTTTGGTGCATATTTGAACTTCCATACTCCGCTCAGGTTCTTGATTCGGTCATTCTGAGCAGATTCGTTCAAAGCCTTCTGAGAATTAGAATAGGGAGTGAAATGAGCAACCATTGGAAGACGGTTTATTTGATTAACCGCCGGATCTTCCCAAGGCATATTCTCTGCAAAACTAAATGTAGTTGCTGCTAATAGTATTCCGGTGATGATATTTCTCATAGTAAATCGTGTGTATTTATTTTATTAAATAGAACAAAAGAAAGGAACTAGAAACGGGACTGTAAAATCGACCGTTATTCCATGAAAGATAGCAATTACAGCCATCTCTTTCCCGCTGTATTTTGTAATAACAGGCAATGTCGTATCCATTGTTGTTGCTCCTCCGCAGGATATTGGGGCGAGCTTTCCGAATATAATAACGATAATGGGCGTAAATAAAAGAGTTATAATTTCCCGGCATATATTCGAGATAAGGGCTATTGTTCCCAGTTCAGCACCCTTATACTGAGTTATGAAAATACTGGATAAAGAGTAGTATCCGAATCCGGATCCTACAGCCATACAGTCCCAGACTGTATAACCTTTAATAAACAGAACCGATAATGCAGCTCCAAGGAGGGTCCCTGCTATCGTAAATAAGGGAAGACAGATATATCCTCTTTCAATATTTCGTATACTATGTAAAGCTTTCTGATCAGCCCCTACACTTATCCCCACACTAAACATTAAAAGCCAGAGAGCATATAAGCTGTAATCAGAATTCAGTATCCACTGAGGTAATAGTTCATAGTTTCCGCATAGAATTCCGAGTATAAAAAAGGATACAATAATAATACTACCTTTCATTCTTTCTTTGATTTTTTTCTTTTCAAAATTTGTAATAATCCCCATGCTGCAATGGCACTGCCGGCTACAGCAAAGCTTGTAATAATTAAAGCATCCTTTCCGATAGTTGTTAATCCACCCATAATTTTAGGATCTTTACCTACCGTTAAGCCTAAGAGAAACAATAAGAGCCAGATAAGAGGAGTAATAATATGACTCACTTTTTCAGCCCCGTTGTTTCGGAAAAAATAACCCAGAAAAATGCCCGAAAGCATAAGCGCTACAACTATAAACATAATCTATTTATTTAGCGGCGGAGCTTTCACAGGCTCCGCCGCAGATACTAATTAATTAACCAGATCATTTGAATTTATCTCGGTAAGCGGTACCGGATAAAAATTATTTTTTTGTGGATCAAAGCTATTACGTCCGATAGCAGCCAGTGCTTCTTTCGCTTTTCCCCATCGTCTCAGGTCATAGAAGCGGAAGTTTTCAAGAGGAAACTCCAGAATACGTTCATGTTCAATCTGCTCACGAACAGCAGCCTGAGTTGTGCCTGTCATTGCCGGCATATCAGCTCTTTCTCTAACCTGATTGATCAAAGGAATTGCTTCTGCTGTTCTGCCCGATTCATTTAATGCTTCAGCTTGCATAAGCAACACGTTAGAGTAGCGCATAAGCGGGATATTAACTCCTGTACGTGACATTTCAAGATCAGCATATGTTGCAGGCATAAATTTGCGAAAAGCCGGTCTGTTATAAGGAACACCTTTTGAATCCTGAAACCAGTCATCGTAATTATATCCGTAAACTTTGCCCGTACCATCATTAAAGTATTCATCCTGGAAGAATATACTTGCATATAATCTTGAATCATATCTTCCGGTAGAGGCAGTTTTACCTTCTTTCATAAATTCAGAAACCAGACTTTCACTCGGCAGGATCTCATCCCAACCCCATAATTCACTTACGCCGATCCATCTGTGAAGAGCAGTACGATAATTTGCTCCATTTGCATTGGACATGGTAAACTGAAGTTCAAAAATTGACTCTTTCGAGTTTTTGTTGGTTCCGTTAAACATACTCAGAAAGTCCTTTTCAAGATCATATCCCTGTACATTCTTAAATGCATCAATAGCCTTGTTCAGAAATTCATCCTTACGGGCTGTTTCTTCATATGCTCTGGTCAGATAGACCCACCCCAGATATGCATACGCTGCACCTTTTGTAGCACGTCCGATATTATCAGCTGGTTGCTGAGCAGGAAGTCCGGTTGCTCTGGCAAAATCATTGATAACAAAATCCCAACATTCAACTCTTGGTGAAATTGCTTTGCTAAGGTCTGCCTGAGAAGTGATATATTTATCACGAATAATAATATCCTGCCAGTTCATTAAAAGTTTTGTGTGATAATACGCTCTCAGGAAGTAAGCTTCATTGATGATTTTGTTACGGTCATCTTCCGAAATTGCTTCCCCTGGTATAAGTGCTACTTTCTCAATAACCTGATTGCAGTAGCTGATTCCTGCATAACTGTCCTGCCAGTAAAGTGAAAACTGAGAGTTACCATTGTTATAATTAAAGAATGCCAGCTCAGTCCAGTTCTGATAGTTAAGAGCATCTTTTCCCATTTCGATTATATCTTCCCGGTAGGCTTCTACAGGCCAGTGTATTTCGGCAAATCCCCATACATCAGTAGATGACTCCAGTTTTGAGTAAGCTGCTGCTAAACCGGCCTCTGCATCTGCCTTGTTTCGCCAGAATGAAGAGGATGTTAACTGATCAGGAGACTCTACGGTCAAAAAATCTTCACAAGAGTTCAATGTCATCAACGAAAGAACTGTAGCGATGGATATAAATATCTTTTTCATATACTGTATTAGTTTTAATAGTTAGAATACAACTTGTAATCCTACAACATAAGTACGATTAAACGGATATATCAGATTATCAATACCTGTATTAAGGACACTTGCACGTGAGAACTCAGGGTCAATACCGCTGTAGTTCGTCCATGTCCACAGATTTTCACCACTGACATAAATACGTAAGTTATCGATCCATGCTTTTTTAGTTAGTTTCGCAGGAAGAGTATATCCTAACTGGATTTGTCTCATTCTGAAGAAATCTCCTTTTTCAAGGAAGCGATCAGATTCTCTTGCATTTTGATTTTTATCCTGTAATACAGCTCTTGGAACATCCGTATTCGGATTCTCAGGAGTCCATGCTTTTAATGTAGATTTCAGGAAGTTAGATCCTGAAGCCATACCTTCATAGAAATATCTGTTACCATTATAGATTTTATGTCCCCATGCACTTCCGAATACTACAGAAAAGTCAAATCCTTTGTAGCTGGCACCTAAAGTTAAGTTTGCTTCTACTTTAGGAATACCTGCTCCGCAGTACTCTTTGTCATCTTCATTGATTTCACCGTCACCGTTGATATCAGCAAAGCGGATATCTCCTGGTTTTGCATTAGGCTGAATCAGTCCGCCATCTTTGTTTACATATGCATTAACTTCTTCCATGCTTTGGAAAATTCCATCTGTTTTATAAAGATAGAAACCTCCGATAGTTTTTCCTACGCGAGTTTGAGTAGGGAAGTGTTCAGATCCGTATTTCAGACCTTCACCGTAAAGAACCTGATCATCAGATGCTAATTTTAAAACCTTATTATTGATTGTAGTAAGATTAAAACCTACGTTATACTGGAAGTCACGGATCTTGTCATTCCAGTTAACTTCTATTTCTACACCACTGTTTTTGATTTTACCAACATTCAGAATAGGATCGTAAAGACCTGCTGATGGCGGCATTTTTTTAGTAATCAACAAATCGTTTGTTTTGTTGTAATAATAGTTGAAACTACCATATAATCTGTTGTCAAGGAATCCGTAGTCTAACCCGATATTTTTTGTGTCGGTTGTTTCCCATTTCAGATTTCTGTTTTCAAGTCCCGGAGCGATACTACCCGGCCATGGGTTTTCACCAGAACCTTGTACATATCCCATAAACATATTATTATAAGTATTAATCAATGCAAGGAAGTCATAGTATCCTAATGCTCCTTCATTACCAAGACGGCCCCAGCTTGCTCTCAATTTCAGATTTGTAATCGCATCTGTCTGAGGGAAGAATGACTCCTGGTTAATTCTCCATCCTAAAGCTACAGATGGGAAGAATCCCCAACGGCTGTCAGAACCGAATTTAGAAGAACCATCATATCGCATAGTTGCCTGTACTAAGTATTTGCTGTCATATGAGTAGTTTAATCTACCGAAGAATGATGTACGGTTGTATTCGTATTTAGAGCCGCTTCCTGAGAATGTACCGCCTGTACCGGCACTGATAGTCTGGAAGTAAGGATCAAGGAATCCTCCTGGTTTAATTGTTGTTACCAGTTTGCCATCTTCAACAGAGTATTCTGTTTTCTTTCCTTCTACACCAACTTCGTGCCATGTTGATATTTCACGTGTAATAGACGCACCAACCATAGCATTGATAGAGTTCTTTTTGATCTGTTTGTCGAATGTCAGAATGTTATCGAATACCTGAGACTGCCAGTAAGATGCATACTCAGAATAATATGGATATTCGTTTGGAGCTTTAACATCTGCAATATAATCCGGCGAATGAGATGTGCTCAGATTATTTGCACCTCTGTAAGAATAAGCTGTTTTGAATTTTAGCCACTTCGTGATGTTTACATTTACAGAAATATTCGCATTGTATTCTTTTGTCTTATTTGATCTTGTACGGAAATGGTCATCCGCAATAACGTTTCTGTTATTAGGAATATCTTTGAAGTTCGTAAGTCCGAAACCATATTTATTTGTTTCGTCATACACCGGTACAAGCGGAGAGATCATATACATCTCTTTCAACTGAAACTTAGGCTGATTATTACTCGTTGCTTTGATACCGATATTCGCATCAACATCGAAAATATATTTCGAGAAATCAACTTTCATACGCGCATTGTCCAGTTTATAATCATTTCCGATGATTGTTCCTTCATCATCCGCATGATTATATGACATAGAGAAGCGGGCAACATCGCTACCACCTCTGATACCTACCATATAGTTCTGAGAAAATGAGTTACGGAATGCAGCATCCTGCCAGTCTGTGTTTACATCTCCGGGATTTGTGATGTATTCAGGAATAGAAGCTTTTTTATCTTCATACATGTTGTAGTTCTCATACATCTGTTTGTGTACCTGAACATAACCGTTCGCATCAAGCATATCCAGCTTTTTGTCTACGCTAGAGAAAGTAAGATATGTGTTGAAATCAACTTTAATATCTCCTTTTTTACCACTTTTTGTTGTAACAATAATAACACCGTTCGCGGCAACTGATCCGTAGATGGCAGCAGCGGCTCCATCTTTAAGAACTTCCATCGATTCAATGTCACTTGGATTGATGCTGTTGATATCTCCCGGAAATCCGTCAATAATGTAAAGAGGTTCATTGCTACCGAATGATTTTACACCCCTGATCTTTACGCGAACTCCTGCACCGGCATTACCACCGGATTTTTGAACATTCACACCAGCAATTTTACCTTGCAGCGCTTCTGCAGGGTTTGTTGTTGCACGTTTGTTCAGCTCATTCATATCTACAGAGGAAATAGCCCCTGTCAGATCACTTTTTTTCATAGTTCCGTAGCCGACAACTACAGTCTCGTTTAATAGATGTGAGTCTTCTGTCAGTACAATCTTAATACTTTTACGTCCGTTTACCGGAACTTCCTGAGATTTGTAACCGACAAAGGATACAACCAGTGTTTGATTCGGACCAACTTCAAGTTCGAAGTTACCGTCGATATCAGCTAAGGTTCCTGTTGTTGTTCCTTTTACCTGGATATTTGCTCCTGTTAACGGTTCGTTAGCATTGTCATAAACACTACCTTTTAGCAGGTAGTTTTGAGCATAAAGACTAAATGGTACTAAGAAAAGCGCAAGAAGGATGATCCTCCATTGTGTATTTTGCACTTTTAAATTCATAAGGTACTTCATGGACTGTGAATTAGAGGTTGATAATTAATTTTCGAAAGCTAATTTATGCGATCGTAATTATTTTGTACAAATTTTCACAGGCAACAAAGAGCCTACAATTTCCATTTATTCAAATAAATTACACCTACATTGTGTTTTTATATATCAGTTTATCAGTATGTTAGTTTGTTTTATGGTACTACAATTATATGTTTTTTAAATACTCCGAAATAGAAGCTTCAGGCTGTAGATTTAATCTTTTTCGCAATCTGTATCTGGCCATATTTATAGCTTTTATATTCGAACCGGTCATCAGACAAATCTCTTTTGTGCTTAACTCAATCCGTAAAAATGCAGCCAGCTGCTTCTCGGATTTGGTCAGATGCGGATGAGTGTGTTCCAGTCTGGTAATGAATTCTGAATTATACTGTTCGATTTCCGAAACAGCAATTAATTTATTGTCATCCGAACGTTCATATTGACTGATAAAAGCACTGATTCTTCTTAAATGTGCCGGGATCAGAGAAGGCTCCATTTTATATGTTTCTTTTATCTGATCACGGATTTTGCTCAGCATCTCATTCCTGCTTCTGATATAATAGGCAAAATTAGTCAGGTCACGCTTATTGGACGATAGCTTATCTTCCATTTTCATTTTCTCGGTTTCTTCCTGTTCCAGTTTTAATTTGAGTAATTCACTGTTGCTTTGTTCAAGCTCAAGCCGGGTACGGTATAATTCACTTTTCTTCTTGTCTTTATCTCTTTTCCAAAGAATTGTAACGAGAAAAGAACCAAGAATTAAGATGAATATGCTGAATAACAGAGAGTTTTTTAAGATTTGATTATTATGTTTCTGATCCATTAATTGCATTTTTGCCGTCTTCTTCAGCAGAGCTTGTTGCGACATGCTGCGTTCAATATTTCTCAGGTTCTTCTCTGATTGAATTTGTTGCTCCATTTCGTATAATTTCAGGAAGCAGTCATAGGCTTTATCGTATCTTTTAAGGCTGTCATATACCCATGATTTGTAGCGGTAATTATCGCACATTAACTCCTTAGCGTTCAGTTTTTCGGCATAGCTCATTGCTCTTTCCAGCATGGATAGAGCCATTCTGTAGTTGCCTGCATAGAAATACTGAATCCCCATATTATTGTAGTTTTCTCCTAACGGCCATTGAGCATTCAGTGAGCGGTTAATTGATATCGCTTCTTCGAGCAGTTTTATCTTTTCTTCCGAATTGCCTTCGTACAAACATAGATTATTCAGATTTGCTGCAATTAATTTCTGGTCGTTGGTTTTTCGGTTGATATCCAGAGCCTGAAGAAAGAAATGTTCAGCTATCTTATTTTCTTCCAGAGTTGTATGTATTAGACCTCTTGAATTGTAGCAGAGAGCTATGCCTGTCGAATCGCCCAGTGATTTATAAATAGAAGTGGCTGTTTCGATGAACTCATACGATTTTGTGAAATCTTTCAGACATCTGTATAGTGAACAAAGGCGTAGATTAATCAGCGCTATAAACTCTTTTTCAGATGGATAACAATAACTGAGTGCTTCGTGATATACCTGTATGCCCAGATCAAAATCTCCCTGAAGGTCATATGCTCTTCCTAAAATAATCAGAGCATTGATATATGATTTATGGTTTGTTTCCGTATGTTCGCCTAACTGGCCGAGAATTCGCTGGCTCAGATTAATTGACTGGTTCGGATTCTGGAGTAAAGCATCCGAAGCTTTCTCCAGGAGCTTATCCTGACTTTCGAAGTTGGCATACATTGCGTGTGTGCAAATGAAATATAAGGCGATTAAAAGGTATTTGTTGCTCATTGCTAAAGATTTAAAAAGGTATGGGTTTTCGTTGCAAGATAATGATTGTTCTTAAATTAACAATAAAATTATGTTTAATAGTTTTTCTGTCTTTATATATGTTTACTCATTGAATTTGATTATGTTTGTTTTTTCAGAGTCTGTTTGTCTTTTTTACTTCTAAAGAGCAGACTGAATGGCTCGTTAATTTGTTTAAGCAATATAATATAATAAACAGGAGATTTTGTATGAAACCGTTATTCATTGAATATTCGAAATGTGGAACATGCCGTAAGGCTCTTAAATGGTTAAGTGCGAATGGTATAGATGTAGAGGTGCGTGATATAATTACAAATAATCCGACTGAAAATGAGTTGAAACTGTGGATTCCTAAAAGTATGAATCCCGTAAATAAATTCTTTAATACAAGTGGTCTGAAGTATAAAGAACTAGGATTGAAGGATGTTGTTAAAACAGCAGATCAGGAAGAGTTGATTCAGCTGCTTGCCTCAGACGGAAAGTTGGTGAAACGTCCGGTTTTGATTTACGGAGATACCGTATTAGTAGGATTTAAAGAAGAAGATTGGGCAAAGGCTCTCTTAAATAAATAACATTCAATCATTAATCTATGAGCTCATATAGCATAAAAGTTAACCACGATACATGTATTAAATGCGGAAAGTGTATTAAAGTATGTCCTGTGAAGATTTTTACTCAATCTTCTGCTGATAAAGAGGTGAATGCCGAAAATATTAAGACATGTATCGCCTGCGGACATTGTGTGGCTGTATGTCCTTCTGATTCAATCCAGCACTCTGAGTTTCCGGCATCAAAGGTGCATAAGATTGATTATGAAAATATGCCATCTCCCGATCAGGTAATGTTGCTTTGTAAGGCGCGTCGTTCGAACAGAGCTTTTTCTAAAAAGCCAGTTCCGGGAGAATATCTTCGTCAGATTGTGGAAGCAGCTCACAGAGCTCCTACTGCCAGCAATATTCAGGATATATCGTTTATGCTGATAACTGATCCTGATAAATTAAAATTACTTTCGGAGTTTACGCTGAAGATTTTTACAGATGCCGTTTCGAAGCTTGAAAACCCGGTTTTAAAACCATTCTTAAAAAGAATCATGCCGGACGCTTATAAGTATGTACCTACTTTCAAAGCCTTGAAAGAACAGTATGATGGCGGAAATGATATGATTATGCGCGGAGCAACTGCCGCCCTGATTATTTATGCGCCTAAAGGGAGCCGTTTCGGACTCATCGATGCTAATCTCGCTTACCAGAATGGCTCACTTATGGCTGAAAGCTTGGGTGTGAGTCAGTTCTATATGGGATTTGTTTATTCTGCTACGCAGCAATCCGGAGGCAGCCAACTGGCAAAAGAGTTAGGCATAGATGGAGATATCCATGCAGGTATGGCTTTGGCTATGCCGGCGTTCCGTTTTCCGAACTATATCGATAAGAAAGATTTGAATTTGAAAGAATTGTAATATGATATCTGAAGAAACAGACTCTTAAGGGTATGTTTCTTCAGATGTTAATCCTTAATCTAATAAATTATGTCGCATAATGTTATTTGTCCGAATTGCGGTACGGTTAATTCCCCACGTTCCAGACAGTGTTCTAATTGCCAGAGTCCGATAGAACCTAAGCATCATCGCTTCAATGCGAAAGATCCAAGGTTCTGGCTTATTCTGTTTGTGGTCCTTTTTGTTTCCTATATATTAGGATCTTATGCTTTGGATTTATATAAAGAAAATAAAGGCCGGCAAGAACCTGTTGCTCAGGTTGCACCGATAGATAAACTCACCGATTGGCACACTCAGCGACTTCCGTTTGGTGTATCTGTTATGCTGCCTGTCCATCTGACAGAAGTACAGTCTTCTGTTTCACCTGATTTAGCTCCTCTGATTGATAAGAACTCCTCTTTTACTTATATAAAAAAGAATTTATCCATAGCTCTGACTGAGATTATTTATAAACCTCAGGTTGATTCCCTCTCGATAGAGGGTGCGCTAGATGGTTCAATGGCTGAATTACAATCAATGACCGGAACAAAAATAAGTGTGAGTGATCGCAATATTTATGAGAAAGACAATATGCTTTTTGGGATGCAGGTCTGTAATTATGCCGATAAAACAGGCGATCAGTACCAGCGTAAAGAAATGATTGTGATCAATGGGAGCACATTATATAATTTTATAGTGTGCTTTGATCTGAAAGATGAACGGCTACAGGATGTAGCGAATAAGATATTTTATTCATTTCAGGTCCATGGAGTGAAATAAAACGACACGCATATATCATCTGACCGAACCTCATATAGTAAATAGAGAAAGGTATAAAAGCAAATGAATATACGTATATACTAGTGATAACAAAGGAGGAATTATTTATTATATACGTGTGGTTTAGTTGCGAGATACGGTTGATTTATATTTCCGCTCCGGACCGGAATACAATCCGCTCCGGAGCGGAAATATAACCGGTCCGGAGCGGAATTACATCCCTTCCGGAGCGGATTTCTAAAGGATACGGATGAACGAACTAAACCCCTTATATACAGCGATTAATTGTCGGTTTATTCTTACGAATATATACGGTCGGAAAAGCAATGATATACGGTAAATATCTTTCATGAGAACGGGAGTTCCTATGATAGGATTTAGCGTGATAATTCGTGTCCTGAATTTGCAAGTAGCAAAGTCTATTTAGCTACTTGCAAAACAAAGTTTGCTACTTGCTAATTTCAGTTTGCTACTTGCAAACGGACATGATCATGTAATCCCAAAATCACTTAAGAGAAATTCGAAATTCTCTTAAGTGAAAATGGAAAACCGCTTAAGAGAATCAGCGGAAGCTCTTAACTGTCTTCAAAAAAACTATACACAGAGTTTTGCAGTTTGAATTGCAACCAATTGCAATCGTACAGCTGAAGATGATATAAAATGCTGTGAAACAGAATCTTATAAGGGAATTGAGAAGGTTGCAATTGAGGTTGCAAATGGTTGCAATTGGTGACGATTGGTTGCAATTGAGTTTCTTGAATTGCAACCTGTATCGTGTTGTTTAACAGTGTATTATGCCGGGTTGCAATTGGTTGCAATTGAAATCAGATAAATCTGTGTGCAGGTGTTTTTTCCGATAAACCATTTGCATAAGAAATCTATCCCGGAGATGTTTATTCTGTATTTTCTATACAGAGTTTTGAGTTTTGAATCGACACAATCAGCACTTTTAGATTAAATTGATGATTAACAGGTGTATAAGTGTGCTGATTCACCCCAAATGAATCAGCACTGCGATTTTCAATCAGCACTGAATCAGCACTTTTTTTATAGTTGTATGTGTTTGATTATGCGCAAGTTATAATCGAAGTGTGCTGATTGTGTTGATTGTGTTGATTGAAAATCAAACTTTATGTGCTTATAAAAAGAAAGGCTTTCTACCTTGAACGTAGAAAGCCTTTGCTATATGTTGAGTTGATTCCGACTTCTTAGAAGTCAGTTATTAAGTAAGATCAATAATTTACTGTAACCTTTCAAAATCTTCCGAGAAGGAGATATACATGTTTGCAAAAAAGAATAACCGCCAATCATTAAGGAATAGGCTCGATACGATAGCCGTTTTCCAGAAGCCATTGTATGGATGCTTCGAGAGATTCCTGTAATCGTTGAATAGATTTAACAGAATCGTGAAAAACGATGATGGAGCCGTTGCGGGTTCTTTTTTTGACGATATTAATAATATCATCTCCTGTAAGATCCGGATTGTAGTCACGGGTGACGACATCCCACATAATAACCTTATAATGTTTGTTCAGAAACCATAGTTGAGGAAGTCTGACGTGACCGTGAGGCGGACGGAATAAGTTGCTTTTAATAAGTTTATCAGCCTTAGTCACGTTTGCTATATAATTCCGGGTAAGAGTTCTCCATCCCTGCAAATGATTGAAGGTATGATTCCCGACCCGGTGTCCTCTTCTGACTACTTCCTCAAAAATATCCGTGTATTTTCGGATATTGTCACCAACACAAAAGAAGGTAGCTTTTATAGAGTATTTGTCGAGCGTATCCAATACCCAGGGTGTAACCTCGGGTATCGGACCGTCGTCAAATGTAAGATAAACCACTTTTTCCTCTTTATTAATTCTCCAGTGAGCTTTTGAAAACATCATCCGGTACAGGAAAGGTGGCTGTTCTATTAAGCGATTCACAGTTCAGTAGGCATTAATTATTGACCTCCGCCTTTTCCGCTTTGCCATGCCTGAGCATAGCGCGAGAATATTGGCAGATACTGATCAGACAATGCTTTATCATCTTTGTCGGCAATTTCAAGAGCAGCTTGCATTACAGCTAACTGATGACCGATTTCTCTCGAAGAATAGCGAGTCTGGTTTGGAGTCAGAGAGTAGTACCACTGAAGATACTGAGATGCGTTTTTAAGGATATCTCCTAAAATTTCATTTCCTTTTTTGTTCTGACCCAATGCATAATATTGCTCTGCAAAAGAAAGTGTCGAATAATCATTCGGAATTGTAGCCGGCGGCATCACTTTCATTGCATGATCCAATGCTTGTAATGCTTTCTCTGTTTTTCCTTCAGCAATTAATGCATTAACAAGTTCAGTGAACATATAACGGAATGTTTTTACCATTCTCAGGTTGTTTTCATCCAGATAAACTTTCGGATTATCAATTCCACCCCATTTGAACTTATTCACCATATTGTCAAACATAACTTCTGTATTTACCATACCTCCCTTTTCTGTAACAGGAGTAATACGGTAAGACAGTCCTTCAAGACTGAAGTTATCTTTCATGCGGATTTGCTGATCCGATCCAACGGTTACTGCGTAGTACATTGGTCTTTCCCAGTTGTTCTCGCGGATCATATCCAGAATCATTAGCTCCTGTTTCCCTAAGTAGTTTTTGCCTTTCAGATCAAAAATCATTTCAGAAGGAATGCTGTCTTCGTAGTCAGCCGCAACGGTATTGGATTTGATGACCGCGTCTTTATCAACTTTCAGCGAGAATTTCTGAGCAGGAATGAAATCCATGCGTCCGTCATATCCCGGTATTTTTTTGAATCGTTCATCTTCTGATTTAACGATATCCATCGCTGTGTTTAAATCTAATGTATCGCCGTTCAGCATATCCATTAAGTAAACAACATCTCTGGTTCCCTGAATATATTGAGTTTTATCAAAGCTTATCGGAAGAGGTTTAGACTCATAAGCCTGACGTTTCATCTGATCAATATACCAGTCTGTTTGCAGGTAGCTTAAGTTACAAACACGTACATCTGTACGGTAACCTTCAACTTCCTGTGCATACCATAACGGGAATGTGTCGTTGTCCCCGTTCGTGAAAATGATACCATCCGGCTCTACTGAAGTCAGATAATTCATACCGAAATCACGTGCTGTATATCTTCCTGAACGGTCATGGTCATCCCAGTTTTGAGCCGCCATCTGAACCGGAACACACAAACAGGCTGCCGTAGCAAGTGATGCCGCAGCAGTTGGATTCATATATTTTGAAAGGAAGTTTGCAATTGCGGCCACTCCTAATCCAATCCAGATAGAGAAGGCATAGAATGAACCGGCATAAGCATAGTCCCTTTCGCGCGGCTGATAAGGAGTCTGATTCAGATAGATCACAATGGCAATACCAGTCATAAAGAACAGGAAGAATGTGATCCAGAATCCTTGTATTCCTTTGTTGCCTCTGTATGCCTGGAATAAGATACCAAATACCCCTAAAAGCAGAGGTAGCATATAGTATACATTACGTCCTTTATTGTTTCTCATATCGTCAGGCAGTAATGTCTGATCTCCGACAATATATTTGTCAATGAAGTTGATCCCGGTCATCCAGTTTCCGTTTGAAATTTCGCCGTGTCCCTGAATATCATTCTGACGTCCGGCAAAGTTCCATAAGAAGTATCTCCAGTACATGAAGTTGAGCTGATATCTGAAGAAGAATTTCATATTCTCCATAAAAGTAGGCATCTGAACCATACTTTGCTCGCCACATCTGTCAATACGTACAGGTTTACCTTTAAAATCACTCCAGTCTTTGTAAGAACCGACATGACTCTCCTGCGAACTGTACATTCTTGGGAACAGCATTTTCGTCTGATCAATGTATTCGTAGTTGCGTTTGTGGCCGGTAACAATATACTGATCCTTTTCAGTTGAATCCTTTTTAGCTACGCGTGCATAAATCGGAGCTCCTTCTTTGAATTCAGCCTGACAGTTTTTGTCGCGGGCTACTTCAGAAGCAAACGTTTCGCCGTAAAATAAAGGTCTGTCTCCATACTGTTCACGATTCAGATAACTGCCTAGAGTGAAGATATCTTCCGGAGAGTTCTGATCCATTGGCGTATTTGCCGCAGAACGGATAACAATTAATGCATAAGAAGAGTATCCGATAAGGATAACAGTCATACACATCAGTATATTATTAACTAAACGGATGCTGATACTTTTTTTCAGGAAGATGTATGAGCTTAATGCTGCAAGTACAAGCATCCCGATTCCAAAGCTTTTTAGTCCGCCGCTGCCAATAAAAGGAATTCCCATTAAAGCAACCGCAAGAATAAATGCGATTTTCATCCGTACTTCGTTCTTTTGTTGAACGCTTTCGTAAATACCCCATACCAATGTCGCTATTAATACAATAAAGTAGACGATAACACCACTGTTGTATGGCAATGATAATGTGTTAACGCAGAATAGCTCGAACCATCCGGCTACTTTCACAAATCCTGGAATCATACCGTACATAAGGATCGCAACAAGAACGAATGAACCTAATAATGCAATAACAGATCCTTTTAGATTAGCATTCGGGTTGCGTTTGTAGTAATATACAAGCACAATTGCCGGAATACATAACAGATTTAATAAGTGAACACCTATTGAAAGTCCCATTAAATAGGCAATCAATACGATCCATCTGTCAGAATGAGGTTCGTCTGCGTGTTCTTCCCATTTTAGGATCAACCAGAAAACGGCAGCCGTAAATAATGAAGAGTAAGCATAAACCTCACCCTCAACTGCTGAAAACCAGAATGTATCTGAGAATGTATATACCAATGCTCCAACCATACCGCTTCCAAGAATCATTATCATCTGAGACAGTGTCATAGACTCTTTGTTGTCTTTATTAACAATGACTGCTTTTGCAAGATGCGTAATACTCCAGAATAAGAATAAGATGGTCAGCGCACTAAAAATTGCGGACATAGAATTGACCATAAAAGCGACCTGAGAAGGATCACTAGCCAGTGATGCAAAGATTCGCCCCGTGATCATGAAGAATGGTGCTCCGGGAGGGTGGCCAACTTCCAGTTTATAAGCTGAAGAAATGAATTCACCGCAATCCCAGAAGCTAGCTGTTGGCTCTATTGTCATAAGATATACAACAGCAGCAATGGCAAACGTTATCCAACCCAAAAGGTTGTTCATCAGTTTGTAATTTTTCATTGTGTTTTTGTTTTCTATTTTTTTTCGTGTTTTATTTTCAGATTGAGTTGCAAAATTAGAAAAGTATTATGAGTTCGCAACTTTGTAAGAGCTTCTAAGCCTCTCAAAGTATTAAATTTATGCAGATATATAACTCTGAGTGGTTTTAAAGCGAAGAAGGCAAAGCGTAGAGTGTGAATCTTTAGCCTTGCCTTCTATTATCTTTTGCTCTTCTGTCTCAGGATGTCCGTAGAACTTGTCCTATTCGAAGTGTAGATGTTTTTGATATTTTGTTGATTTCACATAGCTTAGAAACCGATACACCATAAATTTGGGCTATACGTCCCAGTGTGTCTCCTGATCTTACTTTGTGATATGCTATTCTACTGTTTTCCTTATGAGTAGTCGATGATTTTGATTGTGCATAAGAAACACCATAAGGAGTAGTGGACATGCGTCCTGACTTTCTGTAGAATGTGTAGGTATCTCTGTGAGCAACCTTGTTTTCGAAATCAAAAATTTCAGATGGATTGATAGGAACACCTAAAAGACGAGTTTCAAAATGCAGGTGAGATCCTGTCGAACGTCCGGTGTTTCCTCCGTAAGCAATCATTTCTCCTGCTTTTACTTCCTGGTCTCTTTCAGCAACAAAACCCGATAAATGGGCATATACTGTTTCGAGTCCGTTGTTATGTCTTACAACCATGAACTTTCCGTAACCGCGAGCCGTTGATACGACGCGGACTTTTCCGTCGAACGCTGCAAAAATCGGGTCGCCTACCTGTACTTTTATGTCAATACCATAATGATATCTTCTTCTGCGAGGTCCGAATTTTGATGTAACATGTCCCATAGATGGCATATACCAGTCTGAGCAGTCAATCTTGATGGAATCCGGAATCTGAGCGTTACGGCCATAAGGGTTTACGGTTGTAGCATTCCAGTTATCATCGTATAAATTCAGGGCAGGGTATAGGTCGCCTTCCTCTTCAGAGTCGTCTTCGATCTGTAGAGAGTCAAGTCGTAATTTTTCTTTGTTAATTTTCACCTGATCTGCCAGAAGTTCCTTCATAGAAGCCGGAACGACAGAAGAAGTTGTGTTCTTTTGCTGAGCGTTTGCCGAAAAGGTTGAAAGTACACAAAGGCATACACAGCTACACAAAACAGTTGTCAGTCTTTTCAAAATCATCTTCGGTTTAAGGAGGTTGGGTTAAATTTCGTCGGGCGAATAAATAAATTCAAATGCTGCCGACTTATAAGAAAATAGCTCTTCGCTTTTAAAGAATCGGGGTACTTCTGCTGATGCAGCTTCTACAGAGTCTGATGTATGAACGATGTTTTCAAGCACACTTACCGAAAAATCTCCGCGGATAGTTCCCGGAGCGGCATTGCGTCCGTTTGTTGAACCGGTAAGGTTACGAACAACGGCTACGGCTTCAAGACCTTCGATACAACAAGCTATTACCGGAGTTGCCTTCATACTATCTTTTACGATAGGGAAGAAGGGTTTGTTACACAAATGTGCATAGTGTTCATTAAGAATTGTGTCGTCTAATTGCATCATTTTGATTCCGCAAAGTTTCAATCCCTTCATTTCAATTCTCTTAATAACTTCTCCGATTAAACCACGCTGAATTGCGCTTGGCTTAATTAGTAATAGTGTTCTTTCCATAGTTATTCAATTCAAAAGCGAAAATATTTTTTTCAAACGTTACAAAGTTACTTTTTTCTCTTTGGTAGTTTTGATAGCTTTTATATGTTGTATAACATGTTTTGTAATTCAAAATGTTAAATAATAAGAGTTTGATGTTTGAATGTGTATATTTATTTGTTAAGAAGCTGTCATTTTAACAATGAGAGCCCCTGGATGTATTATTATATGATACAAGTCAGAGGCTCTCAGGGAGGAATTTCAGCAGGTTTATTTTTTTGTCTGTTGTTTATCGATTAATGGAAGCAAGCGGTTTGCTTCATCCAGTGCATCTGTAATATTGCAGAATATTATCTCATCTCCAAACTCTTTTATAAATCCGCTTTTAGACAGCGATGAGAAAACGTTTTGATTAACACCAGAGAGAAGAACCTTTATATGTTCTTTATGAGAGTTTCTCATCAGAGTTTGCAGGTTTTGAAGACCTGTTGCATCTATGAATGGTACATGTCGCATTCTGATAATGCGAATTCTAGGTTTTACACCAATAACACTCATTTGTTCATCGAACTTATTGGCTATACCAAAGAAGAACGGTCCGTCAATTTCATACACCTCTACTTTTTTAGGAATAATCAGTTTCTCTTTTATGTCCAGATCTGTTCCTTCGGACGGATCGATAGACTCTGTTGCTATAGATATGCTGGATGTATCCTGAACGCGCTTCATAAATAAAAATACAGCTAACAGAAGACCAACCTCAATGGCAATACTTAAATCAAATAAAACAGTTAGTGAAAGAGTTGTAAGCATTACCAGAAAGTCCGATTTAGGACCTTTGTATAACCCTCTGATAGATCTCCATCCACTCATGTTATAGGATGCAACAACGAGCATTCCCGCCAGACAGGCTGTTGGGATAAAGCGGGAAAGAGATCCGAGGCACAAAAGAATAATCAGAACAACAAGAGCATGAACTAAACTTACCACAGGGGTACGTCCTCCATTGTTGACACTGGTCATCGTACGGGCAATTGCTCCTGTTGAAGGAATTCCCCCAAATATTGGGATCACAAGATTCGTAAGTCCTTGTCCGATAAGCTCAGTATTCGGGTCTTGCTTCTCGCTGATCGCTCCGTCTGCAACAGTGGCCGTAATAAGACTGACAATTGCACCCATGATAGCAATAGTAATTGCTGACGATAGATAGTCCTTTATTGCATCAAAACGAAAGTCAATGTTTTGTGGCATCGGAAAACGATCGTCAATCAGATAACAGTCCGCAATTGTACGTATTTCAGTTATTCCTAACTGATTTCGTAAGACATACGCTATTCCGGCTATAATGACGATAGCAGCAAGGAATCCCGGTATTTTCGGTGATATCTTAGGCGTGAGAATAATGATGATAATTGTGAGAAGCCCTAATCCGATTGCCCATAGATTAAATGTATCTATGTTTTCAAAAACGGCAATCCACCGTGCAATAAAGTTTTGAGGGTTTGTATCTATAGTTAAGCCCAGAAACTCTTTTACCTGCGAAGTAAAGATCGAAAGAGCGATGCCGGCATTGAATCCGATAACAATAGGGTAGGGGATGAACTTAATTACTTTACCAAGCTTTAAAACACCCAATGTGATGAGAATCAGTCCGGCAAGAAAGGTGGAAAAGGCCAGCCCTTCCAGTCCGTGCTTATTGATGATTGCAGATGTTATAAGGACAAATGCTCCGGTAGGACCACTTATTAATACTTTACTTCCACCGCATAGTCCACCAACCAAACCGGCTATTACAGCTGTTACCAATCCCTTCTCCGGTGCAACTCCTGAAGCGATGGCAAAAGCAAGCCCTAACGGTAGTGCTACAACACCAACGATGAGACCTGAGATAAGATCCTTCTTAAACTGACCTGACGAATAGTCTTTCAAAGACGAGAAAATGACTGGACGAAAAACACTCTTTGCCCACTTTTTCATAAAACAATACAAATTAATTAGATGAGAAATGAGAAGAAATCAACAACTTCTCATAGGTCATAAAGGTTTGACTAAAGATAAATTCTATACATTATTATATATACCGGGAAAATGATATATTCAGGAGCCGGTAATCTATTCTTTTTTGGAGCCGCAAAGGTAAATTCTATAAATGAGAATTCAAATGATTCTTTCTATAAATCCAATCGGATGTAAGCTTTTTGTAATCTTGAGTTTGCAAATGAAGGTGTTTATTGACTCTTATTTTATTTTCGTTTGTATTTGAGCGTATTTACTCAAAACTTTTTGATTTATTTCTATGGTTAAGTCTTCTAAATAGTCTAATTTTGCCCACTTTAATAGGCTTGTCAATATTTCGGCAGAAATAGAGGATATTTGAAGAGACAATTGAGAATAGAAACAAAACCTAAATAGTAACATTTAATTTTATTTTTTATGTGGATTTTTAATAGTTCAATTGGACGAAAACTCATCATGAGTTTATCGGGACTTTTTCTAATCTCGTTCCTAATCGTACACTTATCTGCTAACCTTGCATTATTAGCGGGAACAGGTGGTGCTACTTCTGTGGAAGAGATTCCTTACAATGTAGTTTGTCACTTCATGGACACTAACCCTTTAATCATGGTTATGGTTCCGGTTCTGGCATTAGGTTTCATCGTGCATATCGTTTATGCTTTTATTCTGACTGCTCAGAATAGAAAAGCTCGTGGTAACGACCGTTATGCATCGTCAAGCAAAACAAACATCTCTTGGGCATCTAAAAACATGTTCGTTTTAGGTATCATTGTCCTTGGATTTTTAGGTCTTCACCTGGTTCATTTCTGGGCTAAGATGCAGTTGCAACATTTTATCGGTGGTACACCGGATGCAAATGCATATCAGTTAGCTGTTAACTTGTTTACAAATCCTGCTTATGTTGTGATTTACATTATCTGGATTTGGGCATTGTGGTTCCACCTTACTCATGGTTTCTGGAGTGCATTCCAGTCTATGGGATTGAACAATCACAACTGGATGCCTCGCTGGAAAGCACTAGGTAGTGTATTAGCTACTCTTATCGCAGTAGGTTTCACTATCATTCCTTTATTCTTCTTATTCGGTTTCGGTCAGTAATTACAGGCCTGAAATCATTGAAGTAAAACATTTAGAAATAAGTAACAATCAGAAATTATTATGACTATGTTAGATGCTAAAATCCCTCAAGGTCCTTTGGCTGAAAAGTGGAGCTATTATAAATCTCACCAAAAATTGGTGAATCCGGCAAATAAACGTCGTTTAGATATTATCGTTGTAGGTACTGGTCTTGCAGGAGCTTCTGCTGCTGCTTCTCTTGGAGAACTAGGATTCAACGTAATGAACTTCTGTATCTCAGACTCTCCTCGCCGTGCGCACTCTATCGCTGCACAAGGGGGTATTAATGCTGCTAAAAACTATCAGAATGATGGTGACAGCGTTTATCGTCTGTTCTATGATACAATCAAAGGTGGTGACTATCGTGCTCGTGAGGCTAACGTTTATCGTTTGGCTGAGGTATCAAACGATATCATCGACCAGTGTGTGGCTCAGGGTGTTCCTTTCGCTCGTGAGTACGGTGGACTTTTGGATAACCGTTCTTTCGGTGGTGCTCAGGTTTCTCGTACATTCTACGCTAAAGGTCAGACAGGTCAGCAGCTTCTTTTAGGTGCTTACTCTGCTTTGAGCCGTCAGGTTGAGAAAAAAACTGTAAAATTATATACTCGTTACGAGATGGTTGACCTGGTAGTGATCGATGGTCGTGCACGCGGTATTATCGCTCGTAACCTGGTTACAGGTAAACTGGAGCGTTTTGCTGCTCATGCAGTAGTTATCGCAACAGGTGGATATGGTAACACATTCTTCTTATCAACAAATGCAATGAACTGTAATGGTTCGGCTGCATGGCAGTGTTACAAGAAAGGTGCATATTTTGCAAACCCATGTATGGCGCAAATTCACCCGACTTGTATTCCTGTACACGGAGAATTCCAGTCAAAACTGACATTGATGTCTGAATCATTACGTAATGACGGACGTATCTGGGTTCCTAAAAAGAAAGAAGATGCTGAAGCTATCCGTAAAGGTACATTGAAACCAACCGCGATCAAAGAAGAAGATCGTGACTACTATTTGGAGCGTCGTTATCCTGCATTCGGTAACCTTGTTCCTCGTGACGTTGCTTCGCGTGCTGCGAAAGAGCGTTGTGATGCAGGTTTCGGTGTTGGTAATACAGGTTTGGCTGTTTACCTGGACTTCTCTGATGCGATCAACCGTTTAGGTGAAGACGTAGTTAGAGCTCGTTATGGTAACTTATTCCAGATGTACGAAAAAATCGTTGATGATAATCCATACGAAACTCCAATGATGATCTATCCTGCTATTCACTATACAATGGGTGGTACATGGGTTGATTATGAATTACAAACAACTGTTCCTGGTTTGTTCGCGATTGGTGAAGCTAACTTCTCTGATCACGGTGCTAACCGTCTTGGAGCTTCTGCTTTGATGCAAGGTTTGGCAGACGGATACTTCGTTCTTCCTTACACAATTCAGAACTATCTTGCAGATCAGATTCGTGTTCCTCGTTTCAGTACTGAGCTTCCTGAATTTAATGCTGCAGAGAAAGAAATCCAGGATCGTATCAATAAGCTGATGGCTGTTAAAGGAAAACGTACAGTTGATTCAATCCACAAAGAACTTGGTTTGATTATGTGGGATTTCGTAGGTATGGGACGTAATGCAGAAGGTCTTAAAACTGCGATTGAAAGATTGAAAGCCGTTAAGAAAGAGTTTTGGTCAAATGTGTTTATTCCGGGTTCAGGTGCAGATATGAATACTGAACTAGAAAAAGCACTTCGTGTGGCTGACTTTATTGAAATCGGTGAGCTTATGGCTCTTGATGCACTGGATCGTGAAGAGTCTTGTGGTGGTCACTTCCGCGAAGAATATCAGACAGAAGAAGGAGAAGCTCTTCGTCAGGATGATAAGTTCTCGTATGTGTCTTGCTGGAAATACAAAGGTGATGGTCAGGAACCAGAATTGGTTAAAGAACCTCTTGACTATGAATTTATTGTACGTCAGCAACGTAACTACAAAGCGTAATTTTTCAACACAAAGGAAAAAAGAAGATTCTTATGGATAAGACAATTAATATAACTCTAAAGATTTGGAGACAAAGAGGTCCGAAAGAGAAAGGTGCTTTTCAGACTTATAAATTAGATAACATTTCTACTGATAGTTCATTCCTTGAAATGCTTGACATTTTGAATGAATCTTTAGTAAGCAAAGGTGAAGAGCCGGTAGTGTTTGATCATGACTGTCGCGAAGGTATTTGTGGTGCATGTTCATTATATATTAACGGACACCCTCACGGACCGGATGATTCGGTTACAACATGTCAGCTGCACATGCGTCGTTTCAAAGATGGCGAAACAATTACTATCGAACCATGGCGCTCAGCTGGTTTTCCAGTTATCCGTGACTTGATGGTTGATCGTCAGGCTTTCGAAAAAATCATGCAGTCAGGAGGATATGTTTCTGTAAATACAGGAGGTGTACCTGATGCTAATGCTATCGGTATTTCTAAAATTGATGCTGATGAAGCTATGGATTCAGCTTCATGTATTGGTTGTGGTGCTTGTGTTGCAGCTTGTAAAAACGGATCGGCTATGTTGTTCGTTTCTGCAAAAGTTAGTCAGCTTGCACTTCTTCCTCAAGGACGTATTGAAGCTTCACGTCGTGCAAAAGCAATGGTTGCGCGTATGGATGAGCTAGGTTTCGGTAACTGTACTAATACAGGTGCTTGTGAAGCTGAATGTCCTAAAAACGTTTCAATCACAAATATCGCACGTTTGAATCGTGAGTTTATTTGCGCGAAACTAAAAGATTGATCCACATAAATCTTTTATATAGAAAGGTCTCCTGAAAAGGAGGCCTTTTTTTGTTTGCGTACCAAATTGTTATCTCCTGTTGTTCAAAACATTTTTGCATCTGTACTGTTTTATTAATGAGATTGTCTCTGCTTTTCTGAAAGTCAAGATGGTCTCAATAAGACGCTTATGAACTGAAATCTTATAAATAAATGTATTATGGAACAGGATAATCAAAATAATCCTCAACCAATGATGCCTCTTCAGCAATTGCCTAACGCTACGGCTACTTTGGTTCTCGGGATTTGTTCGCTTGTGTTCGGATGTTTTTTTGTAGGGCTTGTTTGTGGTATAATAGGACTTATTATTTCCGGAAAGAGTGTTAACCTCTATCGGCTAAATCCGGCGTCATATACGGGGTATGCATCATTGAATGCCGGACGTGTCATGTGTATTATAGGTATTGTGCTGGCTGCACTTTCTATTTTAGGTTATATCGTGTCAATATTATTTGTTGGTGCTGTATCCATGCCTTACTGGAATTGTTGGTAGGATTGAGATAAAAAAATAAAGGCTTCATTGATATTTTAAGTCAATGAAGCCTTTGTTTTTTATACTATTTCTTATTCAGGACTTTCAATGGATGTTCTTTAGCGTTAACTCCTTCAATGACTTCGGTTACTACACCTTTTTCATTGACGACAAATGTTTTGCGTTTAGTAATGATTCCATTAACACCATATGCTTCGATAATACTCTTGGCTGTATCTGCAATTATCGGAAATGGCAGGTTATACTCGCTAGAGAATTTTGCGTGGGATTTTTTATTGTCAGCACTTACTCCAATGATTGTAAAACCCTGATCCTTTAGTTCTTTAAAATTATCTCTGAAACTACATGCCTGACTTGTACATCCCGGAGTGTTGTCTTTCGGATAAAAATAAAGAACATACTTTTTTCCGTTTAACATTTTTGAGTCAATTAATCGTCCATTCTGATCTTCGCCTCGGAATGCAGGTGCTTTATCACCTACTTTAACCTGTGCTGCCATAGACGTGATACCTAACAGTACCAATAAAGATGTCATTACTTTTTTCATAAGGGCTAAAGGTTTATTGGTTAACGCATTTTATTACACAAAAGGTGATAACAATATGAATGTCATCACCTTAATAATTTATTCTCCTAAAATCTGTTTTGCATGTTCCTTTGTTTTGACTTTCTCGATAATATCAGTGATAATACCGTTCTCGTCAATAATAAAAGTCTTTCTTAGTATACCCATCGAAACTTTTCCGTATAACTTCTTTTCTCCAAAGGCATTATAAGCTAATAAAATGTTTCGGTCAGGATCTGAGATAAGAGGAAATGGCAATTCATATTTATCTGCAAATTTCTTATGTGATGCAACTGAATCGGCGCTTACACCGATAACAATATATCCTTCATTGAGGAAGCGTTCGTAATTATCTCTTAAATCGCAAGCTTCAGCAGTGCATCCGGGTGTGTTATCTTTCGGGTAGAAATATAATACTACTTTCTTTCCTGCATATGCACTTAATGAAATAGGTTGGTTATTCTGATCTATACCATTAAACAGAGGCGCTTTATCTCCGACTTTTAATTGTTCCATAGGTTTAAGTATGAATTATATAAGAATTATTTCAACACTTATGCTTTTATGTTTAACAAAGACTAAGTATTGAATGTTTTCAAATATAAGGATTAATTTGAGTTCTGCAATTCTTATTAATGAGTTTCGATTTGTAATCACTTCAATTTGTGATTAGCGTACCTGATTCACTTGATTTTGATGATAAGATTGCTTTCTGAAGTTTGCAAGGATTCACTTTGCTGTAAAAAGAAAGAGCGTATACCAATGGTAGGTATACGCTCTTTCTTAATATGTATCTGAACAGATATTATTTAGAGTACATTTTTTCGCGAAGAGCTTTAATCTCATCACTTGTAATGTAATCATCATAATCCATCATTTTGTCAATAATTCCTTTAGGAGTCAATTCAATAACACGATTACAAACCGTTTGGATGAATTCGTGGTCATGAGATGACATAAGCACATTCCCTTTAAATCCTTTCAATGTATTATTGAAAGCCTGGATTGATTCCAGGTCAAGGTGGTTAGTAGGAGAATCCAGTACCAGGCAGTTTGCATTTTTCATCATCATGCGGGCAATCATACAACGCATTTTTTCACCTCCTGATAGTACACTTGCTTTCTTAAGGATTTCTTCTCCGGAGAAAAGCATTTTTCCTAGGAATCCTTTGATGTAAAGGTCTGTAGTGTCATCAGAGAATTGACATAACCAGTCTACAAGATTCAGATCTGTATTGAAGAATTCTGAATTGTCAAGAGGTAAATATGCCGGAGTAATCGTAACACCCCAGTCGAAAGAACCATTGTCAGCTTTCTCTTCACCCATAATAATGTTGAAGAATGCTGTCATAGCACGAGGGTCTTTAGAGATGAATACAATTTTATCATCCTTCTCAACCATGAAATTGATGTCTTTAAATAAAACATCACCTTCTACAGTTTTAGATAATCCATGGATCTCTAAAACTTTATTTCCCGGATCACGATCAGGTGTGAAGATAATACCCGGATAGCGTCTTGATGAAGGTTGGATCTCTTCCACATTAAGTTTTTCCAACATCTTCTTGCGGCTAGTTGTCTGTTTTGATTTAGCCACGTTCGCACTAAATCGCTGGATGAACTCCTGCAACTCCTTGCGTTTCTCTTCAGCTTTCTTGTTTTGATTCTGTTGCTGACGCAATGCCAACTGGCTTGATTCATACCAGAAGCTATAGTTTCCAGCAAATTGCTGAACCTTACCGAAGTCGATGTCTACAGTATGAGTACATACTGAGTCAAGGAAGTGACGGTCGTGGGATACTACCAATACTGTGTTTTCGAAATCTGCAAGATAGTTCTCAAGCCACATTACTGTTTCGATATCCAAATCATTCGTAGGCTCATCCAGAAGAAGGTTGTCAGGTTTTCCAAATAGAGCTTTCGCCAATAATACACGTACCTTTTCTTTCCCGCTCAGGTCTTTCATTAGTGTATAATGAAGATCCTCTTTGATTCCAAGACCACTTAAAAGCATAGCAGCATCACTTTCTGCATTCCATCCTTCAAGTTCGGCAAACTTCTCTTCAAGTTCTGCGGCACGAATACCGTCTTCGTCAGAAAAGTCTTCTTTGCAATAGATTGCATTTTTCTCGTTCATGATATCCCATAGAACTGTGTGTCCCATAAGAACAGTGTCAAGAACGGTACATTCATCATAAGCAAAGTGATCCTGGCTTAGAACAGAAAGACGTTCGCCCGGTCCTAACTGGATTGTTCCGGTTGTCGGGTCAATCTGACCACTAACAGCTTTAAGTAAAGTTGATTTGCCGGCACCATTAGCACCGATGATCCCATAACAGTTTCCGGGAGTAAATTTCAGATTTACATCTTCGAAAAGTTTACGTTTTCCGAATTGAATACTAAGGTTAGTAACTGTAATCATTTTTATTTGGAGTTTGTTTTTTTAGAAGAGGGTATCGACTGTTTTTCTATCTCAAAATAAATGGATAAAATTAAACAGGAGATATAAATACGAGAAAACCCCCACGAGTGACTGTGAGGGTTGTTTGTGGTGCCACCAGGAATCGAACCGGGGACACAAGGATTTTCAGTCCTTTGCTCTACCAACTGAGCTATGGCACCTTGTTTTCTCAATTGCGTTGCAAAGATAGGCGGTTGTTCTGATATATCCAAGTTTTTCGTGTGTTTTTTTTCTAAATACTTAAAGAGAATAAGGAAAATACCTCTTCTGAATGAATATTTGAAATAAGAGATAGGGGTAGTTATAGTTATAGTATAATATCTTACTCTTTTATTCAATTATAGGTAGTCACCAGAATCTCTGATTGTAATAAGAGTATCAGGTAAAAGAATTTATTTTATCCTATAGCTTCATTTTTAGTTATGCCGGCAAGTTATTCCTATTTTAGCTAAATCTGTAACCGAAGTATTATTTTTACCAAAATACTAAAATTTCAGTTCTTATTTTTGTTTTCATTCGTGTAAAATCGGCCTAATAATTAGTTAATTGTACCTTCTTAGCTCAAAAAAAGAAAAATTTCTTTCATTGTTTGAAAAAAGAGAATAAATTTGCGTCTTGCAAGGTTTAGGGTTTGCGCGTGAGTGTAATCCTTAAATGCGAAAACAGTTGAATATTATAAACATATAGAAATACCAACTTAATTTTCAAAATCATGATTAGAAAACTTTACTTGCCATTATTAATGGCTGTTTTAGTTGCTTTTACAGCGTCTTGTAAAAAGATGGGACCATTGAGTCCGGACATGTTCAAGGTGAATCCATCTCCACTAGAAGTAAAAGGTGGAAAAGTTAACGCAACAGTTGACGGAACATTCCCTGAAAAATATTTTAATAAAAAAGCAGTTGTAACTGTTACTCCGGTATTGGTTTTCAACGGACAAGAGGCTAAATCAACACCTGTTTCTTTCCAGGGAGAAAAAGTAAAAGGAAATAATAATACTATTTCTTACAAAATGGGTGGAAAATACACAATGCCAGTTTCATTTGATTATGTACCGGCTATGCGTAAATCAGAACTATTCCTTGAGTTCCAGGTTAAAATCAAAGCTAAAACTTACAACTTGCCACGCGTAAAAGTTGCTGACGGAGTTATCTCTACAGAAACTTTATCAAGTGCAGCTGATGCTAATCCGGCTCTTGGTGCTGATAAATTCCAAAGAATTATCAACCAGGCATACCGTGCTCAGATCTTATTCCTTATCCAACAAGCGAACTTGCGTTCATCTCAGTTGAACTCTTCAGAAATGAAAGCTCTTCAGGATTCAATGTCTGCTGCAGTTTCTGCACCAAACAGAGAACTAGTTGGTTTGGAAATTTCTTCTTACGCTTCTCCTGACGGACCATGGCAATTGAATGACACTCTTGCTAACACTCGTGAGAAAGTGACTCAGAAATACATGGAGCGTCAAATGAAAAAAGGTAAATATACTACAGGTATCGAAGGTAAATTTACTGCTGAAGACTGGGAAGGTTTCAAAGAATTGATGGAGAAATCTGATATTCAGGATAAAGATCTTGTTTTGCGTGTTCTTGCTATGTACTCAGATCCTGCTGTACGTGACGAAGAAATCAAAAAAATGTCTTCTACATTTGATGTTATCGCAAAAGAAATTCTTCCTCAACTACGCCGTTCTAAATTAACTGCTTCAGTTAATATCATCGGTAAATCAGACGAAGAAATTGCGTCTCTTGCAAAATCAAATCCTAATGCATTGACAGTTGAAGAACTTCTTTATGCTGCAACATTGATCAACGCTGATCGTTATGCAATCTACCAAAAAGTTGCTGATATCTACGCACAAGATTTCCGTGGATATAACAACTTAGGTCTATTGGAATTCGAAGCTGGTAAATTAGATAAAGCTGAGCACTACTTCAAAAAAGCAGAAAAAATTGCTCCAACAGCTCCAGAAGTTCAAATGAACCTTGGTTTGATCGAACTTGTAAAAGGTCACAACAAAAAAGCTGAAGAGTATTTCGGAAGAGCTGCTGCTGCTGAAGGAATCAACGAAGCTCTTGCTGTTCTTTATACTCAGAACGGAGACTACGCTAACGCTGTTCGTACTTTTGCTGATGCAAAATCAAACAATGCTGCTGTTGCTCAAATCTTAGCTAAAGAATACAACAAAGCTAAAACAACTCTTTCTGGTATCCAGAATCCAGATGCTACAACTTACTACCTGATGGCTGTAGTTGGTGCAAGAACAAACAACGAGTCAATGGTTATTAACAACTTGAAAGAAGCGATCAAAATGAACTCTTCTTATGCTAAGTTGGCTGCTACTGACCTTGAGTTTGCAAAATTTGCTGGTAACGCAGATTTCAACGCATTGGTTAAATAATTAGACCACATATAGGAGAAAGCACTTTTCGGGTTAAACCGATCAGTGCTTTCTCTTTTTTTATTTCGCTATCCGCGTATATTAAATTGCTTAGAAATATTTGAGTTTTATTCTCAAATTCAATGCTTCTTTTTTATATTTTTGCGCTTTCGGGCAGAGATACTTTTTCAATCAATAATAGATTTAAAAAATGAGTGCTTTAACTAAAACGGATTTTAATTTCCCTGGACAAAAGAGTGTTTATCATGGTAAGGTTCGCGATGTGTATAACATCAACGATGAATTACTGGTAATGGTGGTGAGTGATCGCATTTCTGCATTTGATGTAGTTTTGCCGGAAGGAATACCTTTTAAAGGACAAATGCTAAATCAAATAGCTGCGAAATTCCTGGATGCAACGACTGATATTTGTCCAAACTGGAAAATGGCGACTCCGGATCCAATGGTAACTGTTGGTGTTCAATGTCAATCTTTTCCTGTTGAGATGATTGTTCGCGGATATCTTTGCGGAAGCGCATGGCGTGCTTATAAAAATGGTGTAAGAGAAATCTGTGGAGTTAAACTTCCTGACGGGATGCGTGAGAATCAAAGATTCGAGACTCCTATTATTACTCCTACAACAAAAGCAGAGCACGGATTTCATGATGAGGATATCTCTAAAGAGGAAATTCTTCGTCAGGGATTAGTCTCGGAGCAGGATTATGCAACTCTGGAGAAGTATACACTGGCTTTGTTTCAGAGAGGATCTGAAATGGCTAAAGAGAGAGATCTTATATTGGTTGATACTAAATATGAATTTGGTAAACGTGATGGAGTAATTTATCTGATTGATGAAATACATACTCCTGACTCATCCCGATATTTTTATGAAGAAGGGTATCAGGACCGTTTCGAAAAAGGTGAACCACAAAGACAACTTTCTAAAGAATTTGTGCGTGAGTGGTTGATGGAAAATGGATTTCAGGGTAAAGAAGGGCAGACAGTTCCTGAAATGACCAAAGAGATCGTAAAAGGAATCAGCGAACGTTATATGGAGCTTTTCGAGAAGATTACAGGTGAGAAATTTATTCAGGCAGAGAATGATGATATCACAAAACGGATCGAAAAGAATGTAACGGAGTATTTGAAAAATAGATAAATCAAATATAATACAGGGCTGTCTTCCAAACGGGGGATAGCCCTTTTTTAATTATAGGGTTATGAATAAATATGGTTTAATAGGATATCCGCTTTCTCATTCTTTCTCAAAAGGTTATTTTGCAGATAAATTTGAGAAAGAAGATATTGATGCTGTTTATGATAACTATGAACTTAGCTCAATAGATCAGGTATTGCCTCTGTTGTCTGATTCATCTGTAAATGGATTAAACGTGACAATACCCTATAAAGAGAAGATTCTTCCTTATTTGGATGATCTTGATGAGACAGCTAAGGCTATCGGTGCTGTAAATGTGGTCCGATTTGTCAATACTGATAGTGGGCGAAAGGCTATCGGATATAACTCCGATGTGATAGGTTTTATGAATTCAATAAGACCACATTTGAAACCAGAGCATACTCATGCATTGATTCTTGGAACCGGAGGGGCAGCAAAAGCTGTTGAGTACGGGCTTCGTAAGGAAGGTCTTGCTGTATGTTATGTTTCCAGAACATCAAATCCGGAATCCGGTATATTAAGTTATGAACAGATAACTCCTGAATTGTTGAAAACCTATACGGTGATCGTGAATACAACTCCGGTTGGAATGTATCCGCATATAGAGCAGTCACCAGCTATTCCGTATGAGTTTCTGACAAATAATCATTTGTTATATGACCTGATATATAATCCGTCTGAAACTCTTTTTATGAAGAAGGGAAAAGATGCCGGAGCAGAGGCTGTCAATGGTTTGGAAATGTTATATTTGCAGGCAGAAGCTGCCTGGCAGATATGGAATAAATAAGAACACACAATTAGGTAACTATATTTTTAGAATTATGGCAACAAAAGAATTTCATTATCAGGAGTCTTACCCAATGGGGAAAGACAAAACTGAATACTATCTTTTGACAAAAGATCACGTAAGTGTTTCAGAATTTGAAGGTACTCCTGTGTTAAAAGTAGAAGAAGAAGGTTTGACGAAACTAGCAAATGCTGCAATGCGCGATGTATCGTTCCTGCTTCGTACTTCTCACCATGAGCAAGTAGCAAAAATCCTGAGTGATCCGGAAGCTTCAGATAACGATAAGTATGTAGCATTAACAATGCTTCGCAATGCGGAAGTAGCTGCAAAAGGACAACTTCCTACTTGTCAGGATACAGGTACTGCGATCGTAATGGGTAAAAAAGGTCAGCAGGTATGGACAGGAAGTAATGATGAGAAAGCTCTTTCATTAGGTATTTACAAAACATATACTGAAGAGAATCTGCGTTACTCTCAGAATGCTCCTCTGAATATGTATGATGAGGTAAATACAGGAACAAATCTTCCTGCACAGATTGATCTTTACGCTACGGAAGGAATGGAATATAAATTCTTATTCATGGCTAAAGGTGGTGGATCTGCTAATAAAACATATTTGTATCAGGAAACTAAAGCCTTGATTACTCCAAACAAACTTCTTAACTTCTTAGTTGAAAAGATGGCTACTTTGGGTACTGCTGCTTGTCCTCCTTATCACGTAGCTTTTGTGATTGGTGGAACTTCAGCCGAGGCAAACCTGAAAACAGTAAAACTTGCTTCTGCGCGTTACTACGATGAATTGCCAACTGAAGGAAATGAGTTTGGTCAGGCTTTCCGTGATATCGAACTTGAAAAACAGGTGCTTGAAGCGTCTCAGAAACTTGGCTTAGGAGCTCAGTTCGGAGGTAAATATTTTGCACATGATATCCGCATTATCCGTTTGCCTCGCCATGGAGCATCTTGTCCTGTAGGTATGGGTGTTTCTTGTTCGGCTGACCGTAATATCAAAGCTAAGATTAATAAAGATGGTCTTTGGGTTGAGAAACTGGAAGATAATCCGGGACGTTTTATTCCTGAAGAGTATCGTAAAGCCGGAGAAGGTGATGCAGTGAAGATTGATCTGAACCGTCCGATGGATGAGATCCTTAAAGAATTGACAAAATATCCGGTGTCTACCCGTTTGTCTTTGAACGGAACGATTATTGTTGGTCGTGATATTGCACATGCGAAATTAGCTGATAGAATTGCTGCCGGAGAAGGTCTTCCTGAATACGTTAAAAATCACCCGATTTATTATGCAGGACCTGCTAAAACTCCGCAAGGAATGCCTTCAGGATCTTTTGGCCCTACTACAGCAGGACGTATGGATTCATATGTTGACTTGTTCCAGGAGAATGGTGGAAGTAAAATCATGATCGCAAAAGGAAATCGTTCTCAGCAAGTAACTGATGCTTGTGCAAAACATGGCGGATTTTATTTGGGTAGTATTGGTGGACCGGCTGCTATTCTTGCACAAAACAACATCAAGAAAGTAGAATTGGTTGAATACCCTGAACTGGGTATGGAGGCAATCTGGAGAATTGAGGTAGTTGATTTCCCTGCATTCATCCTTGTTGATGATAAAGGAAATGATTTCTTCAAACAGATCAAACCTTCATGTGCTTCTTGTAAGTAATTACATTAAATATATAAGTGAGACTCTCTGACTATAATTTGTCAGAGAGTCTTTTTTTTGGGGTGTGCCGTGCATGTTATTGCCGGATTTGTGTATAAATACAGCAGCCTCACTAATTACTCGCTGTTATCTGCCACTTATTGTTATCTGTAATATTCGCATAAACGCAGCCAAATATACGTATCTGTTAGCCGGAATAAAGGCGGAATTAGTTTTTTTATACGGTTGGTTTAGTTGCGAAATACGGTTGATTTACTTTTCCGCTCCGGAGCGGAATACAATCCGGTCCGGAGCGGAAATAGAACCGGTCCGGGGCGGAATTGTAACCCCTCCGGAGCGGATTCCTAAAGGATACGGATGAACGAACTAAACCTCTTATATACAGCAATTAATTGCCGGTTTATTCTTACTAAAATATACGGTTAAGAAAGCAAAGATTTACGGTTGTTGTTTTTGAAAGAATGGAGATGTATCAGGCAATATTTATTTGCTCCTTGCAAATGAAAGTTTGCTCCTTGCAAAACTTATTTTGCTCCTTGCAAAGTTCAGTTTGCTACTTGCAAACGGGCACGGTCATGCAGTTGGAAATTTGCTTAAGAGAAATTCGAAATTCTCTTAAGAGAAAATGAGAAATCACTTAAGAGAATCTGCGGAAGCTCTTAACTCTCTTCAGGAAAAACTATACACAGAGTTTTGCGTTTTGAATTGCAACCAATTGCAATCGTAAAGTTTGATATGGTGTAAGTGTTTGTAGTGTAGTTGTTTATGATGTGTTTGAGTGGTTGCAAATGAGGTTGCAAATGGTTGCAATTCAAATTCATTTGCAACACCATTTGTCATACATAAAGGCCTTTCAGCAAAGGGTTTCGAGGCTGGTTGCAAATGGAATTGCCACTTTGCAAACTTTTTATTGTAATAAAATATTAGTGATAGTTCTATGCCTTATCGCGAATATATTGATTTACTTATAATAAATAATTTTGCTTAGGAAATGTATTAACTTTTTATTATAATTGCACTTCGGAATGCTGATTGATTTATCAGATTAGCATATTCATTCTGTTAACTGACTCCATAATACCCAATTTATATAAATAACCTGCAAGTTTAGTAGTTATACTGCTGAGTTTGTGTAATGAACAAATCTTCAAATTTAATCTTTAAATGAAAAAATTGCTAGTAAGTGCCATGGCGTTAACGGTTTCTTTTATGACTTTTAGTTGTAAGAAAAATACGGAAATGCGAAGCTACAACGAAGGAATCAATGTTATTCCTGTGCCGTTAGAATTGACTATGACGGATTCTCTTTCTCATTTTGTATTGAATAACAACACCAAATTAATTGTTTCTTCTCCGGATTTGATGCAACCGGCTGCGTTTCTGGCATCTAAAGTTAAGTTGTCAACAGGATTTGATCTGAAGACAGAAGAAACGGATACCGGATCGAATGCTATCAGATTACGTTTGAATACGCGTGTGCCGGTAGGACATGAAGGCTATTTACTGAAATCGGATAAAGATGGAGTTACGATTGAGGCCAGAACACCACAAGGGGCCTTTTATGGAATACAAACATTGTTGCAGCTTCTGCCTGCTGAGATTGAAAGCAAGCAGTTAGTGAAGAATATTGACTGGTCTGTTCCGGCAGTTGAAGTGAAAGATGAGCCGGCATTTCGTTACCGGGGTCTTATGCTGGATGTTTGTCGTCACTTTGCCAGTGTTGACTTTGTTAAAAAGCAACTGGATATTCTGGCGATGTTTAAAATGAATCGTTTTCACTGGCATTTGACTGAAGATCAGGCCTGGCGTATAGAGATAAAACAATATCCTAAGCTTACGGAATCCGGGTCGTATCGCTATGAGGGTAATGGTGAAAAATATGGACCATTTTTTTATACACAGGATCAGATAAAAGAAGTAGTTGCTTATGCAGCCGAAAGATATATTGATGTGATACCGGAAATAGAACTTCCGGGTCATGCGCTGGCAGCATTAACTGCTTATCCTGAATATTCCTGCACAGGAGGGCCGTTTAAACAACCCCGGATTATATGGGGAGTAGAAGAAGATGTCTATTGTGTAGGAAACGAAGCTACGTTCACCTTCCTGGAAAATATATTAACAGAAGTGGCAGGCCTGTTTCCGTCTCAATACTTTCATATTGGAGGCGATGAATGTCCGAAAGTCAGATGGAAAGAGTGTCCGAAATGTCAGACTCTTGCAAAAAGTCTGGGCTTAAAAGAGAAGGACGGGCATAGTGTAGAGGAGCAACTACAAAGCTATACGGTCAAAAGAGTAGAAAAACATCTCTCTTCGTTAGGTAAGAAGATGATTGGATGGGATGAAATACTGGAGGGCGGACTAGCTCCCGGAGCCATCGTAATGAGCTGGAGAGGAGAGTCCGGAGGAATCGCTGCGGCAAATGCAGATCATGAAGTGATTATGACACCGGGATCAGGCGGGATGTATATTGATCATTTGCAGGGAGCTGCAGAGGTTGAATTTACATCTATCGGAGGATATGCTCCACTGGAAAAGACATATAGCTATAATCCGGTTCCGAAAGATTTGCCCGCCGACAAGCATAAATATGTTCTCGGTGCTCAGGCGAATATGTGGACAGAATATTGTCTGAATGAAGCTCAGATGGAGTATATGATCTATCCGCGGATTATTGCAGTTGCTGAAGCTACATGGTCTCCGGATACAAAGAAAGACTGGAATTCTTTTGCACAAAGAATCAATAATGCGTATGTACGTCTGGATGCTTATGATGTGAATTATCATATACCTATGCCGGAAGGAACGCTAACTTCAAACGTAGTATTTACTGATGATACTGCTACAGTAACTTTCTCCAATACACGCAATCTGCCAATGGTTTATACGCTTAACGGTGACGAACCAACAGAAAAATCTTCTGTATATACATCGGCAATTAAGCTTACATCGGATGCGAATGTCAAAATCGCAACTCTGCTCCCATCCGGTAAATTAAGTAAATCCCGTGATGTAATCGTTGAGAAGCAAAGTATTCAGCCGGCAGTTGATTATAAGCCAAATGTGGAAAAATTACCTGTTGTTGCCGGTAAAGCTAACGGACAGGGTGTTACGGTGAAAACGGCGTCCGGATTATTTACTTCAAATGAAGCAATCAGTCAGGCAACTTTCGGAGAAACAGGTGTTGCAGCAGATTTCTCTGGAAAAGGAACAGATGCTGAAATTCTTGATATGAATAAGCCCGGAGTTATAATATATGAAGGGTATGTGGATATGCCTGAGGATGGTGTTTATTCTTTATCAACAGATATGGATCAGCTTTGGGTAAATGGCAAACTTCTGATAGAGAATGATAAGTTGAGCCGGCATAATAAAAACAAGAAACAGATCGCTCTGGCAAAAGGAAAACATGCCTTTAAGCTTGTCGTTAATAATTATGTTAAGGATGGGTGGCCAAATATATGGTCAAATATCGGTTTCGTTTATAAAGCTCCGTCATCGGATTCTTTCAAAAAAGTAACTCCTGACATGTTATCATACTAACAAAAAAGCCCCGTAATAATCAGATGAATATTACGGGGCTTTTTATATTTTTATTTCTGAAACTCAATGATTTCATCTATTATCTTCCGGTCGTTACATAAGCGCGGAACTTTATTCTGCCCTCCAAGCTTACCTTTAAAAGCCATCCAGTCATGGAATAAGTTCGGACGTGCTATAATTACTTCCGGTCGGTCCAGTGTTATGTCTTTGTATCTTTTTGCTTCATAATCTGAGTTTTGTTCTTTCAGAGCCTGGTCAAAATCAGTTATGAAGGAGTTCAGGTCAGAAGGATTGTGATCAAACTCAATAATCCACTGATGTTTTCCTTTACTGTTTTCCGACATAAATACAGGAGCTGCTGTATAGTCAATAACCTTAACATCGTACTTTGCACACACGTTGTTCAGAGCTCTGTCTGCATTATCTACCATAAGCTCTTCGCCAAAAGCATTGATATAATGCTTTGTGCGGCCTGTTATAATAATTTTGTACGGATCTTTGGATAAAAACTTAACAGTATCTCCGATGATATATCTCCATAGCCCGGTATTTGTAGATATTACTAAGGCGTAATTTTTATTTAATTCTACCTCTTCGAGAGGAATAGCTTGTGAGTTTGTTCCGTCAAACTTATCCATTGGAATAAACTCATAGAATATACCCAGATCCAGCATTAAAAGCATAGCCGGATCAGAAAGATCATTCTGAATGGCAAAAAAACCTTCAGATGCATTATAGGTTTCCATATAATGCATTTTATCGGACGGGATAATTGATTTATACTGTTCGCGATAAGGTATAAAACTGATACCTCCGTGGAAGAATACTTCCAGGTTGGGCCATACTTCAGTAAGATAAGTTTTATTGGTAGCTTCGAGCATAGCTTTGATCATAACCATCATCCACGATGGCGCTCCTGCAAGACTTCTCACATCGGCATTTCTGGTTGTTTCAATGATTGCTTTAAGCTTCGCTTCCCATTCGTGCATCAGAATTATTTTTTTATCCGGCACGCGGATTAAATTAAAATAATCCGGAGTGTTCTGAAGTAGAATAGCTGATAGATCACCGGAGTAGGTATGTGCATTTTCATTTTTAAGCTCATGACTTCCTCCAAGAATTAAGCTTTTCCCGCTTAATAACGAACTGTCGGGATTAATCCTCGAGTAAAGAGCCGTTGTATCTTTTGCTGCTTTATAATGGCAATCCTGCAAGGCATCATTTGTGATGGGTATGAATTTGCTTTTATCATTAGTTGTTCCCGATGATTTAGCGAACCATTTAACCTTGCCATGCCATAGGATATCTGATTTTCCACTAATCGCTTCGTCAATATATGGTTTTAATGAATCGTAAGTCTGAAGAGGTACTTCTCTGGCAAAGTCGTTATAATCAGTAATTGAAGCATATTTGTGTATGGTTCCCCACTTTGTTCCCGAAGCTTTCGTAATAAGATAATCTAATTGATTGTTTTGGATTGAGGCAGAATTGTAAGCATAATCATCAATTTGCTCATTTCGTGAATCCAGAAAATGGAAAAGAAATTTTGTCAATATCATAGCTGATAATGGTATTGTGTTATTACTGTTTTCCTAAAATCGCAGGCAATATAGGAATATTTTGCAGTATAAACATTTATAAAAAAGAAAAGGTTGTCTCACGACAACCTAAACCCTTTATTAACCTTAAATCTAATACCATGAAAAACTGATGCAAATATAAAGGCTCTGTCTCGGTTTTCCAAATAGATAAGTTAATATTTGACTGTATTTAACGAAATGGGCTTTGTTTTATTTAGTTGTGTCTATTAATTTAACATCTAATAATAGTGGTGTTCTTTCGTTTTAATTTAAAAGAACGTTCTTCTGCGATTTTCGTATGCTTGATATTTACTGAAAAAATGAACGTGATATGATTATTAGGATGTAATAATGCGTTTAATTAAAAGAATAGAAATACAATTAATTATCTGAATAAGTGAATGTGTGCGCTTTCTTATTAGTCTATAAATAGTTAAGTTTGTATTTTACAAATAAAATATTTTCTGAGAATTATGATTCGAAATACAGAACAAAAGCCAAATCCAAAAGCTTTAGCATTGTTACCTTTATTCGTTTTTCTGGTTTCATACCTTGTTGTGTCTCTCTTGTTAGGTGATTTTTACAAAATGCCAATAACCGTTGCTTTCTTATTGTCGGCAATAGTATCTGTAATTATTACGCCGGATAAGACGCTGGCAGAAAGGGTAGAGCATTTTTCGGTGGGGGCCGCGAATAAGAATATTCTTCTGATGATCTGGATTTTTATTCTGGCTGGTGCTTTTGCGCAAACGGCTAAAGCAATGGGAGCGGTAGATGCTACAGTTAATACGGCATTAAGCCTGTTGCCGGACTATTTATTAATAGGGGGTATTTTTCTGGCAGCATGTTTTATTTCTATTTCGATAGGTACATCCGTAGGGACAATTATTGCTTTAACACCTGTTGCTGTTGGTATAGCGTCTAAGACAGGCGTGGAGCTGCCTTTTATGACTGCTGTTGTTGTAGGAGGTGCTCTGTTTGGGGATAATCTGTCTTTTATATCAGATACAACAATCGCAGCCACAAAAACGCAAGGTTGTGAGATGAAAGACAAATTCAAGGTTAACAGTATGATTGTCGTTCCGGTGGCTATCATCGTATTTTTGATTTATCTTTTTATGGGACAGTCTATTACAGTTGTTCCGGCAACTTCTTCTATAGAGTTTATAAAAGTGATTCCTTATTTATTTGTTCTGATCAGTGCTTTGCTGGGAATGAATGTTATCAGACTTCTTGTTTTAGGAACGATACTATCCGGTTTGATCGGTATATTCCAGGGATCGTTTGATTGTCTTGGATGGATGAATGCTATGGGTAATGGCATAATGGGCATGAGTGAACTGATAATTATAACGCTTATGGCCGGAGGGATGCTGGAGATGATACGGTATAATGGCGGTATAGAATATATTATTCGTCTGCTGACTAAAAATATTAAATCAAAAAGGGCTGCTGAATTTAGTATTGCCGGACTGGTAAGTTTCGCAAATCTATGTACTGCCAATAATACAATTGCGATTATTACTGCCGGTCCGATTGCCAAGGATATTGCAACACGCTTTGATGTGGATCCTCGTAAATCGGCATCTTTACTGGATACTTTTTCTTGTTTTATTCAGGGAATTATCCCTTATGGAGCACAGCTGCTCATGGCGGCAGGATTAGCTAAAATATCCCCGATCTCAATAATTCCATATCTTTACTATCCATTTTTAATGGGTATTGCAGCGATACTTGCAATTTTGTTCAGATATCCGCGCAGATATACAAAATAAATTCGGAAAAAAGCATTTATAGATAGAAGAATAATATATTTTTGCAGTACCAAATAATATTATATTTATGTTACTGAATTCTTTAACTGCTATTTCTCCGATTGACGGTCGCTACAGAGATAAAAGTGTGGAACTGGCGAACTTTTTTTCAGAGTTTGCATTAATCAAATACCGTGTTCTTGTAGAGATCGAATATTTTATTGCATTGTGCGAAATTCCTCTGCCTCAGCTAAAAGATGTTGAGCCTGCTGTTTATCCTGAATTAAGAGCAATATACGAAGCTTTTAGTGAAAAAGATGCAGCTCATATTAAAGAGATTGAGGCTGTGACTAATCACGATGTAAAAGCTGTCGAATATTTTATCAAGGAAAAGTTTGATAATCTAGGTCTGGAAGCATATAAAGAATTTATTCACTTTGGATTGACCTCGCAGGATATAAATAATACCTCTGTACCCTTAACAATTAAGGATGCTCTGGAACAAACTTACTATCCGCTTGTTAATCAATTAATATCGACTCTTAAAGCTTATGCTGAAGAATGGAGTCAGATATCGATGCTTGCGAAAACTCACGGACAGCCGGCTTCTCCGACTCGTCTGGGAAAAGAGATCATGGTATTTGTTTATAGATTGGAGCAGCAGTTGGCTATTTTGGAAAACACGCCGATAAGTGGGAAATTCGGAGGTGCAACTGGTAATTTTAATGCGCATCATATTGCTTATCCGGCGATTGACTGGAAAGAATTTGGCGCGAGATTTTTAAAAGATAAATTGGGTATAGATAGAGAAGCCTGGACAACACAGATTTCAAATTATGATAATCTGGCGGCTTTGTTTGACGCAATGAAGCGAATCAATACCATTATTGTTGATCTGGACAGAGATTTCTGGCAGTATATCTCAATGGAGTATTTTAAACAAAAAATTAAAGCGGGAGAAGTGGGATCTTCAGCGATGCCGCATAAGGTTAATCCGATTGATTTCGAAAATTCAGAAGGAAACCTTGGTGTTGCAAATGCTATCTTGGATCACCTTTCTATGAAATTACCTATTTCACGCCTTCAGAGAGATTTGACCGATTCTACAGTCTTGCGTAATGTGGGTATACCTTTTGCTCACTCGATTGTGGCAATAAAGAGTACCTTAAGAGGGTTGAATAAACTTTTATTAAATGAGAAAGCTTTGTATAACGACTTAGATAAATGCTGGGCAGTTGTCGCAGAAGGAATCCAGACAGTTTTAAGACGAGAAGGATATCCACAGCCTTATGAAGCGTTAAAAGCACTTACAAGAACAAATGAGGGAATTACATCAGCTTCTATTAAAGCATTTATTGATACTTTGAATGTGTCTGATGATGTGAAGGAAGAGCTAAAATGTATTACTCCTCATTCTTATACAGGGATATAATATTTCAGTTTTAAGAGATAATGAAATGAAGAAGCCGTGAGGCTTCATAACTAAGTTAACAAATACTCAATTATGGATTCAGAAAGAAGACCAAAACGTCCGCGTATTACGACGGATAAATTTGAAGGTAGCCGTGACGGTAATAATAGCTACAGAAATGAAAGACCGGGCTTCGGAGGTGAGGAGAACCGTGAGGGATTCCGTCCGAGACGTTCATTCAATGATAACAATTCAAGATTTGGAAACTCTCAGCAAGGAGATTACAGAGAGGGTGGTTTCGAAAAGAGATCATTTGAGCAAAGACCTAACAATTTCGGTGAACGCCGTTCATATGGAAATGATGAGCGTCGTACTTACAACAATAATAATAATCGTAATTATAATAACGAAGGTGGTTATGAACGCCGTTCGTACAATAACGACCGCGGAGGATTTAATAATGACCGTGGTGGTTATAACAACGATCGCGGAGGTTATAACAATGACCGTGGCGGAAATAGTTATAATAATAACTATGGTGGTGGTCAAAACCGCGGAGGTTATAATGGCGGAGGTCAGAACCGTGGTGGTTACGATGGAGGCCAGAATCGCGGCGGCTATGGTAATAACCAGAATCGTGGCGGAGGCTATGGCGGAGGTCAGAGTCGTGGCGGTTATGACGGTGGTCAAAACCGTGGCGGTGGCTATGGTGGAGGCCAGAGTCGTGGCGGTTATGATGGCGGACAAAGCCGTGGCGGCTATAACGGTGGCGGACAAAATCGTGGCGGAGGTTTCGGTGGCGGACAAAGTCGTGGCGGAAGCTTCGGTGGTGGACAAAGTCGTGGCGGAAGCTTCGGCGGCGGTCAGAATCGTGGCGGAAGCTTCGGTGGATCACGTCCAAAAAGTCAAAATAGCAACTTCCGTAATAATATTTACGATCCAAATGCTAAATACAGCAAGAAGAAACAGGTTGAATACAAAGACTTATTTACTGACCCGAATGAGCCAATTCGTTTGAATAAATTCTTAGCAAATGCAGGTTTGTGTTCACGCCGTGAAGCAGATGAGTATATTGCAGGAGGAATGGTTACCGTTAATGGTGAGGTTGTAACTGAACTAGGGACTAAGGTAAACAGAACGGATGCTGTTTTATTCCATGATCAGGAAGTGAGACCAGAAGGAAAAGTTTATGTACTTCTGAATAAGCCAAAAGATTGTGTAACTACTTCAGATGATCCGCAAGAACGTCTGACTGTTCTGGATCTTGTGAAAAATGCCTGCACAGAACGTATCTATCCTGTAGGACGTCTGGACCGTAATACAACAGGTGTATTGCTATTGACAAACGATGGTGATCTGGCATCTAAACTGACACATCCTAAATATGATAAAAAGAAAGTTTATCACGTATGGTTGGATAAAGATGTTGAAATGGAAGATATCAAACAAATCGCAAGCGGAATTGAACTAGAAGATGGCGAAATCCATGCAGATGCAATCAGCTATGCAGATGAAGATGATGCAAAACAAATCGGTATCGAAATTCACTCAGGTAAAAACCGTATTGTACGTCGTATTTTCGAACATTTAGGTTATCGTGTTCTTAAATTAGATCGTGTTATGTTCGCAGGACTGACTAAGAAAAATCTTCCACGCGGACGTTGGAGATATCTTACTCAGGATGAGGTGAACATGCTTAAAATGGGAGCATTCGAATAGAGATATAATGATATAAAAGCCGGATGTATTGATTTACTCCGGCTTTTAGAATAATGATATTAGTTATGGAATTACAAAGAACGAAGATTATCGATGCATTAAAATGTGGAGCCTTCGGTTCAACGATTAATGTGAAAGGGTGGGTACGTACCCGTCGTGGAAACAAACATGTAAGCTTTATCGCATTGAATGACGGTTCTACAATCAATAATATTCAAATTGTAGCAGACGTAGAAAAATTCGGTGAAGAATTTCTAAAGCCTATAACTACTGGTGCATCTATTAATGTTACCGGTATTTTAGTAGAGTCTCAGGGGAAAGGTCAGTCGGCTGAAATTCAGGCGGAAAAGATCGAGATCTATGGATCAGCAGACCCTACAACTTATCCTTTGCAAAAGAAAGGGCATACACTGGAGTTCTTGCGCGAAATAGCACATCTTCGTCCACGCACAAACACATTTGGTGCAATCTTACGTATTCGCCATCATATGGCTTATGCAATTCATAAATATTTCAATGACCGCGGATATTTCTATCTTCATACACCGCTGATTACAGCGTCTGATGCGGAAGGAGCCGGAGCAATGTTCCAGGTAACAACTCTGGATGTTGAAAATCCTCCGCGTAACGAAGAAGGGAAAGTTGATTATACAGCTGATTTCTTTGGAAAACATGCAAATCTGACAGTTTCAGGACAGTTGGAAGGTGAATTAGGAGCTATGGCTTTAGGATCAGTTTATACATTCGGACCTACTTTCAGAGCTGAGAATTCAAATACACCACGCCACCTTGCTGAATTCTGGATGATTGAGCCGGAAGTTGCTTTTTATGAAATTGCCGACAATATGAATCTGGCTGAAGACTTCCTGAAATATCTGATTCAGTATGCATTGGATAATTGTCAGGATGATCTGGCATTCCTGAATGAGATGTACGATAAAGAGCTGCTAGAGCGCTTGAAGTTTGTTGTTGAAAACGACTTTATTCGTCTTCCATATACAGAAGGGGTTGAGATTCTTAAAGCTTCAGGTGAGAAGTTTGAGTTCCCTGTGGATTGGGGTACAGATCTTCAGTCTGAGCATGAACGTTATCTTGTTGAGAAGCACTTCAAAAAACCAGTGATTCTTACTGATTATCCGAAAGATATCAAAGCATTCTATATGAAACAGAATGATGATGGTAAAACAGTTCGTGCAATGGATGTACTGTTCCCGAAAATCGGTGAAATTATCGGAGGTTCTCAGCGTGAAGAGAATTATGATAAGCTGTTGAATCGAATTGAAGAGATGGGTATACCAATGAAAGATCTTTGGTGGTATCTTGATACTCGTCGTTTCGGTACAGCGCCACACTCAGGCTTTGGCTTAGGTTTTGAGCGTTTATTACTATTCGTAACAGGTATGGGTAATATCCGTGACGTAATTCCTTTCCCACGTACACCTAAAAACTGTGAATTCTAATTGATTAGATTTATATATAGAAAAGGGCTATCTGTTTCAGATAGCCCTTTTTTTGCGTAGTATATTACCATTAATCGAATTGTATTTTTTTCTGATTGTATTAATAAAAATATGTATGAATTAAATGATAGTGGTTTTATTTTTGGTTGATTGTCTATCTTTACATCGTTTATAGTATTAAATATACTATTTTATCATATAATTAACTGTATAAATGTATTTATATATGTATAATGTTTTAATATTTATATTAAAATGTATAGGTTTGTGATAGTTTAATGAATTCAGTTTCTATAAATCTATATTTGTTGATGTTATAGGATTCTAATACAAAAAGATAAAACCAATAAAAATAATTTACCCTTAAATTAATTCCTTTATGATTAGAAAAAATAGAGTTAGTTTGCCGGGCCAATTAGTGAAAAGACTCTCTGTTATAGGGTTAGCTGTCTGTACAGCCACTATTTATCCGGATTATTCTTCCTTGAGAGCAGAGAATACATCACTGCAACAGGCAAATGTAAAAGTAAATGGTTCGGTGTTTGATACTACTGGAGAACCATTGGTAGGTGTTAATGTAGTTGTTAAAGGAACTACAATTGGAACTATGACAGATTTTGATGGGAAATTCACCTTAGATGTTCCGCAAAATGCTGTGCTTGAATTTTCTTATATAGGATATAAATCTCAGGATATTACTCTGGGGAAACAGCGCAATTTAAAAGTAACACTTGAAGAAGATGCACAATTAGTAAGCGAAGTCGTAGTGGTTGGGTTTGGTACACAAAAGAAAGAAAACCTTACAGGTGCAGTTTCTACTGTAGATGTCAAAAAAGCAATTGGTTCAAAAGCCAATACAGATCTTACAAAAAGTTTACAAGGTACAACTCCCGGATTGGTGATAACTACTTCAAGTGGAAAACTTGGCGGTAAACCAAATATTCAGATTCGTGGTGCAGGAACGATGATTGATGGCAAAGCAAAAGGAAATCCATTGATTCTTGTTGATGGCGTTCCAATGGAAGATTTGTCATTACTTAATCCATCAGATGTAGAAAGTGTTTCCGTGCTGAAAGATGCAGCATCAGCATCTATTTATGGAGCTCGTGGCGCTTTTGGAGTAATTCTTATTAAAACAAAAACAGGAACAAAGTCAGATAGAGTAAACATTAGTTATAACGGAAATTTTGCATGGAATAAACCAACAAATCTTGTTCAATTTTCAGATCCAACAGTTGAATTACCTGCTTTAATAGGGGCAAAAGACAGAGCAGGAGAAGTCGCTGAAGCTTTTGGTATGATATTTAAGGATATGCTTCCTAAAATTCAGGAATGGAAGCAGAAATATCCAAATGGAAAAACAGATAAAGAGATGGTGTATGGAGAAGACTGGGAGGTTGTAAACGGACGAGCTTATTTCTATAGAATCTGGGATCCACATAAGGAAATGCTAAAAAACTGGGCTCCACAGAATAGCCATAATATTTCAATGAATGGAAATATGGGAGAGAACTCGTCTTTCTTGGTTTCATTAGGCTATAGTAGCCAGGAAGGTATGTTTAAGACGAATCCAGAAAAGAATAGACGCTATAATGCAAATATTGGGTTCAATACTAAATTAGCTAAATGGCTGACAGCTGACTTTAGAACATTATTTTCACGCCAGGAATATGATTATCCATATAACTATTATGATGGTTCAGGTTTTGATAATACGAACGGCTATTTCGGATATTATATGCGCTGGGGTAGTTATTTCCCTTATGGTACATATCAGGGTAAGTATTTCAGACATGCACCAGGTTATCTCGCTAATGCTAATATGAGTAATCTTACTACAGATTATATGCGTTTATCCGGATCATTAAATGCTGAAATAATGAAAGGATTAAATGTTGTTGCTGAATATAGCTTCGCATTTGATAATGCTCGTCGCAAGAATAACGGAGGAGTTGTTCAGTTATGGGATTTCTGGAGTCCTTTTGATATTAATAATATGGACAAAAGTTACTCTCAGTTAGTTGCTCCTGGAAGCTCTCATGACAGAGTAAGCAGAATTGGAACAACAAATCAAACTCAGGTATTTAATGCTTATGCTACATATGAAAAATTATTTGATCAGAAGCATAACATGAAACTAACTGCTGGTACAAATATTGAGTGGAATGACGCAGAAAGAACCTACACTGAAAGAAGAGGTTTAATGGACAAAGATAAACCAGAATTTGGTTTAGCAACCGGAGGTCAATATGTATGGCCAGGTTTGCTAAATTCAAATCCTTATCATAATCAATATGCAATTGCTGGTTATTTCATGCGTGCAAACTACGATTATATGGGGAAATACCTTGTTGAATTAAATGGCCGAGTGGATGGCTCATCCAGCTTTCCAAGAGATGACAGATGGGCATTCTTTCCATCAGGGTCACTTGGCTATAGAGTTACAGAAGAAAGTTTTATGCAAGGTCTTAAGCCTGCTCTAACTGATTTGAAACTAAGAGGCTCATATGGTTCTATTGGTAATCAGGCTGTAAAACAAGATGCATTCTTAAGGATTATGTCAAACTCAAATGCAAACTGGATTGTAAATGGAACATTAGCACCATCTCCAAATAACTATCAATTGGTAGGTGAGTCATTAACATGGGAACGTGTAAATACTCTTGACTTAGGTTTTGATGCCAGATTCTTTAATAATATGTTTGGTATAAACTTTGACTGGTTCCAGCGTGATACTAAAGGGGTGTTGAGTGCAGGTCAGGCATTACCGGAAATTTTTGGAGCATCTCCTTCTTTTGTGAATTCAGGAAATCTTCGTACAAGAGGTATAGAGATTGCGTTGGATTTTAATTATAAAATCAATAAGGATATAAACTTCTTTGTAACTGCAACATTAAGTGACTATAAGACAAAGGTTACAAAATGGGAAGATAACTCAACAAAAATGTTGGGAAGCTTATATGAAGGTATGGAGGTTGGTGAAATCTGGGGGTTTGAAACAGCCGGACTATTTCAAGAATCTGATTTTGAAAGACAGGGTGATAAGTTAGTTCTTAAGCCTGGAATCGCATCTCAAGACCTTCTTCAGAAAGGTAAATTTGTTTTTGGTCCGGGTGATGTCAGATATGCAGATCTGGATGGTGATGGTAAGATTAGCTGGGGGAAAGGTACAGCAGAAGATCATGGAGATTTGAAAAAAATAGGAAATAATACCCCTCGATTCCAATATGGTTTCTCTGTAGGAGGAAATTTCTATGGTTTTGATTTAAATGTATTTTTTCAGGGTGTAGGGAAAAGAAATTATTGGGCTGCGTCAGATTTGATATTGCCTCTGTATAACCGGACGGATGCAATGTATGAGCATCAACTTGATTACTGGACTCCTGAAAATCCAGATGCCTTTTGGCCAAATCCTTTTGCCGGACATGCTACAAATGCATTCAAATCAGCAGTTCCAGGTTCAAACAACTTCTTTGCACAAACTCGTTATTTGAATGATTTGTCATATTTGAGACTAAAAAATCTTACAATAGGATATACAATTCCTCAGCGTTTGACAAAGAAAGCTTATATTCAAAAAGCACGGTTATTCTTCACAGGTGAAAATCTGGCTGAATTTAAAAGTAAACGTTTACCTGTGGACCCTGAAATAGATGAAGCAGAGTCACAATGGGGTAGAACATTCCCATACTTCCGGACATTATCATTTGGTGTTCAGGTTAATTTCTAAGCTTTATCAGATCTAATTCAAAAACTATGATTAAAATGAAAAAACTGAATAGATATATTGGAATGACAGCATTATGTGCTGTTTTATTTGGTTCTTCTTCTTGTTCTGACTTTCTCGATAAAGAACCACTTGATCGATTTACAGATGATAACTACTGGACAAGTGAATCTAATGTAAGGACTTATGCATGGATGTTCTATGATGAATTCTTAGGGTATGGAAATGGAACCGGAACCACTTCAGAGTTCTATTTTCAAAGTGGTGGAGCTACTATGTATATTTCCGATGACTTATGTAATAACTCTTTTACGCAATATGATGCAACACCAGCATCTTCAAATTCAAATTGGAAAACTTATTATGAGAAAATTCGCAGAGCGAATGTTATGCTTCAGAGAATTCCAACTGTACCCGGGATGTCAGAAGCCCAGAATAATCACTGGACTGGCGTAGCAAAATTCTTTCGCGCATTTTGTTATTTTCGTTTGGTACAAAGATTTGGAGACGTGCCTTATTTTGATAAACCGTTAGTCGAATCTGACAGACCTTCTATTTTTCAGCCACGGATGAACAGGAATGAGGTGATAGATAAAGTTATGACTGATTTAGATGAAGCTTATAGCTCTGTTTTGGCTTCAGATCAACCAAATACAATTAATAAATATGTTGTTGCAGCTTTGGCTTCTCGTGTAGCTTTATATGAAGGAACTTACAGAAAATATCATAACTTAGGTGATCCGAAGTTATATTTGGAAAAAGCAAAGTCTTATGCTGAAAATATTATATCGAGTAATCTTTACAGCTTGAACAGTGATTTTAAATCTGTTTATAATTCTGTTGAGTTGAAAAATAGTAAAGAAATGCTTCTTTATAAGGATTACCAACCAAGTATCTGGATGCATTCAATACAGTCTTATACGAATACATCAACAGTAATAAATGGTATGACTAAAGCAGCCGTCGAAAGTTATCCTTGTATAGATGGATTGCCGATTAAGCAATCAGATAAATATAAAGGAGATGCGACCATGGAGAATGTGCTTGCTAATCGTGATAAAAGGCTGGCAGCAGCATTAGCTTCAAAATGGGCTTATGCAGGAAAAGAAGATGGTGGGTTATCTGCGAATACAGGTTATCGTATAATTCTATTTAATAATCCGGGTCTTAGCGGAACTCAGGTAACAACAAATGGTCAGAATCATATTGATGCTCCTGTTTTTGGTTATGCAGAAGTATTACTAAATTATGCAGAAGCATTAGCCGAATTAGATCAGATTACACAGGCTGATCTGGATAAATCTATTAACTTGTTACGGGACAGAGCCGGAGTGAATCGTTTAACGTATGTCGATGCAAATACAGTTCAGGTAAATGGGGTAACAATTAATGATCCTGCAAGGACATCAGCACTAGAAACGAAAACAGGTGTTGTTTCTCCTTTATTATGGGAGATCAGAAGGGAAAGACGGGCAGAATTGATGACCTGGACTTATATTCGTTACTTTGACTTAATGAGATGGAAAAAAGGATTATATCTCGATATGGCAGAAAATCCGGATGTAGCTCGTGGTGCTCATGTAATGGCTGATAATAAAGGTAAAGGTGAAGTTGATTCAGAAGGTTATCTATTACCTTATGGTTCTAAAAATATCAGAAAGTTTGATGAGTCGAAGCATTATTTAAATTCGATCCCAATGAATGAAATATTGCTGTATGAAGCGGAAGGATTAACGCTACCTCAAAATCCGGGTTGGTAATTATTTGATGAAATAATATATATATGAAAAGGGAGGTTTATCTTTAAGCCTCCCTTTTTTTCTAATCGGTTATTCGCTGTACAGAATACATATAATGACTGAGATAAAGTGAAAAATGGAAAATGAACAGTTATGAAATTTAGTTATTATCTTATACTTGTCTTTTTATTAGTTATGAAAACAACCGCTTCTTATTCAGCTATCTTTCCTAAGCCTGTTGAATTTAAGTGTTCAGAACAGATACTGGAACTTCCCTCAGAAGTAAGTATATCTGTGTCCGGATATGAATGTGAACGGTCTGCACAGTTTTTTAATGCCTATCTCAAAAAGTATTATCCTTTTCTTTTTCTGAACAGGATAGAGGATTTATCTTCAGCCGACATTATTCTGGAGATTAAACCATCATCCCGTAAGAAAGCCGGAGCTTATCGTATAAAGTCAGATAAGAATAAGATACGGCTTACCGGATACAATGAAGAAGGATTGTTTTATGCCGTTCAGTCGCTTATTCAACTCCTGCCTGTAGGTCACGGAAATAATAAACTTGTAATACCTGTGTGCTCCATCTATGATGAGCCTAAAACCGAATATCGGTCCATGCATCTGGATGTAGCCCGCCATATTTTTCCGGTAGATTACATAAAACAGTTTATTGATTATCTGGCACTCCATAAAATGAATATCTTTCACTGGCATCTGACAGATGATCAGGGCTGGCGTATAGAAATACCCGAATATCCGAAACTTACCGGGACGGGTGCCTGGAGAGATGCTACGATTATTGGGGTCTATCCCGGTACAGGAATTGACTCGACACGCTACGGTGGCTTTTACACACAGAGCGAAATACGGGAGATTGTAAAGTATGCGGAGGACAGGTATATAACGGTTGTGCCTGAAATAGATATACCCGGGCATTGTCTGGCTGTAATAGCCTCATATCCTGAGTTCTCTACAGATCCTTCCAAAGAATATAAAGTTGCCGAGACCTGGGGAATCTATAACAAGCGAAATAATGTACTGGCTCCTTCCCCTGAAGTTCTTGAATTCCTGGAGACTGTATTCGGGAATGTAGCATCCTTGTTTCCGGGTCCGTATATTCATTTCGGAGGCGATGAGTGCTCCCGTAAATGGTGGAAAGAATCAGCAAAAGTTCAGACTTTTATGGCTGAGAATAATATGAAAGACGAGCGGGAGGTGCAAAGCTGGTTTATCAGACATACGGAACGTATTATATCTGATCTCGGGAAAAGACCCATCGCATGGGGTGAAGCACTGGATGCAGATGCTTCTCAGAAGACAATTATTATGAGCTGGAAGAATGAGAAGGCCGGAGTTCAAGCAGCTAAAAAAGGTCATGATGTAATTATGGCTCCTCAGCGTTATGCTTACTTCAATCATAAACAGGTAAAAGAAGAGCCGGAACCATCTCATCCGCTTCTTGTAACCGTAGATAGTGTATATCGCTTTCCGCTTAATTCAAAGGTTTTGAGTAAGCGGGAGAATAAACGAATAATCGGAGCAAGTGGCTGTATCTGGACTGAATACTATCCGACAATTGAAAGAGTTGAATATGCTGTATTTCCGAGAATGACAGCCCTGTCAGAGATTCTTTGGTCCGAGCCTGTTTCCCGCTCTAAGTTTATGGATAAAGAAAGATGGGAGAAGCAGCGGGAAAGATATAATTTATGGGGATTAAACTATAGCGATGCATTCTGGCTTGAAACACCCTGACAATTTTTTTGCTGTCTGAAAACAAAAAAAGGCATCCGGAATATTCCGGATGTCTTTTACTGTATTATTAATTAGTTCAGATTACCTGATTCAGCATTCTTAATCATTTGCTGGTTAGCAGTAATGTAGATTTCTACACGTCTGTTCTGGGCTCTTCCTTCCGGAGTATCATTGCTGGCAACCGGATCATTCCATGCCATACCTTTAGTAGTAACACGTGAAGGAGAAACTCCGCTATTGATTAGGTAATTTGCAACAGACTGAGCTCTTTCCAAAGAAAGTTTCTGGTTGATAGCAAGACTACCAGTATTATCAGTATAACCAAGAACAGCAACATCAGTTTCAGGATTGTTGATCAATGAAGAAGCAAATTCCGAAAGCTCAGTTTTAGCAGTCTGGCTCAAATTACTTTTACCTGTAGCAAATAGAATTCCACTGTCAAAAGTAACTTTGATAGCTTTAAGACCGTTAGCATCTGTAACCTCTTCGATTTGTGCATTCTTGATCTGCTCCTGTAATTCTTTCTTCTGTTTATCCATTTTTTTACCGATAAGCAATCCGGCAGTTGTTCCTACAACACCACCAATTGCAGCACCGATACCTGCACCTTTTCCACCACCGGCAAGAGCACCAATACCTGCACCCAAAGCAGCTCCACCGCCACCGCCAATCAGACCACCTTTACCCATATTAGTCATGTTACATGAGCTAAATAACAAAGCAGCGCTAAGGAATAGGCTGTAGAATAGATTTTTCTTTTTCATAATAGTATTTACTTAATTGTTTAGATATGTTGTTCTCAAAATTACCGCAAAGTTATAAAACTAACGATAATGTCAAACTTGTTAGAATGATTGACTTTGATTTAACATTTTATCTATTACTTTTGTTTTGATGAGAGAGATGTTTAACCTATTGACTGCTAACTTTATCTTCATAAGTAAATGATGAAAGCTTCTATTTTTCGTTTAGTCCTTCTACTGTTTTTTTATAGCAACTTCATATATGCTAAGAACGAAAACAACTATCCTAGTCCTAAATCTCTGGAAGATCGCTTTTTTGAGATCACTAAATTTGAAAATCTGGAACCTGTAATAAAGAACAATATTATCGATGTTTATGTCGATATGGATTACAACGGGAAGCTCTTTCCGTTGCATGTTATCACAAATGGGATGGATTCTTTTCGGGGAGAAGTGAATCTCTTTGGTTTTAAGTTTGATTTTATTCGGGATCAGGATCTTTTGTGGATGAAAATTCTGGGATTCTGGAAGAAAAATAAAATACCGCACGAGGATAATAACCCAATACTTAATTTTGCCGAGTGGAAAACCAAAAAGCTTAATTCGCGTACCGTTGGAGATAGTCTGATTAATAAAGTCCCTGTATGGATTGTACAGTATAACGCCTACAATGAGAGTCACCGGATGTATGTGGCAAAGAATTCCGGGCTTGTTTTGCAGGTTAAATCCTGGTATAAAGACGATAAAACAAAGGAAGAATCTCAATATTTATTACAGTTCAGCGATTATCGTATGTTCCAGGACGTGTATGCCCCGCACAGGATGATTGTACATGACTATAAGAAAAAACGTGTGTTTACCATGCAGATAAAAACGGCAACAATTAAAAATGATATTCCGAAAAGTTATTTTAAATCTCCGAGGTAACAATATAATTAGCTTTATTTGTAAATCAATCACATTTAAAGGCTAGGAGACCCGCTAAGATTTTGGTTACCTTTGCCGCAATTTTTTTGAAAGCTATAGAACATGAAAGAAGAAATAAGTAATAGAGGCCTGATTTATCGGGTTGAGCAAAAACCTCCTTTTAAAGATGCCGTATTTGTAGCACTACAGTTACTGCTATCTGTTTTTGTGGCTATTATTACGCCTCCTCTTATTATTGCCGGGGCATTAAATCTGGATTTAGAGACAACAGGCTTTCTTGTTTCTATGGCATTATTCGCGGCTGGAATAAGTACCTTTATACAATGTCATCGTATAGGCCCTTTAGGAGCTAAACTGCTAAGTGTGCAGGGTGCAAGCTTTACATTTATAGGGCCTGTTATAGCAGCCGGATCTATTGGCGGGCTTTCATTAATATTCGGGTCCGCAATCGCAGCTTCTACAATTGAAATGCTTATCAGCCGGATTCTTAAATACGCTCAAAAGATAATTACTCCTCTGGTTTCCGGCATCGTTGTTTCACTCATTGGTCTGACATTGATTAAAGTTGGGATTATATCCTGCGGTGGAGGTTTCCCGGCAAAAGCAAACGGAACATTCGGAAGTTATGAAAATATAGGACTGGCCGTACTGGTTCTTATTCTGATTGTCTTGTGTAATATGAGCCGGAATAAATATGTGCGGATGAGCTCTATTCTCATAGGCTTGCTGGCAGGTTATATTGCTGCTTACTTTTTGGGAAAACTGGATTTATCCATGGCTAAAGATCTGACGACTTTTTCCATTCCTGTTCCTTTAAAATACGGACTTTCGTTTGACTGGTCTACCTTTCTTTCGTTTGCGTTGATCTATCTGGTAACTTCGGTTGAAGCTTATGGATCGATAACCGGAAATAGTATTATCTCAGAAGAGCCGATAAAGGGAGACATATATAATAAACGCGTAGCTTCAGGTATTTTTGCTGAAGGTGTCAACTCTATGATTGCAGGATTCTTCAATGCATTTCCGAATTCTCTATATTCACAAACAACCGGTGTTATTCAGTTAAGCGGAGTAGCCAGCAGATATGTCGGATATTATGTGGCAGCGGCTTTACTCCTTCTGGGGTTATTCCCCGGGATAGGTATTCTGTTTTCGTTAATGCCTGAACCTGTTTTAGGTGGAGCTACTTTGCTTATGTTCGGAACTGTTGCTGTGGCAGGTATTCGTATTATCACATCGCAGGAGATTAACCGTGCTGCAACATTAGTTATAGCTTTGAGTTTTGCAGCCGGATTAGGAGTTGAACTGGAACCCGGCATACTGGAAGTCTTTCCTCAGTCGGTGAAAAATATTTTCTCATCAGGAATTACAGCCGGTGGTGTTACTGCTATCGTATCTAATTTTCTGATTCGTATAAAAGAATAAATTGTTTCTCAAAAGCCATATATAAAATGAAAAGATTAAAAGATCGTATCCTGCAGGATGGTAAATGCTTCGAAGGAGGAATCCTTAAGGTGGATAGCTTTATAAATCACCAGATGGATCCAATCCTGATGAAGTCTATCGCGGTTGAATTTGTGCGCAGATTTGCGGGAAGTGATATTAATAAAGTCGTTACGATTGAAGCAAGCGGTATTGCTCCTGCTATCATGGTGGGTTATCTGCTGGAGATCCCTGTTGTTTTTGTGAAAAAGAAAATGCCTAAAACGATGCAGCATATGCTGACAACAACCGTGCATTCATTCACGAAAGACAGAGATTATACTGTGTGTATCAGTAATGATTATCTTACACCGGATGATAAAGTACTCTTTATTGATGATTTCTTAGCAAACGGAAATGCGGCATTGGGTATGCTTGATTTGATCAAACAAAGTGGAGCCGAACTGGTAGGTATGGGATTCGTTATTGAGAAAAGTTTCCAGGAAGGTGGTCAGATGCTTCGTAATATGAATATTCGTGTAGAGTCGCTTGCCCAGATTGATTCACTTGATAACTGTACGATTACTTTCAAGAAGTAATCCACAAAATATAAAATAAAAGCTGAGGGAGAATTATTCTCGTTCAGCTTTTGTTTTTATTGGGGATATAGCATCCATTGGCAAAAAAGTTTTGTTTGTGACAGTTTTATTTGCAACATGGTTTTAATTGATTGATATAAAGTGTTTAAAGCGTTGCAAATGGTGTTGCAAATGGTGTTGCAAATGGTGTTGCAAATGGTGTTGCAAATGCAACTTTATAAGTGGCAGAAACGTTGCATCTCACTTTTCTTTAGATGCAGAGAGGATAATGATTCTTTCTGTTCATTTTAAAATATATATATCGTTCTGACGAAGTATATATATTGTCGGGATGAAATATATATTTCGCAGCAAAGAAATACGTATATCGTGGGAAGCAAATGCGGGAATAAATTATTTTATATACGCATTTCCCGAAATTTATATACGTATTTGTTTTCATACAAATACCGTTCATTTTTCATTCGTATTACTCTGAAATTTCATTTAAATAAACGTGCCGGAACATACGTATGAAAATATATTTTCATTTAAAAGAACTGTTACGTTCATTTAAATGAACGTGCACGTTAATACGGTTGATTTTCTGTGAAATAATGAATAAAACGAAGCTGAGATTGATCTTATAGATTCAACCTTAACTTCGTTTTTTTAGTCTTATTCCGCACATTCTTATATTGCGTAATACCTCAATTTGAAGGCGTGAAATTACCGAGTCAGACCGTATAATATACTTGTGCTTATTTGTCTGCTTTTCTCTGATAATACATTACGATAGATGACTTTTGTATTGTATGGTCATTGATATAGAAACCTAAGATTATAACAAGCAGGAACGGTAAATTGGTTCAGACTGGAGAGTGTTTAACTTAAAGGAGGCGATTAGGTTTCATTAACGTCAATAAAGCCTCGTTTTAACACCAGTCTTCGTTTAATTTAACGAAGGGGGGAAAACCTATGGAGTTTTTTCTTTGTTTTTCTTATTTAATTAAAACATAAGAGATTATGAATAAGAATTTAATGATTAAAGGTGTCACTTTCGGACTGATACTGGCTTTCCAGGGCATGGGTTCCGACAGTATTGAAGCGTGTTCAAGAGTACAGTATACCGGCAACGATGGCCTGGTAATCTCAGGCAGGACAATGGACTGGCTGGAAGATTTGGAGAGTAATCTTTATATATTTCCACGTGGGATGGAACGCTCGGGCGGACTTACATCAAACTCGGTAAAGTGGGTATCTAAATATGGTAGTATGATTACTGCGGGTTATGATCTGGGAACGGCTGACGGGATGAATGAAAAAGGACTGGTTACGAATATTCTTTTTCTGAAAGAATCAAATTATACACGACCGAATGATACGCGTCCGGTATTGGGTATTTCCATGTGGGCGCAATATGTACTTGATAATTTCTCTACAGTGAAAGAAGCAGTCGCCGTTTTATCAAAAGATGCTTTCCAGATAAATGCTCCTGAACTTCCGAACGGTATTGGTGCTTATTTGCATCTGGCATTGTCAGATCCAAGCGGGAATAATGCTATTATTGAATATAAAGACGGTAATATTATGATTTATGAGGGTCCTCAATATAAGGTGATGACCAATTCGCCATTCTATTTCGACCAGCTGGCCATTAATGAGTACTGGACTCAGGTAGGAGGCTTGAATATGCTTCCGGGAACCAATAGGGCTACTGACCGTTTTGCACGTGCATCTTTCTATATAGATGTGATTCCGAAGACGGCAGATCAGCAGATTGGCGTAGCCGGTGTATTCAGCGTTCTTCGTAATGTCTCTGTGCCATTGGGTATCAAGACGGCAGATCAGCCGAATATCGCATCAACGATATGGCGCACGGTTTGTGATCAGAAGAATATGAAGTATTATTATGAGTCTACACTTTCTCCGAATGTCTTTTGGGTAGATTTTAAGGATGTAGACTTTAGTCCGGCAGGAGGAGTAAGGAAATTGCCGTTAACCGATGGCGAGATCTATGCAGGAAATGCAGCTTCTAAATTTGTGAAAGCTCCGGCATTTGAATTCTTGCTGGGCAAATAAAACTCTTTCAATATGTGCGGATTTAGCTATAGACTGATTCTATTATCAGTATAAACCCGAAAAGAAATATGGAGGCATGTAAATCGCAGGGTAAGCGAATATCATGTTTCCATATTTTTGTATCTTTGCACGCGTAAAATAATGAATGAAGTATGAAGCTAAACGGAATTGATACAATAGTTTTTGATTTGGGCGGAGTCCTTATCAATCTGGACAGACAGAGATGTATCGATGCTTTCGCCGCTTTAGGTTACGACGAAGCAGAGGAGTTATTGACAAACTATCGTCAGGCAGGACTTTTTCTTCAATTAGAAGAAGGTAAGATTTCTCCCGATATTTTTCGTGAGGGCATCCGTAAGGGAAGTGGTAAATATTTGTCGGATCATGAGATAGATCATGCTCTGAACCGTTTTCTGATGGACCTGCCGCAGGAAAAACTGGATCTGATTCTCGCATTACGCTCCAGATACAAGGTTTGTATGCTTAGTAACACGAATAAAATCATGTTTGACTACATCGTTCCTCAATACTTCGAAAGAGATGGCCGTTTGCTGACGGACTATTTTGATCAGGTTTTTCTTTCTTATGAAATGGGAGTGGCAAAACCGGATAAACAAATCTTTGAAATGATGATAGCCGAAGGTGGTCTGAATCCGGAGAAAACTCTGTTTGTTGATGATTCTGTATTGAATACGGATGCTGCTTCAGAACTTGGATTTCAGACTTATACGGCGAAACCTTTTGAGGATTTTTGTTCATTATTTGAGAAAGAGCTTTTATGAAATTAATTGATGGTCAGCATATAGAAGATAGTTGTGGACTGGTTGCAACAGTTGGTTTCTTCGACGGGGTTCATACCGGACATCAGCATTTAATCGCATGTATTAAATCTGAGGCTCTTCGTCGCGGGATGAAGAGTGCTGTGTTTACATTTAAAGAGCATCCCCGAAAGGTTGTCAACTCTACATACCATCCGGCTCTGCTGAATACTTTCGAAGAGAAAGTAATGCATCTTTCCGATACCGGGATTGATTATTGTGTGGCAATGAATTTTACACCGCAATTGTCCCGTTTGACAGCACAGGATTTTATGGCTAAGATACTTAAAGAACAGTATAATGTGAAAGTTCTTTACGTAGGCTATGATCATCGGTTCGGGAGAGACAGAGTGCAGGAGTTCGGAGATTATAAAATGATTGGAGAATATCTTGGCATAGAAGTCTTGCAGGCTCCTGTATGTATGATGGATAATGTCCCTGTGAGTTCTTCGCTTATCCGGCGTTATCTGAGAGAAGGCGAAACCGAAAAGGCAACAGAGGCTCTTACTTATCCCTATCATCTTTCAGGGTTAGTCGTTGAAGGCTTTCAGATAGGGCGGCGGATTAACTTCCCGACAGCAAATCTATTGCTGGAGAATCCCGATAAACTGATTCCCAAAAACGGTGTTTATGTAGTGCGCGCCAGCTATGATTCTGAATTGTATTTTGGAATGATGAATATTGGTAATCGTCCTACTGTGCATAGTGAAGGCGGACTAAGTATTGAGGTCAATCTGTTTGATTTTGATCAGGATATTTACGGAGAATGGCTTAATATAGAGGTTCTTGGATTTCTGAGAGATGAGAAGAAGCTTAACGGACTCGAAGAGCTGAAGTTGCAGTTGCAAAGAGATAAAGAAGCATCATTGGAATATATAAAAAGGCTGCAACAATTCTGATTGTGCAGCCTTTTTATATTAATCTTGTATAACAACCTCACGTTTGATACTCTGATCAAGTGAAATTAACGTTTCTGTTGCTTTTACACCTTTGATTTCCTGAATTTTCCCGTTTATCAGAGACATCAGGTCTTCATTATCTTTCGCGTAAAGTTTTACCATTATTGTATAAGGACCGGTAGTGAAATGGCATTCAACCACTTCAGGAATTTTACTTAGTTCAGGAACTACATCTTTATACATCGAGCCTTTCTCGAGACGTACTCCAACGTAAGTACAGGTTTTATAGCCTAAGACTTTCGGGTTAACAAAGTATCCGGATCCTACTATCACGTTCATGTCAATCATTCTTTGAACGCGCTGGTGAATAGCTGCACGTGAAACGCCACATTCCGCAGCGACATCCTTAAACGGAATACGAGCGTTTTGTGAGATTATTTTTAAAATCTTTTTGTCTAGTTGATCTATTTTGTCCATACAAGCAGGAATTTGGTTTTTTCTACCACAAAGATAAACAAGTTTCCAAATTGCAAGCTATTTTAGCTATAAAAAAGTTTATTTGTTTTATTTTTGTTCCGTATAGCCTGTAAATATGTAATTTTCAGATTAATTTAGAAGCTGGTTTAATTATTCGGATTTGATCCGTATTAGTTGATTAATCATTAAAACATCAGAAAAATGCCATATAGTTCATTAAATCTGGGAGGAGAGCTGATCCATTTCGATACTCCTAAAGTGATGGGTATTCTAAATGCGACGCCGGATTCTTTTTTTGAGAAAAGCCGGTGCACGACAGAAATGGAAATCGAAAATCGTATTGCCGAAATTATACGTCAGGGAGCTGATATGATTGATGTCGGAGCTTACTCATCCCGTCCGGATGCAACGGATATATCTCCTGAAGAAGAGTGGCGGCGACTGGAAGGCGCTTTGAAGATTCTTCGGCGAATCTCTCCCGATGCAATTGTGTCCGTTGATACTTTCCGTTCGCAGGTAGCACGCAGGGCTGTTGAAGAATATGGTGTGCAGATCGTCAATGATATATCCGGTGGAGAATTAGATCCTGATATGTACCAGACAATAGCCGATTTGAATTGTGCTTATATAATGATGCATATGAAAGGTACGCCTCAGACTATGCAGAAGAATTGCAGCTATGCAGATCTGTTTCAGGATATCTGTCACTATTTCGTGGAAAAGCTGGATCGGTTGAGGGAGCTTGGTGTAGCGAATGTTGTTCTTGATCCCGGATTTGGCTTTAGCAAGACAATAGATCAGAATTATGAACTGATGAGTTTTATGGAACACTTCTCCATACTTGGGAAACCTCTTCTGGTTGGGATATCGCGCAAATCAATGATTTATAAATATCTCGGTATTGAACCGAAGGATTCTCTCAACGGAACAACCGTATTAAATACGATAGCGCTTCAAAAAGGTGCTGATATTTTACGTGTACATGATGTGCGGGAAGCGGTAGAGGTCGTGAGAATAACGCAAAAGTTGAACGAAACCAATAAATAAATGCAATGTTTCAATTCTTTGGTGTAAAAGATGTTATTGATATTATACTGGTTGCTTTGTTGCTTTACTATAGTTATCGCATGATGAAAGCTTCCGGGTCTTTAAGTATCTTCGTCGGATTACTTGCTATCACAGGCTTGTGGATTGTCGTAAGTCACATTCTGCAGATGCGTCTTATCGGTAATATTATGGATAAGTTCATCAGTGTAGGTGGAGTTGCTCTTGTTGTATTGTTTCAGGAGGAAATTCGTCGTTTCCTTTTGACCTTAGGTTCGCATAAAAGATGGAAATATATTTATCATCTGATTCGGCCGAATAAGGAGGAACCGGAGAAGCAAAGTTTTATGCCTATTGTGATAGCTTGCCGGAATATGGCTAAACAACGATGTGGAGCTCTGATAGTTATCGAAGAGAATGTGAGTCTGCAATCCTTTAAAACAACCGGAGAAGCTGTGGACGCGATAATCAGTACCCGGCTGATTGAGAATATTTTCTTTAAAAATAGTCCGCTTCATGACGGGGCTATGATTATCTCAGAAAATAAGATAGCAGCGGTTGGTTGTATATTGCCGGTTTCTCACTCTCAGCTCATACCTAAAGAAATGGGCTTAAGACACAGGGCGGCTTTAGGAATCACTCAGGAGACGGATGCAAAAGCTATTATTGTTTCGGAGGAGCGAGGCAAAATATCTTTTGCTTACAAGGGTGATCTGCGGAAAAATATAACTCCCGAAGAATTGGAGAGTCTGTTAAGTATGTAATTTTAGAAGGATAGATATGAAAGTAATAGCAGAAAAAATTCAGCGTATTACAAAAGAGTATGTTGAGAAGGCGAATCTGAAAGCTTTAATAATTGGAGAGTCAGGAGGTATTGACTCTGCATTAACAACAGTATTGTTGCGTCCAATTTGCGATGAACTGGGTATTCAGTTGATCGGTCGTAGTATTACTATCGAAACGAATACTCCGGCTGAAAGAAAGCGCTCCGTGATGATCGGAGAAGCTTTTTGTCATGATTTTCGCGAAGTAGATCTGACAGAGTTGTATAAGGTAACTCTTTCAACGATTGAAGAGGAGCCCCTGGAAGATACATCTACGAAGGAGTATAAGTTGCGTGTCGGGAATATTAAAGCCCGTATGCGCATGATTTATTTATATAATCTGGCTCAGAAGCATAGAGGAATGGTTATCAGTACCGATAATCAGACGGAATGGCAACTTGGATTCTGGACACTTCATGGCGATGTCGGGGACTTTGATCCTTTATTCGGATTGTGGAAGACGGAAGTATATAAGCTTGCGAACTATATGCTGACAACTCTTCCTCATGAAGCACAGCGGGAAGCCCTTCAGGCTTGTATTGATTGCGTTCCGACAGATGGACTGGGTATTACATCGAGTGATGTAGAGCAACTGGGCGCAGCTAATTACGAGGAAGTGGATGCAGCTTTGCTTACTTATCTTCAGGATGGAAGTGACGCGATTAATCAAAAAGTGATTGCACGTCATAAGGCTTCAGCTTTTAAACGCTTGAATCCGGTATTTATTAAACGGGAAGAGTTATTCGGGCATCTGGATATTGTGAAATAAAATACGGACGAAAGTCCGTTGGGTAATGTTTTTTGAGGGTGTGTCAGATCAATGCGATTTTGACACACCCTTTTCAGTAAGAAGATGTTTCGATATGTATACATGTTATCTGATTATATGCATAAAAGGAATATATTATCTGGCAGGGAACGAAAGATCACTGTCTTTTATCCTGTTGTTTATTGCAGCTTTCACACCAACCTTCTTTATACGCTGATCCCGGATTTCTAATAACGCACATAAAGTTTGATTTTCAATCAGCACTATCAGCACAATCAGCATTGTGATGTTACTAATGATTGATAATAAGATGTATACATTAATATTAAGTGTGCTGATAGGTGTGCTGATTGAAGCTCTCAGTGCTGATTCAGTTGAGGTGAATCAGCACACCTATACGCCTGTTAATCATCTCTTTAATCCAAAAGTGCTGATTGTGTCGATTCAAAATGCAAAACTCTGTGTATAGTTTTTATTCACTAAAGAGCTTTCGGAAATTCTCTTAAGTGGTTTTCCATTTTCTCTTAAGAGAATTTCGAATTTCTCTTAAGCAAATTTCCAACTTCATGATCAATCCGGTTTGCAAGTAGCAAACTGAAATTAGCAAGTAGCAAAATCAAGTTTGCAAGTAGCAAAATAAGTTTTGCAGGTAGCAAACTTTTATCAGTATAAGACAGTCCCACAGATATATTTATATTTGAGATGAATACGGAATATTGTTACCGGTATATCCTTTTTCTACCTCTTTTTTTACTTGCATAACCAAACTGTCTTTCAATATTATAGATTTAGACTCAATATTTTTTATTTTCTTTGTCGTTTAAAACCAGAACTTATATAATAGAGGATATTCTCCTTCGATAATTAGTACATATGCATACGAAAGTAAGAAACTTAATAATAGTGTTGGTGTTAGCGCTCATTTCGCTTATCCCATTTTTGCACTTAAACAGCTTTTATACAAAAGGAGAGCCCCGTGAGGCGCTTGTCCCACAGGCGATGATAGAAACCGGAAACTGGATACTTCCGCAAAGATATGGTGATACTTTTGCGACAAAACCACCTTTTATGCACTGGTTTTCGGCGTTATTGTCTTTGCCTGCAGACGAAGTAACAGAATGGAGTGCTCGTTTTCCCGTAGCATTAAGTGGTTTTGGTATAATACTACTAAGCTTTGTGTTTTTTGCAAACCGGGCAGGGAACAAACGTAGTCTGCTGGCTGCTCTTATTTTACTTACCTCCTTCGAGATGCACCGTACAAGTATGGAAGCTCGTGTGGATATGCCTTTGACATTCTTTATGATAGGCGCTTTGTATTTATTATATAAACGCTTCGAGAAAGGGATAAAGGGTTATTCTGTTTGGATCGTTTTATCTTTAAGTGCTGCTTTTCTGATAAAAGGACCTGTAGGCATTGTATTGCCCTTAGGTATCTACGGGCTATTTCTGTTGATTAAAGGATACAGGTTCGGGAAAGTGGTAGGAGAAGGAGTGAAGTTTGCATTACTGAGCTCTGTGATTCCTGCTTTATGGTATTTGGCTGCATATCAGGTTGGTGGACAATCTTTTATTGATACAGTATATACGGAGAACTTCGCGCGTATGACAGGTTCAGAAGATACAGGGCATAAAGGTCCGTTTTACGCAAATATTATTCATTTGCTGATGGGATTTGTGCCATGGAGCATTCTCCTTGTATTTTCTGTTTTCAATATTCGTAAAGCCTGGACCGGAAATGGAAAAGGCTTTTATAAAACATTGTCCGATAATTTCAAGCGTCAGCCTAACGTTATGCAATATACATGGATAGCAGCGCTTACGATTATTATATTTTATACAATACCATCGAGTAAAAGAAGTGTATACCTTTTGCCAAGCTATCCGTTTTTTGCGATTTTGCTGGCTCAGTGGTTTGGCTATCTGATTGACAACCGGAAACGTGTTGTGACTGTGGTTTCTTTTATTCTCGCTTTCTTGTCCGTTTTAGTTATGGCAGTATCACTGTTATCCGGATTCGGAGTCATATCACTGACTGAACTTGCGCAGACCTTGCATATAGACAGTGAGACATCTTTCCATCTGGGACTATTAGAGTCATTATTCAGAGAGCATCATTTTACAGGCTATTTATTCACACTTATAGCTCTTATTGCTTGTTTCGGGGTGTTTTTTTATCAGAAACAACGCAATTACAGAGCGATGTTTTATGCCGCTATTGCGGTTATGTATTCGTTGAATCTGTATCTGGACGGATATGTTCTTCCGGTTATAAAGAACTCAATGTCGTTAAAGAACTTCGCACTGGAAACTTCCGGGATGGCTGACGGAGAGAAATTGTATATGCCGAATATTGATAATCCGCGCTATTATGTGATCAATTTTTATTTGCACAATGCGCTTAAATCGTTTGAAAAAGATCAGCCGGAAACAGGATATGTTTATGTCGGTGATAAGATATGGGAAGATTTTCAGAATAAAGTGAAAGATCAGTATCAGCTAAAAGTAGTGGCCAGCACACCGAATAAGTTTAATGATGTAAGACAGGTTGTGCATTTTGTGCATTTCGAAAAAATAAAGAATTAAGATGGAGTTATCGATTATCATTACGGTTTATAACGAAGAAGATAATATTCAACCAATGATTGAACGTGTTTCTCACGCAATGGGGAATACGGATTATGAGTTGATTTTTGTAAATGATGGGTCAAAAGACAAAACGGTTGAAAGGATTAAGCAATTTGCGAATGAAAAAGTAAAGCTTATTAGTTTTCTGACTAACAGAGGACAGAGTATTGCCATGCGTGCAGGAATAGACTTTGCTAAAGGTCGTTATCTGGCTTTTCTGGATGGAGATTTGCAGAATGATCCGGATGATATCTTACCAATGCTGGAAACTTTGAAAGAAGAATCTCTGGATGTCGTAATGGGATATCGTAAAAATCGTAAGGATAATGCTTTGATTCGTAATTTTCCAAGTAAAGTGGCAAACGGACTTATTCAGAAAGTTACAGGCGTAAAACTGAAAGACGGTGGTTGCAGTATACGTGTATTTAAAAAAGAATATGCCCAGGGTCTTGACTTATATGGAGAGTTGCATCGTTTTATTCCGGTTCTGACTGTCATACAGGGGGCGAAAGTAAAACAGGTGCCCGTTAAGCATCATGAGCGGATGTTCGGTGTTTCTAAATATGGTTTAAGTCGCATTTTTAAGGTTTTACCGGATTTATGCTTTATCTATTTTATCAAGAACTATCGTTTGAAACCGATGCACTTTTTTGGTAATTGGGCAATGGCTTTTATGGCTGTTTCTGCAATAGCTTTATTCGTTGCTTTTGTTCAGTTCTTCTCAGGCATAAATACTTTCGGATTTACTCTTTCTGCTATATTCTTTGTAGCATCTGTATTGTCTGTTTTTGCAGGTCTTTTTGCTGAAATGCAAATGCGGATATATTATCAGGCTGAGAATCATCCCGTATATATTGTAAAGGAAGTTTTTGAAAAGGAGTCAGTACATGAAGCATAAAAAGAAACAACTTATTCTGGTTTTTAAAATCATCGTCTCGCTATTTGCTCTTTATGCTGTATATAAAAATATCAGTATTGAAGAACTTAAGGCGGCACTTGGTGATGCGAATCAACTGTTGCTGATTGCAGCATTGTTGTTGTATGCTTTTTCAAAGATTGTTTCTTCCTTTCGTTTAAATGTCTATTTCAGACAACTGCCGATTGATATATCAGAGAGAGAGAATCTGAGATTGTACTGGCTGGGTATGTTTTATAATCTTTTTTTGCCGGGAGGGATCGGAGGAGACGGTTATAAAATATATCTGATAAATAAGGTCTTCTCTGTGAAGTTGAAAAAAGCAACCTCATCCGTATTGTTGGATCGTCTGAACGGAATGACAGCGATCCTGTATATACTGCCGGTGAGTTTTCTTTTTGTGCCCATACAGTTTATGTATAAATTACTCGTTCCGGTAGTGATTCTGGCAGGTTATGCCATGTATCTTGTATTTTTGAAACTTGTATTCCCGTCTTTTGTAAAAAGTGAACCCCGTTGTTCGATATATTCACTGGTAGTGCAGGGTTTACAATGTATTGCTATATTTGCAATTCTTGCAAGTTTGGGAATTACAAAGGATTATGCTGAATATACAATACTTTTCCTTATTTCATCGTTAGTATCGGTATTGCCGGTTTCGATTGGCGGAATAGGTATAAGGGAGCTGGTTTTTCTGACCGGGAGTAATTACTTTGGTTTAAATTCGACTATTTCTGTAATGGTAAGCTTTCTGTTCTACCTTATAAATGTTGTGGTTTCGGGTGTTGGCGTCTATTACCACTTCAAAGGATTTGAGCTGAAAAGTCAGCTTAAGGAAATAACGGTTTCTGCAGAGATCAATAAATAAAAACATATAACACAATTTCAAGTCTATACTAATCATGAGAACGTTCGTTAAAAAACTTCTTCTATCTTCGACTATGATGTGTGGAGCTATACACGGCTTTGCACAAGAGGATCCAACTGTTATCAGAATCGGCGATCAGGATGTGAAACTATCAGAGTTCGAGTATATTTATAAAAAAAATGCAGGAGTGCAGGGTGTAGAGAAAGTGAGCTTTGATGAATATGTGAAGATGTTCACAGACTTCAAACTGAAAGTTCATGAGGCTTTAGAGCTAAGACTGGATACTCTGCCACAGCTTCAGCATGAACTATCGGGCTACAGACAGCAGCTGGCTCAGTCTTATCTTACAGATAAAGAAGTTGATGAGCGCTTGCTCAGAGAGGCATACAGCCGAATGAACGAGAATGTGGAAGTTTCCCACATATTGCTGATGCTTCCTGAAGGTGCAACGCCGAAAGACACATCCGAGATATATAATAAAATAAACGGTTTATATAACCGTGCCGTAAATGGCGAAGATTTTGCAGCTTTGGCTAAAGAATACTCTTCCTGTCCGTCTAAAAAAGACGGAGGATATCTTGGATATCTGAAGGCTTTTATGACTGTCTATCCATTTGAATCATGTGCTTATAATACTCCTGTCGGAGAAATCTCTAAACCTGTACGCACGCAGTTTGGTTACCATATTGTGAAGGTGCATAACAAAAGAGCAGATCAGGGGACGATAACACTTGCTCATATATTCAAACAATTCCGCTATAATTCATCAGATGAGCAAAAAACATCTATGATAAACGAGCTGAAAGATCTGAAAGCTCAACTCGAAAATGGGGCTGGTTTTGATGATCTGGCTAAAGAGTATTCGGATGATTCACGCACCCGTAACCGTGGAGGAGTTTTACCTCCTTTTAGTGTAGGTGAAGTGCCATCTGAGGTATTTGATACCGGAGTGGCTTTGCAGTACCCGGGTGATCTTTCGGATGTTGTTGTTACAGGCCAGGGTGCACATATTTTTAAATTAGTGCGAAAAGAAAAAATCGGTAGCTATGAAGAGGAAAAGGAACGTCTTCAGCAAATGATTATGCGGGATATTCGTTCCAATACCGGTAAGCAGGCTTTCGTGGATAAATTAAAGAAGGAATATAACGTTACTGTGAATCCTGAATTAATAGAAAATTTGCTGACGGCAGACAGCGAGGAGGTGATTCGCGAGAAAGCATCGTCGATAAAGAAACCTTTGCTGACTATTGGTACAACGATATACAGTGTCTCGGATTATATTAATTATCTGAATACGGTTTCGGGTGGTTATCCTCTTAGCCGGAAATTAGAAGCACTGGTCGATAATTATGTGAGTAAAAGTATCATGGATTATGAAAGTGCAAGACTGGATGATAAATATCCGGCTTTTCGTAATCTGATGCAGGAGTACCGGGATGGTGTGCTGCTTTTTGAAATCAGTAACAGACGTGTATGGGATAAAGCCGGACAAGATACGGAAGGACTGGAGCAATTCTTTTTGAAAAATAAAAAGAAATACAAACTGTCTGAACCTCATTTTAAAGGTTATGTGGTTGAATGTTCGAAAGACTCTGTAATCAATGAAGTTAAAGCTTTGTTGAATGAGAATTATTCTGATACAATAGTTACGCACGTAAGACGTAAGTTTAATGTGAAAGAGAATATTGTGAAGGTACAAAGGGTTATGGCCAAAAGAGGGGATAATCCGATTGTAGATCAAATGATGTTTGACGGAAAAGAATATGTTCCTGCTGCTGAATATCCGTACATGTTTGTTCAGGGTAAGATGCTTTCTGACTATCCGGAGTCTTATCTGGATGTAAGAGGAGCTGTAACGGCAGACTATCAGGATTATTTAGACCGTAACTGGCTTAAGGAATTGAATAGTAAATACAAAGTAAAGGTGAACCGTAAAATTATAAAAACAGTTAAAGAGTAAAGTTCTGTTGACTAAAAATGTAATTTTAGCGGATTAATCTATGATATTAAGCTGAATGAGATGCTATTTATTGATATTTGCGTTATTACTGATCACTGTTTCGTGTAAGAATACAATGACTAAGTCTGAGAATGATTTGGTCAGAGTTGGTGATAAAGTACTGACCAGAGCTGAATTAGAGAGCTTTATGCCTGCCGGCGTATATGGTTCCGACAGCGCTCAGCTTGCAGATGCATTTATTCAGAACTGGATTGATAATCAGCTGCTTTATAGTGTAGCTCAGAAGAATATTCCTGATATGGAAAGTGTGAATCGTAAGGTGCAGCAATACAAGCAGGATCTGATTATTCACCAATATAGAATGTTGCTTATCAATGAACGTCTGAGTGAGGATCTTTCAGAAGAAGACATTCAGCGTTACTATGAAACACATTCCTCAGAATATCTGCTGGAAGAGCCGCTTTATAAAGGAGTGTTCTTAAAGGTGAGAAAGAATTCTCCCAATATCGCTTCTCTCAGAAAGTGGGTGCGTCAGATAACCCCTGAGAATCTGGAGAATATAGAGAAATATGCGATTAAGAATAGTATTGGTTACCGTTATTCGACAGATGAATGGTTGGCTGATGCAGATATATCTTCTTATATTCTGGATGCTTCTAAAATGCAGGAAGGAAAATCCGGGGAAGTAAGTGATCAGGAGTATTATTACTTTTATAACTTGTCTGACTATCGGAAAAAAGGGATGGAGATGCCTTTAGATTATGCACAAACTTTAATACGTGAGAGCTTGTTAAAGGAGAAAGCATCTGAAATACTCAACCGGCAGAAACAGGAGCTTTATGAAAAAGCTCTATCTAATAAAAATGTAGAATACTACTACGAAAGAAAATAATTATTCACCTTTAAATCAAAGGACTAAATGTTTAGAAAAATCTTTTTCTCTTTTTCGATATTATTCGCTATGATGTTCGGAAAGGCTGTAGCCCAGGAGAATGTAATCGATGAAGTTGTTTGGGTCGTTGGAGACGAAGCAATTCTGAAATCTCAGATCGAAGAGCAGCGTTTACGTATGCAATATGATGGCGAGAAAATTAATGGAGATCCCTATTGTGTAATTCCTGAACAAATTGCTTTGCAAAAGCTATTTTTACATCAGGCTAAATTAGATAGTGTGGATATTCCTGAAACACAGGTTCTGGGTGAAGTGGAACGCCGTATGAGCTATTTTGTTTCGCAGGTAGGATCAAAAGAGAAGTTGGAAGAATACTTCGGGAAACCTTATACTGAAATTCGCGAGGATATGAAGGAAATGGTACGCGACCAGAATATCGTGCAGGAGATGCAGCGTAAACTGGTTGGTAACATTAAAATAACACCGGCTGAGGTGCGCCGTTTCTTTAGTAAATTACCTCAGGACAGTATTCCATTCATTCCAATGCAGGTTGAAGTGCAGATCGTTCAGCTACAACCCAAAGTTCCTCAGCAGGAGATTGACAATATTAAAAGCCGTTTGAGAGATTATACTGAACGTGTAAATAGCGGAACGTCGTCTTTCTCTACTTTGGCTGTTATGTATTCAGAAGATCCACAATCAGCACAGCGTGGTGGTGAACTGGGGTTAATGGGAAAAGGTCAGCTTGTACCTGAGTTTGCAAATGTGGCTTTCAATCTGACAGATCCTAAAAAAGTATCTAAAATTGTAGAGACCGAATTCGGATATCATATCATTCAGTTGATAGAAAAGCGCGGAGATCGTATCAATGCCCGTCACATTCTTTTGCGTCCGAAAGTTGATCCGAAAGAAGTGGATTCAGCTTTGGTCAGACTAGATTCAATACGTAACGATATTTTAGCTGATAAGTTTACCTTTGAGGATGCGGCATTCTATATCTCTCAGGATAAAGATACCCGTAACAGTCAGGGTGTGATGGTGAATCCTTACTCAGGAACTTCTAAGTTCCAGATGCAGGAGCTTCCGGCTGAAGTAGCAAAAGAGATTGATAAACTAAAAGTTGGTGAAGTTTCGGCTCCTTTCACAATGATTGGTCCTAACCAGAAAGAGGTAACGGCTATTGTGAAACTTAAAGCACGTGCGGAAGGTCATAAAGCGAATATGTCTGAAGACTATCAGGAATTGAAGCGCATTGTGGAAGAAACCAAACGTCAGGAAATTCTTGATAAATGGATCCGCAAGAAACAAAATGATACGTACGTACGTATTCGTGAAGAATATCAAAACTGTGATTTTGAATATCCGGGATGGGTAAAAAAATAAAAATCTATGTTCCGATTCAATAGAAAGAATAAAGCGAATAGATATGGAGCTCTCGGAGCTCTATGTCTGTTCGTTTTTTGTCTGTATGCACAAAACGGACAAGTTCAGAAGCAAGCGGTTCCTCCGAAACCAGGAGATCCGAAAGTGCAAAAAGTGATATTAGAACACGCAAACACGCTATCCTACGATAAAGCTTATCTGGCAGATGCTCAGATATTGCGCGGAAATGTACGTTTCCGCCAGGAAGGAATGCAAATGTTCTGTGATTCTGCTTACTTCTTCGAAACAAATAACTCGCTAGAGGCATTCGGGAATGTTCGTATGGAGCAAGGCGATACCTTATTCGTATATTCTGACTTTTTACGTTATAACGGGACTACCAAACTGGCAGAACTTCGCTATAATGTGAAAATGGAGAACCGGGATGTAACCTTGCTGACAGATAGTCTGAACTATAACCGGATGATTAATATCGGCTATTATTTCGAGGGAGGAGTCTTGTCAGATCTGGAAAATGAACTGACATCTTACTACGGACAATACTCTCCGGATACTAAAAAAGCCCGTTTCAATGAGAATGTGAAGCTTGTGAATGAAAGGTATACTTTGTATTCAGATACACTGGATTACGACACTAACACAAAGATTGCAGATATTCTCGGCCCGTCAACTATCGTTTCTGACAGCAATACCATCTATTCATCACGTGGCTGGTATAATACAGCACAGGATGTAGCTTCTTTGCTCGACCGTTCGTCTGTGGTAAGTGGACCGCGTATATTAACTGCTGATTCACTATTCTATAACAGAAATACCGGATTTGGCGAAGGCTTTGTAAATGTAGAGCTACAGGATACGGCACGCAAAATGAATCTGTATGGTCAATATGGTTATTATAATGAAATAACGGAATATGGATTCGTAACAGATTCTTCGTGGATGATGGAGTTTTCTCGTCCCGATACTATGTTTATGGCAGCTGATACACTTGTGACTTTCCCGGACTCAACATATCGGGTAATGGAGGCTATTCAGAAGGTGAGAATGTATTCAAATCAGGCACAGGCTGTAGCTGGAAATGCTATATTTACCTCGCGTGACACTGTCCTGAAGATGATGAATGATCCCGTATTATGGAATGAATCTTATCAGATATTCGGAGATACGATTATTTCATATATGAATGACAGTACGCTGGATTGGGCACATGTAAAGAACTTTGCTTTTGTAGCAGCCGAGGTAGACTCGATGTTCTTCAATCAGCTATCAGGAAAAGATATGAAAGGGTACTTCAAAGACGGAGATCTTTATAAGATTGATGTAAGCGGGAATGTACAGACTATCTTTTATCCAATGGAGAAAGATAGTATACTTACCGGACAGAATAATGCAGAAGCATCTTATCTGACTCTGTATCTGAAAAATCAACAGATGGATAAACTGATAATGTGGCCATCTCCTAAAGGAACGTTAACTCCTATTCCTATGGTGAAAAAAAATCAGTTATATCTTCCTGATTTCAGATGGTATGATTATCTTAGACCAAAAGATCGCTACGATATATTTCACTGGATCAACCGAAAAGAAGAGGATGCTCCTGTAAAACATGTCCGTCGTGTTCCGAAAACCTAATTTTAGCCTCAAATAATACAATTAAAATGGGATTATTTTTCTTTTATAACCAAAAGAAACCGCGTGGATTTAATCATAAACCGATTTATTTTGATCCGCGCAAAGAAGCTCTTGACGAACGTGTACAGAAAGTTAAACGTGAAGTCGGAGAGACAATTGATGATGCCGAATATAAACCAAACCTGAAAGGTTCATTCAGAACTGAAATGGACCACCTGAACCGAAAAGAAGAGAATCCGCATAAGTATAGTTCTGCGCGGAGCATAAGACTGGGGGTAGCTCTTGTCCTTCTGATCGTTTTGATGTACTACATGTATTTTATGTAATGGTTTACGTATTATAGAAAGCACAAAGTTGTAAAGTAAAATAATTCTTTGCAACTTTGTGCTTTCGTGTTATATAGATATTCTTAATATAAATTAGACCGAACTATCTAAACGGGATTGATTATGAGTGATATTATACATCTGCTTTCTGACGCCGTTGCTAATCAAATTGCTGCGGGAGAGGTGATTCAAAGGCCGGCTTCTGTTGTAAAAGAGTTGGTTGAGAATGCTGTTGATGCTCAGGCCTCTCTCATCCAGGTACAAGTGAAAGATGCCGGAAGAACTTTGATTCAGGTAATCGATAATGGGAAAGGTATGAGTCCGACAGATGCCCGGATGGCTTTTGAAAGACATGCAACTTCTAAAATAGCAAAATCAGATGATTTGTTTACACTTCGGACCATGGGGTTCAGAGGAGAAGCTCTGGCTTCTATAGCAGCTATTGCTCAGGTTGAATTACGCACACGTCGTGAAGAAGATGAGTTAGGAGTTGAAATTCAGATTGCCGCCTCTCAGGTAGAGTCTTCTGAGCCTGTTTCTTGTCCTTCAGGAAGTAACTTCATGATTAAGAATATCTTCTATAATGTTCCGGCCCGCCGTAAATTTCTTAAAACCAACCAGACTGAGTTAAGCAATATCATCCAGGAATTTGAACGGATTGCCCTGGTGAATACAGAGGTGTCTTTTGTGCTTCGGCAAAATGATACGGAGGTGTTTAACTTGCCGGCGTCAGGTCTTCGTCAGCGAATTGTAAATGTTTTCGGTAAATCGCTGAATCAGAATTTACTTCCGGTAGATGTTACGACTTCGGTTGTGACCATTACAGGTTTTATAGGGAAACCGGAATCTGCAAGAAAGAAAAATCCTTTACAATACTTCTTTGTAAATGGACGCTATATGAGACATCCTTATTTTCACCGTGCTGTAACTCAATGTTATGAACCACTACTTGCTCAGGGTGAAATGCCGAATTATTTTCTTTATCTTACTGTAGATCCTTCAGCGATTGATGTAAATATTCATCCGACCAAGACTGAGATAAAGTTTGAGGATGAGTCGGTTATTTATCAGATTATTTCAGCAGCGGTTAAAGAGGCCTTCGGTAAATTCAGTGCAGTGCCTTCTATCGATTTTGACATGGAGGGAGCTGTAGACATACCGGTATTTGATCAATCAAAGGCTATCGAACCACCAAGAGTAACCTTTAATGCCGATTATAATCCTTTTGAGAATAAGCATACATCATCTTCCTACTCTCCGGGTAATTCCGGCGCCGGGAGAAGTCCGTCCGGAGGTGCAACCTATGCCAGTAAGATAGTTCCATCAAACTGGGATGATTTGTATCCGGATAAAGAGCCTGTAATCTCAGATGAAGATACGTCAGATAGAGATTTCTTTAAGCCTGCGACACATTTTCTGGATGAAGGAACTGATGCTGAACCATTCTTTATACCTGAGTCTGAAAATCCTGATCCGGGGATTGATAATCAGCAGAATATGCTGGAATTTGAAGATGGCGGAAATCTTATGTCGGGAAGTAAAGGCGGACTTGTTCAATTGAATACTAAATATATCGTAACGAACATTCCTTCCGGTATGCTGTTAATAGATCAGCATCGTGCCCACATTCTTATTTCCTACGAGGAGAACCTGGACCGGATAAATTCTCAGCAAACGACGTCTCAGCGAGTTTTATTTCCTGAGATAATAGAATTTACACCTGCTGAATCAGCATTTATACCAGAAATCGTAGAAGAGCTTTATCATCTCGGCTTTGATATTTCAGATCTGGGAGGGAATAGTTATTCGATTAATGGTATACCGGGTGATATAAAGCGGAGTAAAGTAAGAGATACGCTTATAGGACTTGTTCATACTGCTCAGGAGAAATCAGGAGCACCTCAGGAAGAGATTCAGAAACAGCTTGCCTTGTCTTATGCAAAATCAACAGCTATACCTTATGGTAAATTGTTGACTCAGGATGAAATGCAGTCTCTGGTTGACCGGCTTTTTGCCTGTTCTGTTCATAATTATACTCCGGACGGGAAAAAGATTATTGTAGTGTTAGATGCCAATGAAATAGATAAGAAATTTAATTGATATAACCATGTTTGCTATAAATCTAACCGCACTTCTTCCGCTTCGTAAAGATGCTGATGAAGGTGCAGAACAACTAACACAAATTCTCTTTGGTGAATTATTCTATGTGGTAGAACAAATGGACCGCTGGAGTAAAATACGTAATGTCGCAGACAATTATGAAGGCTGGGTCGATTCTAAAATGATTACGCGTCTCGATCAGCTTGAATTTACGCGTTTACTTCATGCTCCGATATTTTACACGAATGAACCTGTCGTTGATGCTGTATCCGGAGAGGAAATAATCAAACTTCCGATGGGCGCTTTTCTTCGCGGATATGATCCGGAAAGTGGTCTTTTTAGCGTTGATCATTTACAATATAAAGTATCACCGAACTTAGTAAGTGAAGCTCCGGCTGAGAAAAATGTGAATTACTTAATGTCTATAGCATACAAATTTAAAAATGCTCCTTATTTATGGGGAGGAAAGTCAATATTCGGATTAGATTGTTCGGGGCTTACTCAAATATCTTGTCGTTTGTCCGGAATTATTCTTCCAAGAGATGCCCGTCAGCAAATTCAGCATGGACAGGTTATCAATACGCTTGAAGAAGCTCATACGGGTGACTTGTTGTTTTTCGCAACTTCCGATAATAAAGTAAAACATGTAGGTATCTATGTACATCCTGGTAAATTGCTTCACGCATCAGGGTATGTGCATGAAGATCAGATAGACGAAAGTGGAAATATTTTGTCAGAAATAACAACATATGTACATTATCATCTGGCGGGTATACGCCGGTTTATTGTGTAAAATATTTATATCAGTAAACAAAGCAATCTCTATAACAGAATAAACTTCTGTATAGAGATTGCTTTGTTTACTGATACTTGCTCAACTACTTGTATCTCTTCTTTTTATTGTTTGGATATATTCTCTTTTTTTATCTGTGTTAAAACGTAATATCATCAAAACATATCATTTCGTTTAATGTTATTATAATGAAAGGCAAATTAAACGTTTTTCGTAACCACTGATTATAATCATTTACATTGTATATATTTTTTCTTTAATAGGTTATACCCTAAAATGGTCAATAAAAGAGATTTTAAAATGATTGTCTAATTTAATAGCTGTCGGAAAAGACAGTCCAATAATCTGTTATTTTATTCAAATCTTTTGATAGTTTTTTCTATCCCGTACTTATTAATGCCTGATTCTTTAGAATCGGTTTTATATTTCAAGGTAAATATATGATTTGTGCGTATCTTTTTGCTAAGCAAAAAGGTATTCCACATGAGGTCCATAAGTACATGACATCAACTATTATGTGCATTTCAGGTCAATGCAAAGTTCTGAATTTAATAGTCTGAAGTTATATAGGGTAAGGTATGCTTGTTCAGTTCAAAGATACAGAATATTAAGCATCCAATAGCGACTTAAGATGGGATATCCTACGACTCCATACAGATCTTTATTTATCAGAAATATCTTTATTTATTATTCAGGATTTTACTAAAATGAGTTCTCTTTTAATTATAAATCCATTTACGTATGAAAAAAAAACTTTATTGGGGCTTATTGCTGCTTTTATTGGGAGCCTTTACTTTCTATTCATGCAGCAGTAAAGACGATGTACCTCAGGGTGAGGATAAAACAACTGTGAGCTTTGAGTTCGAGTCTAATACACTCGTTGAGTCAAAGGCAAATACAAATACAGATCCTGTATTATGTGTGGAGTCAAATGTTCCGATGAATATGCAAATTGTAGTAAAGAATGTGGCTACAAACATTGAAACTACCTTTTCCGTTCCTGTTTCTCAGTTAAATGGTAAATATAAGACTGATCCTTATGAATTGCCTGCCGGTGCATATAAAGTAATGTCAGTTCTGGTTTATAATTCTTCAGCACCCGCACATATAATTTATGCAGGTGTAAAAACCGGGGCTCCGTTTGCTATGTTTGTCCCTGCGGGTTATTTAATGGAAGAGCAGGAATTTGCATTATTAAAGTTCACAAAACCTACTGTGGGGCTTTACGTACTTTGTGTGAAAGAGAATAATGCAGCAGACTTTGGTATGCCGAAATTCGAGATCAGTCCGATTGAGGTTATTTGTTTCGATCTCTTCTTTAATGTCTGTGATGAATTTAAAGAACATTTCGTGGGTGCCGGTACAATTAGTGTCTTGTCTGCTATTTCGGATCAGGTTCTTTACTCAGATACCTTTGCCGAAGGTAATATTGGCACAATTTGTTTTGCCAATAATCTGGAACTTCCTGACCGGAATGAGTTATATAAAATTAAAGTAGATTTTAATTCTCCTTATCAGGCATATAGTTTTATGCAGGAGATAACCGTCGAGCAATTAATGTATTTCCAGCAGTGGACTAACTGGGATGTCTCAATGAATGCAGTTCATGTTGTTCTTTGTGATCCACAATCAACAGAGAAACGAATCTATGAAGGAATGAATGATATTCAGTAGTCCGTTTTCAGTATTTATTTATTCACACATAACCGTTCATCGTGAGCCGTTATGATAATATTCAGGTCGCTTTGTTTATTTAAAAATCATGCTAAAATGAAAAAGAATTTATTTTGGAGTTTACTAACTCTGTTAGTCGGAACTTTTATGTTCTATTCGTGCAGCACTAAAGAAGATGCTCCGCAAACCGAAGAAATGACAAGTGTAAGTTTTGAATTGAATGCCAATACGATTTCGTCTGGAACGAAAGGTGAATTACCTGAAAATCCTGAGGTCCTTCCTGATCCTGCTTTATGTAATGAGGATAATGTTCCTTTAAGTGTTGATCTTAAACTGACAGGTCCATTGGGTTCTGTGGATATTACAGGTCTTGAGGTAAAAGAGTTTAACGGGAAATATAAAACAGACCCTTATGAATTACCTGCCGGAACTTATACAGTAAATGCAGTAACTGTATATAATTCATCGTCCTCTACAGTTATTTATTCAGGGGTTAAGTCACCGTCTAAATTCTCTCCATTTGTTCCTGCCGGATATTTTATGGATCAGCAACAGTTCACATTGTTGAAATATACAAAACCTGTCGTTGCTTTCTATGTACTTTGTGCGAAGAACTACAATGCATCAGATTTTGGAATGCCAAAATTTGAATTAAACCGCATGGAAGTTACCTGTTTCGATATCTTCTTTAATGTTTGTGATAAAAATGGCGAACATGTAGTAGGCACAGGCTCTATTAAAGTTTATGACCGTGAAGAGGGTACTTTGTTATACTCTGATACCTTTGACGGAGGTACACTGGATGCAAATAATAATCCTACATCAGAAGGGAATATCGCTACTTTGTGTTTTGCGAATGATTTGACAAAAGACAACGCATCCGAATCCTATTATATTGTTGTCAAATTTACAAATCCGAATATGTTGAACACTCAGAGTGTGTTCTCCGGAACAGCAACTGTTGAGGATTTATTGAAGTTCAAAGATTCACCTCGCTGGGATGCTTCTATGAACGCCTTACATTTGATTGTTTGTGACGGACCTTTCTGTTTGTTGCCAAGAATCATTTGTGACGAGTGCGATGGAACTCTTTATGAAGATTTTGAAACTTACGAAAATATCAATGATTTCTATACACGCTCCGGATGGATTGTTCCGGGCGGACAGGGTGATGTATTGGAAATAGCACCGGGTAATAAATATATTTTAGCTGTAAGTCCTGCTGACCTGGACAGACATCGCAAAGAATTCCAGTGGACGACCAGTTCATTCCGCTATATGCCAAATCATAACATTCGATTTAATTTCTATGTTAAGTCTGAAATCGTAGATGGTAAACCTACATGGCCTAACTGTTCAGATTGTAATAGTGTTCCTGCTATTGTGAAAGTGAGGTTGTTAGATAAAAATGGTAATGAGCTACTATCCGCATCTAAAGATTTGAATCTTCAGGGACATGAAAATAACTGGAAACTATACGAAGCATTCAGTTTCCCTTGTGATCCTGTATTGGCTTCTCAGTGTGCTAAAGCTGAAATCAATGTGAGTTTGAAAGATGGTTATTCCTATAATGAATGGGTTTGTCCTTCGGAAATTAAAGGTAAATATGTTTCTTACAAATTTGGTATTGATAATGTGAAGTCCGGTTTATAAACTAACTATCAAAGCTCAGGGCAATGGTCCTGAGCTTTTACTACAATCTATTTCTGTTAAATATGCTGAACTAATTCCGGACTAAATTGACTATTATTCTTAGAATAGCAGAGCTATGATATTTCATCTCAATGCATATGTTTTGTATGAATTGTTCGACTGGTTGCTTCAGTAGAATATATTAGCAGAGTATTTTTCTGTCGAATTCTAAATCTATTGAGAAAAATGAAAATAATGAAACTTCTCTTGATGGGATTGCTTAGTTTGTTTTTGTACACAAGCTGTAACACGAATGATCAGCCAGGTGGAACTGAAGAGCAATCAACACAGATCTCTTTTCAATTTGATGCAAAAAAGATATTTGATTCTAAAGCATATACTGCTGAAGACGGTTTTAACAAGTGCCTCAGCGATATAAATATTAACACGCTTGCTGTTGATATAACTCTTATCGGACCTGAAAATAAAACTTTGACAAACATACCTGTGAAACTCTTTGGTGATGTATTGAAGACAGATCCCATTGATTTAAAGTCAGGTATATATACTGTTATCAATGTGATTGTATATTCCGGAGGTATTCCTGTATACGCAGGTGTGGTAGATGATCAGGACCCATCGACACCTCTGCCTGTTTTTGCCTCTTTTATACCAACAGAAGAGCTAATGGGTAATAAAAAGTTTACATTACAGCTTTATACAAAACCGACCGTTTCTCTTTATGTCTTGTGTGCGTATAAAGAGCCTGCATCTAACTTTGGTATGCCTAAATTTGAGTTAAATTTTATAGAGGTTACATGTTTTGATATATTTATAAATGTATGTAAACCGAATGGTGAACATATAGTAGGTGAAGGTGCTGTTTATCTGTTGCCTTATAATACTCCTTTAATAGGGGCTGAACCTGACTATTCCAAAGCGTTGTACAAAGATGTCTTTAATGGTGGAGTCGTTGATGGTAAACCAGATAATGCCGGAGATATTGCTACTGTCTGTTTTCCGAATAATTTACAGATTCCAGACAATCAGGAGGTTTATGAGCTGCTGTTAGTAATTGATAATGCAGTTGGACAAAGAATTCTAAAGTATGTTGTGACTGTGGAAGATTTGTTGAGATACAAAGAATCTGAATTGTGGGATGATAAGATGAATGCAATTCATATTGAGTATTGTAATGGTATTCCTTTCTGTATTCTTCCAACAAAAGATTGTGGAGGTACAGGGACTTCATGTGATCCGTTTAATCCGAATAGCGGCGGACTTGAAACCTTCGATAATTATAACTCAACCAATGAGTTGCAAAATGCTTGGCCTTGGACGATTAAAAACAATAATAAGATTGATTTAATCGGTCTATACGAAGGTGGTTCAGATGATTATATTTATGTCAAAGGTAATCAGCAGGGAGAAGTAACATGGACATCCTCTCTCTTTGAATTTAAAAATGGCGATGTGATAGGATTAGATGCAGCTATTCGTAAACTAAATAGCGATGATGAGCCTGGTGAGCCCGGAGGTAATAGTTTTGACGCTTGGCTAAAAGTCAATTTAATTGATAATGACGGAAAAAAAATGGGTACGGAATGGAAAGTGAAAATGCAATCAGATGAAGATTTTTCATTTACTCACTACAAAGCCTTTAATCGTCATTTGGGAACTGGTTGCTACCGACTTCAAATTACACTGGATATGCAAAGCGGAAAACAAGAACGCTTTGAATTTAAAATGGATAATGTGAAAGTAGGTCTATAGTTAATGAATTGGATTAGATTTTATTGAGAAGGAGTTGTGTACTGTTCTTACGGGAATACAGGCACAACTCCTTCTCTGATTTATATATTTATATATCTTTGCAGCAAAACCTTACTTATATAATATGGAAGCTTATGAAAAAGATGATTGTATGTTTTGCTTTCAGCCTTTTGGTAATTACTTTATTTGCACAGGAAATTAATGGTATTCTCTTCGAGAGCAGATATCCGGTAACAGTCCGGCTGGACGGGCAGCGAGTGAATCTGCCCAGTCAAACCAGCTTTGTGGCTAATTTACGTCCCGGCGTGTATAATGTGCAGGCAGATAATAATGGCCGCATTATTTTTACAGATCAGATACGTTACAGCGGCCGGGGAACGCTAGTTATTTCTCTGGATAGAGGAGGAAGCCATCCTCCGGTTGTTCAGCCCGGATTTCCTTCGGGATACGTACCGGCAATGGATCAGAGACAATTTGATATTTTATTGCGGACAGTCAACGATGAATCTTTTGATGATCAGAAAATGCCAATTATTAAAATGGCAACATTGAAAAATAACTTTACCTCGTCTCAGGTAGCCTCTCTTATCAAGACGCTTTCGTTTAGTAAAAGCCAGATTGAAATGGCTAAATATCTGTTTCAGTTTTGTTCCGATCCTGAGAATTATTACACAATCGTAGGCAATAGCTTTACCTTTTCGACAGATAAAAGGGAGCTGGAAAAATATATCAATCAGGTACTTCGGGATTTGAATATCCGGTAATTGACTATTTCCCGGTAAAGGTTATGGATATATCGCAACAAAGCCTCTCTATTTTGTATAGGGAGGCTTTGGAAAGTGGTTTATAAGTGTTATAAAGCGATATCTATATGTTGTTTTGGACATTCATTATTTGGAGCTATTTCAATGGATAATCGGGTAAGAACCGGAATAGCCTTTAGAAACTCAAACTCATAATAATAACAATTTGCTTGTTCATCAATGCATATAGGAGAGTCGGTACTCCATTGTGAATTGTAATTATTGAATAAATTATATTGGTCTGTCAGTGTTTTGTACTTGGTAATGAAGTTATCAGAATATATATTTACTCTGTATACAGGCGAGGAAATAGTCGTATTTAATGCGACTTGTAGATAACCTATATTGGCAAACATCTTTATTCCGGTGTTCATTTTTACCGGTGCTTTAATCCGGATGACAGTACCTGCCGGTATTGCCAGTCCTGATCCTACTGTTATAAGCCCTGCGAAGCCATCTACAAAGCTACCTGCTGTGAGTTTCGTTTGAACAACCGAATTAAATGATAATAGATTCCCGATACCGGAATAAATATCTATAATAGCATTCTGGTTACAAACCACCTCACTTCCACATTCGAAGAACCATTTCGGATTACAATTGCAGAAATCAAAGTGCAGATAGTTTTTGGCAGCGTCCCATGCACCACCTGAACTGGCCGCATAATTAAGCAGTGTAGCCACGTTTGCAGTTCCTGTGTAAGTAGCAGCAACTCCGTTGTTTGTAGTGCTGATTTCGTATTTATAGAACTCCTTATTGTTGTCTACCGAAAGAATGTCCGGAATGCAGAATTCAGCCAGCGTTGCACCGTTCGGGAATGTAGTTGTTGACAGCAGCGTACTACCGGAAGCTGTAAATGCGGCATCCGTAAAGTCCCCGTCTTTGTATATCTTCAGTGTTCCCGTACCGATTGCGTGCACACCATTGCGATCGCAAACGTTCACAGAGAATGGAAGGCAAAGCATCTTCATAAAGTTAATATCCCACATTACATACCCAAACTCCGAGGGAGTAAGGTGTTGTGCACATACAACCCAGATTGGTTTAGTAACTTTCTGATACAGATCACTCTGTCCCAAAACCAGGTTAAATGGAAGTGTAAATCCGGCTGGAACGTAAGCAGCCATTGCCGAACCGGTCATAGGAGCAGCGTAGAGCGTATTCCCCAGATTATCTTTTACGATAAAGCTGTTTATGGCATACGTACCTAAAGCAAGCGAAACAGGATCGGCGATAAATTTATTATTCACATACTTGATTTTTACCGAATAATTGGTCGATCCTAACGTAAAATCAAGATTCAGGTTTCCTGCATTAGCCAGTGTTTGAAGCTGAGCAAGATCATAACAAGGAGTTTTAAATGCCGGATCAGCCTTCGTTAATTGTTCCGGAAAAGCCAGTTCAAAAGCCACTTCGCTTTTATTATCCTCATTGGGTACTTGCTCTTCAGAGCTGCACGAGAAAGACAGAAGGAGCATAAAAAATACTCCCAAAACGGAAAATAAAGATTTTTGTCTCATAATAATAAGATTTAGTGATTGAAAGTTTAAAGATATAGTTGATAATTAATTTGTTTCTTTTAAAAACCAGGAAGCATCATTTCTGCAAAGATCAAAATGCAGATACTTCAATTGCGGATCCCAGATACTCCCGGGAGCTGTAGCATAGCTAAGAAGAGTCGCCACATTGGCCGTACCGTATAGCACTAAACTTCTCTTTCCGTTATTTATAGTTAAGATGTACTTGTAATATTCTTTTGTATTATCAGTTTTTAATTCATCGGGAATGCAAAAGTCTGCAAGTTTGTCTGCTCCTGCCGGAAAATAAATAGTTCGTATCAGTCTTTCACCCTTCTGTGTATATATATTATCCTCAAAATTTCCGTCACGAAAAAGTCTTAGTGTTCCTGTCCCAATAATATGTTCGTCTTCCGGATTACAGATATTCACAGAGAACGGTAAACACAATATGCGTGTGTAATTTACCTCCCATTTGATGTATCCGAATTTTTCGGCATTCACATTCTCTACGCACAATACCCAGACCGGGAATCTGAATTTCGTGTACACCTCTTTCGGACTTATGGTAATTGTCATATCCAGTAACGCAGATTCAGGCAGAAAAGACGCGAACTCCGATCCTCTTTTCGGGGTGGCAAATAGTATCTTTTCGACAGATTCCCTTCTTTCAATTACAATAAAACTGCTCAGTTGATGCTCGCCCATTGTAAGCATAAACGGGTCGGCCACGAAATCACCATTAATATTCCGAATGTTTATCTCATGTTGTTTTCCGTCAATTACAAATACAGCAAACAGAGCATTATCAGAAGCCAGCTCAGAAAGTGTTTTATTGCTGTAACATCCTATTTCGGTAGTATTTTCAGCCTTAGATAATAAATCCGTAAAGTTTAATTTAAAGGATATATTACCGGCTTCGTTTGAAGGAGACTGTATATCCTGACTGCAAGCAAATAGAAGACACACTCCTAGCAGAAACGAATAAAATAAAGCAATTTTTGAATTCATAATAGATGATTTAAAAAGCTTAGACATTATTAAAACAAGTTGTTAGATGCAATGGTTTTGAATCGGTTGTACTTTAACTTTAGTGTGGCTATTCTGTTTATTTTAAGAGATATATGGATGTGTTTAACGAGGCTTTCCTGCTTTGTTTTATAAAATAGCAGAATTTGTTTGCCGGAAGTACAAAGGAAATAATGTATATAAGGCAGTTGTTGGGCTTTGTGATGCTTTTATTTATATTTGTACATTAAGAGGAGTATTTACTCTTCGCTTTTTATTCTTAAATCAAATCACTTAGTAAATGAAAAATACAACTCTTTTCGCTCTGTGTTTGTCCTCACTCTTTGTTTCAGTGCATGCTCAGAGTAAATATTCTCCGGATAGAGGCTATAGAGGAACTGTTGAAGTCGGTTATGATGCCGGACTGGATAATTCGGAGCATACGCGTGTAGAGTTTCTTACTACACATGGTTTACAGTTTAATAAATACTTCTTCTTAGGAGCAGGAACCGGACTTCAGGTTTGGGAGAACTCGGATGATGTGACTATACCCTTGTTTATGGATGCAGAAGCTTTATTGCCTGTATCTCCCATATCTCCCTATCTTTCTATGCGGTTGGGGTATGTGGTAAATGTAAAAGAAGATCGTTTCTTTCCGAAAAACGGACTTTACTTTAATCCTTCTGTAGGGGTCAGGTGGCCAATAGACCAACACAAAGCTGTCAGACTGAGTGTTGGTTATCTGCTTCAAACCAGCGATATTATTTATTTGAAGAATGACTACCGAGGTGAATTTAAAGACAAAATTAATATGCAGACTATTTCTACCAAAGTGGCATTTGAGTTTTAAATATTGAGAAATACGAGAAGAGTTATTCCGTATACGATAAGTATGGGAATAGCTCTTTTTTTTTATTCTTTAAATCCTTATGTTTACAGGTATAATTATTTTTCGGAATACGTATGATTAAGTTTTTTCAAAGCAGAATTAATTTGTTTCGAACGTATGTATAATTCAGGAGACGTACGTCTCCTTCTTTTCTCCTGTACGTCTCCTTTTAAGGAAACGTACATCTCCTTAAAAGGAGACGTACAGCATATAAATTAATCAAACGGGCAAATGAAGTTATTCTCCCTTTGAAAAAACTTAATCAAAGGTGTATTTGAATTTATTTGAACGTATTTTCGGGCAGGTTGATTCTTATTATTCAGAATGTTATTTTTGATGTTGTGTGTAAATGAATGTATTCTAACTTGTTATTTGTTTAGTGGTTTAATTATAGAAACGCTCTGTTCCGAAACAGCCATTTCAGAACTGACCGTACTACAAAAACGAGAGGAAGCTGAGTTATCAACAAATTGTTAATAACTCAGCTTCCTCGTATACTTATGAACACAATACTATCCCAGCTTTATTTTCCGGAATTCCATGTTCAGTAGGTCGATGCAAAGAAGTTCGTTAATAAGTGGCTTTCCGATTCCTGTGATTAGTTTGATCGCTTCAGTAGCCTGAATTGAACCGATAACCCCCGGCACACTACCCATCACACCGAGAGGAAGAGTTCCTTTTTCGGGTTTCTCATCCTCCGGAAACAGATCAGCATAACTCCCGGCTCCGGCGATATTGAATACCGATACTTGTCCGGTGAACTCTCCTATACTTCCATACAGATAGGGGACACCATACTTTTGAGTTATCCGGTCTGTCAGATAACGGGTATCAAAGTTGTCACACGCATCAATTATCAGGTCATATTCTTTTATGATAGACCGGGCATTTGAATCGTCCAGACGAAAAGGATAAGTTCGTATATCCGTTTCGCTGTTCAGATCGTTTAAAGTAGCTTTCGCACATGCAACTTTCGGGGTACCTATCTGCGATTCGCGGTAGAGAATCTGACGTTGCAGGTTTGTGAGCGAAACAACATCATCGTCTATGATTCCGATTCGTCCCACTCCCGCAGCAGCCAGATATAGGGCAATGGGCGAGCCTAATCCACCTGCACCTATGATCAGAACAGATGCTTTAAGGAGTTTTTGTTGTCCTTCTTCGCCAATCTCTTTGAGAAGTATGTGTCTGCTGTATCTTTCCATATATTTAACGTGTCAATACGTGGTCCCAGTCTTTCCAGACTACCTCGTAGCCTCTTTCCTGTACTGCTTCCAGCACTTCAGACGGATGACGGTTGTCTGCCATTTCGAACTGCTCGAGTGCATTCGGATAAGAATAGTATCCACCCGGTTCAGTCTTAGAGCCTGCGCTTAAAGAGGTAATACCAAGCTGTGTCATATTGTTGCGGAAATCCGGCATTTCACGGGTAGAAAGAGCCATTTCCACGTCGTGATCAAAGAGACGAAAAGCAAAGATCAGCTGAGCCAGCTCTTTATCTTTCAGGATAACATTTGGTTTAAAGCCTTCCCCTGTGTGCGGACGCATACGTGGAAAAGAGATTGAGTATTTAGTTTTCCAGTAGCGGCGCTGAAGATAACGCAGATGCATTGCCATCATGGTCACATCCGTGCGCCAGTCTTCCAGTCCGATCAGTACACCCAGTCCCATTTTATGAATCCCGGCTCTTCCCAGACGGTCATACGTGTCGAGACGATAATTGAAATCGCGCTTCTTGCCTTTCGGATGGTAAACAGTATATCTTTCCTTATGATAAGTTTCCTGATAAATATATACACTGTTTAGCCCTGCGGCAATTAATCTTTCGTACTCCTCCTGTTCTAAAGGCTGAACTTCGATTGAGATAGACGAAAAATACGGTTTGATTAGCTTAATCGCATTCTCCAGGTACTCTACGCCGGCATGACGGGGCGATTCGCCCGTAACAAGAAGGATATGCTCAAAATTTCCAAGAGCTTTAATAGCCTTTACTTCATTGAGAATTTCTTCATCCGTAAGAATAATCCGTTTGATCTTATTCTCATGATTGAATCCGCAATATACACAATGGTTTGTACACTCATTTGTCAGGTAAAGCGGAATGTAGAATTGCATGGTTTTACCAAAACGTTGCTGTGTGAGCTGACGGCTTTTAGCTGCCATTTGTTCCAGATAGGGTTCCGCCACAGGTGATATAAGAGCTTTGAAATCTTCTATATCCAGACGGTTTTTGCGAAGAGCCATGCGCACATCCTCTTCGGTTTTGGTTGAGATGCTGCTTGTCACAGCATCCCAGTCCAAATGATTTATTTCTTCGATATAATCTTTTTGCATGATTGTTTTTACAGTAATATCCGGTACCTCAATGTTCAATACACTCTTTTGAGAGCTTCATCGCGCAAAAGTTTGGTCCGCACATGGTACAATAGTTTTCGTCAGAATGAGAACCTTCTTTATAGTATTCCAGAGCTCGGGCCGGGTCAAGCGACAGATTGAACTGATCTTTCCAGCGGAAGTCAAAACGGGCTTTACTCAGCGCATAGTCGCGGATATGAGCTCCCGGATGACCTTTTGCCAGATCGGCAGCATGGGCAGCAATTTTATAGGTAATTACTCCGTTGCGTACATCCTCACGATTTGGTAACCCAAGATGCTCTTTTGGCGTTACGTAACAAAGCATAGCCGTACCTAACCAACCAATCTGAGCTGCACCTATGGCTGAGGTGATATGGTCATATCCCGGTGCAATATCCGTAGTCAGAGGACCTAAGGTGTAGAACGGTGCTTCGTGACAAGATTTAAGCTGACGTTCCATATTGTCTTTGATCTTGTGCAATGGCACGTGTCCCGGTCCTTCGATAATCACCTGCACATCCTTATCCCATGCTTTCAGTGTCAGTTCACCCAATGTGTCCAGTTCGGCAAATTGGGCATCATCGTTTGCATCATGAATGGAACCCGGACGAAGTCCGTCTCCAAGAGATACAGCTACGTCATACTGACTAAGAATATCACAGATCTCGTCAAAATGCTCATAAAGGAAGCTTTCTTTCTGGTGCACTTTACACCATTTGGTCATTATAGAACCTCCGCGTGATACAATACCGGTCAGACGTGTATTTGGAAGGTTAACGTTCGCAAGCTTTATACCCGCATGAATCGTAAAGTAATCGACTCCCTGTTCGGCTTGCTCGATCAATGTGTCGCGGAAGATTTCCCAGTTCAGGTCTTCTACTTTCCCGTTTACTTTTTCCAATGCCTGATAAATAGGAACTGTACCTACCGGAACCGGACAGTTGCGTACAATCCACTCACGTGTTTCATGAATGTTATTACCGGTAGAAAGATCCATCAGCGTATCGCCACCCCAGTGACAACTCCATACTGCTTTGTCCACTTCTTCTTCAATGCCTGATGACATGGCAGAATTACCAATATTCGTATTGATTTTAACCAGGAAGTTGCGACCGATAATCATAGGCTCAGCTTCGGGGTGATTAATATTCGCAGGAATGATGGCGCGACCGCGTGCTACTTCTTCACGAACATATTCGGGAGTGATATGAGACTCAATTCCCAGAGCAGCATTATTCATATTCTCACGAATAGCAACATATTCCATTTCAGGAGTAATAATCCCTTTACGTGCCATAGCCATTTGAGTAATAGCTTCTCCGCTTTTTGCACGGTATGGTAAATGGCGGTTCGGGAAGCGGATTTCATCCAGTGTTTTATCAGCTTCACGTTCCCGGCCGTATTCTGAAGTAAGTTTGTCTAATCGTTCAATGGCAGGGTTTTTCTCAATCCAGCTTTCGCGCAGGCGGGATAACCCAACGTTCAAATCGATCATAGCATCCGGATCTGTATAAGGTCCGCTTGTATCATAAACAACTACCGGTTCATTCTTAATATGCACTTTTTTACCGTCAACCACCTTTACGGAGTCAGTCAGGTTAATCTGACGCATAGCAACCTGTATCGGATAAATTGTTCCCGGCATATATATCTTCTCAGAATTCGGGTAAGGAGTTCTTGTAACGTTGTTCTTAATCATAATCATGTATTATTTTTATAGGTTTAGTTTTCTAAAAATGCCGTTAAAGGACTACTGGCTTCTGCACGATCCAGTTGAACAGGCAATCCGGCTTCAAAAGCCTGACGTCCGGCTTCTACAGCTTTGCGGAAAGCTTCGGCCATAGCAACCGGATTACCAGCTACTGCAATGGCAGTGTTTACCAGTACTGCATCAGCTCCCATTTCCATAGCTTCGGCAGCATGTGACGGAGCTCCGATACCGGCATCTACAATTACCGGAACATTGCTTTGCTCTATAATAATCTGAAGAAAATCACGGGTTAGTAACCCTTTATTTGTACCGATTGGTGCACCCAGAGGCATTACGGCAGCCGAACCCACGTCTTCCAGTCTTTTACAAAGAACAGGGTCTGCCTGGATATAAGGAAGAATCACAAATCCCATTTTAGCCAGCTCCTCTGTAGCTTTCAGAGTTTCTATAGTGTCCGGAAGAAGATAGCGTGGATCCGGGTGAATTTCCAGTTTAAGGAAATTTGTTTCGAATGCTTCTCTGGCAAGTTGAGCTGCAAAGACAGCCTCTTTAGCCGTACGTACTCCGGAAGTATTTGGTAATAATTGTATTTTAGGATCACGGATAAACTGAAGCATTTCATCTTCTTTGTTTCCCATGTCTATTCTTTTCATCGCAACTGTTACCATTTCAGAAGCGGATGCTGCAATGGATTTACCCATCAGTTCATTCGAACTGAACTTGCCTGTTCCAAGAAACAAGCGCGAAGAAAATTCTCTTCCTCCTATATTAAGCTTTTGCATTTTCGTAGATTGTTTTTAAAATGTTTTCAATGTGATTTTCTGTATCTTCATCCTGTGCGCTTTTATTGTCCGGCAGTTTAAGACCTCCCGACATAGCAACGCCATGAACTCCGGTAGCCATAATTGCAGGAATATCATCAATTGTAATACCTCCGATAGCAATTACCGGAATGGTGATACCTTCTTCACGACACAGACTAAGGATACGCTGATAGCCTTCCAGTCCGATAACCGGACTCAGATTCTCTTTTGTTTTCGTAAACCGGAAAGGACCTAAGCCTATGTAATCCACACCGTCAGCAACCAGCTGTCTGATGTCATCCATAGTATTAGCGGTACCTCCGATAATATAGTTGTATCCCAGTAGCTCACGTGCCTCTTTGACCGGCATATCCTTTTTGCCCAGATGTACTCCGTCAGCATTCACTTCAATGGCTACCAGTGGATTGTCATTGATGATTTGTACAACACCTTCTCCCGAGCATGTCTGTTGCAGCATATCTGCCAATGGTACATTCAACGGGTATTCAATATGCTTGTTGCGGAACTGGAATAAAGGAAGTCCGCATAAAACTAATGCTAAAGAAGTCATCAGCATAGTTTCCGGATCTTTCGCATCTGATAAAGCGATACCATGAAGGCGTGGAATATTCCGGCGCTTAATCTGATTGCATTTATCCTGAATGCGGCGGTACTTCGCAACAAGTTTGTCGTTATCGGAGTCTTTTTCCCATTCGCTCCAGAAATCACCCAGCATTGCGACTCCTCCGAATCCCAAAGAGTCAAGCTCTTCAAGTTTATCTTCGGTAACACCTCCTAAGGCGATAGTGTTTCGTCTGATCCATCCTTTATCACAAGCTTTTTGCAACTCCTTTTTTGAAAAAGCTGATTTATATCCTTCTTTCGAAATTGAATCGTAAACCGGACTCAGAAAATGAAAGCGGTATTCGCTTTCTGTATTCTCCAGTTCATCGATACTGCGTAATGTATCGCTAATTTTAAAGCAATCGGAATACAGTACTTCATCTGAGTTACGGCTGTTGAGGTGAATGCCTTTTACGATATATTCATCTGTCAGATCGTAATGATCATGCAGTACGATACGGCTGTAATATTTCTCGTCGATAGTATTCAGAAAGGCGATAGTCTCCTCTTTACTCCAGGACGGTTTACGTAAATTAAGCGTGCCTAGTCCGGCTTCAAAGAGCTGATTGATAACTGTTGCTTCCTGAGGATAAGTTTTGTCGGTGGTAATGATTATTAAATTCATTTTATTAAAGGGTTTTTATCCACCACAGGTGGCTTTTATAATAGTAAGTATCTCTCCATCTGTTGGGAGATATTCATTCCATGTTTTCTTAGGGATAATGCGTTCGCCGGAAGCGATAGCGATACCGCGGCTTTCTATTCCAAGCCGGTCCAGAATATGTGCCAGAGTTTCCTGATCTGAGATATTCTGATTAGAATCATTGATTTGAATTTTCTTCATTGTGTTCAGTGTTTTTCGTGCAGGGGAATAGGTTGAAAGAAATGATTTAACGGACCATGTCCTTTACCGGTTTTGATGTCAGCGCCATGGCGGATAGCCATCGTAATGAATTCTTTGCTTTTCGAAACGGCATCCTCCAGTTTCTCTCCCTTAGCGAGATGAGCTGCAATGGCCGATGAGAACGTACAACCGGTTCCATGTGTGTTCTGACTTTCAATTTTAGATTCAGAGAAAGCACGGACTGTTCCGTCTTTCCGGATCAGTAAGTCTGTCATCTCATCAGAAGGCAAGTGTCCACCTTTCATAAGAACACTGTTACATCCATAGGAAAGAAGTTTTAATCCGGCCCTTTCGAGGTCGGCTGTATCACGGATTTTCATGCGCGTAAGAAATTCAGCTTCATCCAGATTCGGGGTTACCAGTGTTGCTTTCGGGAATAGCTCAGTGAGGATCAGATTTACGCAATCATCCTGAATCAGTTTATCTCCGCTTGTTGCAATCATTACGGGATCAAGAATCACGTAAGCAGGACTGTATTTATCAAGCATAGCCGAAACGGTACGAATTATTTCCGGAGAATGAAGCATCCCGATCTTAACTGCATCAACCTGTATGTCGGAGAAAACAGCTTCTATTTGTCCGCAGACAAGATCTGCAGGTACAGACGCAACGCGTGTCACACCACATGTGTTTTGTGCTGTAATAGCCGTAATAGCCGATGTGCCGTAGACGCCCAATGCTGAAAACGTTTTCAGATCAGCCTGAATGCCTGCACCTCCGCCACTGTCCGAACCCGCAATAGTTAATGCGACCGGATAACGTTTGACGTTCATATAAAAAGATTTAGAAAAGGAGTGCACACCTTTGAATAAACAGCATGCATACAGATACAATGTATCCGTGAAGATTAAGAAACTATGAACAAAATTCCTACGTCGGCATTAACCGCATCAGGTTCATAGGGTATGATCTCAGCCTGGAAAGTTAGGCACCCCTCTTGTTAATAATCAGTTTGACGGGGACAAATTAAGAGAAGAAAAACGGAGTAAGCAAGCAAAGTATTGTTTTTTTTCTTTTTGCTGTGATTTACTTAGAGCTGAATCGTTACCTTTGTCCTAGAATGTAAGATGAACTATGGAAGAAAATTTCGATATACACGAATACCGTCCTACGGAGCGTGAGAAAGATATAGATAAAGCATTGCGTCCCTTGCAGTTTGAGGATTTCAACGGTCAGGAAAAGATTGTTGAAAATCTTCGGATTTTCGTGCAGGCGGCTAAAATGCGTGGCGAAGCACTGGATCATGTGCTTCTGCACGGACCTCCCGGATTGGGTAAGACGACATTGTCTAATATTATAGCTAATGAACTGGGAGTCGGATTCAAAGTGACATCAGGTCCGGTATTGGATAAACCGGGTGATCTGGCTGGTATTCTGACCAGTCTGGAGGAAAATGATGTCCTGTTTATTGACGAGATTCACCGTCTGAGCCCGATTGTGGAAGAATACTTGTACTCGGCGATGGAGGATTACCGGATTGATATTATGATCGACAAAGGTCCGAGTGCCCGTTCGATACAGATTGATCTGAATCCGTTTACGCTGGTCGGTGCGACTACGCGCAGCGGTTTGCTGACATCTCCTCTACGTGCCCGTTTCGGGATAAACAGTCACCTGGAATATTATGATTCGAAAGTGCTTTCGGGAATTGTAAAGCGTTCTGCCGACATACTGAGCGTAGCCTGTTCTTTTGAGGCTGCGGGAGAGATTGCTTCGCGAAGCCGGGGAACTCCGCGTATTGCTAATGCCTTGCTCAGACGAGTAAGGGATTTTGCTCAGGTGAAAGGAAACGGGAAAATAGACACTCAGATTGCCCGCTATGCACTTGAGGCGTTAAATATAGATAAGTTCGGACTGGATGAGGTGGATAATAAGATATTAACAATAATCATTGATAAGTTCAGAGGCGGACCAGTTGGCTTAACTACTATTGCAACTGCTTTAGGTGAAGATCCGGGTACACTGGAAGAGGTTTATGAACCATTCCTGATAAAAGAAGGATTTATAAAACGTACACCAAGAGGACGCGAAGTTACAGAGCTTGCGTATGAGCATCTTGGCAGATTACGTGCCACAGATCAGGGATCTTTGTTTTAATATATAATTGAAAGTTTAGTACCGGAGGATTTACAAAAGCTGCAAATCTTCCGGTGGTAAACTTTTTTCTTTTTCGATAACTTAGAAGTATGGCAGGATTAAAAAGTTTAGCTAAGGATACGGCTATTTACGGATTAAGCAGTATAATCGGTCGTTTCCTGAATTGGTGTCTTGTACCTATGTATGTGCGGGTACTGACAAACGTAAATGAATATGGTATTGTTACGAATTTATACGGATGGACAGCCTTTGTAATGGTTTTATTAACGTTCGGTATGGAAACAGGATTCTTCCGTTTTGCCAATAAACCGGATGTGGATGCTAAGAAAGTTTATTCTTCTTCATTCTGGTTTGTAGCCTTTCTGACAGCCATCTTTCTGATTGGTATTTTTGCGTTTATTCATCCGATTGCTGCGGCAATGGATTATGGGGGCAAAGAAGATTTTATTCTTATGATGGCGGTGATTGTGGCGTTGGATGCTGTCAGTGCGATTCCTTTTGCTTATTTGAGGTATAAGAAAAGACCGATACGCTTTGTGGCTCTTCGTCTTTTGTCGATTTTTTCTAATATCATACTGAATATATTCGTATTTATCGGATGCCCGGCTATTTATAAGTCGAATCCGGAAATGATATCATGGTTTTATAATCCGGATTATTCGGTAGGGTATATTTTTGCCGTTAATCTGCTTTGCTCTGTTCTGGTTTCATTCCTGATGTTCCCCGAATATATAAAGGCATTTATAATGCCGGATCTAAAACTCATGAAGCAAATGGTCCGTTACTGTTTCCCGCTTCTTATTCTGGGTGTTGCCGGTATTCTGAGTCAGACGATCGATAAAATGTTATTCCCTTTCTTGTTTCCCGATCCCGACGAAGCATTATATCAGCTCGGAATCTATGGAGCAAACTTTAAGATCGCCGTAGTGATGGTCATGTTTATTCAGGCATTCCGATTTGCGTATGAGCCGTTTGTATTTGCCCACAATAAAGGAGAAGATAAGCGTCCGGCTTATGCACAGGCGATGTTTTACTTTGTCGTTTGTACGTATCTGATATTCCTGGGTGTGACCGGCTATATGGATTTGCTGAAGTTTATTGTATCCAAAGAATATTATGAAGGATTGAAAGTCGTTCCGGTAGTCATGCTGGCAGAAATGTGTTTCGGTATTTTCTTCAATCTGTCATTCTGGTATAAACTTTGCGATAAGACACAGTGGGGGGCTTATTTCTCGATTGTAGGATGTGTGATTACCGTCCTGATCAACGTGCTTTTTGTGCCTCATTACGGATATATGGCAAGTGCAGTAGCTACACTGACAGGATATGCTATTATAATGGTTGCTTCTTATGTAGTGGGACAACGGATTTATCCGATTCGTTATGATATGAAACGGATTGGCTTCTATACAGTTGTATTTGTTGCATTATATGCCTGTCAGAAAATATTCTTCTTTGATAATTTATGGATCAGATTATCAGTTAATACAATAATCCTGATTATTTTTAGCGCGATATTTATTCAACGGGAAATAGGAATAAAGAAATTAACACAAATGCTATCTAAACACATTAAATAATTATGAATTACGTACATAATATTCTTTTTAATTTTCGTGGATTCCTCAAGGAACGGTTAGATATGAGTACCGAAAAGTCCAATGACCTGGAAACGATAGAGGCTATCAAGAAAGGAGTTGAATTTAAAGGAGTTAATCTGTGGATTCTTATATTTGCTGTGTTTATAGCATCACTTGGACTGAATACAAACTCAACGGCTGTGATTATCGGAGCGATGTTAATATCTCCCTTGATGGGACCGATCATGGGGGTTGGTCTCGGACTTGGGATCAATGACCTTGAACTGATTAATAAATCACTGAAGAATCTGGGTGTAGCCACGGTCTTCAGTTTGTTGACAGCTGCGCTGTACTTTTTCATTACACCGATGAATGAAGCCAGATCAGAGCTGCTGGCGCGTACGACACCTACCATTTATGACGTCCTTATTGCTTTCTTTGGTGGTATGGCCGGTATAGTAGCCGGTTCAGCGAAAGAAAAAGGAAATGTAATACCCGGTGTTGCTATTGCTACAGCCTTAATGCCTCCGTTGTGTACGGCAGGGTACGGGCTGGCAACAGCTCAATGGTCGTTCTTCTTCGGAGCATTCTATCTGTATTTTATCAATTCTGTATTCATCAGTCTGGCTACGTTTCTGGGTGTTCAGATTATGAAGTTCCCGAAAACGAACTTTGTGAATGCAGAACGGGCAAAATATGTGAGCCGTATTGTAACGACCACCGTTATTCTGACAATTATACCGAGTATATGGATTAGTTACAATATGGTCAAACAAAGTGTTTTTGAACAACGTGCGAATCACTTTGTGAAAGAAGAACTTAATTTTCCCGGCACACAGATTGTGAGTAAAAATATAAATGCAGTCGGGAAACGGAATATTCAGGTTGCGTTTATCGGACAAAGTGTGACTCCGAAGGAACTGGAGAATGCCCGGATGAAGATGGATAAATATAATCTTCAGGATGTAGAGCTTATAATCTCTCAGGGTGGAGCCGATAATGCAGATATCACAACTCTGAAAGCGATGGTACTTGAAGATTTTTACCTGAACAACGAGAAAGCACTTAAAGAAAAGGAGATTCAGATTTCATTCCTGAATGATGAACTCGATTCTTATGAAACGCTGATGCGTAAGAGTTATGAGATTGCACCGGAGATAAAAGCTTTGTTCCCGATGGTGCAAAGTGTATCTTTCTCTAAGGGGATTGACTATCATATCAAAAATCAGGAGAAAGATACAGTTACGTTTGCGATTGTCCAGTTTCAGAATACACCGGATGAAAATTCACGTAAACGTTTGGAAGAATGGTTAAAAGCGCGAACTAAAGCGAAGCACTTTAAGTTATTAATTGAATAAAACGAATAGAGTTATGTTATTCAATGAAGTTATTTTCGGGCCTGTTCATAGCAGACGTTTAGGCACATCTCTCGGCATTAATCTTTTGCCGGTAGATGGAAAAGTCTGCTCATTTGATTGTGTTTATTGCGAATGTGGTTATAACAGTCAGGGTAAAGGTACACGCCTGGCTTCCCGCGAGGAAGTACGTCAGTATCTGGAGCAAAAACTGATCTCGATGACTGAGGAAGGTGTGACACCGGATGTCTTAACATTTGCAGGAAACGGCGAGCCGACGCTTCATCCTCAGTTTGCCGAAATTATAGAGGATACAATGCAGTTGAGAGATAAATATTTCCCGAATGCGAAAATATCTGTTCTTTCGAATGCAACAAAGATCAGCAATCAAAAAGTATTTGAAACTCTCTTGAAAGTTGACAATAATATTCTTAAATTAGACGGCGGAACGGATCATATGGTTCGTCTGATTGATGTGCCAAATTCTCCTTCTTACAGTATTGCCCGTCAGGTGGAAGAACTGAAGAAGTTTAATGGTAAATTTATCATGCAGACGATGTTTTTGAGAGGAATGCATAACGGGGAAGTTATTGATAATACAACCCCTGAAGAACTGAATGCCTGGTATGAGATTGTAAAAGAACTAAAACCCCAGTCAATCATGATCTACTCTCTGGACAGACCAACACCGGAAAAGAACCTGACCAAAGTGCCGAAGGAAGAGCTGGAAAAAATAGCTGCTCCTCTGAGAGAAGCTGGCTTTACCGTTTCGGTTGCATAGCAACTCTCAGAAATATAAAGAGGGCTTATATTGTAGGGTGCGGACCCATGTGTCCGCCCTAATGATGTCATGAACAATGTAACTATACCAATTAATGTTGAGTATGTGAGATGTTTTCAAGTCATGCAAATTTGCACCAAGGACGGACACACGGGTCCGCCCCTGCATTAATAAGAATTCCCTGATTAGTTCATTGTTTAGCAAAATCGGATATACACATTAAAGGAATACACAAAGAATAGGAGAATTAAGAAGAATGGAGTCATTAAAAACAATTTACAGAATAGGGCATGGTCCATCCAGTAGTCACACGATGGGACCTAAAGTTGCTTCAGAGATGTTTATGGCCAGAAATCCTCAGGCTGTTCATTTCGAGGTTACTCTTTACGGAAGTCTTGCTGCTACCGGAAAAGGTCACTTAACGGATGTGGCTATTCTGGAAACATTAGAGTTGCATGCCCCTACAACGATTATATGGGAACCTAAGATATTTCTTCCTTTCCATCCGAACGGAATGAAGTTTGAAGCATATGATCGCGATGATAATTGTATTGACTCCTGGACTACTTATAGTATTGGTGGTGGTTCTCTTGCTTCTGAAGGCTCTCTCGTAAAGATTGATGATTCGGTTTACGAAATGGATAAAATCCAGGATATTCAGAACTGGTGTGAACGTACCGGCAAAAGCTACTGGGAATATGTAGAAGAGCGCGAAGGCAAACAAATCTGGGACTATCTGGCTGAGGTTTGGAAAGTCATGAAAGAGGCTATTCAGCGCGGACTTGAAGCGGAGGGTGTGCTTCCGGGAGGTTTGGGTGTCAGACGTAAAGCCGGAGACTATCATATTCGTGCAAAAGGATATAGTGATGCCATGCGCGGACGCGGACTGGTATTCTCCTATGCACTGGCTGCTTCAGAAGAAAATGCTGCGGGCGGACGTATCGTTACGGCTCCTACTTGTGGTTCTTCGGGAGTTCTGCCATCTGTCCTTTATTACTTACAGAAAACGCGTGAATTCAGTGATTTCAGAATTCTGCGTGCATTGGCTACAGCCGGACTATTCGGATTGGTTGCAAAAAGTAATGCATCCGTTTCGGGTGCCGAAGTGGGTTGCCAGGGCGAAGTGGGTGTGGCTTGTGCGATGGCAGCAGCAGCAGCAACTCAGCTATTCGGAGGAACTCCCGCTCAGATCGAGTATGCAGCTGAGATGGGACTGGAACACCATTTAGGTCTGACCTGCGACCCTGTTTGCGGTCTGGTTCAGATTCCATGTATCGAACGTAATGCTCACGCAGCTGCACGTGCGCTTGATTCAAATGCTTATTCTACTTTCTCTGACGGGAAACACCGCGTAAGCTACGACCGCGTGGTTGAGGTGATGCGTCAGACAGGACAGGATATTCCAAGCTTGTACAAAGAAACGGGAGAGGGCGGACTAGCCGTATTCTCGGATCGTATGCAGGTGAAGTAAAAAGAAGAAAGTCATAAAATAATGACTTCTATAATTGATTCTCAAAGTTTAATCAAAGTAAAAAAAGTAGCTACCCCATTATAAATTATGAGATAGCTACTTTTTTTGCTCTGCTATTATTTTTAATAAAAGCTCTTTGTGCTCAAAATCATCCTTCATTAATGCTACAACAATAGCCTCTTCCGAAAATTGCTCTTCGATTCGCATTATTGATTTGTCAGATACTTCTACAAACCATTTTCGAAATAAACGATTTCTTGCATTATGTTTTGAGTCAATATGATCACAAATATATATAATACAATAGTTGTTATTAATAATCTTTCGTAATAATGAAAATAACTCGTTCTTAATATCACCTTTAATATTTTTATCTACAGGATATAAAGTGATCATTAAACATTTGTCCAAGTCAGCAATTTCAGAGAAAGTTATTTCATAATGAGCATTACCACATTTAGATGTTAATTTGTAGCTATTATTTATCCATTCCTTTATTTCAGACTGGTTTAATAAATTTAATTCCTCTATCATGAGCTAACTTATTCAAATCACCATTACTTTGAATACACTCACGAATAGCCTTTTTGTCTTCAATAGCTTTCTCAATGATCGCTTTTAAATTTAACTGTTTCATAAGTTATGGTTTTAATTGGTTTATATCTAGTCTAATAAGACTACAAATATATACTTAATAATTTAGAAGTACAAAGTATAGGTGAGAAAATAAATATATGAAAATCTAATATTATAATATTGGTTTTCATATATATAACAACAGTAAGATATAAAAAGATTTTGCTCTTTTGTAGCATCCTTATATTTCTAATAAAATAAAAAAAGCGAAGACACCGAAAAGGTATAACTTTATCGGGTTCTTCGCTTTCTTTATCTCTTTTGCAAGGCTTCAACAATTGCTTTGGCTGCATGTTGTGGTGCTCCGGGAGCACCTAACCGTTCTTTCATAAACCGGTAATCGTCTTTCATTTGTGAGCGATATTGCTGGTCATGAATGAGTTTGTTCAGTTCTTCGGAAAGGGCCTCTTTCGTAGCTTTATATCCAAGCAATTCTTTGACAACCGGCTTATCGGCAATTAAGTTTACGAGTGATACATAAGGTACTTTCAGCATCTTCTCCATGATCTTATAGAAAACAATGCCGCCACCAGTGTAGTACGATACGAGCTGAGGGACATTAAACAGAGCTGTTTCAAGCGTAGCAGTGCCGGAAGTGACCATAGCTGCGTCGGCTGAATCCAGAATCTGATATGTTTTACCAAAAAGCACTTCAACTTTATTGTCTTTAATAAAAGCCTTGTAATAATCGGGATCTATACCGGGAGCTCCGGCTATGACAGGGTGGACATCGGGGTATTGCATAGCTGCTTCCAGCATACGTGGCAAGTTATCCCGTATTTCCTGTTTCCGGCTTCCGCAAAGAATGGCAAGTATAGGTTTCTCCCGCTTCAGCCTTTCGGGTTTATCCGGACTTGTCAGATAATGATGAATCTCATCGAGTGTCGGATTTCCGATATAATCAATCTGATAGTTATGCTTCTTGAAATAATCGACTTCAAAGGGAAGAATCGAAAGCATCTTATCCACATATTTGCGGATAGCCTTGATTCGTCCTTCTTTCCAGGCCCATATCTTCGGTGATATGAAATAGTATACCGGAACTTTCAGTTCATCGTGTACGAATTTGGCAATCTTCAGATTGAATCCCGGATAATCTACCGGAATAACAACATCGGGACAGAAGTCGCGAATATCTTTCTCACACTCCTTCATATTGCGTAATATCGTGCGCAGATTAAGTGCCACACTTACGAATCCCATAAAAGCCATTTCGCGGTAATGCTTAACCAGAGTACCTCCTTCTTTTTGCATTTCATCACCTCCGAAGTAGCGAAATTCTGCATTCGGGTCAAGTTCCTTTAATGCACTCATCAGGTGGGATGCATGAAGATCGCCTGAGGCCTCTCCGGCAATCAGATAATATTTCATGTGTGAGACTCCTTCATTCTTGATGCAAATTCACGAATGAACTCATCGGCAGTCAGGTCAATCTTTGTAGGCACGATGGTTGCGTAGCCCCTTTCCAGCCAGAAATCATCCGTATTGTCCAGTTCCGGTTTCCGGTTAACAGGCATACCCGTAAGCCAGTAATAATTTTTCCCATGCGGATCTACGCAGGCTTCGAATTCTTCCGACCAGAACGTTTCTGCCTGACGGCATACTCTGACTCCTTTAAGCTTTTCGACATGCGGATAGTTTACATTAAGGCATATGCCCTCGGGTAATCCTTTTTTCAGCACATCAATAGTGATCTGGCGAATGGATTCAATAAACGGAGAGAAGTCTGCATCCGGATTATGGTCACAAATAGAGAATCCGATAGAGGGGATGCGGCAAATACAGCCTTCCAGTGCGGCACCCATGGTTCCGGAGTAGAATACATTTACAGAAGCATTCGATCCGTGGTTGATACCCGAAAGAACAATATCCGGATGTTGGGGTAAAATCTTATCCAGCGCAATCTTTACACAATCAACCGGGGTTCCTGAGCACTTATATATTTTCACATCACAATCTTCTACGACTTCTCTTACTTTGGTAAGTCGAAGCGGAATGGTGGATGTGATGGCGCTTGACATACCCGAACGTGGTCCGTCGGGAGCTACCACTACGACATCTCCTAAATGACATACAGCACGAATTAATGTTTCGATTCCTTTGGCTGAATAGCCATCATCATTGGTAATGAGAATAAGAGGACGTTTTTCCATAATTTATCACATCATTGTTATTGCGTGGCAAGTTATAAAAAAGTTCGCTTATTGTCCCTTTATGGCATCATCTTTTAGAGGGAGTTCTTTTCGACTTTTTTACCGCTGTAAATTTTACCACTGTTGCAAAGATAATTTACTAAAGAAATATCGGTGAGTGTGTAAGTTTGTTTTTAGCGACTGTAATTCGTATTCGTTTGTTCCCGAATAAACATTCGTATCTGTTAATCCGAATAAAGGGGGGATTATTTCTTTCAAAGGCATGATTTATTTTTTTTAACGGTATCTTTATCTCATCCGATGCGCATGGGATCATATTCCGATGCGCATCGGAATGCATTCCCATGCGCATCGGAAATTCAGCGCATGCGCATGGGATGAGAAAACCAAAGTTTAAATCAACTAAGCCGGACTTGTATCTGAAATAAGCGGGAGTTTGATTTGAATAATTTATATGGTGATCTAAACTTGTGTTAAGTATATTTTACTGAAGATACTCCTGTTGTTTAGTTTATTTAAACGGAGATTTAGCCATCCGCTCTGCACCGCCTGAAATTCCGGTCCGGAGCGGTTGTATTTCCGCTCCGGACCGGATTGATAACCGCTCCGGAGCGGAATTGAAAAACATAGGGATGAAAAAACTAAATTATACGTATCACGCAACTAATGGGCGGTTTAATAAAAATAGATGAAAGGTATTTCTTATCAGGATAATACGAAACAACAGAATCGTTTTGCAGGAGTTTAATCCATACAAAACGATTCTGCTTTTTGAAGCTGCCTGAAGGTTTTCCAAACAGCCTCTTAGTCTTTCCTCCCGGGAGAATTTTTGTTTTTTATATTGTCATATTGGCACTAATGATTATTGCTGTTGATAATCAGTTGATTATCTATGACAACATCAATGACAATATACTATTTTACTGACATTCTACCGACACTTATATTGTCATTGATAACAGGTTGTAATACAATGAATTGCATCATAATGTCAATATGCCAATATAAATTCATCTTTTTCCAGGGATGATATTATGTCTGTATTAATACCAGCTTTTCTTAGGTTCGAATACAGCCTGTGGATGAAGACATGCCGGACACGCTTTTGGCGCGTTTTCACCTTCGTGTACATATCCGCATTTACGGCATTGCCAAAGAATTTCTTCGTCGCGGCGAAATACAGCGTTGTTTTTTACGAAATCCAGCACAATACGGTAACGATCTTCGTGTTCAGCTTCTACTTTTGCAATATTACGGAAAGCAGCGGCTACGCCCGGGAACCCTTCTTCTTCGGCGATATCAGCAAATGCAGGATAAAGATCATGCCATTCCTCATACTCACCGGCAGCTGCCTCTTCGAGGTTTTGTTCCGTAGTGCCGATTATTCCGGCAGGATAAGAAGCTGTGATCTCTACCATACCTCCTTCAAGAAACTTGAAGAATCGTTTGGCATGCTCTTTTTCCTGTTCGGCTGTTTCCATGAAAAGGGCTGCGATGTATTCAAAACCCTCTTTTTCGGCAACTTTTGAAAAATACGTGTAACGCATACGTGCCTGAGATTCTCCGGCAAATGCTTTTAATAGATTCTGCTCGGTCTTCGTACCTTTAATACTTTTCATAATTCTTTTTTTTTGTGTTTATTGCCTGTAAGCAGTCTGAAATAATGAGGATATTATTTATTTTAAACTACTTAGAAAACTTGGTAAAACAATTAAATTATATTTGCTTTGTCAAGTAATAAACAAACTATTTTGTTTATAGGTTTGAAATTTAACATTATTGATCTATGACAATTGTTCAATTGGAATATTTAGTAGCTGTGGCTCAATATGGTAGCTTCTCGGTTGCTGCAGAAAAATGTTTTGTTACTCAACCATCATTGAGCATTCAAATAAAGAATTTAGAGGAAGAGCTGGGGGTTATTCTGGTAGACAGAAGTAAGAAGCCTGTAGAGCTGACAGAAGCCGGTTCGAAAGTGCTGATGAAAACACAGGCGGTGCTTACGGCTGTAAAACAGATAAAGGAAAGCGTACTGGAAATGCAGGGTAAAGTGTCGGGCGAGCTGCGTATAGCGGCAATACCCACAGTAGCACCCTACCTGCTGCATCGGTTTGTGCCGGCTTTTCATAAAAAATATCCGGAAGTGAAGCTTTCTATTTTTGAATATAAGACTTCTGAAATTATTGATGCATTGTTAAAGGAGACTTTAGATGTGGGAATTCTTGCCGAAGGTTTTGTTCCGGCTACAATCACGGAGGAACCGCTGTTTGATGATCCTTTCTATGCTTTTGTGTCTCCGGATCATAAACTGATTGATGAAAAGAAGATAACTCTTTCAGAGCTGGATCCGGGAGAGCTTATGTTATTAACGGAAGGTCACTGTCTGCGTACTCAGATCTTAAATGTGTGTTCATCTATTGAGCAGGAGAAAACAGATATGACTATTGAATGCGGAGCCCTGGATACTTTGTTGCGGCTGACTGTGGCAACGGATGGTATTACGATTGTTCCGAAGATGTCGTTAGATTATATTCCTAAGGCTGATCCGCGTTGTATTAAGCCTATTGTTGAAAAAGATGCAATAAGAACGATAACACTGGCAACGAACCGGTACTTTCCGAAACAAACTCTGTTGAAAGTACTGAAGTCTGAAATAATGGAGGCTATTCAGCTAGACCTTATTCTGTAAGGCTATTCCGTCTTTTGGCTAGCTCTATTTGATGGACTCTGTAAAAGATAAAAGGCCTGATAAATTCTGTTTATGAATTTATCAGGCCTTTTTGTTTCTATTTCTCGTCTTCACCTTCCTCTTTTGTTTTTGGATGGTGTATAATAAGCGTCGAAGGAATCTTCTCTATATCATGATGTGAAGCAATGGTCAGAACTTTCCATCCATTATAAGAAACGAGCATCAGATCTTGCCCGGCGTAAGTAGCCTCATTCATAAAATGAGTACGTATAAGAGCAATGCGTTGTTTGTATTTTCGTGCAAATACTTTTAATGGCATGTCTTCATACCCCCTGAATTCGGCAGTCATTATAACCTGAATATATATATCCGGATTATTCATAATCCGTTCGCCCCATTTAATAAGAAAGAGATCTTCAGGATCAGTTATTATCATGAGTATGCGCCGGATGTTTCCCAGATTCCGGTTTACAAATATGCCTACATCATTTTTTATTTCACGGACAAAAACATCGCTTTTATCCTGCATTAACTCAAGAGAGGAGAGTCCTTCGAGATTTGAATGGATATATTTTTTGATCCAGTTAAACGGGAATCCCTGTTTCTTTACAGCTACTTTGGGGTTCCGGTTCATATTGACACCTGCGCCCACTAATAAAAGATCATAATCGTCCTCTCTGCATTCATCAATAATACCCTGCGTAATGTCGTTTGTTACGCGGTGTTTTGTGAGGATTGGGATGTGCAGACGATTGGATTTCTCAGCAATCGGAGTGAAACTGTTTTGCCTGTAGTCGTTTATGTGCATTGGGTTTGTGTCGGTCCCGCCGGTTAGGTGGAGTGCCGTAATTCCCATTCCGCATTTATGATAACTAAATAGCTGATCACACAGGCTCAGTAAGCGTTTGCCCGTATCCGGCAAGCCGAAAGAGATAAGTATTTCATATTTCCGGATACATACGTCAGCAGCAACTTCTTCTTTCTTTCTGACTTTAAATAATCTGTCAATAAGTGAAAGGAGGGGACTAGTCATAAAGGTTGTGACCAAAGCCATAATGACAAGCATAACGAAAATAGTTGGAGGAAGAATCCCCATATCATAACCGATATTCAGAACAACCAGTTCCATTAATCCACGTGTGTTCATAAGTATGCCGATTGACAAACTGTCTTTCCAGCTTTCGCCGGCAAGTTTTGCAGAAATGGCTCCGCCACCGAATTTTCCGGTAATAGCAACAAGTGTAAACACCCCGCACATAATCCAGTGCTGTGGCGTGCTCAGTAATCCAATTTCTGTTCTTAATCCTGTGAATACAAAGAACAGAGGAAGTAGCAGTACCAGAGCTACATCTTCAATCTTCTCGGATATTATTTTGCGGAAGCGCAGATTCGGCGACATGACAACACCTGCCAGAAAAGCTCCGAATAAGGCATGGATACCTATAATCTGAGTTGCAACAGACGATAAAATAAGTACGGCAAAGATAAATGCGATGAACGGCTTGTTCATAACCTCTTTGCGTGTATAAATCTCACCGATTTTACGCATAAATGGCTTGACCAGCATAAACATGACAGCGACATAGATAACGGCCAGCAAAATGGTATAGAGTGCACTCACAAATGTGCCTGCTTTCGCTATGGCAATTACCGCAGCCAGTAAACACCAGGCTGTTATATCATCATTGGCGGCGGAAGCGATTGTAACGGTTCCGAGGTGGGATTTTAAAAGGCCTTTCTCCTGAAGGATACGCGCTAGCACAGGGAACGCGGTTATACTCATTGAGATACCTGTAAACAGCGAAAATGCAATATACGGGACACTGCCGTCGGTATATTTCGTATAGATAAAATAGCTGAGCAGCATTCCCAGGAAAAATGGGAATAATATGCTGGCATGGCTGATGAATAGAGTTTGATTGACTTTCTTTCTCAGTACACTCAGATCCAGCTCCATACCTATGATAAACATAAACAGAATTAATCCGATTTTACTGAGTGCATCCAATCCTCCCAGACTGTCAGGGTTAAATAGAAAGTGAAAGGCATCCGGGAAATATTTTCCTAATAGAGAGGGACCGAGAAGTATACCGGCAATAATTTCTCCGATAACCATCGGCTGACCAATTTTACCAAACAGATAGCCTACCATGCGTGAGGCTATCAGGATGACTATAATCTGAAGTAAAAGAATTGTTAGCGGAGCTGCCAGTTCATGGTGAAGAGACTCCATGAATAAATCAATATTGTGGATTCCTGCCTCCGGTAAAGCTATACCGGAAGAAATACTCTCTCCTTTTTTTATTAATACAAAAAAGAAGATCGCGAATAGAAGAAACATCCCGATGTAATAGAGGATGTTTTTTTGATTCTGTTTCATTATTACCGAACGTAATTATTTGATGGAGGTTATCCCGGCTCTTTGAAAAGTCGGGATAACCTCATGATAATAACATTTGTAAGGAAAATAAGTTTCAGAAATAATAAATTTAAGCAGGTGCTTTTAGTTACTGATATCACCTGTCCAGTTCATGATTCCTTTGTTTAATTCATAAACATCAAATCCTGCCTCGATAAGTTTTTTTGCTGCTGATTTACTTCGGCTCCCGCTTCTGCAATATATAGCAAGAATTTTATCCTTGTTTAATTTTTTTATGCGATCCATGAAGGCATCGCTTCTGTAATCAATATTAATGGCATTGGGTATATGCCCTTCGTTGAATTCTTTAGGGGTGCGGACATCAATGATAACAACATCTTTATTCTTCATTAGCTTCAGAAACTCATCATTATTTACAGACTTAATCTGATTTTGGGTTTGTCCCCATAGTTGAAATGATGAAAAGAATGCAATAAGAATGAAAAGAAATCCGGATAGACGGGTTAGGATTTTATTCATAGCAATAAGGTATGATGGTTGTTTAATTACTGAATACTTACATGATATAGTATATTCCATAACGATTCAGGAATACAGGCAGTTCAATGAATTAACTGTGTATAAATAAAAAAAAGATATCCTGAATGGATTCTTCGGTTCAGAATCATCAGGATATCTTTTCTGTTATTTATTTTTTAAGGAAGCAAGTTTTCAGAACGATGCTGCTTCCGTCGATTTTACAATCAACTTCTTCCGGGTTTTCTGTTAAACGGATACTTTTTACTTTTGTACCACGCTTGATAACCATAGATGAACCTTTCACTTTAAGATCTTTAATGACAGTTACAGCATCACCGTCCTCAAGGATAGCACCATTGCTGTCTTTAGCCACTGTATTCTCTTCAGCTGCATCTTCATCACTTCCTGTCCATTCGTAACCACAATCCGGACAAATATTCATAACTCCGTCGAAGTAAGTATTGTCCATATCGCATTTCGGACAGTTTGAAATAGTATTCATGTCTTCTTTAAGTTTTATAATAGAATTGAAAAGTATATTTATCTCAGGTAAGATCATAAAAAAAGTCTCGCAAGGGAGATTATCCCAAGCGAGGCTTTCGTTATTTCTGCGACAAAGATACTGATTATTTTCTGTATATCCAAATCGTATTCAGAATGAGAGTCTTAGACTCTTATTTCATGTTTTCAAGAACAGCTACTGTATAATCCCAGAAATGAGCAACATCAGCGATGTTTACTTTTTCGTCCGGAGAGTGAGGGAAACGTACAGTCGGACCATAAGAGATCATATCCATGCCCGGACAAGCCGCACCGATGATACCGCATTCCAGACCAGCATGGATCACATTCACTTTCGGTTCAACACCATACATTTTCTTGTAAGCATCTTTCATTACCTGAAGAATTTTAGAATCCATGTTTGGATTCCATCCCGGATATGCTCCTGAGAATTCAACTTTAGCACCGGCTAAAGCGAATGTGCTTTCAATGCTTGAAGCAAGATCCATTTTCAGATTATCGTTTGATCCGCGAACCAGGAATTTTACACTGAAAGTTCCGTTCTCCGCTGAGATAATAGCCATATTTGAAGATGTTTCTACAACGTCAGGCATATCAGTCAGGAAGCGCGCAGCACCATTCTGTACAGCTACAATTGCATTGATGATATTATCCTGAATTTCTTCCGGAATCAATGTTTTTGGCATTTCAGTTTCTTCAACCGTAAACTGGATTGAAGTCTCAACACCTCTGTAGTCTTCGCGGATGTCAGCAGCAAATTCGTCAGCCATTTCCATGAATTCTTCTTTTGCTTCAGCAGGAATTGTTACGATAGCAAATGCTTCGCGTGGAATAGCATTACGTAAACTTCCGCCTTTTACCCATGAAAGACGAGCTTCGTATTCAGCTACTGCCGGTTTCAGGAAGCGGAAAAGTAATTTATTTGCATTAGCACGTCCAAGATGGATGTCGCATCCTGAATGTCCGCCTTTCAGACCGGTAACGCTGATTTTAAGAGCGATATCACCTTCAGGCATCTCAGTCTCTTCTTTATATTGGATAGATGCTGTAACGTCTACACCACCTGCGCAACCTACGAATAATTCACCCCAGTCTTCAGAATCTGTATTCATCAGGATTTTACCTTTCACAAATCCTTCTTTCAGACCGAAAGCTCCGTGCATTCCTGTTTCTTCGTCAACAGTGATCAGAGCCTCGATAGGTCCGTGTTTGATCTCTTTGGACTGAAGAACAGCCATAATAGCAGCCATACCGATTCCGTTGTCAGCACCCAGAGTTGTATCTTTAGCTTTTACCCATTCTCCGTCAACATAAGCCTGGATCGGATCAGTTTCGAAATTATGATTAACATGGCTGTTTTTCTGAGGTACCATGTCCATGTGAGCCTGAAGTACAACAATTGGCGCGTTCTCCATACCCGGAGTAGCCGGCTTACGGATCAATACATTACCAACCTCGTCAGTTAACGTTTCAAGAGAAAGTGATTTTCCGAAGTCAACCAAAAAATTTCGGATTGGCTCTGAAAGTCCTGATGGATGAGGAATCTTACAGATTGCACTAAAGTTTTCCCACAATGCGCGTGGTTGTAAGTTTGAAATTTCCATAGCTTATTATGTTTTAGAGGTATTTCTACCCATTAAAAATGTCAGTCTGTTTGTTGCAGCCAGGAAGCCGAAGGCACCCCAGAATGCATTAAGAAATGTTGTCAGCAGGTGAGCGGCAAAAGCAAATGCTGAAGCTTCTGTTCTGCCTACACCGTAATAAACAAATGTTGTAATAACGGCAAAATGCCAGGCTCCTATACCGCCCTGTACGGGAACAGCTCCGGCGATCCCTGTCATAGCAAAAGCTATAAAACAAACCAGGAGTGATATGCCGGATGTGAACTCAAAGGCTTTGACCATTAAGTAGAGTTGAATGAAATACAAAAACCAGATCAGGAAGGAGTAAAAGAGATATCCGCCCGGTGATTCCATTTTTCGTATTGACATCGCACCTTTCCAGAGGTTCCGAATTATCTGTTTAGTCTTACTGACTAAAGTAAACTGACTAAAGTTCTTAAAGAAGGCGTATGTAAACACAACCAGCATAAGAATGATAATGTAAAACCAGGGAGAAGTCAGTATGCCGTCTATCTTATCGAATACGGTACCGTTTTCATCAAAGAAATGTACAAATGTTTTTATTTGCATGAGGAATGCGATGAATACAATTCCAAGTACAGTCATCACATCTGTAAATCTTTCAGAAACCAGCGTCCCGATTACTTCGGTAAATTTCAGATTGTATTTCTTTGCAACCATTCCGCAACGGGTAAATTCGCCGACTCTCGGCAGAATTATATTAACACCGTAATTTACAAAAATAGCATATGTCAATTCTTTAACCGATGGCCTTATTCCCAATGGTTGTATAAGCATTTGCCATCTTTTTGCTCGGGCAATATGACTGAATAAACCGACAACGGCAGATAGAAATAAAAGCCAGTATGAAACTCCCTCACTCAAAATCTCTTTCATTTGGCCGATATCAGCTTTACGATATACGAGCCAGAAAATATAAATGCCCAGTCCCAAAGATATAAGAACCTTGAGAGTGCTTATTATTTTTTGTTTCACTTAAAGAATTAATTTGTACGGTAGCAAAAATAAAAAATTATTGAGATAATAATGGATTCCTTCGCTTTTTATTCTGCAAGTAAAAATAATGGGTGATGTCTTTATGGAACAGGATAGGTGAAATCGGGATACGATTCGTTGTTCCTTGCAGGAATGTTGTTGAATTTAGTAAGAAAGATCTGTGGAAATGAGTAAAAATGGAAGGTATATAAAAAAGAAAAGGTTGTCATCACGACAACCCACCTCAATCTTTTATTAACCTTAAAATCTAATACTATGAAAAAACCGATACAAATATCGGGGTTCTCAAACAAACTTCCAAATAAACAAGCTAAAAAATGTGCTTTATAGCATGTTTTTAGTGCTTTTTAGGCTTTCAGGCTAATTTTTAAGTGTATGTTTATCCCAGTGGCACCCGGATAACCTGTCCCGGTTGTAGCTTACTGGAAGAATTCATATTATTAATGTCCAGAATTTTTTGGATACTGGTTTTATGTTCGCGGGCAATGATCCAGAAAGAATCACCCGACTTAACTTTATATTCTTTGAATGTCAGAACAGGACCGTTATCAGTAGCTTTTGTTTCTGAAACGATCGGAGCGGAAGCCTGAGGACCACCTTTCCCGTATATTTTCAGATTACGTCCGGCTCTGATGTTGTTATTTGCAAGATTGTTCCAGGATTTTAAGTCTGTCACAGATACTTTGTATTTAGCAGCTATGCCTCCCAGAGTCTCCCCCTGACTGATTGTATGATTTCTGTATTCGCCCTGAGGAATACTGTGATGTACGGTCTGTGTTTTTGATCCGATTTCTACAGTTTGTCTCAGATCCCTGCTGGTGTTTATTTTCAGAATAGAATCTTCTTTTTCCACATAAGCCATCATTGCAGCCATAGGCAGGCGGAGCGTATGCGTACGATGTGCTCCGGGAATAATGTCGCGTTTGAACTGAGGATTGAAAGCCCGAAGTTCATCGATAGATATACCTGTAGCCTTTGATATCTGGCTGAAGTGAACTGTTTTGTTTATTTTTACAGTATCCATATCCAGCGCAATCGGACAAACAGAGGGGCAGATCTCATGTTCGGAATGATAATTCATAATATAATTGATTGCAATGAACAGGGGCAGATATTCGCGGGTTCCTTTAGGCAGATTATAATAAATAGCCCAATAATCTTTTTGTCCCGATGTGCGTTTAATCGCTTTGTTTACATTTCCCGGACCACAGTTGTAGGCAGCCATTGCCAGAGTCCAGTCATTGTAAATATTGTATAATGACTTCAGATATTTAGCTGCGGCCAGTGTGGACTGATAGGGGTTTCGTCTTTCATCCACAAGCGTAGATATCTCCAGTCCATAAGATTTGCCGGTCGGGAGCATAAATTGCCATAAGCCGGAAGCTCCTTGTCTGGAGTAAGCCCGTGGATTCAATGCCGATTCGACAACCGCCAGATATTTTAGCTCCAGTGGAATGTTGTTGGCATCAAATACCTGTTCAATCATCGGGAAGTAATACTGGGAAAGACCAAGTACCTGTTCGACAAACCGTCTGCGGGGACCTGTATAATATTCGATGTATTTTTTGATTACATCATTATAGGGTAATTCTATCAGAGTAGTTATCCTGCCAAGTCTCTCTATATAGGTAGAGTCTGATAATGGCGGACAATAAGATCTGCGGGAAACACAGGAAGAATCGTATTTGATTTTGCCGGCGTACATCCAGTTGGATATAACGCTGTCCAGACTGTTTGAAAGAACTTTGTCTATCGCAGCCGGAGATTCATCTTTAGACAGAGAATCACTCAAAGTCTGCTGCGGCGAATAAATAGATGTAGTAACTGCCTCACTTCTCAATGAGCCGGAAAAAATAGATATAAACAGTAATATTGCTATTTTATACCTCATAATAAATGTTTTAGTTTAGTTAAATCCAATAACTGACAGGAGTTTGTCCCGGTCAGTTTTTAAAAACGTAACGACCAGGAGACTCCTACGCCCTGAGGAGCGGACTTCTCAGGCATAATTATTGTAGGTTCGACGCGCATACTAATGTCCGGATTGATGTCGAAGTCAAAAAGTTGCGCATCCACATATGCATCAAGTACAGACAGCAGATAAACGCCCAGCATCGAGATAATACTTAAATCACGATTCCGGCGGAACATATCTTTCTGTCTCTTTAAAATATTCTTAATCTGATCCTGATTGTACGAATTAAGCATAGATGAAGGAATGATATCTTCATAGCTTTTTGTGTTCGGATCATTGTCCATAATATCGAGGTATGCCTGAGAGTAATCTTTCAGAAACTGAGAGTTCCAGTTGTAGGCATAAAATGTACCGGCAAATCCACCGTAAACAATCGGAAGTTTCCAGTATTTACGATTGTAAATCTGTCCTAATCCGGGGAATAGGGCAGCATACCAGACAGCACGGGTCGGATCAGGCGCAAAGGGCTTAATCGTCTTAATATCTTCCTTATGCTTTTTCTCCGAAATGATTTTCTTTTCATTCAGATTGATCGTATCGGAGGATAATGTCCGGGGTTCTGTGATTTGCACAATAGAATCCATGGCAATGACTCCTTCTCTCTGTTTGTCTGATTGAGCAAGCAGAGATAAGGAGGCAAACCAAAAGGATAATGATGATATCAGTATTTTAGATATAAATCTCATAAATATGTGTTTTCGTTAAAAACGAATGCACAAAAATAGTACGATTTAGCTATAACAGCTAAGGATCTCAATAATTAACATCCTTATATATAATTAGATCTTCGTTTTTTGAGCATCCAGCAGAGCTATCAGGCGTTCCAGATCTTCTTCAGATTCAAAAGGGATAGATATCTTACCTTTGCCTTTATCGTTGATAGAAAGTTGAACTTTAGAGCTGAAAAAATTAGTCAGATGGTTTTTAAGAAGAGAGAATTCTTCAGGCATAGCGCTTTTCTTCTCTTTCTTTTTAACAACTTCTGCTACTTCCTCGCCGTTGTTTAAAGAGCGTACGATCTCTTCGACTTTCCGGACAGATAATCCCTGCTTTATGATCTCCTCAAAAACCATAAGCTGAATGCTCGGATCCTCGATGGATATTAAAGCGCGGGCATGACCCATATCTATTTTTTTATCTTTGATACCCATCTGTATGCCTGCAGGAAGTTTGAGCAGACGAAGATAATTCGTGATGGTAGAACGATTCTTTCCGACACGTTCGCTTAGTTTTTCCTGAGTGAGGCTGTACTGGTCGATCAGGTTCTGATAGGCAAGAGCTATTTCTATAGAGTTGAGATCTTCGCGCTGGATATTCTCGATTAATGCCATTTCAAGCAGTTCAGTATCACTTACTTTTCTTACGTAAGCAGGAACCGCTTTCAGACCAGCTTTCAGCGAAGCGCGATAGCGTCGTTCTCCGGCGATGATCTGATAATTATCTTCCGATAACTCGCGAAGGGTAATTGGCTGAATAACGCCCAGTGAACGAATTGATTGTGCCAGCTCTTCTAAGGCAGATTCCTCAATAGCACGCCGGGGTTGATCCGGGTTTGGATGAATTTTAGATAGTTCAATCTCATTTATCGATGAAGATCCGCTGATCTTCACTTCGTCAAGGGTGATTAATGCATCAAGCCCTCTTCCCAATACGCTTTTCTTTGGTAGTGCCATAATAATTCTCTCTATTTCTTAGTTCGCTTGTGCTTATCTATGATTTCTTCGGCCAGAAGGAGATGGTTTTTAGCTCCTTTGGATTCTGCATCGTAATACATAACCGGAAGTCCGTGACTCGGAGCTTCACTCAGGCGTATATTGCGATGAATAACAGCGTTGAAAACCATCGTTCCAAAGTGCTGTTTTAGTTCCTCGTAGATCTGATTTGCCAAACGAAGGCGATTGTCGTACATCGTCAGAAGAAATCCTTCGATATCTAATCCCGGATTTAATTTAGACTTAATGATTTTGATTGTATTCAAGAGTTTACTGATACCTTCCAGTGCAAAATATTCTGCCTGAACAGGTATAATAACAGAGTCAGCGGCTGTTAGTGAGTTAACGGTGATTAACCCTAATGATGGAGAGCAGTCAATCAGAACATAATCATAATCATTACGCACATCATTCAACAGTTTTTCCAGAATGCGCTCTCTGTTTTCCAGATTCAACAATTCAAGCTCGGCACCAACCAGGTCGATGCGGGAGCAGATAATATCCAGGTTTTCAAAATTAGTATGGATCGCAGCCTCTTTGACTGATGTCCCGTTTACCAGGCAATCATAGATAGAGAAATCGGCATTACGGACATCGATGCCCAATCCCGAAGATGCGTTTGCCTGAGGATCTGCATCCAATACCAAAACTTTTTTTCCTAAAGCAGCCAGTGATGCTGCCAGGTTAATGGTAGTCGTGGTTTTCCCAACTCCTCCTTTTTGATTAGCTAGTGCAATTACTTTACCCATATTATATTGTTGGTTATAAGGGTTATACAAATTAGTTATAACTCTGGGACAAAGTAATAAATAAAATGTTTCACATGCCTAAAAAAACATGGAACAATTAATCAAACTGTTGAAAAGTTGCCTGTTTTGTTAATAACCCGAGGAGTTTTCAACCGGTTAATAACTTGCCGGATTCCTCCTTAGAGCTGTTTTATGAAGGTGGTTGAAATATTTGATTTTTAATTAGTAAGCTTCTTTGTGCGGGATCAGATGTTTAAAAAAACGAATTTAAGCCCAAAGTATCCGAAATATATGTGCTTATAGTTAAAGATTATAAGAATGACGAATGTATATAGATTGAACTCCCTTTTATTTTATTACTTTTGCACTAGAAAATAACAACGGATAAAAGCTATTGTTTCAGCATGAAACCAATGAATACAGAAAAATTTGAAATGGTCGCTAAGACATTCGCCGAACTGGAGGATGTATTAGCGGAAGAGCTTACCAACTTAGGGGCTGATGAAATTGAGATAGGTCGTCGAATGGTATCTTTTAAAGGTGACCTGGAATTGATGTACAAAGCAAACCTGCATTGCAGAACTGCGGTACGTATTCTAAAACCCATTGCTAAGTTTACAGCAAACAATACAGATCAGGTATACGAACAAATTAAGAAGATTCGTTGGGAAAACTACATCCAGGCTGATCAAACTTTTTCTATTGATGCGACTGTATACTCAGATGATTTTAGTCATTCAAAATTCCTGACTTACCGTGCTAAGGATGCTATTGTGGATTACTTTATGGAGCAATTCAACAGACGTCCGTCCGTACGTGTAACAAATGCTGATCTGATGATCAACCTTCATGTGTCACATGATCAGGTTACTATATCATTAGATAGCTCGGGTGAATCTTTGCATAAAAGAGGATGGCGTACAGACCAGACAGAAGCTCCCCTGAATGAGGTGCTTGCTGCGGGTATGATTCTAAAAACAGGATGGAGAGGTAACTCTGACTTCCTTGATCCAATGTGTGGTTCGGGAACTTTGTTGATTGAAGCAGCTATGATTGCTTTGAATATCCCTCCGGGAATCTACCGCAAAGAGTTTGCTTTTGAGCGCTGGAAAGACTATGATGAAGAGTTGTTCGACCGTTTATATAACGATGAAACTTATGAGCGTGATTTTGACTTCAAAATTTACGGATCAGATATGTCTCCGCGTGCAATTGCTATTGCTGAGGAAAATATTAAAAGTGCCGGTGTTGGTAAATGTATCGAACTGTCGATTAAACCTCTTCAGGAATATACAGAAATTCCGGGAACAGGTAAATGTGTTATCGTAACAAACCCTCCTTACGGTGAGCGTATCTCATCGAAAGACTTGCTTGGTTTGTATGAAAATATCGGAGAGAGACTAAAACACGTATTTATCGGTTGCGAGACATGGATTCTGAGCTACCGTTATGAGTGTTTCGAGAAAATCGGTCTTCGTCCGTCTGCTAAAATCAAACTGATGAATGGTGGATTGGATTGTGAGTTCCGTAAATTCGAAATCTTCGAAGGTAAACGTAAAGAGTTTAAAACGAAACTGGCTGAAAGTGGTGAGGAAGCTGTAGTTGAAGAAGCTACGCCAATTACATTTAAGCGTCGTGATGATGACGAAATCCGCAAAGAGTTTGCGAAAAATGCTTCTGCTCCGCGTAGCGAATTCCGTAAGGAAAGAGGCGAACGCTCATTCGGTGATCGCAACGAACGTTCATTCGGTGGCGACCGCAAGTTCGGCGACCGTAAAGAGCGCTCATTCGATGGCGAGAAAAAATTCGGAGATCGTAAACCAGGATTTGATCGCTCAGAACGAGGCGAACGCTCATTCGGTGATCGCAACGAACGTTCATTCGGTGGCGACCGCAAGTTTGGCGACCGTAAAGAGCGTTCATTCGGCGGAGATCGTAAATTCGGAGATCGTAAACCAGGATTTGATCGCTCAGAAAGAGGCGACCGCTCATTCGGCGATCGCAACGAACGTTCATTCGGTGGAGACCGCAAGTTTGGCGACCGTAAAGAGCGCTCATTCGGAGGAGATCGTAAATTCGGAGACCGTAAACCAGGATTTGACCGTTCAGAAAGAGGCGAACGCTCATTCGGCGATCGCAAAGAACGTTCATTCGGAGGCGACCGCAAATTTGGCGATCGTAAAGAACGTTCATTCGGCGGTGACCGTAAATTCGGTGATCGTAAACCAGGATTCGATCGTTCAGAAAGAGGAGAACGTTCATTTGGTGGTGACCGCAAACCTGCAGGAACAAGAGATGCAGGTGGAAAACGCCAGCGAATTTCTAATCCGGCTGACAGATTCAAAAAATAAATAATTGAAGGTGAAGAGTTTGATTCTCAGGAGTCAAAACTCTTCACTTTCTATGTTTTTACAAGTATGAGAACACTTTACACATTATTCTTACTCGTTTTTCTTATGCCATTGAGTGCACAAAACACAAAACTAACGCTTCATGACTTGACTCCGGGAGGTAAAACTTACCAGAAGTTTATTCCTGCAAGTAAAAAGCAATTGCAATGGTTCGGTAATCAGGTTGTTTATCAACAGGGTGATACTTTGTACGTAGCAGATCCGCTAAAACTGAAAAAGAAGCAAGTCCTTCTGACGGTTGCAGATTTTGCACAGTTTGATCTGAAAAGAATACCTGCGGTTTCTTTTCCTCAGGGAGAAATGCCGGTTATAGAATTCTTTAAAGGTGATACGCTCCTGGCGTATGACTTTAAGAAGAAAACAGTTCTTTATGAAATACCTTCAAACGGGAAAGAAAATACAGACTTCTCCCGTCAATCCAAACGAATGGCATACACGAGAGCGAATAACTTATTCGTGACGGATGCTAACGGAAATGAAACACAAATCACCAATGATAATAATGCGGGTATCGTAAACGGACAGGCTGTACATCAGCGTGAGTTTGGTATCTCAAAAGGAACATTCTGGTCGCCTTCAGGAGATAAGCTGGCCTTCTACAGAATGGACGAAACAATGGTGCCTGTATATCCGCTTCTTTCTATTAAAGAGAAGCCGGCCGTTATTAAAGAGGTGAGATATCCGATGGCCGGTTCAAAAAGTCATCACGTCACAATAGGTGTGTATAATGCACTGACCGGAGATACTCTGTTTCTTAAAACCGGACTTCCGAAAGAGAAATACCTGACTAACATAGCATGGTCACCGGATGAATCGTTAATCTACGTAAGTGAACTGAATCGCGGACAGGATTCTCTGGAACTGGTTACCTATGATGTGAAAACAGGAAAACGGGTTTCATCTCTGATTAAGGAAACAGACAAAAGATATGTTGAGCCTGAGAATCCGGTTCTGTTTTTACCAAATAATCCGGATGAATTTATCTGGCAAAGTAAACAGGATGGCTTCAATCATCTTTACATCTATGATACGAAAGGAAACAAAAAACGTCAGCTGACACAAGGCGACTGGATGGTACTGAATGTATTGGGATTTGACGAAAAGGGCGAAAACCTGTTTATCGAATCAACGGAAGCTTCGCCAATTCAGAAGAATACATATAAAATAGAGCTGAAATCAGGCAAACGTACCCGTCTGACCGCTAATAACGGTACGCACCATGTACAGCTTTCGGCAAACGGCCGCTACCTGATTGATAATTTCAGCAACACAACGACTCCACGCCGTATAGATGTGACGGATACAAAATCTCTGAAATCAGCCAATCTGCTTACGGCTTCTGATCCGTATAAGAATTATACAATGCCTGAAATCTCTTTGGGTACAATAAAAGCGGCAGACGGAAAGACAGATCTTCATTATCGTCTGATCAAACCGGTGGATTTTGATTCAACTAAAAAATATCCGGCCGTTGTCTATGTATATGGCGGGCCTCACGCTCAGCTGGTAACAGACTCCTGGATGTCGGGAGCACGCGGATGGGATGTGTATATGGCTCAGCTGGGTTATGTAGTATTTACTGTTGATAACCGGGGATCAGCCAACCGCGGGCACGAATTCGAAAGTGTAATTCATCGTCAGCTGGGAACAGAAGAGATGAAAGATCAGGTTAAAGGAGCGGAGCTTCTGGCATCACTCCCTTATGTTGATAATAACCGCATAGGTGTGCACGGATGGAGCTTTGGCGGATTCATGACGACTAATCTTCTGCTTACCTATCCTGAAATATTCAAAGTCGGAGTAGCAGGCGGAGCCGTAACTGACTGGAGTCTATACGAAATCATGTATGGTGAGCGCTATATGGATACGCCGCAGGATAATCCGGAAGGATACAATGCGAGCAATCTGAGCAACCGTGCCGGAGATCTGAAAGGCGATTTATTGCTGATCCACGATGATGAGGATAATGTTGTGCTTATGCAGCATGCGCTTCGTTTTCTGGACGCTTGTGTAAAATCCGGAACCTATCCTGATTATTTCGTATATCCCGGACATGAGCATAATGTCAGAGGGATTGACCGGGTACACCTGCATGAAGTCATTACGCGCTATTTTGAGAAAAATTTAAGATAATATCTAATTATAATCGATTTATTACAACAGAAGACATGAACATTCTATTACTTGGATCTGGAGGAAGAGAAAATGCGTTAGCATGGAAGATGAAACAAAGCAATAAGCTGGATAATCTGTTTATTGCACCCGGTAATGCGGGAACTGCAATGATTGGTACAAATGTGCCAATGGCTGCATCTGATTTTCCTCAGATAAAGGAGTTTGTCCTTGCCAATAGCATCACGATGGTGGTAGTCGGTCCTGAAGACCCTTTGGTTAAAGGCGTATTTGATTTCTTCAAAAACGACGATCAGCTGAAGCATATTCCTGTGATCGGACCATCAAAAGAGGGAGCTCAGTTAGAAGGAAGTAAAGATTTTGCGAAGGCGTTTATGATGCGTCACAATATCCCTACAGCCCGCTATCAGAGTTTTACAAAGGAAACACTGAGTGAAGGCTATGCTTTTCTTGAGTCACTTGAAGCTCCGTATGTGCTGAAAGCTGATGGTCTGGCTGCCGGAAAAGGAGTTCTTATTATTGAGTCTCTGGAGGAAGCTAAACAAGAGCTGGCAGCTATGCTGAACGGTATGTTCGGACAGGCTAGTCACACCGTTGTAATCGAAGAATTCTTAAGTGGTATTGAATGTTCGGTATTCGTACTGTCAGACGGAGAATCTTATAAAATTCTGCCTGTGGCAAAAGATTACAAGCGTATTGGAGAAGGCGACACCGGATTGAATACCGGAGGAATGGGTGCCGTATCTCCTGTCCCTTTTGCCGATGAAACATTCATGAAGAAAGTTGAAGAGCGTATTGTTATTCCTACGGTGAATGGTCTGAAAGCTGAAGGTATAGAATACAAAGGATTTATTTTCCTGGGTCTGATCCGTGTAAACGGCGAGCCGATGGTTATTGAATATAATGTACGTATGGGTGATCCTGAGACCGAAGCTGTAATGCTTCGTATCAAATCTGATCTTCTGGATTTGTTTGAAGGTGTAGCTGAGGGCACTTTAAATGAGAAAACACTCGAAGAAGATCCGCGTTCGGCTGTGACTGTAATGCTGGTTTCAGGCGGATATCCGGGCGACTATGAAAAAGGAAAAGTGATCTCCGGACTGGATCAGATCACGGATTCAATTGTGTTTCATGCCGGAACAAAAGAGGCAGACGGAGCTATCGTAACGGATGGTGGCCGTGTAATTGCCGTAAGCTCTTATGGCAATTCAAAAGACGAGGCACTGGCAACATCCTTCCGCAATGCAGCTAAGATTTCGTATGACGGTAAGTATTTCCGTTCAGATATTGGCTTTGATCTGTAATCAATCAAAAAAAAATCTATACATTCGGGCTATAATTCATTTATAGCCCGTTTTTTTTTAGCAATAGAAGTTACTCAAAACACGGTAGTAAATTTTTGATATTACTTATTATGACAAGCTTAACTAAGATTGGGAAAAGTCAGCTGACTATTCCGGCATCGATTCTGCTATTAGGCATATATCTTCTGGCTGATTTTTTACTGTCAGTTCCTTCTGATACATTAAATATAGTCCAGCCCGTATACGGGTTGGTTGCAAACTTCATTTCCGGACTTCCATTCATATGGAACAGTACGGTTCTTGCTGTTATAACGTTGTTAATTGCATTTGTATTATTACAGATTATTGATATGTTTAGCCTTATAAGAGAAAAGAGCACACTACCTTTTCTTTTCTTTCTCGTGATAAGTCTGCAATATATTGGCGCAAATATCTCGCTCTCGGTTGTGTTTTCCGTATTGTTTATGTCATTGAGCTATCTCTTTTTGCTGCATTCCTATCAGCTTGAAAAATCACAGCGTGCCATCTTTAACTATGCATTATTCTATTCGATAGCTACGTTGTTTTGTATAGATCTTCTGTGGTTACTGCCGCTACTGTTTATCGCATTGTTTTTCATGCGTATTTTCACAGTAAAAAATGTGGCAGCCATTTTATTTGGTATTTCAGCACCCTATATCATAGCCTCTTTTCCCTATTTTATCATGGATCAGAGCTCACGTATGTGGGAAATATTCAGTTCCTTAACGCACTTTTCTTTTCCGGATTTCTCGGTATGGACATATGCGGAGATGGCCCATTCGCTTCTCACGCTTACGCTTGTGCTCATCACGGCGGCCTCTCTCAAATTTGGGACAACACAGGATAAGGTTCGTGTCAGGAGTTCCTATGATTTTCTGTTGCTGACATATTTTGTTTTGCTGGCAATTGCCGTATTCAAAGGTAATGCTCTTTATCCGCTGCATTGGTCGGCTGATTTTCTGGCAGCCTATTTCATAGCGAATTATTTTACAATAAAAAGAGGACGGTTAATCAACTACCTTTTCTTCATAGCGTTATTATTATATGTATTAACAGGCTTATTAGTCTTATAACAAAATATTCTTATGGTAGAATTTGCCGAATGGGGTTATGTCGGGCTTTTTATTGCTGCTTTTCTGGCAGCAACTATACTCCCCTTTAGTTCTGAAGTTGTTTTTAGTGCTTTAATACTTGCCGGTATGGATCAGTGGGGATGTATCGCTGCGGCTACACTGGGAAACTGGCTGGGAGGGATGAGCTGTTACTGGCTCGGACACCTGGGGAAAATTGAGTGGATCGAAAAGTACCTCAAAGTACCTAAACCCAAAATCGATAAGTTTCAGAACTGGTTGCAGAAGAAAGGTTCCTGGACCGCATTTTTTGCATTCCTTCCCGGAATAGGCGATATTATAGCTGTAGCTCTGGGCTTTATGCGAAGTAATGTCTGGATTGTAGCTATATCAATGCTTCTTGGGAAGTTTATCCGCTACGTCGTGTTTATTGAAGGTGTAAACCAGGTCGTAAGCTGGTTTTAATGAGATAACTTCAAAATAAAAAAAGGATACAGTTTATGTATCCTTTTTTTTATCATAGATTGATTCCCTTTTCAATTCAAGCATTTATTTTACCAAACCTGTTTTATAACCAGTTTGGCCGAATCCTCTCCACTTGTACTCTGTGGATTTCTTAATAAAGTCATTCCTGAAGAATTGGCTTCTACAATAATCCAATCTCCATCCAATAATTTATTACCGCCGATTTGTTTTATACTGAGCAATCTGTTTGATCTCTTATAACTTGCATTAGAGGTATAATGAGTAAAAGAATATACCAAACGATCTGTATCCAGAAATGTTATTTTTACCAGGATACCTTTCGGACTATCTTCACTATAATAATTTCCTTCCCAAAGGGTCTGTTCAAGTTTTAGTTTACTAACCCAAGAGTCTATATTATCCTTTTCGTCTTTATCGCACGATGAGAAAGTGATAGAAAAAAGAGTCATCATCATTAGGAAAATACATTTTAGTCTCATATTTATTGTTATTGTGTTTTTATTATATAATAAAATATACTATAGCCCGACAAATCTTATGACTGGGATATCCTGAATTACCATCCAATCATCTGTTGGTAGATTACGTACCCACTGCTCAATTCCATTATCACTTAATAGAGTACGTGATTTATATAAAGCAAATCCTAATCGTGAGTTATAATCGTATATGTAAATCATGCCTGTCTCTGGATGTGTAAATGTTTTTCTATGCTTTGTTGCAAATGTAGTTATTATTTGTTATAACTAGTTTTTATTGTATTATTTTATTTAATAATATTCAAATCTTATGATTTGCTTCAATAATCCGCTGATCCCTGTTTTGGTCACTTTCTTCACAAACAACCACCTTCGGGGTTGTGGTGTCAGGCTGGCAATCAGCCACGCTTTGACTCCTTCATCCGTTCCGATTCAGGATTCAAAACGCGGTTACAGACAAATTACACCTTCGGTGTAAAAGAACAGGATAAATGGCAATGAGAATCGCATCTACATGTTGTCGCACTGATCCTATGCATAGAAGAAATAAGAAACAAGAAGTACGGGAGTTTCAGAGCGTATGCCCGATATAATATGTTAGAGATTTATGGTAAGAGTAATCATTATGGACTTATCCCAGCGTATATAATTGTGGGGTATTCGAGATGGCATACTATTTTGAACTCCGGTCACATGCCATGTGACCCTACACTCTGCGTTA